>NZ_JBFAPI010000008.1:0-340003 GCF_040676615.1 Asanoa sp. NPDC049573
CGCGGTCGTGCGACTCGGTGACCCCGCCGACCCGACCGTCGCCACCACCGAACTGGCCAACCAACCGCCGATGTGGACGCTGCAACCCGGCGCGGCCTAACCGCCGCTGGCGATGTCGCGGCGACGGAAGCCGGCCAGGCCGGCTCCGGTCAGCACCGCGGCCAGGGCGACGAGCCAGACCAGTGGGGTCGCGGTCACCTCGCCGCCGGGCAGCGCCGGGAGGTGGGTGAACGGCGAGAGGTCGAGCGCCCACTGGCTGAGCTGGAGGATCGCGCCGAGCTGGCCGAGCAGCAGGAAGAACGCGAGGACCGCCCAGCCGAGGCCGGTCAGCTGGGGCAGCAGGCCGAACAGCAGCACCACGATCGCCACGGTGAACCAGACCGCCGGGATCTGCCCGGCGCCGGCGCCGACCACCCGGCCGATCGCGCCGGCGCCCTCCCCCGATCCCGCGCCGTAGCCGATGCCCAGGAACAGGCCGGCCACGAGCAGGCCGAGCGCCGGCCCCCCGAACGCGAACAGCAGGTGACCGCCGGCCCAGCGGAGCCGGCCGACCGACGCCGCCAGCAGCGGTTCGACCCGCAGCGCGCTCTCTTCGCCGCGGGCCCGCAGCGCCGCCTGGATGCCCTGGCCGGCCGCGCCGATTCCGATGATCGCCATGCCGGCCGCGATGACCATGTCGCCGATCGAGGCGCCGCTGCCGATCCGCGCGATCGCGTCGGCGAGGTCGGGACTGTCCTTGACGGCGTCGACCGCCGCGTCGGTCGCCGAGCCGAGGAACAGGCCGAGGACGGCGTACCCGATGAGCCAGCCGAACAGCGTGGACCGCTGCAGCCGCCAGGCCAGACCGAGCGGGGAGAGCAGGCTGCGCGGCGCCCGGGCCGGTCCGGGCCGCGGCGCGATCAGCCCGGCGTCGAGGTCGCGCGCCGCGTTCAGCCGGTACGCGACCGCGGACAGCACGACCACGGCCAGCAGCACGACGGCCGCGACCCACCAGCGTTCGCCGGCGAACGGCCGCATCCGCTGTAGCAAACCGATCGGCGAGATCCAGGACAGCGGCGAGTTGAGGTCGCCGCCGGCGTCGCCGACCATCCGCAGCAGGAACGAGCCGATCAGCACGGCGCCGGCGATCCAGCGCGCGGTGCGGGCGCCCTGGGTGATCTGGGCGATGACCGCCGCGATCGCGCCGAAGAGCAGGCAGGCGAGGAAGTACTGCAGGCCCAGCGCGATGGAGCCGGTGCCCCCGGCGCCCGCGGCGGCGGTGCCCAGCGCGGTCAGCCCGCCGACCACGACCGAGGCCAGCAGCGCGACCAGCATGCCGGCGACCAGCCCGGCCTGGCGCCCGATGACGGTGGCGCCGAGCAGCTCACGGCGGCCCTGTTCCTCTTCGGCGCGGGTGTGCCGGATGACGATGAACGCGGTCGCCAGCGCCACGATCAGCAGCACGATGCTCGACCGCCACGCGGTCAGGCCGCCCAGGTTGGGTGCCCAGATCGGGCCGTAGACCGCCGTCAACGACGGGTTCGACATCGACGCGGCGAACTTCGCCAGCTCGGCCGGGTCGGGATAGAGGCTCGCGAAGCTGCTCGCGACCAGGCCGGGGAAGAGCCCGAGCAGGATCGTCCACAGCGGAAGGACGACCCGGTCACGGCGCAACGCCAACCGGAAGAGGTGCCAGGTGCCGGTCACCGTACGACCTCTTCTTCTTTCTGGTAATGCCGCAGGAACAGCTCCTCCAGCGTCGGTGGCTGGCTGGTCAGGCCGCGCACGCCGACCGTGGTCAGGGCGCGCAGCACGGTGTCCAGCTCGGCGTTGTCGACCTGGAAACGCACCCGCTCGCCCTCGACGACCAGGTCGTGCACGCCGGGCAGCGAACCGAGCCCGTTGGGGGAGGCGGCCAGCTCGGCGTGGATGGCGGTGCGGGTCAGGTGGCGCAGTTCGGTGAGCGTGCCGGTCTCGACCGTGCGGCCGGCCCGGATGATGCTCACCTGGTCGCAGAGCGCCTCGGCCTCGGCCAGGATGTGGCTCGACAGCAGCACCGTGCGGCCGGCGCCGCGCTCGTCGTTGACGCAGGCCTGGAACACCGACTCCATCAGCGGGTCGAGGCCCGAGGTGGGCTCGTCGAGCACCAGCAGTTCGGCGTCGGAGGCCAGGGCGGCCACCAGCGCGACCTTCTGCCGGTTCCCCTTCGAGTAGGTGCGGCCCTTCTTGCGCGGGTCGAGCTCGAAGCGCTCGATCAGCTCGTCGCGCCGCTTGGTGTCGAGGCCGCCACGGAGCCGGCCGAGCAGGTCGATGACCTCGCCGCCGGTGAGGTTGGGCCACAGCGTCACGTCGCCGGGCACATAGGCGAGGCGGCGGTGCAGCGACACCGCGTCGCGCCAGGGGTCTCCCCCGAAGAGGGTGGTGGTGCCGGCGTCGGCCCGCAGGAGGCCGAGCAGCACTCGGATGGCGGTCGACTTGCCCGCCCCGTTGGGGCCGAGGAAGCCGTGCACCTCTCCCCGGCGCACCTCGAGATCGAGTCCGTCGAGGGCGCGGGTCCGGCCGAAGCTCTTGACAAGCCCATTGACCGAAATGACGTTCTCCATGATTTGGAAGTTACACTTGCTTCACAAACTTGTGAAGTTTCATTCGCGTCAAGAGCGCGTCAAGATAGATCACGTCCGGCAGGATGGAGCGAGGGAGGTGCGCGACATGGCTGGCGACCGCGACGAGACCGCTCTGCGGCAATACGTGGAGGACATGGCACGGCTCTACGCCGACTGGGGGTTCCCCCGGATGGCGGCTCGCGTGCTGATGCAGCTGATGGCCTCCGACACCGGATACCTGACCGCCAAGGAGCTCAGCGACGGGCTGGAGATCAGCCCGGCCGCGGTCTCGCAGTCGGTGCGCTACCTGCAGCATCTCGGGCTGGTCGAGCGCTCGGCCGTGCCCGGCTCCCGGCGCGACCGCTACGGCCTGCCCGACGACGCCTGGTACATGGGCGCGATCATCAAGGGCACTCTGTTCACCCAGATCGCCAAGCTCGCCGAGGGCGGCGTCGCCGCGGCCGGCGGCCGGGAGACCCCGGCCGGAGAGCGGATCGCCGGCATGGGCGACTTCTACGAGTTCATCCAGGGCGAGCTCGGCTCCCTGCTGGAGCGCTACCTGAAGCATCGCGAGACGCTCAAGGAGTAGGCAGTCCGATGTAGGCGGCCTGGGCCCGCATCTGGTGGTCGAAGACCGGGCCTGGCACGTCGACGGCGTTGTTCAGTTGGCCGAAGAGCTCGAAGCTGACAAAGCCGAACAGCTGCACCCAGCTGCCCAGCGCCCGGCCCACCGCTCCGAGCGGCGCGTTCGGAGCGACGCCGGCACCGACCCGCGCGAGCTCCGCCGCCACGTCGGCCGGCAGGCGCTCGTCGTCGTGGAGCACGCCGACCCGCGCGGCGTCTTCGAGCACTGCGCCGAGCACGGTCACCGCCCGGGTAGCCGCGGGCACCGTGTCGCTGGGTGCGGCGTACCCCGGCACTGGGCTGCCGTAGATCAACGCGTACTCGTGCGGGTTGGCCAGGGCCCAGTCGCGCACCGCGTGGCAGATGGCGAGAAACCGCCCGGTCAGGTCGGCCCGGTCGACCGCGCCCTCGGCCGCCTCGACCGACCCACCCAGCGCGTTGTAAGCGTCCAGGATCAGCGCGGTGAGCAGGTCGTCGCGGCTCGGGAAATAGCGATAGATCGCCGACGACACCACGCCCAGGTCGCGCGCGACCGCGCGGAGCGACAGGTTGGCGCCGTCGGTCGCGAGGTGCCGCCGGGCGATCACCTTGATCTCGTCGGTCATCTCCGCCCGCAGCCGGGCCCGCATCGAGGTCGCCTTCATGAGAACAGTGTCGCATATCGAGAGCACTGCTCTTGACAGAGGGCACTGATCCGTGGACCATTGCTCTTAACAGAGAGCACTGCTCTCCGAATCGACTTCCTGGAGGCACGCCATGCACGTCATCGTCGGAGCCGGCGCGGTTGGCAGCAGCACCGCCACCCAACTGGCCGAGGCCGGTGAGCGGGTCCGCCTGATCACCCGCAGCGGCAGCGGCCCGGTCCACCCCGACATCGAGCGGGTCGCCGCCGACGCCAGCGACGGCGCGGCCCTGAGCCGGCTGAGCAAGGGTGCGGTCGCGATCTACAACTGCGCCAACCCGCCCTACCACACCTGGCCGGCCGACTGGCCGCCGATGCACGCGGCGATGCTGGCCGCCGCTTCGTCGAGCGGCGCGCCGTTGGTGATCACTGGCAATCTCTATGTCTACGGCCCGGTCGACCGGCCGATGACCGAAGACATGCCGCTCGCGGCGCCGACCGTCAAGGGCCGGGTGCGGGTGAAGATGTGGCAGGACGCGGTCGACGCCTACCGCTCCGGCCGGATCAGCGGGGTCACCGAGGTGCGCGGTTCCGACTATCTGAGCCCGCGCTACTCGGTCATCGAGATGGCCATGCCCGGCCTGCGCGCCAACAAGACGATCTGGCTGCCCGGCCCGCTCGACATCCCGCACACGTTCACCTACACGGGCGACATGGCCGCCGCGCTGATCGCCCTCGGTCGCGACCCGCGGGCCTGGGGCCGGGCCTGGCACGTGCCATCGCCGGCCCCGATGACCATGCGCCAGGCGGTCGAGCGACTCGCCGCGGTCGGCGGGTTCGCGCCGCCCCGGCTGCGCAGCTACCCGAAGGCGGCGGTCCGGGCCGCTGGGCTCTTCGACCGCCGCACCAGGGAGTTCGTCGAGATGAGCTACCAGTGGGAGCGGCCCTTCCTGCTCGACGCCACGCTGACCGCGGAGACCTTCGGGCTGGCCGCGACCGACGTCGACGAGGCGTTGCGGGCGTCGATCCCCGCCGCCGCCGAGCCCGTCGCGGCGTGAGCCGGGTCGGTGGCGGTCCGGCGCCGGTGATAGGCGTAGGCGGCGAGCAGCAGCGTCGCGCTCCACAGTGGCCAGAGCACCATCGGCGTCACCGCGACGTCGAAGTCGGCGATCATCCGCAGCACTTTCGCGTCGGAGAAAAAGCTCACGCTGGCCGCGCCCACCGCGACCGCGACCGCCGCGGCCGGCACCGTGGCCAGCCACACCGGCACCCGGCGGCCGGCCAGCCCGACCATCCAGCGCGGGAAGCGCTCGCCCCACGGCCGCAGCAGGCCGATGGTCAGCCAGGTGCCGACCAGCGCGAAAGTGCCGAGACCGGTGGCCGCCAACGCCATATCGGGATCGTCGATGGCCCCGGCTTCCGTGCCGAGCGGGATTCCGGCCGCCCAGGCCAGCCGGGTCGCGGCGTAGACGGCCGGGATCACCGCCGCGACGATGGTCACCCAGGTCCCCCAGCGCACCGGCCCGGTGGCCGGCTCGTTCCCGGCCGTACGCCGCTGCCAGTCGAGCAACGCCCGGGCCAGCAGCAGCCCGCCGGCGATCGACCACACCTGGTTGGCGGTCGTCCAGTTGAAGATCACGCCATAGTCGATCTCGCTGGGCCAGCCGAAGGGCGCACCGATCAGCAGCATCGGGGTGTAGCCCGCGATGGCCAGGATGTGCGCCCCGGGAATCAGGATGACCAGCGCGGCCGCGACCGCCCAGCCGAGACCGAGGAGGCCGGCGCGCACCGGGCGGGGCGGCCGGGCCGGTTGCCGGCCCGCGGTGGCCAGCGCCAGCACTCCGGCGCCGAGCAGCACGACCGCGAACACGGCGGCGCCGGTCTGCACCGGGACGGCGCGCAGCGGGTGCATCTGGTCCGGATTGTTGGCACCGAACGGGTAGCCGTCGCCGGTCAGGGCCCAGACCGTGGCGACGACGCCGTAGCTCAGCGCCCACGCGGCAGCGAGGTAACCGGCCCAGGATCGTGAGTTCGTCATGCCTCTCACGCTCGCCGGGCGGTCGCTGTCGAGCCTCCCCGTGCGGTGTGGACCGCCTCCCCCCGGCGGGGGAGCTCACCCGGTGGGCGTCACGAATCCCGACTCGTACGCGGTGATCACCGCCTGCACGCGGTCGCGGGCGCCGAGCTTGGCGAGCACGTTGCCCACGTGGGTCTTGACCGTCTCGCCGCCGACCACGAGCCGCTCGGCGATCTCCGCATTGGACAGCCCGGCCGCCATCAGCCGGAGCACCTCGGCCTCCCGCCCGGTGAGCCGGGCCATGGCCGGGTTCGTGCCGCCACCACGGCCCGCGACCAGGCGTCGGATGGCCGCCGGAAACAGCAGCGAGTCGCCGCGCGCGACCACCCGGATCGCGTCCACCACCTCGGCCGGCCGGGCCCGCTTGAGCAGGAATCCGCTCGCACCGGCGCGCAGCGCGTCGTAGACGTAGTCGTCGTTCTCGAAGGTGGTCACCACGATCACCCGGGGTGGCGTGGCCGCGGTGGTCAGCAGGTGCCGGGTCGCCTGGATGCCGTCGACGTCGGGCATCCGCACGTCCATCAGCACCACGTCGGGCCGGTGCCGGGCAACCAGCGGCGGGACCTCGGCGCCGTCGCCGGCCTCGGCCACCACCTCGAGATCGGGCTCGGCGTCGACGATCGTGCGCAGGCCGACGCGGACCAGCGCGTCGTCGTCGACGATCAGCACCCGTGTCGTCATGACCCTCCCGTCGGCAGCCGCACCGCGACCGTGAACAGCCCGTCAGCCGGCCCGGCGGTCATCCGCCCGCCCAGCACGTCGACCCGTTCGCGCATGCCGGCGAGGCCGCGCCCGGTCGGGTCATGGCCTTCCCGGGTCACCGGGTTGCTGACGTCGATCCGCAACGACCGCTCGACCACCGCGATGTGCACGGTAACCGGCACCGGCCCGGCATGCCGGACCGCGTTGGTCAGCGCCTCCTGCACGATCCGGTAGCCCTCCCGGGAAACGGCCGCCGGCACGGTCGCGATCGGCCCGTCGCGAGTGACGGTGACCGTCAAACCGGCGCCGGCGACATCGGCGACGACCCGGTCGACGTCGGCCAGGGTCCGCTGCGGCGCCGGCCGGTCGGCACGCTCGGCCGCGCGCAGCAGCCCGAGCACGTGGTCGAGGTCTTCCATCGCCGCCCGGCCGGTCTCCTCGATCGCGACCAGCGCCCGCTTGACGAACTCGGGGTCGTCCGACGCCCGCTGTGCGGCGGCGGCCTGCAGCGTGGTGACGGTCAGCGCGTGCCCGACCGAGTCGTGCAGTTCGCGGGCCAGCCGGTTGCGCTCGACGAGTTGACCGGCCCGCGCTTCGAGCGCCGCGATCCGCTGGGCCTGCGAGGGCCCGAGCAGCGTCGGCGCGAGTTGGGCGGCGAGCGCGCCGAGCCCGGCGACCGCGTAGCCGAGCAGCACCAGCAGGACGAGGCCGGCCGCGGTGAGCGCGGCCGGGTTCCACCGGTCGAGCGGGAGACCGCCGCGCGGGAGGCTGTCGACGGACCACTGGAGCGCGAAGACCAGGGCCATCGGCAGTGCGGTGACGAGTGCGAGGCCGACCAGCCCGCCGAACGCCAGGTGCAGCCCGAACCAGAGCGCTCCGCGCAGGGTGGTCTCCCGGTCGGCCCGGCCGGCGGGATCGGGCAGGTCGACACCGAGCAGGCCGCGGGCGGCGACGATTTCGACGGCCCGGGTGCCGCCGAGGAACGCCGGTGTCACAGCGATCACCGCGCTGATCAGGATCAGTGCCCAGGTCGCCGGCGGCGGCACGTCGTCGCCGGTGAGCATGCTGACGAAGACGACGGTGAGCAGCGCGTAGGGCAGCACGATCACACCGCCGAGCAGCAGGTGCACGCCCCGCCGGTAGGTGGATCCCCGAACCAGCGGTGCCAGGACGCGGTTCACCGGCCGATTGTGACCGCCGGCGGCGCAAACGCGCTACGCGCTTCCTACAGGGGTGCAGAGCAAACGCTCTTGCTCTGCACCCCTGTGGGAAGCGGCCTGGTGGCGGGGTGCTTCCCACAGGGGTGCAGAGCAAGGAGATCAGCTCAGGATGGACCGGGCGGTGTCGATCGGGATCGCGAAGCCGATGCCGATCGAACCGCCGCCCTGGCCGGTCGAGGCGTTGGCGACGTTGATGGCGATGACCTGGCCGGCCGCGTCGACCAGTGGGCCGCCCGAGTTGCCGGAGTTGATCGGGGCGTCGGTCTGGATCAGGTGGGACAGGTTGAGGTCCTGGGCGTCGCGGTCGAGGGCCGAGACGATGCCGGAGGTGACCGTGCCGCTCAGGCCGAGCGGGCTGCCGAACGCCAGCACCGTGTCGCCGACCTGGACGCTGTTGCTGTCGCCGAGCGTCGCCGGGGTCAGGCCGGACGCGTTGACCTGGAGCAGCGCGAGGTCGTGGCTCGGGTCGGTACGCAGGATCTGGGCTGGCACGGACCGGCCGTCGGACAGTTGCACGGTCGCGCCGCCGGTGGCCTCGTCGACCACGTGGTTGTTGGTGAGGATGCGGCCCGAACCGTCGACGATCACACCGCTGCCCTCGGCGGTGCCGCCGGCGATCGGGACCAGGATGGTTACGACGCTCGGTGAGGTCTTGGCGGCCACCGAGGCGAGGGTCGCCGACTGGTTCGAGACGCTGGTGGCGGCGGTCGAGGCCGCGGCGGTCGAGGCGGCCGTGGGCTGGTTGGTCTGCGCGCCGATCACGCCGCCGGCGACGCCGCCGCCGAGGACCAGCACGAGGGCGCCGGCCGCGATGGCGACGCGGCGGCCGCGCCGCGGGCCGTTGGGTGCGCCGCCGGAGTGACTGCCGGGGCCCCAGGGCGGGGTGGGCCCGCCGGGACCGGTCGGACCGGCCGCGGTCGGCTGGTGCGGCCAGGTGGACGCGTACGGATCGGAGCGGCTCAGCAAATCGGTCATGTCTCTACCGTGACGCGGATATCTTCCCCGAACCTGGGGCTGGCCTGGGACTTACCTGAACGCGGCCGACCGGACGTCGCGTCCCGCCGCGCTGAGCGGACCCGAATGGTGCACCCGCGCTGGAGATCCCCGACAATGTCCTGATGGCTGGGGCGTCCTCGACATGGCGGCGTAATCTCGCCGGCTGCCTCGCGGTCGTGGCGGGAGTCCTCGCCCTGTCGTTCGGCGTGCCGGCGATCGACGACGCGCTGCCCGACAACACCGTGTCAAGCACCACCCCGCTCGAGTTCGCCGTCAACGCCAGCGTGGTGCCGCCGCCCGACGCCTCGGTCGTCGCCGGGCAGACCTCGCCCGAGCAGGGCGTGGTCACGCTGGACGTCGACGGCGTGCGCTACCGGCTGACCGCCGAGAGCTTCCCGGGCACCCTCCAGCAACTCGCCGACCGGATCCGCGCCGAGGTGCAGAACATCTCCGGTGTGCAGGCCATCTCCGACGACCAGCAGGTCACCTCCAACAGCGGCATACCCGGCCTGCAGGCCACCTTCGTGGCCGAGAACCGCACCGGCTGGTACACCGTCTACCTGTTCGGCGGCACCGGCGTGACCTCGGTCGTCGACGGCAACGACGCGGGCGTCACCGCGCACCGCGACGCCCTGGAGACCAGCGTCAGGACCGTCACGATCGAGCAGGTCGCATGAGCGTCGACCAGGCCGCCCCGACGCCGCCACCGGCACCGGGCACCCGGCGGGTGTTCGCGTCCTGGGGCGCCGCGGCGCGCTGGCCGGCCGTCTGGGTGTTCGTCGCGCTGGCCATCGCCGGCGTCGTCATCCTCGGCCTGTCGTTCGGCCCGGCCATCGCCGACGCTCCGGCCGCCTTCGTGCTCGCTGTGATCCTCTTCGGCATACACGGCGCCGTGTTCGTCACGATCATCCGCGCGGTCGACTGGCTGGAGCCGGAGCCGCGCTGGCTGTTCGCCGCCGCGCTGGTCTGGGGCGGCTTCGTGGCCAGCGCCAACGCGCTGCGGGCCAACACCGCGCTCGAGTCGATCCTGGTCAAGATGACCTCGCTCGGCTTCGTGCGCGACTGGGCGGCCGCGATCGAGGGGCCGACCGACGAGGAGATCCTCAAGACGCTCGGCATCGTGATGATCGTGCTGCTGGCCCGCCGGCAGATCAACAGCGTTCTCGACGGCGTGGTGTACGGAGCATTCGTCGGTCTCGGGTTCCAGGAGATCGAGAACATCACCTACAGCCTCAACGCGGTGGCGGCCGCGGGCACCGACAGTCTTGGCCCGGTGCTGCAGACGTTCGTGGTCCGCGGGCTGCTCGCCGGGCTGTGGAGCCACACCGTCTACAGCGCGATCGCCGGCGCCGGCGTGGCGTACGCCGTGCTGCACAAGGAACGTTCGTGGTTCAACCGGATCGGTGTCGCGCTCGGCGCCCTCGCCCTGGCGTGGCTGATGCACTTCCTGTGGAACTCACCGGCGGCGGCGTCGTTGACTGACCACGCCGGCGTCTACGGCACCCTGCTGGTCCTGCTGATCAAGGGACTGCTGATCCTCGGCACGTTCCTGATCCTGTTGCACTTCTTCCGCAAGGACGAGTACGAAGGCCTGGCCGGTCCGCTGGAAAGCCTGCGCAACCCGTGGATCGCGACGCACAACGAGATCCTCGCGTTGCGTGGCTGGCGCAGCCGCGGCCGGGCGCGCTGGAACGCCTACGTCTACGCGGGCGCCCGCGGCTATCGCCGGGTCCGCCAACTCCAGCGCGCGCAGGCCGATCTCGCGGTCGACATGCGCGACAACGGCGAGGCCGGCTATGCCGCCCGGCTGCCCGAGTTGCAGCGCGCCCGCTACGGTGTCTACAACCTCGGCATCTCCGACGCCGACGCGGTGCACCCGACCACCACCGCCGGCTGGATCTCGTTCGTCCTGGCGTTCGCGGTGCTGATCAACCCGATCTTCCTGGTGCTGCCGCTCGGCTTCCTGCTCTTCGGGGTGGCCCGGGCCCGCTCCCGCCGGCAACGGGCCGACCCGCGGTTGCGTACGGCCGCCATCCTGGCCCTGGTCTTCGCGCTGGCCTACATCGTCAGCCTCATCGCCCGCTCGGCGACGCTGTATTGACCGCGCCGCCCGAGACAGGCCCTAACGGTGGGTGGCGCGCAGCAGCAGGGCCCAGGCGGCGAGCGGGTGGCCGGCCATCAGCTGGTGCTCGGCATCGGCGATCAGGCTCGGCCAGCTGGTCGGTGCCCGGCCGCCGACCACCGCTTCCTGCGCGGCGTCGCGGGCGACCGCGACCAGGTCCTCGACGCCGGACCGGGCGACCCGCAACCGCCGCTCGGTCGCGGCGAGGTCGTGCCGCGGTTGCCCGGTGCGCAACCCCCAGCCGTAGGGGTAGAGCGGCCGGTAGTCGCGGTCGCCGACGTTGACCGGCACCTGGTCGGCCCGGGCCGGCCAGCTCACCGGCAACCGCCCGGTGAACGGGCGGCGCCCGAACAGCACGTCGGCCACGCCGCCGCCCTCGCTGCCCGGCAGCCACGACGCCACCAGCGCGTCGATCCGGTGCCGCGGGTCGCTGATGACCTGCGGACGGCCGGAGACGACCAGGACGACGCAGGTGGCGATCGCCGCACAGACCTTGTCGACCACGGCCTGGTCGGCCGGCTGCAGCGTGAGGGACTTCTCCTCCTGCAGGGCCGGCGCGCAGAAGCCGCATTCGGGGCCGCCGACGTCGCCGTAGCCCTCCGCGTAGGGCGTCTCGCCGACCACCACGATGCCCACGTCGGCACCGGCCGTCGGCGCGGACGCGTCGGCGCTGTAGGTCACCGTCGCCCCCGGTGCGACCTCCTGGATCCCCTCCAGGATGGTGGTGCCCGGGATCGTGTCGCCGCTGTCGCCCTGCCACTGGATCGTCCAGCCACCGGCCTGGTTGCCGATGTTGTCGGCGTTGCGGCCCGCGACGTAGACGTTGCCGGCCGGCCGCAACGGCAGCGTCCGGCCGCTGTTCGCCAGCAGCACCTGCGATTCCGCGGCGGCGCGGCGGGCGACGGCCCGGTGCTCGGCGCCGCCGATCTCACCGGGCGCGGTCGCCACGTAGGGATGCTCGAAGAGCCCCAGCTCGAACTTGCGGCGCAGGATCCGGCTGACCGCGTCGTCGATCCGCGACCGCGCGACCCGGCCGGCCGCGACCTCGGCCAACAGCAGATCTTCGAACTGCGAAGCCGTGTTGGGCTCCATGAACATGTCGATGCCGGCGTTGACACCGGCCCGCACCTTGCCCGCGGTCAGGCCCGTGTTGCCCGGCTCGGCCGGGTCGGGAAGCTGATGGATGCCCTCCCAGTCGGAGACCACGAAGCCGTCGAAGCCCAGCCGGCCCTTGAGCTCTCGGGTCACCAACTCGCGGTTGGCGTGCATCTTCACCGGGTTGCCGACGCCGTCGTCGGTGAAGTCCACGCTGGAGAAGGAGGGCATCACCACGGCCGCGTCGTGATGGCGCAGCGCGTTGTCATAGGGCGCCAGATCGATCCGGGCGAAGTCGCGGCGGCTGGTGACCGTCACGCCCTGGTCGATCGGATACTTCTGGTCATACCAGGGCTTGCCCTCGTTCGCGTCGGCGACGGCCTGGTCGTAGCGCGTGTCACCGTCGCCGGCATAGTGCTTCACGGTGGCGAGCACGCCGTTGTCCTGCAGCCCGTCGATGACGGTCGACATGCGCTCGACCAGCGCCGGGTCTTCGCCGAAACTCTCGTAGGAGCGGCCCCACCGCTCGTCGCGGGAGACGCACACGCAGGGCGCGAAATCCCACGGGATGCCGGTGGCCCGCATCTCCTCCGCGGTCACCCGGCCGGCCTCCGCGGCCAGGGCCGGGTCACGGGTCGCGCCGAGACCGACGTTGTGCGGGAAGATCGTCGCGCCGTCGACGTTGCCGTGGCCGTGCACGGCGTCGATGCCGTAGAGCATCGGGATCTTCAGGCGGGTCGACAGCGCCTGGGCCTGGAACGAGTTGACCATCTCGACCCAGGCGGCCGGCGTGTTGGGCGTCGGCACCGAGCCCCCGCCGGACAGCACCGAACCCAGCCGCCACCGCGCGACCAGTGTCGGGTCGGCCGCCACCGCCGCCCGCTCGGCCTGCGTCATCTGGCCGACCTTCTCCTCGATCGTCATCCGGCCGAGCAGGTCGGCCACCCGCTGCTCGACGGGTCGGCCCGGGTCGAGGTAGGGCAGGGCGGCCGCCGGGGCACCGTCGAGCGCCTCCGCCGGCGCGGCGGCCGCCGGCAGGAGCGAGGCCGTGAGAGCGCTCACCGAGACGAGCGCGATCGTGAAACTGCGGCGCATTGTCATGATCGTCCTCCGGATGCCTGTCCGGGCCGAGACAACGAACGACTGTTCCCATCGGCATCCTCCTCGCCGGTCTCGACCGATGTCAATGAACCGGGCGACGTAGGCTCTTGGCGTGGAAGGCCTGCTCAGGGAGCTCGCACCGGAGGTACTCGGGGCGCTGGTGCGCCGCTACGGCCACTTCGACGCGGCGGAGGACGCCGTGCAGGAGGCGCTGCTCGCGGCGGCGACCCAATGGCCGGCCGACGGGCAGCCGGACGACCCGAAGGCCTGGCTGATCCGGGTCGCCTCGCGCCGCCTGATCGACCAGCTCCGCAGCGACGAGTCGCGGCGGCAGCGCGAGGAGAACGACTTCCAGCGCGACCCCGCCGCCACGCGAACAGCGCCGCCGGCCGACGCCGACCGCCGGGACGGCGATGACTCGTTGGTGTTGCTGTTCCTCTGCTGCCACCCCGCCATCGCGGTTCCCGCGCAGGTGGCGCTGACTCTGCGGGCCGTCGGCGGCCTGACCACGGCCGAGATCGCGAGCGCGTTCCTGGTGCCCGAGCCGACCATGGGACAGCGGATCAGCCGGGCCAAGCAGAAGATCAAGTCTTCTGGGCTCGGGTTCGAGATGCCGCCGCCGGAGTCGCGGGTGGCCCGGCTGGACGCCGTACTCCAGGTGCTCTATCTGATCTTCAACGAGGGCTACACGAGCAGTTCCGGGCCGCACCTGGCCCGGGTCGAGCTGTCGGCGGAGGCGATCCGGCTGGCCCGGATGCTGCACCGGCTGCTGCCCGACGACGGCGAGGCGGCCGGCCTGCTCGCGCTGATGCTGCTGACCGACGCCCGGCGGCCGGCCCGCACCGGCCCGGGCGGCGAACTGGTCCCGCTCGACGAGCAGGACCGGTCGCGCTGGGACCGGGCGGCGATCGCCGAGGGTGTCGCGCTGGTCTCCACCGCGCTGGCCCGCACCCGGCCCGGCGCCTACCAGTTGCAGGCGGCGATCGCGGCGGTGCACGACGAGGCGCCCAGCGCCGCGGACACCGACTGGCCGCAGGTGCTCGCGCTCTACGAACTGCTGGAAAAGGTCACCGACAGCCCGATGGTGCGGCTCAACAAGGCCGTCGCGGTCGCGATGGTGGCCGGACCGCGGGCCGGGCTCGATCTGCTGTCCACGCTCGACGGCGACGAGCGGATGACCCGACACCACCGGCTCGCCGCCGTACGCGCACACCTGCTCGAACTGGCCGGCGACAGCGCCGGAGCCGCGGCGGCCTACGCGGCGGCCGCCGACCGCACGCTCAGCGAGCCGGAGCAGCGCTACCTGCGCGATCGGGCCCGGCGGCTGGTGGCCACGACGCCATGACCTGGCTGCTGCACGTCGACATGGACCAGTTCGTGGCCGCGGTGGAGATCCTGCGCCATCCGGAACTGCGCGGCCGTCCGGTCGTGGTCGGCGGCGCGGGCGACCCGACGGCCCGGCGTCAGGTGGTCTCCACCGCCTCCTACGAGGCCCGGGCGCACGGTGTCCACTCCGGAATGCCGTTGCGGCGGGCCGCCCAGCTCTGCCCGGAGGCGGTGTTCCTGGCGACCGATCCGGCCGCCTACAGCGCCGCTTCCGAGCGGGTGATGGCGGTGCTGCGCCGGTTCCCGGTCGACGTCGAGGTGTGGGGCTGGGACGAGGCGTTCATCGGCGGCGACATCGCCGACCCGGTCACGCTGGCCGAGGAGCTGAAGGCGGCGGTGTTCGCCGAGACGGGGCTGACCTGCGCGATCGGCATCGGCGAGAACAAGCTGCAGGCCAAGACCGCGGCCCGGTTCGGCAAGCCCGGCGGCGTCCACACGCTTACCTCCGCGGTCTGGCTCGACGTGATGGGGCCGCGCCCGGCGGCGGAGCTCTGGGGAGTCGGCCCGAAGACCACCCGCAAGCTCGACGAGCTCGGGCTGCACACGGTCGCCGAGCTCGCCGCGACGCCGCCCGACGCGCTGGTCGAGCGCTTCGGGCCGCGGATGGCGGCCTGGCTGCCGGTCGCGGCGGCCGGCGGCGGTGACACCCACATCAGCACCGAGCCGTGGGTGGCCCGCTCGAAGAGCCGGGAGAACACCTACGCCGAAGACCTCTCCGACCCGGCGGACATCGCCCGCGAGGTGGCCGCGATGGCCCGCGCGCTGACCGCCGACGTGGTCGCCGACGGGCGCGAGATCACCCACGTGGCGGTCAAGGTGCGCTACGTCAGCTTCTTCACGCCGACCCGGGAGTCCAAACTGCGCGCGGGCCCGACCACCGACGCCGGCGTGGTCGAGCAGGCGGCCGTCGCGTTGCTGGCCAAGTTCGAATGGAAACGCCCGGTGCGACTGCTCGGCGTGCGGGTCAACCTGGCGATGCCGGACTGACCACGTCGGCCAGTCGGTCGATCTGGTCGAGCGACGGCACCGTCGGATCGAAGTAGAGCTCGGTCACCCCGGCCGCTTCGAACGCCTGGGCCGCCGCCCGGATCGTTTCGGGGGTACGCAGCGCGTTGGTCGCGATCCCGTCGGCGTACTCGCCGAGGAACGCGTAGTAGTGCCGGAGATAGGCCAGCGACCGCTCCTCGGCGTCGTCGCCGAGCGAGTAGTAGGCGAGGACGGTGATCCGCGGCTCGCCCTCGCGGCCGGCTTCCTGCCAGGCGGTGCGCACCCGGGCGGCGTACTCCCCGGCCTGCTCCGGCCGGCCGCCGCCCATCGCGCCACCGGCGCCCCAGGACACCAGCCGGCGGAACGCCGCGTCGCTGGTGCCGCCGATGATCACGGGTATGGCGTGCCCGTTGACCGGCGCCGGCGAATGCTCGGGGTCGCCCGACCAGATCCGGTGGATCCGGTCCAGCGTGCGGTCGAACTCGCGGCCCCGGCGGCTGAAGTCGCGGCCCATCACCTCGAAGTCGTCCTGCCGGCCGCCCGGGGCCAGGCCGAGAGTCAACCGGCCGCCGGAGATCTGGTCGACCGTGGCGGCCGACTTGGCCAGCAGGGCGGCGGGATAGACCGGGCCCAGCAGGATGTTGGTGTAGAGCCCGATCCGGCTGGTCACCGCCGCCGCGGCGGCGAGGGCGGTCAGCGAGTCGTGGTTGGGGTAGGCGATCCGGTCGATCGTCGCCAGCCCGGCGAAGCCGTGCTCCTCGGATCGCCGGGCCCACTCGACCAGGGTGGTGCCGGGGACGCCCGGCACGCTGTTGGGAAGTCCGATGCCGATCTTCACCCGGCCCACCCTAGCGGGATTGCTGCTATTTCACCTGATACGTCGGCCGGATGACCGCCCGCGCGAGGTCGTGGAACGTCAGGTTGAAGCTGACCACGGCCGGCGACACGTCGGGCGTCACGTCCAGTCGCTCGACGTCGACCGCGTGCACGGTGAACAGATAGCGGTGCGGGAAGTCGCCCTGCGGCGGCGCCGCACCGCCGTACTCCTTGGTGCCGTAGTCGTTGCGCACCGCGAACGCGCCGGCCGGCGGCTGGGCCCCCCGCTCCAGTGAGGTCACCGTGACCGGCACGTTGACCAGCACCCAGTGCCAGAAGCCGCTGTGTGTCGGCGCGTCCGGGTCGTAGCAGGTGATCACGAAGCTCTTGGTCGAATCCGGGAAGCCCGACCAGGACAGCTGCGGCGACTTCCCGCCGCCGCCGACGCTCGGGTCGGCGAACGTGTCGGCCATCTGCTCCCCGTCGCGCACGTCCTCGCTGGTCAGCGTGAACGAGGGAACGGACGGCAGCAGGTCGTAGGGATCCGGCGGAACAGGTCGTTCGAGACTCATGGTTTGATCCTTCCTCAGCGTTTCGGCCAGTGCCACGCGGGCTCGTCGAGCCTGCCCTGCCCAACGACATAGGTCTCGCCGTGCTCCTTGGCGAGCTCGACGAGTTGCAGGTCGGCCTCGTCGGCGTGCGCGTCGAGCGCCGACGCCAGCGGCCGCGAGTGGGTGACCACGACGATCTGCATGCGCGCGGACGCGCCGGCGACCAGCGCGGCGAGCGGGCGGATGAGGTCGGGGTGCAGGCTGTTCTCCGGTTCGTTGAGCACCAGCAGTTCCGGCGGCCGGGGCGTCAGCATTGCGGCCACCCAGCTCAGGTAACGCAGCGTCCCGTCGGAGAGTTCAGCCGCGCCGAGCGGGCGGAGCATCCCGGGCTGGGTCAGCGTCAGCTCGAACCGGCCGGCCGCCGCGGCGATGGCCAGCCGGCTGCCCGGGAAGCCGAGGTCGACCGCCGCGTCCAGGGCCGCCGCGTCGCCGACCTCGCGGATCGTCGCCAGCGCGGGCGCCAGGTCGGCACCGTCGTGGCCGAGCACCGGCGTGCGGGTGCCGATCTGCGCGGCCCGCATCGGCGCGTCGGCGTCGGTGCGGACCTGGTCGTAGAAGCGCCACGAGCGGATCCGTTCGCGCAGCAGCATCAGGTCGGGCGCCAGTTCCGGATCGACGAACTCGGCGAGCATGCTGTCGTACGGGCGCAGCGTGAGCTTCGTGGCCCGCCAGGCACCGTCGGGTCCGCGTACGCCGACCGCCGTGTTGGTCCGCTCGGTCAGCTTGGTCGCCGGCCGCAGCACCGGGCCCGACCAACTGCATTCGCTCTTGATCTCCGGGTCGAGCCCGAACAGCGTCGGCCCGACCGCCTGCGGCAACCCGAGGTCGATGGCGTAGCCGAACGAGTCGCCGGCGAAGCCCAGCCGCAGCGCCACCCGCTTGGTGCGCACCGTGCCCTGGAGCGGGTGGTCTCCACGCTGGACCGTCTCGGGGCCGGCCCACAGCGTCGACGGCAGCCCACCCTCGCGGGCCAGTGCGCCCACCACGCCACCCCGGGCCGATGCCGAGAGCAGCCGCAACGAACGGTAGAGGCTCGACTTCCCGGCACCGTTGGCCCCGGTCACCACGTTGAGCCGGCGCAGCGGCAGCACCAGCCGGCGCAGTGACCGGTAGTTCTCGACGGCGAGCGTGACCAGCACCCGACCCACGCTAGCCCAGCAGGCGGGCCACCGACCGCAGCGAGATGGGCAGCCAGCTCGGCCGGAACCGGGCCTCGTAGGCGGCCTCGTAGATGGCCTTGTCGAGCTCGAACGCGCCGAGCAGTTCGGGCCGCGACCGCGGGTCTTCGCCTGCCGCGCTGGCGTAGCCGTCACAGAACGCGCCCCGGTTGAGCTCGGCCCACTCGCGGGCCCGGTAGACGACCTGGGCGTCGTCGGGCTGGTCGACGATCAGGTGGTGCGGCGCGTACTCGAAGGAGCGCAGCATGCCGGCGACGTCGCGCAGGGGCGAGTCGGGGCGGCGGCGTTCCTCGACCGGCTGGCCGGGCTCGCCCTCGAAGTCGATCAGCAGCCAGGCCTTCGGCGTGCGCAGCACCTGGCCGAGGTGCAGATCGCCGTGCACCCGGTGGACGAGCATCTCGGTGCCGCCGACCGCCCGGAACCGCTCAGCCGCGGCGTCGACGTGCGGTGCCAGCGCGGGCACGAACGCCGCGGCCCGCTCGAGACGGGCCAGCATCCGGTCGACCGGGAACTCGACGATCTCGCTGCCCAGTTCCTGTGCCAGCATCCGGTGCACGACGGCGACCGCCTCGCCGAGCCGGTAGGACTCGCCGGAGAAGTCGCCGCCCACCTCGTCGGCGGCCAGGTCGGCCTCGCCGAACAGGTCGCGCACGCTGGTGGTGGCCATCGCCCAGCCCTCGGCGGAGTTTTCCGCGTAGGCGGTCAGCATGGCCAGCGAGACCGGCTCGCCGCGCTCGTCGGAGCTCTCCACCGCGCCCAGCAACTGGGCCACGTGTGCGCAGCCGGCCCGGGCCAACACCCGGTTGAGCTCGACGTCGGGGTTGATGCCGGCGACCACCCGGCGGAACACCTTCAGGATCGCCGCGCGGTCGTAGACCACGCTGGTGTTGCTCTGTTCGGCCTCGGCCACCCGGGCCGGCGCCTCGAGCGGCAGCTTGGCCTCCGGCTCGCGGCGGAACAGCAGCCGGCCGACGACCGCGTCCTGGTCGATCAGTTCGAGCAGCGCGCGGGCGGCCGGCTCGTCGTAGAGCGCGTCGTAGCCGGCCCGGTCGCCCTCGATGCCGATGGTCGCGGTGCCGGCGAACTCCGGGCGCGGCTCGCCGTCCCAGGCCACGTAGAGCTGATAGCGCTCGGTGCCGCCGTCGTCGTATTCGACGTCGAGCAGCACGTGGTCGAGGGACTCGCGCAGGGTGGTGACCGCGACAGGCGTGACACTGTGGAGGGTGCGGCCGCGTCCGGCGTACCACCGCTGATGCGGTAGCCAGTCGGCATACGGCAAAGTCATGACTCCTCCATGTGCTGTTCGGCAGCGCGGGCCGGATCATCCTCTTCGGACGGTGGGGTGAGCTGGAACCAGTAGAAACCGTATCCGGGCAGGGTCAGCAGGTAGGGTAGCTGGCCGATCCGTGGAAACAGGACTCGTCCGGTCAGCTCGATCGGCGAGTAGCCCGACCAGGCCTGCAGATTGAGCTCGATGGGCTGCGGGAAACGGGACAGATTGTTGACGCAGAGCACGACGTCGTCTTCGTGGTGGCGCAGGAACGCGAGCACCGCCGGGTTGGAGCCGCCGAGCTCCTGGAACGTGCCGACGGCGAACGAGTCGTGCCGGCGGCGCACCGAGAGCATCAGCCGCGTCCAGTTGAGCAGCGACGTGGAGCTGTCGCGTTGTGCCTCCACATTCACAGATTGGAAACCGTAGATCGGATCCTGGTTGACCGGCAAGTAGATGCGGCCCGGCGTCGAGGTGGAGAAGCCGGCGTTGCGGTCGGGCGTCCACTGCATCGGCGTGCGTACGCCATCGCGGTCACCCAGCCAGATGTTGTCGCCCATGCCGATCTCGTCGCCGTAGTAGAGCACCGGCGAGCCGGGCAACGACAGCAGGAGCGCGGTGAACAGCTCCTGCTGGTTGCGGTCGTTGTCGAGCAACGGCGCCAGCCGCCGGCGGATCCCGATGTTGGCCTTCATCCGCGGGTCTTTGGCGTACTCCGTGTACATGTAGTCGCGCTCTTCGTCGGTGACCATCTCGAGCGTGAGCTCGTCGTGGTTACGCAGGAAGATGCCCCACTGGCAGTTGGCCGGGATGGCCGGCGTGTTGGCCAGGATCTCGGAGATCGGGAAGCGGGACTCGCGCCGGACAGCCATGAAGATGCGCGGCATCAGCGGGAAGTGGAACGCCATGTGGCACTCGTCGCCGTCGGACTCCGGGTCGCCGAAGTAGGCGACCACGTCGGCCGGCCACTGGTTGGCCTCGGCCAGCAGCACCCGGCCCGGGAACTCGTCGTCGATCACCTTGCGGCAGTGCCGCAGGAAGGCGTGTGTCTCCGGCAGGTTTTCGCAGTTGGTGCCGTCGGCCTCGAAGAGGTAGGGCACCGCGTCCAGGCGGAAGCCGTCGATGCCCAGGTCGAGCCAGAACCGCAGGACGTCGAGCATGGCGTTCTGGACGGCCGGGTTGGCGTAGTTGAGGTCGGGCTGGTGTGAGAAGAACCGGTGCCAGTAGAACTGCCGGCGGACCGGGTCGAAGGTCCAGTTGGACTCTTCGGTGTCGACGAAGATGATCCGGGCGTCCTGGTATCTGCTGTCGGTGTCGCTCCACACGTAGAAGTCGCCGTATGGGCCGTCGGGGTCACGGCGCGACTCCTGGAACCAGGGGTGCTGGTCGGAGGTGTGGTTCATGACCAGGTCGGTGATCACCCGGATGCCCCGCTTGTGCGCGGCGTCGAGCAGGGCCACGAAGTCGTCGACAGTGCCGAACTCGGGCAGCACCTTGTAGAAGTCGCGGATGTCGTAGCCGCCGTCGCGCAGCGGCGAGTCGTAGAACGGCGGCAGCCACAGGCAGTCGACGCCCAGCCAGGCCAGATAGTCGAGGCGGTCGATCAGGCCGCGCAGGTCGCCGGAGCCGTCACCGTCGGAGTCGGCGAACGCCCGCACCAGCACTTCGTAGAAGACCGCCCGCTGGAACCACGTCGCGTCGACCGGGACGTTTCGTGCGTGGAGGAAGTCGTCCGAGGTGGGGTGCTCGACGATGCCGCGCTCGACGTGACTGCCCTCGGCCGGATCCGGTGGCTGCACCGAGACAGTTCCAGCCGTCACGTCACTCATGCTTCCACGCTAATGCCGAATCGGCTCCGCCACAGGGTGACGGCTGGGGTCGGTCGGTCAGCGGAGTTGTTCTGGGACGATCGCGGGCTGGCCCCGGGTCAATCCCTTGCGCTCCCGCAACAGCTTGCGGGTGGCGTAACGGTGGTTGACGTTACCGGGCGAACGCATCGCCTCGCCGAGGGTGATCGCCGCCCAGAACGCGGTGGCGGCGCCGCGGCCGTGCCGCATGGCGTGCAGCCGGACCCGGTTGGCGACCATGATGCCCCAGAGGGCGGGGACGTTGCGGGCGTCGCCGCCGTTGTGCACGGCCTCGGCGGTGGGCACGAAGGCCACCCGGAAGCCCTGGTCGGCCGCGCGCAGCGCGTATTCGGTCTCCTCGCTGTAGAGGAAGAAGCTCTCGTCCCACGGCCCGGTCGCGGTCAGGCAGGCTCGGCTGAACATGGTCACCGCGCCGGTCGCCCAGTCGGCCGGGGTCCGCCCGTCGTAGCCGGCCGGGTCGGCGATCACCTCGCCGCGGCCGAGCCGGCTGGCCCGATTGCCGCCCAGGACCGCCTCGGCCACCGCCCGGCCCAGCGTCGGACGGCGGCGCAGCGAGGTCTTGTAGGCACCGTCGCGGCCGATCAGCCGGGGCACCGCGATGCCGACGCCGGGCTGGGCCAGCGCGGCCAGCAACTCGGCGGCGCAGCCCGGCCGCAGCCGGGTGGTCGGGCTGAGCAGCAGCACGGCGTCGGCGTCGGGGTCGACGGCGGCGACCGCGTTGGCGGCGGCCGCGAAGCCGCGGTTGCTGTCGAGTTGCACCAGCGTCGCGTCGGGCGCCAGATCCTTGGCGACGGTCAGGGTGTCGTCGAAGGACCCGCTGTCGACCACGACCAGCCGCCAGTCGTCGACGCCGGCCAGGCCCGCGGGCAGCGCGGCCAGCAACGGCGGCAGGTTGGCCGCGCTGCGATAGGTGAGCACTCCCACCGTCAGTCGCATCGCCGGCCCCCTGCCCTGAAATAACACGCCTGGCTGAGGCTAGCGGAGCCGCGCCAGATTGCGTATCCACGGTCCGCACACCGGCCGGCTACCCCCGGTCGACCGAAAACCAATCACGGTCAATGCAGGTAGTCGGATTGTCACGCATTGAACATGGCACGTTTACCCGATGGGATTGTCGAGTAACTCTCGTCACAGTCATGACCGGAAGAAGTGATGCCGCGGCGGCGGCATGCCTTCTGAGGACCTCCGGCCGGCACAGCTCGGGGAACTGACTCTGGGGAGGAGACGGTGACAACCGTCGCGCTCAAAGATGTCACCAAGATCTTTCCAGACGGAACGGTCGCGGTCGACAACGTCAGCATCGACGTCAATGACGGCGAGTTCATGGTGCTGCTCGGTCCGTCCGGGTGCGGCAAGTCCACCGTGCTACGGATGGTCGCCGGCCTGGAAGATCCGACCACCGGCGCCATCCTGCTCGACGGCGACCTGGCCAACGACCTTCCGCCGCGCGAGCGCCGGATCGCGATGGTGTTCCAGGACTTCGCGCTCTACCCACACATGTCGGTCGGCGACAACATCGGTTTCCCGCTGCGCCTGTCCCGGGTCGAGCCGATGGCGCGCGGCGAGCGGGTGGCCGACGTGGCGAGCGCGCTGGGCATCGGCGACGTGCTCGCCCGCAAGCCCAACCAACTCTCCGGCGGCCAGCGGCAGCGGGTGGCGATGGGCCGGGCGATCGTCCGCCGGCCCGGCCTGTTCCTGATGGACGAGCCGCTGTCCAATCTCGACAGCGGGCTGCGCGCCGAGCTGCGGGCGGAGATCTCCGGGCTGGTCCGCGAGCTCGGCGTCAGCACCATCTACGTGACACACGACCAGGCCGAGGCGCTGACCATGGCCGACCGGGTCGCGATCATGCGGCGCGGCGTCCTGCAGGACGTGGGCACGCCGACCCAGGTCTACGGCCGCCCGGCCACGCTCTACGTCGCCGCGTTCCTGGGCAGCCCGCGGATGAACCTGCTGGAGGCGTCGGTCTACGTCCACCTCGACCGCTACGTCACGCTCAACCTCGGCGACCAGGCGCTCTACCTGCCGTGGGAAGACATCCGGGCGCGGGCGGTCGCGCACTACCACGGTGAGCGGATCGTGGTCGGGCTGCGCGCCGAGGCGCTCACACCGGTAGCGCCCAACAGTCCGGGCGACGTGCTCCAGGGCCGGATCCGCTATCTCGAGCACCACGGTCACGAGTCGCTGGCGTTCCTCGACATCGGCGCGACCGCCGTGGTGGTCGACGAGATGGGCCAGGCACCGACCGAGCAGGCCAGCGAGGGCGGCCCCCTGCGCCGGATCGGGCACGCGGTGCAACGGCTCACCAGCCGGGCCGCCAGCGCGACCGCGGTGCAGGAACTCGGCCCCGCGCGCAACCGCACCAGCGTGCTCAGCGACCCGGGCCGCCACCACCGCCGACCGGCCGAACTGGCGGTGCGGCTGGCGCCCTATCCCAACGTGCAGCCGGGCACCTCGCTGTCGGTCTCCGTACGCATGGACGCCCTGCACTTTTTCGACGATCGCGGCGACCGAATCGATGTGGGGTGGCGCTGACCGGGGCCGTGCCCTAGCGTCTGTCGGCACCTGAGTCCAGAGAGGATGGCACCGTGTCGGCAAACGGCCCCGGCCTGCTGATCATTGAACGGATCCTGCGCGACCGAGGCAGCATCTGGCAGCAGATCGTCGAGGAGCGCGATCTCAACCGACTGACCGGGCAGATGCTCGCCAGTTCGGCCGTCGCGCTGGCGCTCTACGGCGCGGTGCTCGGCTTCTTCAACAGCGGCCTGATGGCGCTCACCTCGGCGATCAAGCTGCCGCTGCTGTTCCTGGTCACCTTGGCCATCTGCCTGCCCACGCTCTACCTGTTCAACCTGGTCTTCGGCGCCCGGCTCTCGATGAAGCAGTCGGTCTCGCTGGTGATGGTCGCCATCACGGTGACCGCGATGCTCGCGGTGGCGTTCGCGCCGATCAGCCTGTTCTTCCTGATCACCGCGCCCGACTACGGCTTCTTCAAGCTGCTCAACGTCTCCATCCTGGCGCTGTCGGCGCTGGTCGGGCTGCGCTTCCTGACCGGCGGCATGCGGGTGCTGCACGAGCGCGGCCTGCTGAGCCCGGCGCGCACCGAGCCGGCGCTCGTGGCCGAAGCCGCCCCGATCTCGCCGGCCCCCGTCAACGAGGAGGAGAAGGTGCCGGCCGCGGTCGGCGCACCGACCGCCAACGGCGACGGTGCCGCGGTGCCGGCGGCGGCCCCGGCTCACCCGGTTCTGGTGGCGGGCGCACGACCCGGCGAGCGGGTCTGGGACCCGATCGCGGGTCGCTACGCGAAAATGCCCGCCGGTGTGGCCACCGAACGGCCGGCGAGCATGACGCTGCTCTACGTCTGGATCCTGCTGTTCGGCTTCGTCGGCACCCAACTGGCGTGGACCCTGCGGCCCTTCTTCGGCAACCCCGACTCCTCGTTCGCGCTGTTCCGCGAGATCGAGGGCAACTTCTACGCGGAGATCTTCCGCACCATCGCGGGTCTCTAGCGACGGGCCACGGCGGCGGCGCCATACTTCGCCGCCGCCGCATTGGCCGTCGGGCAATGGCCCTCGTCGCGGCCGCAGGCGGCCAGGTCGCAGAGCCGGCACAGCCAGGCGCCGCCGTCTTTCTCGGCGACGATGCCGGCCATCACCTTGCCGACCAGTCCGTCCAGTGTGGATCGCTCGGCCGGCGAGAGGCCGGCCAGCGCAGACCGCAGCGTCGCCGCCCGGGCCGCCGACAGGCGTTCGGCGGCGGCCCGGCCGGCCGGGGTGAGCGCCACCGAGCGCGACCGCCCGTCGCCGCCCGGGCCCCGGGTGACCAGGCCCGCCTCGGCCAGCCGGTCGACCAGCCGGACCGTGCCGGACGGGGTCAGGCCGAGCACCCGGCGGAGTTGGTCGATCGACGGCCGGTGCAGGAAGTGCAGCAGCGCCGACAGCGCCGCGGCCGCGGTCGGGTTGCCGGCCACCGCCGCGGTGCCGTCGCTCGCGGCCGCGACCGCGCCGGCGGCCGCGTCGGTCAGCGCGAGGGAGACCGCGCCGAGCAGGTTGGCCTGGTGGTCGAGGGCGTCGTCGCTCACGCCAACTCGTAGCGCAGGGTCAGCGGCATGTGCGGGTAATCGGCGTGGGTCGAGACGCTCTCCGCCGAGCCCGTGATGCCGGCGAGTTCGCCGGTGCCGGAGCCCGGCACGACCGTGGTGGTGATCCGCGCGGTCGTGCCGTCATAACTGCCCGCGCCTTGGAGCACGAAGCTGCCGGACCGACCGCCGAGCGTCCCGGTGATCTCCATGTTGGACACGTAGTCGCTGGTGCCGTCGGCCCGGTAGTAGAGCAACGACTCGAACGCGCCGCTGGTCAGGCCGTCGCCGGTGCCGGCGAGCGTGACCTCGGCCCTGGAGAACTTGCGGCCGTCGTCGAACTCGCGGTAGGGCTTCTCGTCCCACGAGGTGATCTCGAGCTTGGTTTCCATGATCTCGGTCATAGCCCCAACGTATGTGTGACTCAATCACATGTCAACCGGAACGACTCCTTAGGGGTCGCCCGGAACCGCCCCCCAAACCGGGCCGCGAGCGTGGACCGTCGCGTCGATAGGAAGGCACGCTACATGTAGACGACGTCACTATGGAGGTGCGGATCTCATGCGGCGCAGAAGCCTGCTCACCGGCGTACTCGGCGGAACGTTCCTACTCGCGGCCGGCTGCGCAAGCCCGGTCGACACCGTCGGTCAGGTCGACTTCGCCCGGCCGCTGCTGATCCCGCCGCTGGCACCGGCCACCGTCGACGGCACCGGGCAGCGGGTCTTCACACTGCACGCCCAGCCTGGCCGGCGCGACTTCGGCATCGGCGGCACCACGCACACCTGGGGCTTCAACGGCGACTATCTCGGGCCGACCCTGCGTGCCCGGCGCGGCGAGCGGGTGCGGGTCGACGTCGTCAACAACCTCGACGAGGAAACCAGCGTGCACTGGCACGGTATGCACCTGCCGGCCCGGATGGACGGCGGCCCGCACCAGCCGGTGCGCCCCGGCGCCACCTGGTCGCCGAGTTGGACCATCGACCAGCCGGCGGCCACGCTCTGGTACCACCCACACCCGCACGGCCGGACCCGCGAGCACGTCAACCAGGGTTTGGCCGGCATGTTCATCCTCGACGACGACGGCCCGGCGCAGCGCGCCCTGCCGCACGACTACGGTGTCGACGACATCCCGGTCATCGTGCAGGACAAAGACCTCCACGATGGACAGATCAAGAACAAGAACACCGGGGACCTGCTGCTGGTCAACGGCACCTACGCGCCCTACCTGAAGGTGGTGACCGAGCGGGTCCGGCTGCGCCTGCTCAACGCCTCGGTCTCCCGGGTGTACGCGTTCGGCCTCGCCGACGAGCGGCCCGTCAACCTGGTCGCCACCGACGGCGGCCTTCTCGCGGCGCCGGTCACGCTGAGCCGGATCCGGCTCTCCCCCGGCGAGCGCGCCGAGATCGTCGTGCCGGTACGCGCCGGCGAGCGGGTGGTGTTGCGCAGCTTCCCGCCGGAGATCGGCGCCGCGAGGTCGTTCGACACCGGCCGCGACCAGTTCGACGTGCTCGAACTGCGGGCGGCGGCGACCCTGCGCCCGAGCGCGAAGCTGCCGGCGGAGTTCGGCGGGCTGCCCCGGCTCGATCCCGCCACCGCGGTGACCACCCGCGACTTCCGCCTCAACGGCACCGATATCAACGGCGACGGGATGGACATGGACCGGATCGACACGGTCGTCACGCTGGGCAGCACCGAGATCTGGACGGTCCGCAACACCGACGGGCAGCGGCACAACTTCCACGTACACGATGTGCGGTTTCAGGTGTTGTCGCTCGGCGGCGCCGCGCCGCCGGCGGAGCTTTCCGGCTGGAAGGACACGGTGTTCCTGCCGCCGAAGACCGAGGCGCGATTGATCATGAAGTTCGCCGACTACGCCGACCCGGATATGCCCTACATGTATCACTGTCACCTTCTGATGCACGAGGACGACGGGATGATGGGGCAGTTCGTCGTGGTCGAGCCGGGGCAGTCGGCGGGCCGCATTTCCGGGGTGGGCGCACACGAGCACCACTAGGTAGGTTCGACTAGATTTGACCCGTGCTGGGGCTACCCGATCATGTGACCGCCTGCCTGTTCGATATGGACGGCGTGCTCACCCAGACCGCGACCGTTCACAACGCGGCATGGACCGAGACTTTCGACGAATTCCTCCGCCGGCGCAGTGCTCTTACCGGCGAGCCGTTCACGGCTTTCGACCCGCATTCCGACTATCCCAAATATGTCGACGGCCGGACCCGGGCCGACGGAGTGCGCACCTTTCTCGGGTCGCGCGGCATCACGCTTCCCGAAGGGCAGCCCGATGATCCGCCCGACGCCGACACCATCAACGGTGTCGGCAACCGCAAGAACGTCATCCTGCTCCGCCGCATCCGCGAAGACGGCGTCCAGGTCTACGACGGCTCGGTCGCCTACCTGCGCGCGGCGCGGGCCGCCGGCCTCAAGACCGCGGTGGTCTCGGCCAGCGCCAACACCCCCGACATCCTGAAGATCACGGGGCTCGGCGAGTGGCTCGACGCCCGGGTCGACGGCAACGTCGCGCGGGCCGAGAAGCTGCCGGGCAAGCCCGCGCCGGACACCTTCCTGCGCGGCGCCGAGATGCTCGGCGTCGCACCCGCCGACGCGGCCGTCTTCGAAGACGCACTCGCCGGAGTGGCGGCCGGCCGAGCCGGCAACTTCGGCATCACGATCGGCGTTGACCGGGTGGGTGGCAGCCATGGCGCCGACCTGAAGACACACGGCGCCGACATCGTCGTGCGCGACCTGTCCGAGCTGCTGGAGGGCAAGGCATGATCCGCGAACGGGCCTATCCCGTCGAGGCCTGGCACGTGCGGGAGACCCGCCTCGACGTCGACGTGCTGGCGCAGGCCGAGTCGGTGTTCGCGCTCGGCAACGGACACATCGGCATGCGCGGCAACCTCGACGAGGGCGAGCCGCACGGGCTGCCGGGCACCTACCTGAACTCGTTCTACGAGCTGCGCCCGCTGCCTTACGCCGAGGCCGGTTACGGCTTCCCCGAGTCGGGGCAGACGGTCGTCAACGTGACCAACGGCAAGCCGATCCGGCTGCTGGTCGACGACGAGCCCTTCGACGTGCGGTACGGCGCACTCGAGGCACACACCCGGGTGCTCGACCTGCGCGCCGGCACGCTCGACCGCTCGGTGCACTGGCGCTCGCCCGCCGGCCGCGCGGTCAAGGTGCGCAGCACCCGGCTGGTCTCGTTCACCCAGCGCTCGATCGCCGCTATCCGCTACGAGGTCGAGGCGGTCGACGAGCCGCTGCGGCTGATCGTGCAGTCGGAGCTGGTCGCCAACGAGGAGCTGCCCGGGCAGAGCCGCGACCCCCGGGTCGCCGCCGTGCTGGAGAAGCCGCTGCAGATCGAGGAGCGGATCACCGACAAGACCCGCGGCCTGCTGATCCACAAGACCAAGCGCAGCGGGCTGCGGGTCGGCGCGGCGATGCAGCACGAGATCGACGGGCCGGCCAAGACCAACATCAGCACCGAGGCGCACGACGACTGGGCCCGCACCACGATCGCCTGCGTACTCAAGCCAGGCGAGAAGCTGGTCGTGGTCAAGCTGCTGGCCTACGGCTGGTCCAGCCGGCGGTCGCTACCCGCGATCCGCGACCAGGTCAGCGCCGCGCTGGCCGCCGCCGAGTTCTCCGGCTGGGACGGTCTGGTCCAGGAGCAGAAGGAATACCTCGACACTTTCTGGGACGCCGCCGACGTGCAGGTCGAGGGCGACCAGGAGGTGCAGCAGGCGGTCCGGTTCGGGCTGTTCCACGTACTACAGGCCGGCGCCCGGGCCGAGCTGCGGCCGATCGCGGCCAAGGGCCTGACCGGTCCCGGCTACGACGGCCACGTCTTCTGGGACACCGAGATGTTCGCGCTGCCGGTGCTCACCTACACCCAGCCGGTGGCGGTGGCGCACGCGCTTCGCTGGCGGCACGCCACCCTGGAGATGGCCCGCGACCGGGCCAAACAGCTCGGGCTGCGGGGCGCCGCCTTCCCCTGGCGCACCATCCGCGGCCAGGAGTGCTCCGGCTACTGGCCGGCCGGCACCGCGGGCTTCCACGTCAACGCCGGCATCGCCGACGCCGTCCGGCGCTACGTGCAGGCCACCGGCGACGTCGACTTCGAGCGGGAGATAGGGCTGGAGCTCCTGGTCGAGACGGCCCGGCTCTGGCACTCGCTCGGCCACCACGACCGGCACGGCAAGTTCCACATCGACGGGGTTACCGGCCCCGACGAATACACCGCGGTCAAGAACGACAACATCTACACCAACCTGATGGCCAAGCGGAACATGGTTACCGCGGCCGACTGCGTCAGCCGGCACAGCGAGCGGGCCTGGCGGCTCGGTGTCGACGACGAGGAGACCGCCGCCTGGCGCGAGGCTGCCGTCAACATGCACATCCCGTACGACGACGAGTTGGGTGTGCATCCACAGGTCGAGGGCTTCACCCGCTACCAGGAGTGGGACTTCGACAACACGCCGCCGGAAAACTATCCGCTGCTGCTGAACTTCCCGTACTTCGACCTCTACCGCCGTCAGGTGGTCAAGCAGGCCGACCTGGTGCTGGCCATGCACTGGTGCGGCGACGCGTTCACGCCCGAGCAGAAGCTGCGCAACTTCGACTACTACGAGCGGCGCACCGTACGCGACTCGTCGTTGTCGGCGTGCACCCAGTCGGTCGTCGCGGCCGAGGTCGGCTACCTCGAGTTGGCACACGACTATCTCGGCGAAGCCGCGCTGATGGACCTGCACGACATCCACAACAACACCCGGGAAGGGCTGCACATCGCGGCCCTGGCCGGCGCGTGGCTCGGTCTGGTGGCCGGTTTCGGCGGCATGCGCGACCACGAGGAGCAGCTCACGTTCCTGCCGCGGCTGCCGGCCCGGATCAGCCGGCTGGAGTTCTCGCTGATGTGGCGGGGCATGCGGCTGCGGGTCGACGTGCGCCAGCACGAGGCGATCTACTCGCTGCGCAACGGCGCGGCCGACGCGAGCCTCGACTTCAGCCACCACGGTGAGGCGGTCACGGTGACGACCGAGAAAGAGGTGCGGATGCCGATCCCGCCGCTCGAGCCGCACCGGCGGCAGCCCCGCCAGCCCGCGGGTCGGGCGCCGGCCCGCCGGCCGGCACCCGACACCCGGCGGCGCTAGCTAGAGGACCGAGAGGTGGACGTGGTTGGTGTGGTCACTCGACGGGTCGCCGTGTTGGCCGCTGTATGACTTCCACGTCCCCGTCGACGGTAGCCAGACCTGTCGATACCAGATCACATAGAGAATGCCGAGCTTGTCGGCGTTCTTGACCAGGAACGACGCCAGGTTGTTGCCGTAGAACCTGGCGTCGCCCTGTGCGTCACCGCTGCCGAAGTCGTTGGTCTTGAAGACCGAGAAATCGCAGGCGCGCCCCTTCGGATGCTCGAAGGGGCCGCCGTCGCGGTGACACGAGACGAACCGCTTGTAGCCCACCCGCTGGGTCTCCTTGAGGGCGAAGAGCATCCGCGGCGTGATGCACCCGTTGGTCGTCGGGTCGTCGACGCTGCACGACTGCGCCGGGAAGGAACCGTCGGCCGCCCGCGGCGATTGCCGGGCCACCGGCTGGTTGACGTAGACGTTGCCGTTGACGGTCTTGCCGCCGGCCAACGTGAACGCCTTCTCCACTTCCGACTTCTGCTTCGCCATCACCGCTTCCTGTGCGGCCTCGCGCTTGACCTCCAGGTCGAGTTGGCTCTTGGCCGCCTGGGCCTGCTGTGTCGCTTCGGCCAGGTCGGCGAGCCGCCCGTTGTCGTAGGCCGACAGCATGTCGAGCGTCTCGGCCCGGGCCAGGAAGGCGTTGGGGCTGCGGCTGTTGAGCAGCATCAGCGCCGGCCCGATCCGGCCGTTGATGTAGCTGTGCCGGGCGATCTCGGTGGCCTGCGGCGTCAGCGCCGCGGTGCGGACCTGCAGCCGGGCGAGTTCCTTGCTCAGCGCGTCCTGCTTCTTGCGCGAGTCGGCCACCGCGTTCTTGGCGTCGACGAAGGCCCGGCTGGTGCGCTCGATCACGTCGTCGAGCAGTTCGTTCTTTCCGCCCTCGACCGGCGGTGCGGGGGTTGGGTTGGGTGCGGCGACCGCCGCCGGGGTGAGGGCAAGGCCCACCAACAGCGTGACGATCCCGACCAGGCCGGCGCGCCGGGCAAGAGCGCGCGGACGTCCTTTGCGCGTCATTCACGTTCCTTCGGTAGGGCCGCCTACCGGGTTAGCTGTCGGGTTCGGGGCGGAACAACCCCTACCGCATTCGCGGACTCACCCCAGGAACTCGGGTCCCCGGCTCGTCTCTCGACGATTAGGCAGCAGCGGCGCCGGTGTCACCGGGGGGATGATCCGGCGGAAGCCGGAGCCAGCTTAACCGATCCGGACCTATTCTTCGCAAGGATCGGATGGGCCTTCCTCAGACCCGGAATGCGTTACGCAGCAACGACTTTCGGTGACGTAAGGAGCGCTTAAGAAAGCGTACGGGAAAACGTGAAAGTAGTGCCGGCAACCGCGGCCGTCAGCCGAACGTGTGGTCAATCGAAGGTTCATTTCGAGTTGGCCGGTTCCGCTGGACAAGGAGGCTCGCGGGACCGCTAATGGAGTCACTCCGACCGGGCTTTACGCCGGACGGCACACACCCCACCCCATCGGCGCCGCCGGCACTCCCGCCGACGGCGGCAGACAACCGCACTCATCGGAGGCGCCGTGGACGAGATCGCCGTCCTCACGGAGCGCGCGGCGGAGACCTACGTCGCAGCCGCGGGATTCCGGGTCGGCCCGGTTGGCCGGGTCGGTGTCGAGCTCGAATACCCCGTGCGCGATCCGCGCGCGCCGCTGGCGCGCCCGTCGATCGCCCGGCTGGTCGAGGCGACCAGCGGCCTGTCCGATCCGCTGCCCGGGGGCGGCCGGATCACCGTCGAGCCCGGCGGGCAACTGGAGATCTCCTCCGCGGTCGGTGCGTCCCTGTCGGACTGTGTCGAGGCGACCCGGGCCGACCTGGCCCTGACCCGGGCGGCCCTGGCCGCCGACGGGCTGCTGCTCGACGGCACCGGCTTCGACGCGCACCGCCGGCCCGAGCTGATCACCACTCACCCGCGCTACCTGGCGCTGGCCGACTTCCACGCGCGAGCGGGCGGCAAGGGCCTGGCCGTGATGTGCAACTCGGCCTCCGTCCAGGTCTGCCTGGACTCCGGCGACGAGTCCGACGGCTGGAGCGGCTACCGGATGCGCTGGTGGCTGGCCGACGCGATCGGCCCGGTGCTGCTGGCCGCGTTCGCCAACTCGCCGCGGCGGATCCGCGGCACCCGGTGGGTCTCCTACCGCCAGGCGCTGCGGTTCGGCACCGACGCGACACGCACCCGCGCGCCCCGGCGCACCGGCGAGCCGCGCGCCGACTGGGCCCGCTACGCGCTGCGCGCCAACGTCACGATGATCGCCGAGCCCGAGCCGGCGCCCTGGCAGGTGCCCACCGGGCTGACGATGCGCTCCTGGCTGCGCGGCCACGGCCCGCGCCCGGCCACCCTCGAGGACCTGGAACGCCACCTGGGCACCCTGGTCCCGCCGGTACGCCCGCGCGGCTACCTGGAGTTCCGGATGATCGACCAGCAGCCCGGCGACGGCTGGGTGGTGCCGCTGGCCGTGGTGACCGCGCTGCTCGACGACCCGATCGCGGCCGACGCCGCCGCGGCGGCGACCGAGCACCTGCGCTCGCCGTTGCGCCGGCACCGCGACTGGCTCGCCGCGGCCCGCGACGGGCTGGCCGACCCGCAACTCGGCGCGGCCGCGCTGACCTGCTTCGCGGCGGCCGCCTCGGCGCTCGACCGGCGCGGCGCCGGCCGGCGGGTGCGGCGGGCGGTCGACGTGTTCATCGAGCGCTACGTCTCGCGTGGTGCCTGCCCGGCCGACGACCCGGTGCCACCGGCGACGTTCACCGAGCCGGCCCTGGGTTAGGAGTTCGGCAGGCAGACGGTCACGGCACCCGGCACGGCGCGGGCCTTGAGCTTCGTCGCGGCGCTCCGGGCGCCGCCGTCGATCTCGTAGGTCAGCGGTTCGGCCAGCTTGACCTTCACGGCCCGGCCCGCGGTCATCTTGATGAACGGTGAGCCCTCGGAGCGGCCGGTGGCCATCCGGCCGAGGGTGCGCGCCCATTCCAGCGCGCCCTCGGCGGTGGCCACGCCGACCTCGATGCGGCCGTCGTGCGGGTCGGCGTCGTCGAACGCCCGGATGCCGCCGGTGATGGTGCCGACGTTGCCGAACAGCACGCAACTGGCCGCTCCGGCGTACCACTGCTCCCCGTCGACCTCGACCCTCATCGGCACGGCACCGTCGCGGACGTGGCGGGCGCCGGTCCAGGCGTACGCCAGCCGGCCCAGCCGGTCCTTCATCCCGCCGTCGGCTTCGCGGATCAGTTCGCCGTCGAAGCCGGCGCCGGCCATCACCGCGAAGTGCTCGCCGTTGATCCGCCCGAGGTCGAGCGCCCGGCGCCGGCCGTGCAGCGCGATCTCGACGGCCTCGCCCAGGTCTTCGGGGATGCCCAGGTTGGTGGCCAGCAGGTTGGCCGTGCCGGCCGGGAGGATGGCCAGCGCGACGCCGTCGGCCTCGGCCCGGGCCACCGCGTCGACAGTCCGCTGCACCATCCCGTCGCCGCCCCAGACCAGGATCAGCTCGGCGCCGGCCTTGAGCGCCTTGCGCACCTTCTTGGGCGCCTTGCGGCTCTTGGGCACCTCGTACCACAGTGGATCGATCACGCCGGCGTCGGCGAGCCGGCGCCGCAGCTCCCGTAAGCCGCCACCCAGGCTCTTGCGTTGATGCGCGACGACCGCGACCTTGGTTGCCATGCGGGGGTTCTTACCCCGCGGAGCGACCCACCAAGCGGGCGTCGGGCACCGGACCGGCGGGCGCCGGGTCGGCCGGGAGCGGGTGGGCGGTCGCCGGCAGCGTGCCGAACTCGCTGTGCCGCGGCACGCCCGGCCACTGTGCGCCGCTCTCGCGCAGGAAGTATTCGAGGCCCGGGTCCCAGGTGTGCCCGCCAGCCCGGCGGTGGTAGACGTAGCCCAGCGGGTGGGTCCGGTAGATCAGGCCGCCACCCCGGGCCACCCGCTCGATCAGGCCCCGGTCGATCGACCGCGGCACCGGTCGCCAGCCGCCGATCTCCTCCAGGTCGCCCCGGCTGATCAGCATCGTGCCGCCGGCCACCACCCGGGCGTAGACCTCGCTGCGCCCGGCGTCGCGCCGCACGGTGGTGTCGAGGGCGTGCAGGTGCACGAACTCGGCCGACTTGCCGACCAGCGTCGCGCCGGAGACCAGCCGGGCCAGCACCAGGTCCCAGACGTGTTCGGGGCCGTAGGTGTCGTCGTCGTCGAACTTGGTGATCAGGCTGCCACGCGCCCGGGCGGTGGCCCGGCCGATCGCCTCGCCGAAACCGAACCGCTCCTCGGGCGCGATCGTGACCAACTCGACCGGCCGGCTGGAGCGGGCGACCCGGTCGAGCACCTCGGCCGACGGCAGCACGCCGTGCAGGCAGAGCACGATCTCCAGGTCGGGGTAGGTCTGCCGCTCGATCGCTTCCATCGCATCGGCGACGTGCTCCAAGCGACGGGTGACCAGCAGCACGCTGACCGGCGGCGGTGCGACCAGCGCCGGGAAGGTCTTGCCGGCCAGCCGGGGCAGCGCGAACGCGGTGGCGTGCTGGCGCAGCGCCGCTCGGCGCTGGCGGACGGCACGCACCTCCCACTCGAAGTCTCCGTCGGCCAGGTGCGGCAGGTCGTCGACGACCAGCGGGCGCAACTCGTCGGCCAGGTGGGCGGCGACCGGCGGCATCAGGTCGGGCGCGTGCAGCAGCACGCCGGCCGCGGCCAGCCGCACCAGCACCGCCGCCTCCTGGGTCGGGTGCACGCAGGGCGCCTTGGCGCAGTGCACCAGGCCGATCCCGGCCAGCGCGTCGACCGCTTCCTCGGGCAACCGGTTGGCGTCGAGCCGGCCGGTGACCAGGTTGCCGTCGGCACCGTTGATCCGCCAGGTGTCTTCGTCGAAGACGAGTTCGGCGCGGGCGGCGCCAGGGCCGAACGGGCCGTAGCGGCGGATGCAGGCCGAGTCTTCGACGTCGACCATGACACTCCCGGCCGCACCGGCCGCGCCCGCCTGGATCACCGTGCCGTAGACCTGGGCCGCCGCCGGCGGCTCCTCGCCGTCGTCGACGACCGCCGGCAGCGGCTCGCCGTCGGCGCTGAGCACCAGGTCGTGCGGGCGGATGTCGGCGTTGGTGGGCAGGCCGCCGGCGACCACGGCCACGTTGACGGCCGAGCCCACCCATGGCGGTGCCACGTCTTGCACGGTGATGTCGGCACTGGCCGGGCGGGGCAGCGGGCGGACCGACGTGAAGATCGGCAGCACCGCCATGATCAGCTTGCGCAGCGGGACCGACCAGCGCACCTCCAGCGAGACGGCGGCCCGGCCGTGGTTGCTCGACGGCATCTCGGTGCGGTGCCGCAGCAGGTGCGGGATCGGGCCCAGCCGGCCGGACCAGCTGCTCTGCGGGATGTGCCAGTTCTCGACGTACACGGTGAGTTTGCGGACCATGGTGATCGCGGCCGGGTGGTCGAGCAGCGCGCGCAGGTCGGCCAGCGAAGCGACGCTGACGCACATCGAGGTGACCCAGGTGTTGGCGCCGAGCGGCCCCGCGGGGCTCTGCGGCGACTCGATCACGCTCAGTGGCGCCCGGAACATGTGGGCGGGCCAGATCCGGCGGCGCTCGGCCCGTGGACCCGAATAGATCCGCCAGCGGTGGATGCGTATGGGATCCTGCTCCACCGACACGCCAAAGCTCCCGTCTCCCCCGGACCGGCGCCCGCCGGCCGGCGCTATAAACGTAGCGCCCGCGCGAGTCGGAATTTCGCTGGATACACTCTCGACCGTGCCGATCCCGAACGACGCAGCCGAGCCGGTGCGGATCTTCCGCAACGACTGGAGCGTCCTGCAGCCGCCAGAGATCGGCCGCTGGACGCCGACCCGCACCGTGTCCGTCGTGATCCCGGCATACAACTGCCAGGAGTCACTCAACCTGACACTGGCCTCGCTGGCGCACCAGACCTACCCGGCCGAGCTCCTCGAGGTCGTCATCGCCGACGACACCAGCGACCCGCCGATCGAGCTGCCGAAGATCCGCCCCGGCAATTGCCGGATCGTCCGGGTCGCCGACCACTCCTCGGGCTGGGGCCGCTCCAACGCCCTGCACGTCGGCGCCACCAACAGCACCGGTGAGATCATCCACTGGCTCGACGCCGACATGGTCGTCTACCCCGAGCACGTCGAGGCCCAGGCGCGCTGGCACCACGTCACCGACGAGGTGGTCACGCTCGGCCACAAGCGCTTCGTCGGCACCGGCTGGTCGACCCCGGAAGAGGTCTCCGAGCGGTGCGCCGCGGGCACGATCAACACCCTCTTCGAGTGGGACGAGACCGACCCGCACGACTACGTCGAGAAGATCATCGACGACACCGACCAGCTCCGCGCCGGCGACCACCTCAACTTCCGCGCCCACGTCGGCGCGACCGCGGCCCTGACCCGCCGCCTCTACGAGGAGACCGGCGGCCTCGACACCAGCCTGCGGCTGGGCGAAGACACGGAGTTCGGCTTCCGCCTGACCCAGGCCGGCGCGGCTTTCGTGCCCGAGCCGAAGGCCGGCAGCTGGCACATGGGCCCCACCAACATGATGCAGCGCGGCGAGCAGCTACGCCGCTACAACCACCCGTTCCTGGCCGACCTGATGCCCCACCCGCGCTGGCTCCGCCCGGCCGGCAACCGCACCTGGAAGGTTCCCCTGGTCACCGCGGTCGTCCCGGCCGACGGCAGCTTCGAGCTGGTCCGCACCTGCGTCGACCGCCTGCTGGCCAGCGACCAGACCGACCTGCGGGTGCTGCTCGTCGCCGACTGGTCGGCGATCACCCAGCAGCGCATGTCGGTCCTCAACGACCCGCTGCTCGACCGCCGCCTGATCGAGGCGACCTACCGCTCGGACCCGCGGGTGGCCCTGGTCAACGCGGTGCCGGAGTCGGTCTACCCGTCGCCCTACCTGCTGCGCGTCCCGGTCACCTGCGGCGTGGACGCCAACACGGTCCGCCGCCTGGTCGGCGTGGCCGACGAGTGGCAGGTCGGCCTGGTCCGCGTGCTCCCGCCGGGCGTCAGCTCCCCGGACGCGGCCGTCGAGCTCTGGCGCACGTCGGCGCTGAGCCGGGCCGCCCGGGTCCGCCGCGCGGACGAGACCTGGGAGAAGGCGGTCCTGGCCGTAGCCGGCGAACGCTGGGTCAGCGGCACCGACTTCGCGATCACCGACCTTGGCGAACTGCCGGAGAGCGACCTGGTCTCGCCGCGCCCACGCCTGGTGTCCAAGCCGGCGAAGAGCAAGAAGGCCAGCTACTCCGGCGTCGAGACGATCCCGGTCGGCGGCGCGCGGTCCCTGGCGGTCGCGACGAAGTTCGTCGCCCGCCGCTACGCCGACGCCGCCAGCCGCAAGCTCCGCGCCCGCAAGGGCAAGAGCACAAGCTGATCCGCGGCCGGATCACTCCCGCCGAAAAGCGGGTAGCCGGTCCCCCTATGCCATTTTTCCCCGCAGGCTGGGTCCGGGTTCTACCCGCTTTGCTCTGCACCCCTGTAGGAAGCGCCTCCGGCGCGGCGGCGCTTCCTACAGGGGTGCAGAGCAAGGGATCGGGGTAGGCCGTCGGGACGCACATGTTTTGGCATGTGGCTACATGCCAAAACATGTATGCCGGAACGAGCGGTCCCCGTCCGGCCGCGACACGCCCGGCGCCGGCGGCGCGCCGTGAGCAGGACCCGGTGGGCACGCCGACCGGCCCAGCGGTCCGGGAGGGCTGCACACGCGCAGGGATCAGGTGATGGTCAGGACGCCGCGTGCGTCGGCGGCGACCACCACGGCGCCGATCACGGCTCCGGTGAAGTCGGGGCCGCCGAGGAGCGGGTCGGACGACGCGCCGAGGGCCGCCCGCCAGACCGCCGGCGGCTCGGCCGGGAGCGCGAGAGGTGGAGCGGCCAGGTCGGCGAGCGGGAGCCGCACCGACCACCGGTCGCCCGCGGGCACCACCGGGTAGGAGCGGGACGGGATGCCCGGTGCGAGTTCCAGGTGTAGGAGCACGTCCGGCTCCAGGCGACCGACGCCCTCGACGCACAGGTCCGTGCCGTCCTGCCGGGCCACGGTGGCGTAAACGGTCGGACGGTCCACCAGCAGGCGCAGCACGCCGCCGCGGGCCAGCGGTGTCACCCGGGTCGCCGGGTCGATCCAGCGGGACGGCAACGGCGGGGGCGGGTCGGTGACGCGAACCAACATGCGGGGCGGGGCGATGTTGACCGTCCACTCCCCCGGGGCCAGGCGTGACGCGTGCAGCGAGGCAGTGCCGGACACCGCGGTCGCGACCACCCGGTGCGGCGCGCCGCCCTGGTGTAGCCACAGCATGGAGAGCGGGCTCCGGGCGCCGGCGACTCGCAGCCGCAGCCGGTCGTCGCCGGACCAGCGCACCTCGGTCACCGAGACCGGGTGCGCCGGGTCGCGCCAGGCGGCCATCCCGGCCAGGCCGCTCGCGTGGACGTCGCGGACCAGGGCGACCAGCCGGTCGAGGTCGTCGCCCAGCGCCAGGCGCCAGGCGGTCGCCAACCGGCCCGGCAGGCGGTCAAGGACCCCGGGGTCGATGTCGGCCACGAAGGCCGACGCCAGCTTGCGGAAGCGGGCCCGGTAGGCCTCGTCGACGTCGGGCAGCACCTCCAGCACCAAGCGCAGGTCGCTCTGCAGGGCGGTCTCCGCGTACCAGGTCGCCAGGTCGGGCGGCAGTTCGCGGCGGGCCGTGCTCACCGCCGCGAAGCGGTCTTCCAGGTTGCGTTGCTCGGCCAGGCGCTGGCTGATCGACGGGTCGCCGGGCGGGCGTTGCCGCCAGTAGTAGACCGGCAGACCGACCACGTCGACCGCCCGTGCCCGACCGTAGAGCGGCACGGTCACCGGGATGTCCTCGTAGTGCACGCCCTCAGGAAAACGGGTCTCGCCCCAGAACGACCGCCGCCAGACCTTGTTGCAGGCCAGGCGGTCGTAGACCAGGTAGCGAGCGGTGCGCGGGTCGACGGCGAGCCGGGTCTCCCGGTGCGTGCCCCGGTGCAGCGGCGACGGGGTCAGCACACCGTCGGTCAGCAGCCGCACGTCACCGGTCGCGAAGTCCGACCCGGTCTTCTCCAGAGCGCCGACCAACACCTCGAAGGCGTACGACGGCAGCACGTCATCGGCGTCGACGAAGGCGAGATACTCACCGCGCGCCACGGCAGCGCCGGCATTGCGGGCCGCGCCCAGGCCGGCGTTGGCCTGGCTGACCAACCGGAACCGCGGATCCCGGGCCACCCACGCCGCCGCTACCGCACCGCTGCCGTCCGTCGAGCCGTCGTCGACCAGCACCACGTCGAGATCGCGGTAGGTCTGCCCAGCCAGTGATTCGAGGCAAATGTCCAAATAGCGGAGGACGTTGTGCACCGGAACCACGACCGACAGCACGGCGTCAGCCCGGAAAGATCGTCTTGACCACGCGCTCGGCGGCGTGGCCGTCTTCGAGGCTGGTGAACCGCTGCCGGAACTCGGCGCGGGCCTTGGTCGCCGCGTCGTTGTCGACCGCGCCCGTGCGGAAGGCGTCGAGCAGGTCGTCGAAGGTCAGCGCGACCGCACCCGGCGGTTCCGCCACGATGTCGAAGTAGACGCCCCGGACCATCCGGTAGGCGTCCCAGTCGGGCGCGTAGATCACGATCGGCCGGTCGAGCACCGCGTAGTCGAACATCACCGACGAGTAGTCGGTGACCAGCACGTCGGCGGCCAGGTAGAGGTCTTCGACCGACGGGTAGGCCGACACGTCGCGCACCGAGGGCAGGTCCACCGGATCCGGCCCCGCGCCGGCGCGGTCGAGAAAGTAGTGGCTGCGCATCAGCAGCACCGAGTCGGGGCCGGCGGCCTCCAGCAACCGGGCCGGGTCGAACGGCGGGTGATAGCCGGGCAGGTGCTCGCGGTGGGTCGAGGCGTAGAGCACCACCCGCTGGCCCGGTTCGATCCCCAGCCTGGCCCGCACCTCGGCCACGTCGTCGGGGGTGGCCAGCGCCAGCCGGTCGTTGCGGGGATAGCCGGTCTCCAGCGTCCGGTAGCGGCACGGGTAGGCCCGCTCCCACATCTGTGTGGTGAACGCGTTGGCCGTGATGCTCCAGTCCCACCGGTCGGCCCGGCGCATCTGGCCGACGAAGTCCGGGTCCTGCACCCCGCCCGGGAAGTCGCGCTGGTCGAGGCCCATCACCTTGAGCGGCGTGCCGTGGTGGGTCATCACGTGCGTGCTGCCGGGACGCTTGACCACGTAGTTGGGCCAGTTGACGTTGTTGACCAGGTAGGTCGCGCGGGCCAGAGCCTGGAAGTAGGGCCGGGTGCCGGCCACCACGTAGGGCACACCCTCCGGCATCGAGCCGGCCTTGTCGCGACGGACGACCCAGACTCCGCGTACGCCCGGGGCCAGCTCTTTGGCCTTCTCGTAGATCGCCGCCGGGTTGCAGGCGTAGCCGCGGTACCAGTAGGCGGCGAACAGGGCGAGGTGCGGATCCCGGGGCCGGCGCAGTTCGGAGCGGTAGTAGGCGCGCAGCGCGGCGGAGCGGCCGAGCCGGGCGGCCCGCTTGCCCTGCCGGGCGGTGCGCAACGCGACGCGGCCGGTCGCCTTGGCGTCCTGCGCACCCTTGAAGCCCGCGCGAAGCAGTTGGAACGTGCGCTGCCGGCCGCCCGCCACCAGCCGGTGCTTGATTCCGGCCAGGCCGCCGGGCACCGGATAGCCGTTGGGCGGCAGGTAGCGGTGGTACTGGGCGGTCATCTCGGTGAAGAACCGGGCCCGCAGCTCATCGGGCAGCCGGTCTTCGTTGCCGCGGACGATCAGCAGGTGCCACACCATCCGGCGGAACAGCAGCCCACGCAGTAGCTCGGCGCCCGGCCGGGTGTCGTCGAAGGTGTCGAAGACCTCGGCCCAGTTCGCGAAGATCGCGAAATGCCCGTCGCCGACGGTGCGGGTGGCCGCGCCGACCCGCCGCTGCCGGTAGTGCACGCCGATCCGGTCGAGGATCGTGATCCGCTGGGCGGCCAGCAGCACCCGGTAGGTGAACGGGACGTCCTCGTACCAGCCGGTGCGGAACTGAAAGCCGGTGGCCAGCAGCAGCGAACGCCGGACGATCTTGTTCCACGGTGTGTGCAGGATGTCGATCGCGGCCGGCCACTCGTGCAGCGCGAAGACCTGGGGCGCACCGGTGAACACGTTCTCGGGGCGCTCGCTCCTGCCGTCCCAGTGCTCCCGGACGTGGTCGACGATGACGACGTCGGGGTCGAGGTGCGCGATCCGGGCGGCGACCGCCGGCACGATGCCCTCGGCCAGCCAGTCGTCGCTGTCGACGAACCAGACGTAGTCGCCGGTGGCGATCTCCAGGCCGCGGTTGCGGGCCGGGCCCTGGCCGCCGTTGCGCTCGACCGTGAGCACCGTCACGCGGGGGTCGCGCGCCGCGTACTCGGCCAGGATCTCGGCGCTGCCGTCGGTGGACCGGTCGTCGACCGCGATCAGCTCGATCGGCACCGACCTGTCGGCCAGCACCGAGTCGAGGCACTGCCGCAGGTAGGCCCGCACGTTGTAGACCGGCACGATGAAGCTGATCAGCGGGCTACCGCCAACGCCCGATTCCGCCACCAAATCACACTACCCAGATGAACATCCAACGAAGACAAGGAGAAGCGATAGTAACCGCTACGTCGGCACGACCGCGTTGTAGGCATCGAGCGCCTCGCGGACCGTGCCGTCGGTGATCAGCTTGCCCTCGTCGAAGTAGAGCCCGCGGTTGCAGAACCGCGTGAGGTCGGTCTCGTTGTGTGAGACCAGCACCAGCGTGCGCCCCTCGGCCAGGAGCTTCTCGATGGTGGCGTAGCACTTCTTGCGGAACTCCGCGTCGCCGACCGCCATCACCTCGTCGACCAGCAGGATCGGGTGGGAGAGGCGGGCGATCACGGAGAAGCCGAGGCGCACCTTCATGCCCGACGAGTAGTGCCGGACCGGGGTGTCGATCGCCTTGCTCACCTGCTCGCCGGCGAAGTCGACGATCTCGTCGAAGTGCTGCCGCAGGAAGCTGTTGGACAGCCCGTGCAGCGAGCCGACCAGGTGCACGTTTTCCCGGCCGGTGAGGTCGTTGGAGAAGCCGGCGGAGAGCTCCAGCAGCGGCGCCACCCGGCCGTTGACGGTGATCTTGCCCTCGTCGGGGATCAGCACGCCGGCGATCAGGCGCAGCAGGGTGCTCTTGCCCGTACCGTTCTTGCCGATCACGCCGACCGCGTCGCCGGGGTTGATGGCGAAGTTGACGTCGCGCAAAGGCCAGAACTCACCGGGGTTGGGCTGCCGCCCGCCGCGGTGGATGAACATCTCGCGGATCCGCAGCTGCCGGCGGCGGTTGCGGACGAACTTCACGCCGAGCCCGTCGGCCGTGATGAGAGGGGAGGCCACTACAGCTCCTTGAGGACGGCCGGTTCGAGCCGGCGGAACACCCACCAGCCGCCGATCAGCAGGACGACGCTGGCACCGGCGGTGACCCCGAGCAGCTGGGCGTTCGGGAACATGTCCGGGTACCAGACCGCGTGGTAGAGCTCCATGATGCCGACCAGCGGGTTGAGCTCGTATGCCGTCTTGACCCAGCCCGGCATTCCCGACGAGCGCACCAGCGTGAGCGGGTAGATGATCGGCGTCGCGTAGAACAGCAGGCGCAGGCCGAGCCGCATCAGCTTCTCGACGTCGCGCAGCAGCACGTTGAGCGAGGAGAGCAGCAGCGCGAGCCCGGTCAGGAAGACGGTCTGCAGCAGCACCGCGAGCGGCAGCGCGAGCAGTTGCCAGTCGAAGTGCAGCTCACCGAAGAAGAGCGCCAGGATGATCAGGATCGGCACGCCGGCCAGGAACTCGGCGAACCGGCCGACCACCCGGCCGATCGGGAAGACCTCGCGCGCCACCTTCATCGTGGTGATGAGCCGGGCCTGGCCGGTGAGCGCGCTGGTCGCCTCGCCCATCGCCGCGTTGGCCCAGGACCAGGCGAAAATCCCGGTGATCAGATAAAGCGGGTACGAGTTGTCGGCGGAACCCAGATGCCGGTTGCTCTGCGTGCCGTAGAGAACACCGAAAACGAACCAGTAAATGCCGGCGACGCCGAGCGGCTCGATCAGTGACCAAAGGTAACCAAGAAAAGACTGCTGGTATTTCACTGCGAGGTCGCGACGGACCAGCAGCCGCAGGGCGTTGCGGTTGTCCCACAACGTCATCACGCTCGATGTCACAGCCGCCTCCACCTGCATATCTCGCTCATATTCAGCGGCCTGCCCCGATCACACCCGCCGGTCACCGACGCTGCCCTGGCGGCGCGCGCGTCGCGGCGGCTGAGAGCGCCGACACGGGCCGCTGACGCGCCATACGTTAGCAGGGGGTAAACGGGGCCGATAAGCGCAGCGGCCCCATCCGGCCGCATGATCAACATTCGATGACATTGACCGCGAGACCGCCCCGCGCGGTCTCCTTGTATTTGACCTTCATGTCGGCGCCGGTCTCCCGCATGGTCTTGATGACCTTGTCGAGGGACACGTGGTGCACCCCGTCGCCGCGCATCGCCAGCCGGGCCGCCGTGATGGCCTTGATGCTGGCCACGGCGTTGCGCTCGATGCACGGGATCTGCACCAGGCCGCCGACCGGGTCGCAGGTCAGGCCCAGGTTGTGCTCCATGCCGATCTCGGCGGCGTTCTCCACCTGCTCCGGGGTGCCGCCCAGCGCCTCGGCCAGGCCGGCGGCCGCCATCGAGCAGGCCGAGCCGACCTCGCCCTGGCAGCCGACCTCGGCGCCGGAGATCGAAGCGTTCTCCTTGAAGAGGACGCCGATCGCCGCGGCGGCGAGCAGGAAGCGGACCACCCCGTCGGGCGACGCCTCCGGGACGAACCGGGTGTAGTAGTGCAGCACGGCCGGGATGATGCCGGCGGCACCGTTGGTCGGCGCGGTCACCACCCGGCCGCCGGCCGCGTTCTCCTCGTTGACGGCCAGCGCGAACAGGGTCACCCAGTCCATCACCCGCAGCGGGTCGCCGGCCAGCTCCGAGCGCAGCTTGCGGTGCAGTTCGGCGGCCCGCCGGCGGACCTTGAGCCCGCCGGGCAGCGTGCCGTCGCGCTCGCAGCCGCGCTCGACGCACTCGCGCATGACCCGCCAGATGTCGAGCAGGCCGGCCCGGACCTCGTCCTCCGAGCGCCAGGACAGCTCGTTGGCCAGCATCACGCCGGAGATCGAACCGCCGGCCTCGGCGGCACGGGCGAGCAACTCGGCGCCGGTGCTGAACGGGTAGCGGACCGGCGTGCTGTCCGGCTTGATCCGGTCGGCGCCGGCCGCCTCCTCGTCGACAACGAACCCGCCGCCGACCGAGTAGTAGGTGCGCTCGCGCAGCGTCCCGCCGGCATCGTCGTACGCCGCGAAGGTCATGCCGTTGGGGTGGTAGGGCAGCGACCGCCGGCGGTGCAGCACCACGTCTTCGGCCGGGTCGAAGTCGATCTCGTGCCGGCCGAGCAGGGCCAGCCGGCGGGTTTCGGCGGTGAGCGTGACCAGCTTGGGGACGGCGTCGGTGTCGACCTCTTCGGGCGTCTCGCCGGACAGGCCGAGCACGACGGCGCGGTCGCTGCCGTGGCCGTGGCCGGTGGCGCCGAGCGAGCCGAACAGCTCGGCCCGCACCCTGGCCGTCCGTGCCAGCAGCCCGTCGTCGGCCAGGCCGGCGACGAACGTGCGGGCCGCCCGCATGGGCCCGACCGTGTGCGAACTCGACGGTCCGATACCGACCGTGAAGAGGTCGAATGCGCTGATCATCGGCGTTCTCCCTGCTTCCGGCCGCCGGGCGCGAGCATACGCGCGCAATCGGGGTAGTCCCTACGGGAATCGGGTACCCCGAATCCATCCCGGGACCGAGGGCGAACCGGGTGTCCGTTTCTACCGTTGATGGCAGACCACAGGCCCAACCGAAGGGAAATTCCAGATGAGCGCCAGACTGAGCCGCCCCCGCGACGACCGGTGGATCGCCGGGGTGTGCAGCGGGCTCGGCCGCCGATTCGGCCTGTCCAGCAACACGGTGCGCCTGATCTTCGTGCTGTCCTGCCTGCTGCCCGGGCCGCAGGTGTTGCTCTACGTGATCCTCTGGGTGCTGATCCCCAACGAGGGCCGCTACCCCGCCCACGCCTGACCGCCGCCGACGGGCCCCGCAGCGCTGCGGGGCCCCATGAGATCGGCGTCAGGGTGTCGTGTAGGTGATGGTGACCGTCTCGTATCCCAGCGACTTGAGCATGCCCTCGAGCATGGTCTTGGTGTTGGTGCGGGCCCGCTCCTGCAGCCCGCTGTCGACCGCCGCCGCCTTGATCTTGTCTTCGGCGAGCTGGTAGATCTCCTGCTGCTGGTTGGGGTCCCGCTTGATCAGGTCGCCCAGCCGGTTGGCCAGCCCGCGCTCCTCGGCGAAGACGTAGCTGTCTTCGGTGCTGAGGTTGACCTCGCCGAGCTGCGGCGCCGGCAACTTGACCTCCACCGACTTGCCGTCGGCGGACTCGACGATGGCACCCTCGCTGAGCTGGCCGAACTCGACGTAGGCCTCGACGCTGCCGACGCCGACGAACAGGGTGCGCTCGTTGAGCAGGAAATCGGGGATGTGGTCGCGACTGGTCTGCTTGTCGACGATGACCTGGAAGTTGCCCTCGGCGGCGACGTAGCGGCTGAGGTCCTGGATCGACTTGAGCAGCGGCGGCTGGCTCCGGTCGGTGGTCTCCTGGGCGAACGGGTTGCGCCAGTGCGGCAACAGGTCGGCCGCCTTGAGCGCGAACCCGCCGGCGACCAGCACCGCGACAATGGCGGCCAGCCAGATCAGGCCGCGCCATCGTGGCGGGCGGCTCTCCGGCTCGCTCCAGCCCGGCTCGTCGGCCGGCCGGCTGTCGGTCCTGGTGTTGGCCCCGTCGACCGGGGGGTATTCGCGGGTGGGCTCGATCTCCGTCATGTGTCCACCTCACTGTCCTTTAGGAACAGTTTCCCCGATGGACGCCACCCTCAAACGAAGGCCGACAGCCCCGTCAGCTTCTGCCCCACGACCAGCTGATGGACCTCGCTCGTGCCCTCGTAGGTCAGCACGCTCTCCAGGTTGTTGGCGTGCCGCATGACCGGGTATTCGGCGCTGATGCCGTTGGCACCGAGGATCGTGCGGCACTGCCGGGCGATCGCGATCGCTTCGCGTACGTTGTTGAGCTTGCCGACGCTGACCTGCTCGGGACGCAGCCGGCCGGCGTCGGCCAGGCCGCCCAGGTGCAGCGCCAGCAGATAGCCCTTCTGCAGTTCGAGGGCCATGTCGGCGAGCTTGGCCTGGGTGAGCTGGAAGCCGGCGATCGGGCGGCCGAACTGCTCGCGGCCGCACGCGTAGTCGATCGCGGTCTCCAGGCACTCGCGGGCCGCGCCCAGCGCGCCCCAGACGATGCCGAACCGCGCCTCGGTCAGGCACGACAGCGGTGCCTTGAGCCCCTCGGCGCCGGGCAGCCGGGCCGCCTCGGGCAGCCGCACGTCGTCGAGCACGATCTCGCCGGTCGACGACGCCCGCAGCGACATCTTGTGCTTGATCTCGTGGGCGGTCACGCCCGGCGTGTCCATCGGCACGGCGAAGCCGCGGACGCCCTCGTCGGTGCGGGCCCAGACGACCGCGACGTCGGCGACCGGCGCGTTGGTGATCCACATTTTGCCGCCGGTGAGCACCCAGTCGCCGCCGTCGCGGCGGGCCCGGGTGGCCATCCCGGCCGGGTCGGAGCCGTGGTCGGGCTCGGTCAGGCCGAAGCAGCCGATCGCCTCCCCGGCCGCCATCGGCGGGAGCCAGCGCTGCTTCTGCTCCTCGGAGCCGTAGCGGTGGATCGCGAACATCGCCAGCGAGCCCTGCACCGACACCAGCGAGCGGACGCCCGAGTCGCCGGCCTCCAGCTCGAGGCAGGCCAGGCCGTAGGCGGTCGCGGTGGCGCCCGCGCAGCCGTAGCCCGAAAGGTGCATGCCGAGCAGCCCGAGCTTGCCGAACTCGGCCGCCAGCTCGCGGACGGGCGCCCGGCCCTGCTCGTACCAGCCGGCGACGTGCGGGCGCACCAGGTCGTCGACCAGCTTGCGCACCACGGCGCGCATGTCGCGGTCTTCCGCGGAGAGGGTTCCGTCGAGATCGAGCAGTTCCAGCGGGGCGACGCGGTCCATGCCGCTCACTTTATTCGGTGGGCAGCACGAGCACCCGGGCGTGGATCTGGTTGCGCTGTTGCAGCGCGGCCCGCAGCGCCCGGTGCAGCCCGTCTTCCAGGTAGAGCCCGCCGTGCCACTGCACCACGTGTGGGAACAGGTCACCGTAGAACGTCGAGTCTTCGGCCAGCAGCTTGTCGAGGGCCAGCTCGCGCTTGGTGGTGATGAGCTGGTCGAGGCGCAGGGGCCGGGGCGGAATCTCGGACCACTGCTTGAGCGTGAAGCCATGCTCCGGGTAGGGGCGGCCATCACGCACCGACTTGAAGATCACGACGCCGCTCCTCCTCTCTCGGCTAGGTGGCGCTGTGCCAGCTGGCTCAGCCTAGCGAGCCCGGCAACGATAAGGTTTGTGACCTGATGTCAGTTTCGGGACCAGCGGCCCCGGTGCACCACCTGATCGACCGGGCGCCGGCCTCTTTTCAGTGACGGCGACCTCCGATCGGGTGCCCGGTAGCCCACGGTCAGCGCCCCGATCGGGGTGAACTCCGGCGGCACGCCGAACGCCTCCCGGAACCCGTCGAGGCACTCCGGCGGTATGCCGAAGAAGCAGGCGCCGAGCCCCTCGTCGACGGCCGTGAGCAGCATCAACAGCGACGCCATGCCGGTGTCGATGTCCCAGTAGGGCACCGGCCAGCGGGCCGGGTCGCGATCGGTCCAGCCCTTGTCGGGCTCGGCGTAGCGGTCGAGGTAGGCCGACCGGTTGGAGTGTGGCACCACGATCATCGGCGCCCGCCGCATGCCGTCGAGCCAGCCGCTGGGCGCCCAGCCCGGCGGCGTGGTCGAGGCCCAGAACGCGTCGCGGTCGGCCGGCTCGTCGAGGACCAGGAAGCCCCAACCCTGCGAGAAGCCCGCCGACGGCGCCCGGGTCGCGTGGCCGAGCAACCGGTCGACCACCTCCGCCGGCACCGGGCGGTCAGGGTCGTAGTTGCGGACCATCCGCCGTTTGCGGACGACCTCGCCGAACTCCATCCGTAGCCTCCCCGCTGGCTGGTCCGAGCGACGGTATAGGCCGGGTGAGCTATCCGTCCAGCGAGACGTCGACACCCCAGGACGCCGACCAGGTGTCGCCCGGCTCGATCACGATCACGTCGTGGCCGGAGCGGAACGCGTCGGGCGGGCAGGTCTGCGGCTCGATCGCCACGGCCCGGCGCTGCCGGTCGCCGTGCAGCGTGTCGGAGGTGAAGACGACCCACCACTTGAACTGCTCGCCGGCCCAGACCCGCAACGTCCGGCCGCCGCCGGCGATCCGCACCGACGAGGTGCCGTCGGGGTCACGGTCGAGGTCGCCGAACGCGTTGTCGAGCACCTGCCCCCCGATCCGCCGGGGCGCGGTGAAGTCGTGGTCGCCGCCGGTCACCTTGGCCGCGCCGATCGGCAGCAGGCGGGCGTCGAAGAGCACCCGGCTGCGCGCCGGCACGGTCAGCGCCAGGTCGTCGACGGTGGTGCCGGGCAGCCGGAAGTAGGGGTGGGCGGCCAGGCCGAACGGGGCCGCGGCGGCGCCGATGTTGGTCGCCTCGTGGTCGACCCGCAGCCCGTCGGGGCCCAGCGTGTAGCGGGTGCGCAGGCGCAGCTGCCACGGGTAGCCGACCTGGGCCGGCAGCTCCAACTCGATCAGCACCGAGTTGCCGGTTTGCTCGACCAGGCGCCAGCGCTGCCAGGCGACCAGGCCGTGGATCGCGTTGTGCTTGGCCGGCTCGGTCAGCGGGAGCTGGTAGGTCTCGCCGCCGAACGCGTAGCGGCCGTCGCGGATCCGGCTCGGCCACGGCGCCAGCACCTGACCCGAACTGCCCGGCGGCAACTCGTCCTCGGCGTAGCCGTCGAGGTAGTCGACCCCGCCGGCGCGGTAGGCCCGCAGCCCGCCGCCGACCTCCACCACGACGGCCTCCTGGCCGTCGGAGGCGATCGTCCACTGTGTTCCGGAAAGAGGCGGGGCGGTGCGGTTGGTCATGAGGCGGACGATATCGGTTCCGGCGCCTCGGCGGGCCGCGGGTCCGGCGCGGCGTCGGGGCTGCGATAGCGGGTCAGCGCCGGGAAGACCAGCGCCAGGCCGACCGCGAGGCCGGCCGCGACGAACCCGCCGCCGCTGAAGGCCAGGCCAGCGCCCCAGAGCGCGGCGGTCGCGCCGGCCCGCAGGTCACCCAGGCGGGGCCCGCCGGCGACCACGACGGTCATCGCGCCCTGCAGCCGGCCGCGCATCTGGTCGGGCGCGTAGACCAGCAGGATCGAGTGCCGGAAGACGGCGCTGACCAGGTCGGCGGCGCCGGCGAGAGCGAGCACCACGACCATCAGCCACAGCGAGTGCGCGAAACCGGCCAGGCCGACCAGGATGCCCCAGGCGACCACGGCACCGACCAGCGCGAGGCCCTGGCGGCGGATCCGGCCGATCCAGCCGGACGTGAGCCCGCCCAGCACCGAGCCGATCGCGATCGCGCTGAACAGCCAGCCGACCGCGGCGCCGCCGCCGAACCGCTCGTCGGAGATCTCCGGGAACAGCGCGCGGGGCATCGCGATGGTCATGGCGATGATGTCGATCGCGAACGAGAGCAGCAGCACCGGCGCGCCGGCCAGGTAGCGGAACCCCTCGACGACGCTGCGCAGGCCGGCCTTGGCGGCCTTCTCGGCCGGCGGGATCGGTGGCAGCCGCAGGGTCGACCACATGCCGACGGTGAAGAGCAGCGCGTCACACGCGTACGCGATGGGCAGTGCGGTGTGCAGGTCGAACGTCGCGAAGATCACACCCGCGGTGAGCGGGCCGAGCACCACGCCGGCCTCGCCGGTCGTGAACGACAGCGTGTTGGCCGCCGGCACCAGGTGCGGTGGCACCAGCCGCGGGATGATCGCGCTGCGGGTGGGGTTGGTCAGCGCGAACGCCGTCGACTGCACGGCGGTGAACACCAGCAGCAGCCACGGCTGGTCCCACTGGGCCAGCGACTGCACGAGGAAGCCGAGGGTGCCCAGCCAGAGCACCCAGGATCCGACGATCAGCAGCTTGCGCCGGTCGAGCGCGTCGGCCAGGGCGCCACCCCAGAGACCGAAGACCAGCAGGGGTACGAGTGCCGCCACGCCCAGCAGGCCGACCCAGAACGAGTCGCGGGTGAGGGAGAACATCTCGACCGGCACGGCCACGGCGGTGAACTGGTAGCCGTAGTTCTGGAAGGCGCTGCCGATCCACATCCGGCGGTAGCTGGCGATCGAAAGGGGTCGAAGGTCGATCGCCCAGCGGCTGCGGGTCTTGCTCACGGTGCGAGGCGTTCGATGATCCACTCTCCTTGTTCGCCCCGACGGTAACGCAGGCGGTCGTGCAACCGCCCGGTGCGCCCCTGCCAGAACTCGACCGTCTCGGGCACCACGCGCAGGCCGCCCCAGTGCGGCGGGGCCGGCACCGGCGACTCGGCCGGGAACCGGCGCTCGGTGGCGGCGTAGCGCTCGTCGAGCGCGGCCCGGTCGGGCAGCACCCGGGACTGCGGGCTGGCCCAGGCGGCGATCTGCGAGGCGCGCGGCCGGCCGGCGAAGTAGGTCTCCGTCTCGACCCGGTCCACCTCCTCGACCGTGCCGCGCACGCCGACCTGCCGCATCATCGCGAACCACGGGAACAGCAGCGCGGCGTGCGGGTTGGCCCGCAGTTCGGCGCCCTTGCGCGACTCGTAGTTGGTGTAGAAGACGAAGCCGCGCTCGTCGATCCCCTTGAGTAGCACGGTCCGTGAACTGGGCCAGCCGGCCGTATCGGCGGTGGACAGCACCATCGCGTTGGGCTCGGCGAGCCCGGCGTCGGTGGCCTCCGCGAACCAGCGGCCGAACTGCTCGGGCCAGGCGGGAGCCAGGTCGGCGACATCGAGCCCACGTTCGGACGCGTAGTCCCGGCGCATGGCGGCCAGGTCGGGTGTGTCTCCGGTCACGTCCTCATCCTCGTGCACGCGTTAACGGGTGGTATGCCTTGTTTGCCGGCACTTCGAGTTCCGCGCTGTGCTCGCGCAGCCGGAACCCCAGCAGGCAAGATGACACGAACACGAAACCTGAGCGGTAGCTAAGGCGTCGAAATGTTGCGGGACCCATAGGCGGGAGGGCGAAATGTCCGACTTCAAGCCGGGTTTGGAGGGCGTGGTCGCCTTCGAGACCACGATCGCCGAGCCCGACAAAGAGGGTGGCGCGCTGCGCTACCGCGGGGTCGACATCGAAGATCTCATCGGCCAGGTGAGTTTCGGCAACGTCTGGGCGCTGCTGGTCGACGGGCGTTTCGGGCCCGGGCTGCCGCCGGCCGAGCCGTTCCCGGTGCCGGTGCACTCCGGCGATATCCGGGTCGACGTGCAGTCGGCGGTCGCCATGCTGGCGCCCTACTGGGGCCTGTCCCAGTTGCTCGACATCACCGACCCGCAGGCCCGCGAAGACCTCGCCCGGGTCTCGGTGACCGCGCTCTCGTTCGTCGCCCAGTCGGCCCGCGGCCTCGGCCTGCCCGCCGTGCCGCAGAAAGAGATCGACAAGGCCGCCACGATCGTCGAGCGGTTCATGAAGCGCTGGCGGGGCGACCCCGACCCCCGCCACGTCAAGGCCGTCGACGCCTACTTCATCTCGGCCGCCGAGCACGGCATGAACGCTTCCACGTTCACCTGCCGGGTGGTCGCCTCCACCGGCGCCGACGCCGCGGCCTGCATCTCGTCGGGCATCGGCGCGCTCTCCGGCCCGCTGCACGGCGGCGCGCCGTCCCGGGTGCTCGGCATGATCGAGGCCGTCGAGCGCAGCGGCGACGCCGAGGGCTACGTCAAGGGCGTGCTCGACCGCGGCGAGCGGCTGATGGGCTTCGGCCACCGGGTCTACCGGGCCGAAGATCCGCGCGCCCGGGTGCTCCGGCGCACCGCCAAGGAACTCGGGGCGCCGCGCTTCGAGGTCGCCGAGGCGCTCGAGAAGGCCGCCCTCGAAGAGTTGCAGGCCCGCCGCCCCGACCGGGTGCTGGCCACCAACGTCGAATTCTGGTCGGCCGTGGTGCTCGACTTCGCCGAGGTGCCACCACACATGTTCACGTCGATGTTCAGCTGTGCCCGCACCGCCGGCTGGAGCGCGCACATCATGGAGCAGAAGGCGCTCCAGCGGCTGGTCCGCCCGTCGGCCGACTACGTCGGTCCGGCGCCGCGCAAGCCGGCCCAGGTCGAGGGCTGGGACCAGATCCCGCACGCCGAATAGGTGTGGGTGGGCTCACGCTCTTTGCGGTGAGACCGTCGGCCCGGGCCGTCGTTGGGGTGGAAGTATGAAAGTTCGGCAGCGCCGCCGGCTTTCCATCCCGTGCGCGACCTAAGGATCAATTCGTGGCAGACGTGACCGGCATCCGGATTCCCGACGAGATCAAGCCCGCTGACGGACGATTCGGCTGCGGGCCGTCCAAGGTCCGCCCGGAGGCGGTTTCCGCACTACAGCAGGTCGCGACCAGCTACCTGGGCACGTCACACCGGCAGAAGACCGTCCGCGACCAGGTCAAGCGGCTCCGCGAGGGGATCGCCCAGTTCTTCGCGCTGCCCGAGGGCTACGAGGTGATCCTCTCCAACGGTGGCACCACGGCCTTCTGGGAGGTCGCCACCTTCGGCCTGATCCAGGACAAGGCCCAGTTCGCCAGCTTCGGCGAGTTCGGCGCCAAGTTCGCCGCCTCGGCCAAGGCCGCCCCGTTCCTGTCCGACCCGACCGTGCGCAAGGCCGAGCCGGGCAGCGCGCCGGGCCTGGTCGCCGAGGCCGGCGTCGACGTCTACGGCACGCCGCACAACGAGACCTCGACCGGCGTCGCCGTGCCGATCCGCCGGGTTGCCGGCGCCGACCCGGGCGCGCTGCTGCTGGTCGATGCGACCTCCGGTGCCGGTGGGCTCGAGGTCGACCCGCGCGAGACCGACGTCTACTACTTCGCGCCGCAGAAGGCGTTCGGCTCCGACGGCGGCCTGTGGATCGCGCTCATGTCGCCGGCCGCGCTGGCCCGGGCCGCCGAGGTCAAGGCATCCGGCCGCTACATCCCGGCGTTCCTCGACCTGATGACCGCGGTGGAGAACTCGCGGCTCGAGCAGACCTACAACACGCCGGCGCTCGCGACCATCTTCCTGGCCGCCGAGCAGACCGACTGGATGAACGCGCAGGGCGGCCTGTCCTGGGCGGCCAAGCGCACCGAGGAGAGCGCCGGAGTGATCTACGGCTGGGCCGAGCGGTCCAGCGTGGCCACCCCGTTCGTGTCAGACCCGGGCCTGCGCTCCAACGTGGTCGCCACCATCGACTTCGTCGACGAGGTCGACGCGTCGGCGGTCGCCAAGGCGTTGCGCGCCAACGGCATCGTCGACACCGAGCCCTACCGCAAGCTGGGCCGCAACCAGCTGCGGGTGGCGCTGTTCCCGGCCATCGAGCCGTCCGACGTCGAGGCGCTGACCGCCTCTATCGACTACGTTCTCGAGCGCCTCTAACGTTTTGCCGCCCGACACCCCGGCGTGCCAACAGGTGCGCCGGGGTGCTAATGGGCTACCGTGTGGGTCCCGACTCTGGTCGGGATCGTTGGCCAGCTCTGCGGGACGGAGGCAACGCGATGCGGCCAGTACGCTTCGTCGCCCTCTCCGAGGACGGCCAGGCCATGGTGCTCGCCGACGAGGTGGGCCGGCTCCTGGCGCTGCCTCTCGACGACCGGCTCAACGGCGTCCTCCACGGTGACGCGGCCGCGGGTGCGGTCAGCGGCGCCGGCCATTTCGGTGACCAGCCCCCGTCGCTGTCACCGCGCGACATCCAGTCCCGCATCCGCAGCGGCGAGTCGGCCGACGACGTCGCCCGCATCGCCGGCGTTCCGGTCGACCGGGTGCTCCGCTACGCCGGCCCGGTGCTCCAGGAGCGCGCCATGCTGGCGCAGCACGCCCGCCGCACGCGGTTGAAGACCTCCGAGAAGGGCGCCCCGCTCGCCGAGGTGGTCGACGCCCGGCTGGCCCAGCACGGCATCGACGCCGAGAAGATCTCCTGGGACGCATACCGGCGCGACGACGGCACCTGGCGGATCGTCGCCACCTGGCCGTCGGGCAAGGCCACCGCGCAGGCGATGTGGGATCTCGACCGGGCCCGCCAGGTCGTCTCCCCACACGACGACATGGCCCAATACCTGTGCACCGAGCGCCCGCAGCCGCTGCTCGGCCAAGAGCCGGTGACACCCGAACGGGGCTTGTCCCGGTCCGAGCCCAGCCGCGGCGGCCACGGCCTGCCGTCGGCGCCGGCCGAGTCGCGCGCACCGCGCGACGCGATCCGCGCCGGCCGCGACGCGCTGCTGGCGTCGCTCGACCGCCCGCTCACGCCACCCGGCCGCGGCCTCGACAGCGGCGCGTCCGAGCCCCGGCGCGGCGGTGCCGCGGCGCTGCTCGGCTCCAGCGGTTCGGCCTTCGACGACGACGCCGACCTCCCCAAGGAGGTGCCGGCCGTGCCGTCGCTCGCCGTCCTGCGCCCGCGCCGCAACACCGGCAACGGCGGCGGCTCCGAGCAGAACGACCCGAGCGGCAAGCCGCGCAAGCGCCTGCCCAGTTGGGACGACGTGCTGTTCGGCAGCGCGCCGCAGCGGGAAAGCTCCTGACTTTCGGCTCACCCTGACCGGTGGCAGGGTGAGGGTCATGGAATACACGAACCTGGGCCGCACCGGCCTGTCGGTGAGCCGGCTCTGCCTCGGCACCATGAACTTCGGTCCGGAGACCAGCGAGGCCGACAGCTTCGCGATCATGGACCGCGCGCTCGAGCACGGCATCAACTTCTTCGACACCGCCAACGTCTACGGCTGGAAGCTTGGCGAAGGCGTCACCGAGCAGATCGTCGGCCGCTGGCTGGCCCAGGGCGGCGGCCGCCGCGAGAAGGTCGTGCTGGCCACCAAGGTGTTCGGCCGGATGGGCGACTGGCCCAACGAGCGCGGCCTGTCGGCCCGGCACATCATCCGGGCCTGCGAAGACTCGCTGCGCCGGCTGCAGACCGAGACGATCGACCTCTACCAGATGCACCACGTCTCCCGGGAAACGCCGTGGGAGGAGATCTGGCAGGCGATGGAGACGCTGGTCGCGCAGGGCAAGGTGGTCTACGTCGGATCGTCGAACTTCGCCGGTTGGCACCTGGCCCGGGCCCAGGAGTCGGCGGCCCGCCGGCACTTCCTCGGCCTGGTGTCGGAGCAGTCGATCTACAACCTGCTGACCCGCCACATCGAGTTGGAGGTCGTACCGGCCGCCCTCGAATACGGGATCGGCATCATCCCCTGGTCGCCACTGCACGGCGGGCTGCTCAGCGGCGTCCTGCGCAAGATGGCCTCGGGCCAGGGGTCCCGCGGCACCAAGGGCCGCTCGGCCGACGGCCTGGCGGCTCACCGCGAGACCATCGAGGCCTACGAGAAGCTCAGCGCCGACCTGGGCCACGAGCCGACCAACGTGGCGCTGGCCTGGCTGCTCTCCCGCCCGGGCGTGACCGCCCCGATCATCGGCCCACGCACGATGGACCAACTCGACTCGGCCCTCGGCGCGCTGGAGGTCGAGTTCGACAAGGCCACCCTCGGCCGCCTCGACGAACTCTTCCCACCGGTCGGCCAGGGCGGGCCGGGCCCGGAGGCCTGGGCCTGGTAAGGCGGCGTTGGCGGAAAGGCCGCGGTCCGGTGCATTCCAGACCGCGGCCACGCCGCAAGCGCAGGCGGTCCACACGGGCCGCCCACGATGGTGCGCGGCCACGCCTGACCAGTCAACCAACACGACCCGGACCCACGACGGACCGCCGCAGGTGGCCGGCCGACACCACGGCCCGGTCCTACGACGGACCGCCGCCAGGCCAGGCGGCCAGCCGACCAACACGACCCGGACCCACGACGGATCGCGGCCATGCCGCGAGCGAGCGGGGCTAGCGGACCGTCGCGACGTGGCAGGTGCCGGATTCGGTGGGCACGTCGAGCAGGGTGCTCTCCTCGAGAGTGACCGTGTCGCCGGGTGCGACCTCGCGGGCCGTTGCCGACGCCGTGTCGATTCGGGTCCCGGCCGCGTCGCGGAACTCGATCGCTACCTGAGCCGATCGCGCGGTGGTGCCGCTGTTGTGCACGGTCAGGCCGACCTTGGCGGTCCTGCCGGCGAAGTCGCATGAGGTCACCTCGACGAGCATCTTCGCCGTGCGGGCGCGGCTCTCCCGGGCGCCGGACCAGACGCTGACCGCCAGCAGCGCGAGGATGACGGCGAGGGTCGCCGCGCCGGGCCAGGTGGTCCAGAAGTTCTGCTTCGCCGGGCGGGGCGAAGGGGGCATAACGGACGTCACTACCGCAAACTACCCGCCAGGAGCCAGTTCGTCAGGCGTTCGTACGTTGGGTTCGGTCCCAGCTGGCTGCGCATCAGCACCAACTCGCGCACCGGCCACCGTGGACCTTCGTAGTCGTTGAGCGCGGCCCGGTCGGCGTCGACCTCGGCCCGCGGCAGTCGGTCGCCCGGCCGCGCCAGGGTCAGGTGTGGTTTCCATGGGCGCTCGTCGTAGGGCAGCCGGGCCCGCTTCAACTCGCGGCGGAGGCCCTTGTGCAGCGCGCGCATCGGGTCGAGGTCGCCGGTGACGCCGACCCACATCAGCGTGAACGCGCCGCGGCCGAAGCGCCCGCCACCGGCCAGGGCCACCTCGGGCACCGGCGGCGGGACCCGGTCGACGGCCCGGCCGACCGCCACCTCGACGTCGGCGAGCCGCTCGTCGGCGACCTCGCCCAGGAAGGCCAGGGTCAGGTGATAGGTCTCGGGCCGGGCGAGGCGGGTGTTGACGCCCGCGGCCGCCGCCCGGCCGACCCGCAGCCCGGAGACGAAGGCCGCCAGATCGGCCACCGCGCCCGCCGGCGGGTAGGCGGCGACGAACAACCTCACCGCTGCTCGCGGCGCTCGGCCCCGGCCGTCGGCAGCGTCATGCCGCGGGCCTGCAACTCGCCCTCGACCCGGACCCGCTCGATCTCCAGGTCGACACCGACCAACTCGCTCAGGTGTTGCGTCACGCCCAGGCAGGCACTCGCCAACCGGAGTTGCTCGTCGTAGGCGCGCAGCACCGCCGTCTGCCAGACCTGCGACCGCTGCGCCACGCCGAGCCGCTGCTGGCCCAGCCGGTGCAGGTCGGCGGCGATCTGCTCAATGGTTGGACGTTCGTGGTCGTCGGGTGCGACCAACGCGACCTCGACGGTCGGCCCGATCGAACGGTCGAGCCGGCTGATCGCCCGGCGCTCGCGCCGGCTCAGCCTGGCCTGATGCATGGCCCGGGCCGCGCGCTCGATCAGCTCGTCGGCACAGACGATCGCGGCGACGATGGCAGGCAGACAGAGCAGCGTCAGAATCGCCACCGCCAGCACGAGTGTGTGCGGGATCGCCACTCTTCGACGCTATGCGGCTCCGGCAGCGACCGCCACCGATTTGGGTTTCATTTGGTGCACCGACCGGCCATTTCGGGTGCGTACGCCATTCGTTTTGATCACTGCGTGGCGGCCTCCAGGAGCGCGCGCAGCCGGGCCACCGCGGTCGTGTCACCCTCCACACGGACCGCGCTGTCACCCACCCGCCGCCAGAGCCACAACAGCACGTCATGGGGACCGCCGGAGACCTGCGCCACCGCCTGCCCGGCGGTGTCGGGTGCGATCTCGACACTGCCGTGGTCGAGCCGGACCAGCCAGCGGGCGCCGCCGGCACTGACCAGGACCGCCCGGTTGCCGTTGGCGCGCAACAGGTCGCCGAAGTCTTCGGGCCACTGCCGGGTGGCGTAGGACAGGAAGACCTCGAGCACCTCGGCGATGCCGTCGTCGGCCAACTCGGCCGCGATAGGCGAGATCGGGAAGCCGGCGGCCAACTCGGCGTCGACCCGGTGGATCACCGTCTCCTGTGCCATCCGGCGAACCCAGAAGCCGACCGTCTGGTCGGGCTCATACCAGGTCGGGCAGGGCTGGTCGTCGGGTCGGTCGGCGAACTCGGCGACCAACTCCACATAAGCCCGGTCGAGCAGGGCCAGCGTCTTCTCGCCGGTCGGCTCCGGCGGCCACGGCTTGGGCAGGGCACCGCGCCGCATCGTCTCGACCTTGTGCAGGTAGACCTGGGCGACGTGGCCGGCCAGGTCGTCGACCGTCCAGCCCGGACAGGACGGCACCGGTGCCGACAGGTCGACGGCCGCCGCACGCAGGTCGCGGAAGTCGGCGTCGAGACATCGGAGGAATACGTCGCGCGTCATGTCGGACAGCAAATCAGATCGGTACGACGTGGGCGCACCCGCAGCGCCGCCACGGGTCAGACCCGTTCGGCAACCGACCCGGCCGGCACCGCGGCCGGCACGGCACCCACGGCCAGCACGGCCCGCGGCACGGCGCCCGCGGCCGGCACGATCCGGAAGCGGGGCACCGGGCGCAGGTGCATCCGCAGCCGGTTGCCGCTGTGCCGGAGCTGGGCGGCCAGGGCCACCGTGGTCGCGACCAGGGCGGCCGCACCGCCGAGCCAGATCGCGGCGCCGGCGCCGTAACGGTCGGCGAACCAGCCGACCAGCGGCCCGGAGACCGGGTTGACGCCCATGAAGACCAGCACCCAGAGGGCCATCACCCGGCCGCGGTAGGCGGCGTCGGTGCCGAGCTGCACCCGCTGGTTGGCCGCCTGCGCGAACAGGACCATGAAGAACCCGGTGGGTACGAGCGCCGCGACCACCAACCAGTACACCGGCAGGATGCCGACCAGGATGCCGAACGCGCTGAACACCATGGCCGAGGTCAGCACCGTGTAGACCGAGGGCCGGGCCCGCCGGGTGCCGCCGACCAGCGCGCCGACCAGCGCGCCCAGCCCGACCGCGGTGGTGAACAGGCCGAACGAGGCCGCGCCGGTGTGGAAGCCGGTCTTGGCCAGCGCCTGGAGCGTGACCGGGAAGTTGAACAGCGTGAACGCGAGGACGCTCATCAGCACCATGGGGAGCATCAGGTCCGGCCGCCGCCAGACGTAGCGCAGGCCGTCGACCACCTTGGCCGGCTCGCGCGTGGCGGCCGGGGCCAGCTCGGAGCGGTAGAGCTCGGCCGGGCGCATCCGGAACAGGCAGACCAGCGGAGCGACCGCGAGCACGGCGCTGAGCACGAACACCGGGCCGACGTCGAACAGCGCGATCGCCAGGCCGGCCAGCGAGGGGCCGACCACCCGCGCGCTGTTGAAGGTGGCGGCGGACAGGCCGAGCGCGTTGGGCAGCAGCCGGGTCTCGACCAGCTCCGACACGAACGACTGGCGCACCGGCGTCTCGACAGCGCTGGCCACGCCGAGCAGGGTGGCGAACACGTAGACGTGCCAGAGCTGTGCGGCGCCGCTCACGACCAGGATGCTGAACAGCACGCAAAGCGTGGTCCAGGCGAAGTTGGCGACGAAGAGGATCTTGCGCTTGTCGTAGCGGTCGGCGAGCCGGCCGGAGAGCAAGGTCAGCACCAGCACCGGCGTGAACTGCAGCGCCGTGACGATCCCGAGCTGAGCGGCCGTGCCGCCCAACTGGAACACCAGCCAGTCCTGCGTAGTGAACATCATCCACACGCCGATCAGCTTCACCAGCTGACCGAGCGCGAAGAGCCGGTAGTTCCTCACCTGGAGGGACTGGAACGTGGTGTTGAGCCTGGCCCGCAAGGGTGCTGCGCCTCCTCGGAGATACGCGGAAGGTATGCGTCATCCACAAAGGACGAAGCGGCGCGGCCTCAGGCGCGCGCGACCTTCTGCAGGATCTCCGCCGCCCGTCGGAGCGTGTCTCGCTCCTCCGGGGTCAGCGCGGCGAGTCGAGGGGCCAGCCATTCATCGCGGGCCCGCTCGTGCTGGGCAAGGATCGCCCGCCCCGCCTCGGTGGCGGCCAGGATGACCTGGCGCCCGTCGGTCGGGTGCGGGGTGCGTTGCACCAGCCCGCGCTCCTCCAGCTTTGCGACGATCTTGGTCATCGTCGGCGGCTGGACGCGTTCGACATCGGCGAGCTCACGGGGTGACAGCGCGCCCGCCAGCTGAAGGCTGGTCAGGGCGGAGAGCTGGGTGACCGTGAGATCGCCGACGGGGCGGGTCTGCCTGACCCGCCGGTTGAACCGGGTGATCGCGTCGCGCAGCGATGACGCGAGTTGCGCCACCGAGACACGCTTCGCCGTCACCGTCCGCTCCGTCACGATCCTTAGCTTAACTAATGAGCCCGGCTAACAACCAGCGGTTATGGCCGCGGTCACCCTGCTAGGAGATCAACGTCTCGATCGGGCCACGGAGGAAGTAGACCACGAACAGCGCCGCGACGGCGTACAACAGCGGGTGAACCTCCCTTGCCTTCCCCCGGGCGAGCTTGACCAGGGCGTACGCGATGATCCCGGCCCCGATCCCGTTGGAGATCGAGTAAGTGAACGGCATCAGCACGATCGTCAGGAACGCCGGCACCGCGATCTCGTAGTCGGTCCAGTCGATGCTGCGCACGGCCGTCATCATCAGGAAACCGACGATCACCAGCGCGCCCGACGCCGCCTCGAACGGCACCACCGTGACCAGCGGTGCGACGAACATCGCGAGCAGGAAGAGGCCGCCGGTGACCAGGTTGGCCACGCCGGTCCGGGCGCCCTCGGCGACACCCGACGCGCTCTCGATGAACGAGGTGTTGCTGGAGACGCTCGCCGCGCCGCCGGCGGCGGCCGCGACCGAGTCGACGAGCAGGATCTCCCGGGTACGGGGCGGCATGCCGCTCGAGTCGAGCAGGTCGCCCTCCTGGCCGACCGCGACCATCGTGCCCATCGTGTCGAAGAAGTCCGTGATCAACAGGGTGAAGACGAACATCAGGACGATCAGCCAGCCGGCGCGCGACCAGGAGTCGAAGATGTTGAACTTGCCGAGCAGCGACAGGTCGGGCAGGTCGAAGATCTTGTCGGGCAGCGTCGGTACGTTGAGCGACCACCCGGTCGGCACGGGCTTGCCGTCGACGAACGACGGGCCGATGTTGCCGATCGCCTCGACGATCACCGCCAGCACGGTCGCCGACAGGATGCCGATCAGGATCGCGCCCCGGACCCGGCGCACGAACAAGACGATGGTCAGCAGCAGCGCGAACACGAACACCAGCGCGGGCCAGCTGACCAGCCGGCCGTTGATGCCGAGCCCGACCGGCACGGTGGTGCCGGCGGCGTCCGGGATCCGGCGCACGAAGCCCGAGTCGACCAGCCCGATGATCGTCAGGAACAGGCCGATGCCGACCCCGATCGCGGCCTTGAGCTGGGTCGGCACGGCGCGGAAGATGCTCTCCCGCAGGCCGGTGAGCACCAGCACGGTGATCAGCAGGCCCTCGATGACGACCAGGCCCATCGCGTCGGCCCAGGTCATCTGCGGCGCGATCTCGTAGGCGACCATCGCGTTGACGCCGAGGCCGGCGGCCAGCGCCAGCGGGAAGCGGGCGACGACACCCATCAGGATCGTCATCACGCCGGCGACCAGGGCGGTGGCGGCCGCGATGGCCGCGATCGCGAGATGCGCGCCGGTCGCGTCGCTGGCGCTGCCCAGGATCAGCGGGTTGAGCACGACGATGTAGGCCATCGTGAAGAACGTCGCGAAACCGCCGCGCACTTCCCGGCCGATCGTCGACCCGCGGGCGCTGATCGAGAAGTAGCGGTCGAACCCACTCTCCGGGCGGCCTGAGCTGGTGGCCCGCTGTGTGGTCGGTGCCTCGGTCATGCCGGCTCCCCACGGAGATCATCGATTGACGGGGGCATCCTGCCACAGCCGGTGTTTCACCGAAAGATCTTCCTGGTTACCCTTTTCGAGTGGCTGAGCAGCGGCAACAACCTCGGGTGGCACCGCTCGACCCACCGATGACGCCGTTCGCGGTGGGTGGCATCGTCGTCTGGGCGGTCGTCGGGCTGGTGGTGCTCGCCTTTTTCCGCGACGGACGCGAAAACTGGCTGTGGACCTGCCTGGCCGGATTCCTACTCGGATTCCCCGGCCTGGCGGTCATGATCAGGCACGACGCCAACCGTCGCCGGCGCCGGCTGGCCGCACCCGTTCAGTCTTCGACCGACTCGACTTCGCCGTCGTCGTAGACGGTCGGCAGTTCCTCGGCCGGCGCGTTGTCGGCCAGCGCCTCGGAGTGCGCGCCGCAACCGTGGTCGACGCTGACCGCGCGGCCGTCGTCGGGCGCGAACATGTTGCCGCAGACCCCGAACGCCTGGCGCATCGCACCGGCCAGCGGCAGGTAGAAGCCGCAGGTGACGCAGCGTGCCGTCTTCGGCGCGGCCGTCGCGATGGCCGCGTCGGGGCCGTGGTCGCCGTCGTACCACCGCTGCGCGGTCTCCTCGCGCCCTTCCTTCGACATCACCCGGACGCGGCCGAGGCCCAGCTCCCAGGTCACCTCGTCGACGGCCGGGTCGCCCGCGAGCGTGTAGCCCGGCACCAGGCGGTCGTCGTCGGGCGGCGTCAGCAGCAGGTCGCCGACGCCCAGGTCGCCCGGCTGCAGCCGGTCTTGCCAGGGCACCCAGCTCTGGGCGAGGAGCGCGTCGGTGCCGGGCAGCAGCACCGTCTCGCAGATGGTCACGTGCTTGCTGCGCGAGACGCGGGTCACTGTGACCGCCCAGCGCCACCCTCGGTAACCGGGCGTCTCGCAGGCAAAGTAGTGAGTGACCAGTCGCTCGCCCTCGGCGACCACGTCGAGGTGGGGGCCGACCTCCGAAGGGTCGACCTCGGTGACCGCCGACCTCGCGAGGTCTACGGCCGCGGCGCAGACCTGGTCGAGCTTCGCGGATCGCACTGCCGCACTCCTGGTCACCCAGACATTCTTCACTACGCGTGTGGGCCCGCGACAGCGGGATGGGAGAGGATGGCTCCATGCCGTTGATACGTCGCACCGGGTCGACGCTCGGCCGTTTCATCGGCACCACGGTCAAGGGTGGCCGCCTGGTCAGCCGGGGCGTCCGGCGCGGCGTCGGCACCGCCCGCTCGAAGGGCGCCCGCGGCGAAACCGGCATGATGCGCCTGTTCGACCTGCACGCGGCCTCCTGTGCCGGCGACACCCTGATCACCATCGGGCTCGCCGGCACCATCTTCTTCGACGTGCCGCTCGGCGAGGCCCGCGCCAAGGTCGCTCTCTACCTGTTCATAACGATGGTCCCGTTCGCCCTGCTGGCCCCCGTGGTCGGCCCGCTGCTCGACCACTTCCGGCACGGCCGGCGCTGGGCCCTGGCGGCGACCTTCCTCGGCCGGGCCTTCCTGGTCTGGGCGATCGCCGACAACTTCAACTCCTACGCGCTCTACCCGGCGGCCTTCGGGGTGCTGGCCCTCTCCCGGGCCTACGGGGTGGCCAGGTCGGCGGCCGTCCCCCGGCTGCTGCCCGAGGGCCTCGGCCTGTCCCAGGCGGGTGCCCGCGCGAGCATCTACGGCACCGTCGCCGGCGCGATAGCCGCGCCGATCGGGGTCGGCGCCTTCGCGATCGGCCCGGCCTGGCCGCTGCGCATCGCGGCGGTCATCTTCCTGGTCGGCATGGTGATCTCGCTGCGGCTGCCGCCCCGGGCCGACTCCGACCCGCCCGAGACCGTCCCCCGGCCGATAGCCGTGATCTTCGGTGCGTTCGGCCGCAACGGCGACCGGCCGCTGTCCGGCCGGCTGGTGGTCGCGGCGCTGGTCGGCAGTGCCACGCTCCGGGCGTTCTACGGTTTCCTGCTGCTCTTCCTGGCGTTCGCGGTCAAGGGCGGCTATCTCGACACCACGCTGTTCGGCCGCTCGTTCAGCGACGCGATGGCGCTGAGCATCATGGGTGCCGCGCTCGGCGTGGGCACCTTCCTGGCCACCGCGGTCGGCACCCGGCTGCGGATTCACCGGCCGGTGGCGCTGCAGTCGGCCGGCCTGATCATCACCGCGGGCGTGGCGGTGCTGACCACGATCGGCTTCTCGCTCGGCATGGTCGCGCTGCTCTGCCTGGTCACCGCGACCATGAGCGGCATCGCCAAGCTCTCCAACGACGCGACGATCCAGGAACGGGTCCCGGAGCGGATGCGGGCCAGCGCGTTCGCCCACTCCGAGACCGTGCTGATGCTGGCCTTCGTGGCCGGCGGCGGCCTCGGGCTTATCCCGGTCAGCGGCCGGCTCGGCATCGGCCTGCTGGCCGGCGTCGCCGCACTGGCCGCGCTCCGCACCGTGCTGGTCGCCAGCAAGCTGCGCAAGGAACGCCTGCACGGCCGCTTCGACGTGGGCGCCGACGAGACGATCGACGAGTCGGCCCGCGCCGGTGCGCAGCCGACCGACACCGCCCGGCGACCGGCCGCCGACGCGCCACCGCGGCCCCGCCCGGCCACTGGCGGGCCGCCATGGCCAGGCCCAGCCACTCACGCGCCACCGTGGCCCGGCCCGGCCACCGACGGGTCGGCACGGCCGGGTCCGGCCACCGGCGGGAACGCGCGGCCCGGCTCGGCTGCCGAACCCGCGGCCACCGCCGAGTTCCGCCGGTCGGGACGCCGCTGGTGGCGGCGGGCGAAGGTCGACCAGACCAAGCGCACGCTGCCGATGCCAGCCGTCGACCCGGCCGAGGGCGACACCACACAGCAGACCGCGGTCGCACCGCCGGGCTACCACGTCTACCGGCCCAGTGCGGCGGTCGACGGGCCCGGCGAAGACCCGTGGCGCGACACCGCCGGGCCGCCGGCGTGACCGACCTGCTCGTGGTGACGGCCGTCGAAGCCGAGGCCGAGGCGGTCCGGGCCGGGCTCGACGGCCGGCTCACCGTGGCCGCCGTCGGTGTCGGTCCGGCCGCGGCCGCCGCCGGCACCGCCCGACTCCTCGCGCGGGCCGAAGCGGGCGACCGCCCGTACGCCGGCGTGGTCGTGATGGGTATCGGCGGGGGGTTCGCCGGCCGCGTGGAGGTCGGCGGCACCGCCATCGCCACCCGCAGCATCGCGGCCGACCTGGGCGCGGAGAGCCCCGACGGGTTCCTGCCGATCGACGACCTCGGGTTCGGCACGGCCCGGGTCGACGGCGACGCCGGCCTGGTCGCGAGGCTGCGCGCGGCGCTGCCCGACGCGGCCGCGGGCACCGTGCTGTCCGTGAGCACCGTCACGGGCACGGCCGCGACGACCGCCGCGCTCATCGCCCGGTTTCCCGACGCGGTGGCCGAGGGGATGGAGGGCTACGGCGTGGGATGCGCCGCCGCCGGCCTGCCGTTCGCCGAGGTCAGAACGATTTCCAACGTGGTCGGTCCACGCGACCGGGCCGCCTGGCGGATCCCGGCCGCGCTGGCCGCCCTCACCGAGGCCGCGGGGGCCGTGGGGTTAGCGTGAAGGGCATGGCCCTCTCGCTGGCTTTCTCGCCGTGCCCCAACGACACGTTCGTGTTCCACGCCCTCGCACACGGGCTGGTGCCCGGTGCGCCGCCGGTGGAGGTGACCTTCGCCGACGTCGACGTGACCAACACGGCTGCCGAGCAGGGCACGTTCGACCTGGTCAAGGTGAGCTACGCGGCGCTGCCGTGGCTGCTCGACGACTACGAGCTGCTGCCCTGCGGCGGCGCGCTCGGTCGCGGCTGCGGCCCGCTGGTGCTGACCCGCCAAAACGGCCCGCGCGACCTCGACGGGGCCCGGGTCGCGGTGCCCGGCGACCGCACGACCGCCTACCTGCTCTTCCGGCTCTGGGCGCAGGGGCAGCGGCCGGCGGCCATCGACGTCGTGCCGTTCCACGAGATCATGCCGGCGGTCGCGGCCGGTCGCTACGACGCCGGGCTGGTGATCCACGAGGCCCGGTTCACCTACCCACGGCACGGCCTGACCGCCCTGGTCGACCTCGGCGAGTGGTGGGAGGGCGACACCGGGCTGCCGATCCCGCTCGGCGCGATCCTGGCCAAGCGCGGCACCGTCGACCCGGCGCAGGCGACCGCCTGGGTGCGCGAGTCGGTGCGCCGGGCCTGGGCCGATCCGGCCGCCAGCCGCGACTACGTGCTCGCGCACGCCCAGGAGATGGAGCAGTCGGTCGTCGACCAGCACATCGCCCTCTACGTCAACGAGTTCACCGAGGACCTAGGCGACGAGGGCCGCGAGGCGATCGACGCACTCCTCGGCCGCGCCGCGGTGGCGGGGCTCGTCCCTCAGACCTCGAACTCGCGCGCCACCGCGTGGACGAGCTGAGCGACCTGCTGCGCGGTCTTCTTGTCGGGGAACCGGCCCCGGCGCAGGTCGGGCTGGACCCGGGCCTCGAGCACCTTGATCATGTCTTCGACCATGCCGTGCAGTTCGTCGGCGGGCCGGCGGCGCAACTCCGACACCGACGGTGGCGCCTCGATCAGCTTGACGCCGAGCGCCTGCGCACCCTTGCGGCTGTCGACGACGCCGAACTCGATCCGTTGACCGCCCTTGAGGTCGGTGACGCCGGCGGGCAGCGCGCCCTTGGGCAGGAACACGTCGCCACCCTCGTCACTGGTGACGAACCCGTATCCCTTGGTCGCGTCGAACCACTTCACTCGACCGGTCGGCACTGCAACCTCACTGAATCTCGTCCTGCTGTGGACTTGTTGACCTCACAAGGCTAGCCGGACCAACCCAGGAAGCGCCGCCGGGAATTCGCGGAGGTCGGGCAGAACCAGGTGGGCGCCCGCCGTCTCGAGGTCGTCGGCCGAGCACGGGCCGGTCGTGACGCCGACACCCGGCACGCCGGCGGTCCGCGCCGCGACCATGTCGGCGACGTGGTCGCCGACGTAGACCCCGCAGCCGTGCTCGGTCAGCGCCGCCGCCTTGCCCTCGGCGAACAGGTCGCCGGCGACCGCGTCGACGGTGAGGCCGAGGTGCCGCAGGTGCAACTCGGCGAGCCGGCCGAGTTTCGAGGTGACGACCACCACACGGCCGCCCTGCTCCCGGACGGCGTCGACGGCCTCCCGGGCTCCGGGCAGCAACACGGTCGGTGTGATCGCGTAGTCGACGTAGATCTGCCGGTAGGTGGTGACCGCCGACTCGATCTGCTCGGGCGGGAACCAGTGGGCCAGCTCGGTCCGCAACGGCGGGCCGAGCCGGGAAATGGCGGCCTGCTCGTCCACATAGGTGCCGGTGACCGCGGTCAGCTGCCGGAAAGCGGCGGCGATCCCGGGGCGGGTATCGGCCAGGGTCATGTCGAAGTCGAAGCCGACGGCCAGCGAGGTGATCACGGGCCCGATGGTCGCACACGCTGGGGCGGATGGTCGCTCGCGCTCTGGCCGGGTGGTCGGGCGTATAGCGTGGGTAGACGATGACCACCATGCTCGTCGACCACCTGCGGTCGCTGCCAGACGAGACGCTCGCGGCGTTGCTGCGCATGCGTCCGGATCTGGTCGTCCCGGTGCCGTCCGACCTGTCCGCGCTGGCGCTGCGTGCCCAGTCGCGGATGTCGATCGCCCGGGTCCTCGACGGTTTCGACCGGTTCACGCTGGAGATCCTCGATGCGGCCCGGCTCAGCCGGGGCCAGTCCGGCACCACCAGCCTCGAAGCGATCTTCGCGCTGGCCACCGCGGCCGACCACGACGCCGTCCGAGCGGCCATCGGCCGCCTGCGCGCCCGGTTTGTCCTCTACGGCCCGGAGCACGCCCTGTCCGTCGCGACCGGCGTCGACGAGGTTTCCAGCCCCTACCCCGCCGGTCTCGGCCGGCCCGCCGACCTGCTCGACCCGGCCGCGGCCGAACTCGTCGCCGATCCGGCCCGGCTGCGCCGCACGGTACTCGCGGCCCCGCCGCCGGCCCGGGCGGTGCTCGACCGGCTCGCGGCCGGCCCGCCGGTCGGCACGCTGGCCGGCGGTGGGGACGCCGGCTCGCCGGTGCGCTGGCTGGTCGACAACGCCCTGCTCGTGCCGGTGCCCAACCTCGGTTTCGAGCTGCCGCGCGAGGTCGGCCTGCTGCTGCGCCGCGACACCGGCCCGCTCGGCCCGGTGCACCCGGCGCCGCCCGGGCTCGACGCGGCGGCCCGCGAGCCGAAGGCCGTCGACTCCGCCGGCGCCGGCCAGGCGATGGACGCGGTCCGGCACGCCGAGTCGCTGCTGCTGGCCCTGGAGGCCGAGCCCGCGACCGTGCTGCGCTCGGGCGGCCTGGGCGTCCGCGAGTTGCGCCGGCTGGCCCGCGCGGCCGGGCTCGAGGAGGCCGCCGCCGCGACCCTGCTGGAGGCGGCCTACGCCGCGGGCCTGGCCGGCGAGGCCGACGCGCACGCCGCGCCGATCGGCCGACCGGCGCCGGAAACCCAGGTGCTGCCCACCGCACGCTTCGACGCCTGGCGGGCCTCGTCGATCGCCCGCCGCTGGACCGACCTGGCGGCCGCGTGGCTGACCATGACCCGCCAGCCCGGCCTGGTCGGCCAGCGCGACGAGCGGGACCGCCCGATCACCGTGCTGGCGCCCGAGGTCGAGCGCTCCGGCGCGCCGGCCACCCGGCGCACGGTGCTGGCCCTCCTGGGCGCGCAGTCGCCCGGCGTGGCGCCGACGCCCGACGAGTTGCTCGCCCTGCTCGACTGGGAGGCGCCGCGGCGCACCCGCGGCCGGGAGGGCACCTACCGCGAGGTGCTCACCGAGGCGGCGCTGCTCGGCGTCACCGGTCTGGGCGCGCTGACCGCGCAGGGCCGGGCGCTGCTGGCCGACGACGCCGCCGAACTCGGCCACGACCAGCGAGCCGCCGCCGACCCGCTCGGCACCCGCGCCGAGGGCGTCCGCGCACCCGACGACCCGCCGACCGCGGTCAAGGTGCTCGACGCCCTGCTGCCCGCCCCGGTCGACCACTTCCTGCTCCAGGCCGACCTGAGCGTGGTCGTGCCCGGTCCGCCGGAGCCGGAACTCGCGTCCGAGCTCGAGGTCGTCGCCGAGCCGGAGTCGGCCGGCGGCGCGAGCGTCTACCGGGTGACGCCGGAGGCCGTGCGGCACGCGCTCGACACCGGCTACGCGGCCGACGACCTGCACGCGCTGTTCCGCCGCCGGTCGCGCACCCCGGTGCCGCAGGCGCTGACCTACCTGATCGACGACGTGGCCCGCCGGCACGGCGGCCTGCGGGTCGGCAGCACCGGGTCCTACCTGCGCAGCGAAGACGAGGCGCTGATCGCCGAGGTGCTCGCCGACCGCCGGCTCTCCGGTCTGACGCTGCGCAAGCTGGCACCGACCGTGCTGGTCACCCCGCTGGCCAGCGGGCGGCTGCTGCAGGAGTTGCGGGAGGCCGGCTACGCGCCGGTGCCGGAAGACGCCACCGGCGCGACCGTGCGCGGCCGGGTCCGGGTCCGTCGCGCGCCCGCCCGCAGCAGCGGGCTGGCCCGGTTGGGCGCGGCGGGCGCCGTCGACGCGATCGCCGGGGTGCAGCTGACCCAGCCGCGGCTGCTCGGCATCGTCGAGCAGATCCGGCGCGGCGACGCGGCGGTCCGGGCGTCCCGCCGAGCGCCGGCCGCCGTGCGACCGGGCAACGGCAGCGGCCCGGTCGCGGTGCAGACGCATACCCAGGCGCTGGCCGTGCTCCAGCAGGCGATTCGCGACAAGGCACTGGTCTGGGTCGGCTACGTCGACGCGCACGGCTCGACGACGTCCCGCCTGGTCCGCCCGGTCTCGATCGGCGCCGGCTACCTGCGCGCCGAAGACGAGCGCACCGAGATGCTGCACACCTTCGCCCTGCACCGGATCAGCGCCGCCGTGCTCGACTGAGCCCTACTCCTTCGCGGCGACCAGCCGGATCGCGGGGGTACGGGTGGCCGACAGCGTCGTCAGCACGCTGGCCGTCGCGACCACGACCACCGCGACCGCGACCACGGCGCTGCCCAGCGCCCACGGCACGCTGGCGACGCTGACGCCGATCATGTCGCGCACGGCGGCGGCCATCCCGGCCAGCGTGCCAGCCGCGGCCAGGATGCCGAGCAGCACACCGATCGCGACCACGCCCATCGACTCCGCGAGCGCGGCGCCGACCACCTGGCCTCTGGTCAGGCCGGTGACCCGGGCGGCGGCGAACTCGGCCCGGCGGTCCGACGCGGCGATCACGACGGCGTTCACCATCGCGATCAGCGTGTAGACCATCGCCATGCCGAGCAACGCGATCATGATGTTGGTGCTCATCTGCTGCTGGTCGTCGGTGTAGGCGTCGACCCACTGCGTGGTGGTCATGACCTGCCCGAGCCCGGCGAGCCCGGTGGCGACCGCGGTCGGATCGGCGGCCTGGATGACGTACTGCCGCGGGCCAGCGCGCATGAGGTCGGCCGGGAGCAGGATGTAGGGGCCGGAAACCGTCTCCGGCAGCAGCGCGACCACTCGCAACTGCTGCGGGCCGCCGTCCATGTGCACCGGCATCATGTCGCCGATCCGCCAGCCGCCGCTCTCACTCGGGCTGATCGCGACCGTCGCACCGCGCAGGTCGGCGAGGTTGCCGGCGGTCGCCACCATCCGATGTGTCGCGGTGTATCCGGCGGGATCGATGGCCAGGCCGGTCGTCCCCTCGAATTCCAGGCCGTCTTCGCCGTCGTCCTCGCCGATGTCGAAGCTGACCTGCCCCTCCTCGGAGACGGCCTCGACGCCGGGCAGGGCGGCCACCTGGTCGCGCACCGGCCGGTCCGTCGTGAGCACCAGGTCGGCGCGCAGGTCGCGGCTGATCTCCTGCCGGCCGGCCTCGGTGATCGTCCCGGTGGTGCCGGCCATCCCGACGACGAACGCCACCAGCACCATGATCGGTGCCGCCGTTGACGCGCTGCGCCGCACGCCGGTGCGCAGGTTGGCGTGCGCCAGCACGCCCAGCCGGCCGCGGAAGACCAGCCCGAACGGCAGCGCCACCAGCGGCACGATCAGTGGTGCGAACGCCGCGAACGCGGTGACCAGGGTGAACGACGCGCAGATAGACAGCGGCAGGGCCGCCTCGCCACCGACCGCCGCCACCACGCTCAGCATCGCGATGCTGCCGGCGAGGAAGATGACGCCGAACACCCAGCGGGACGCGGTCATCACCCGGCCCGCGCCGCCGACGTCCCGGAGCGCTTCGAGCGGGCGCACCTTGCCGGCCCGCCGGGAGGCCGCCAACACCCCCAGCACGGCGACGCCGATGCCGACGCCGGCGGAGACGCCGAGAATCCACTCCCGCCACTGGCCGGTGAAGCCGGCCGGCACGAAGCCGAACCGGTCGAGCATCGCGCCCTGCAGCCGCATGACCGGCAGGCCGAGCAGCGCGCCGAAGGCGGAGCCGAGGACGCCGAGCAGCAGCGCCTCACCCACCAGCAGCGTGCGGATCTGGCCACGGGCCGCCCCGGTCATCCGGAGCAGCGCCAGGTCACGGCGGCGCTGCGCCACGGTGAACGCGAACGTCGAGCTCACCACGAAGATGGCGACGAAGACGGCCAGGCCGAGCGTCATGCCGAGCAGGGAGATCGCGCCGACGTACCCGTCGCGAATGGCCCGTTCCTGTTCGGGTGGCAGCCCTGGCGGCACCTTCGCGGTGGCGGCCGACACCAGGGTGAGCAGTGACGACTGCACCAGCGCGACGCCGAGGCAGACGCTGATGATGGCGCCGACGAAGACCTGCCAGCGGTCCCGGAAGGTGCTCCACGACATCCGCAGCATGGCTATTCCTCCCAGCGCGCGAGCCGGTCGGCGACCGCCCGGGTGGTCGGCCGCTCCAGCCGGTCCACCACTCGCCCGTCGCCGAGGAAGACCACCTGGTCGGCGGCCGCGGCGGCGGCCGGGTCGTGGGTGACCATGACGATCGTCTGCCCGCTGGTCTCGACCATCCCGCGCAGCATCCGCAGCACGGTGCGGGCCGACTTGGTGTCGAGCGCGCCGGTCGGCTCGTCGGCGAAGAGCACGGCCGGCCGGGTGACCATCGCGCGGGCGATCGCCACCCGCTGCTGCTGGCCGCCCGACAGCTCGGCTGGACGGTGCCGGGCCCGGTCGGCCAGGCCGACCGAAGCGAGCACCTCGCGCACCACCTTGCGGGGCGGCCGCTGCCCGGCGAGTCGCAGCGGCATGGCCACGTTCTGCTCGGCGGTGAGCGACCCGATGAGGTTGAAGCTCTGGAAGACGAAGCCCAACACCCGCCGGCGCAGCTTGGTCAACTCGGCGTCGGTCGCGTCGGTGATGTCCTGCCCGGCGACCAGCACCCGGCCGTCGGTGACCCGTTCCAGGCCGGCGGCGCAGTGCAGCAGCGTCGACTTGCCGGAACCGGACGGGCCCATCACCGCCGTCCACGAGCCGGTCGGGAAGCCGATGTTCACATTGTCCAGTGCGCGCACGGTCGCGGTTCGCGCCCCGTACACCCGGGTCACCCCGTGTAGTTCGACCGCTGATGGGGTCGTTCCCGGCGCGTCCAGCGGCCGGTGCGTCGCCTGCGTCTCCACCTACTCATTGCACCCGTCGCGCCTCGCGAGATCAGTAACGCCAACGGGCCTCTTGGCGGTAGGGCTGGCCGGACCGCCCTCCGTCGGGGCGTGGCTCTCCCGGCGTGTCGCGGTCGCCACGCCGGCCGCCCGCGGCCCGCGGCCCACGGCCCACGGCCGCGGCTGGCCCCGACCTAGCCGAAGGCCCGGCGGAGGCTGCCGACGATGGAGACGAACAGCAGCGCGGCGAAGCCGGTGCCGGCCGACTCGCCGACCGAGGCGACGAAACCCTGTCGTTGGACCAGCCAGCCGTAGAGGAACCAGCCGAACACCAGCACGCCCAGCAACGCGTAGGCGGCGACGGTCACCCGCGAAACGGGTGCGACCGCCCGCCCCGACTCATCGATGCCCATGACACTCAGCGTCGCACAACCGGGGCGCTCACGTGCCGGGGCGCCGCCCGTACACGTGGACCGGGGTGCCGACCTTGCCCAGGCTCCACAGCTTGCGGGCGTCGGTGGGCAGCAGGTTGACGCAGCCGTGCGAGCCGATCGCGCCGTTGTGGATGTAGGTGGTCGTCTCGTGGAAGCCGATCCCGTTGATGAAGTGTTGCCAGTAGGGCAGCCACACCTCGTAGGGGTTGGACCACTCCTTGAGGTTGCGGAAGTTGATCTTGTAGTTGCCGGCCGGCGTCTGGAAGCCGCCGGCCATGCCGGTGCGGGTCACGGTCGGCCCGAGGATCACCTTGCCGCCGCGGATGGCCATGACGGTCTGGTTGGTCAGGTCGACGCAGAACGTCAGACCGCTGCCGGCCTTGCACTTGCGGGGGTCGGTGGCGGCGATCCGCTTCGCCACGTCGGCCGTGGTCGGACCGGCGCGGCCCGCGGCCGGCGAGATGCCGAACCGCTGCTGGAAGCTCTTGATGGTCTTGCAGTCCTGCGCCGACTGCTTGCCGTCGACCGTGATCGGCCCGAACGAGCCGAGGTCGGCCAGGACCGCCTCGACCTCGCGCTGGCGCTCGCCGGTCGGGCAGCCCACGGGCGTGGTCTTCGGCTTGGGTTTCGGCTTTGGCTTTTGGGTGGTTTTGCTCGGCTCCGGGGTCGATGTGGCTTCCGGAGTGCCCGGTGTTGCCGTGGCGGTCGGGTCCGGCGGGCCGCTCGCCCCCGTTCCGGCCGTCGCGCTCACCGGCACCGGATTCGCACCCGCCGCCGAAGGCTGCGACGGCGCGAACGCACACGCGCCGGCACCGACCACCGTGACGATCGCGACGGCGACGAGACGCACGGTCGTTCCGCGCACACCATGCATCGAGAGGCCCTCCCCAGAGCGGTCGTCGATTGATAGACGTTCGGGAACCCCCGACGGTTGCGGATCGTTTCACGTTTTCTTCCGTGCAACACTGGAGGGTCGCTTTCCGGACCCCTGGAGTGCCCGCGTGAACAACGGCCCGCTGATCGTCCAGTCCGACAAGACCCTGCTGCTCGAGGTCGACCACCCCGACGCGCTCGCCTGCCGGATGGCCATCGCGCCTTTCGCCGAACTCGAGCGCTCACCCGAGCACGTGCACACCTACCGGCTGACCCCGCTCGGCCTGTGGAACGCGCGCGCCGCCGGCCACGACGCCGAGAGCGTGGTCGACGCGTTGATCAAGTTCTCCCGCTATCCGGTGCCACACGCCCTGCTGGTCGACGTCGCCGAGACGATGGACCGCTACGGGCGGCTGCAACTGGTCAACCACCCCACCCACGGGCTGACGCTGCACGCCACCGACCGGGTGGTGCTGATCGAGGTGGCCAAGAGCAAGAAGCTGGCCGGGATGCTCGGCGCCAAGGTCGACGACGACACCATCGTGGTCCACCCCTCCGAGCGCGGCCGCCTCAAGCAGGCCCTGCTCAAGCTCGGCTGGCCGGCCGAAGACCTGGCCGGCTACGTCGACGGCGAGGCGCACGAGATCGACCTCGCGCAAGACGGCTGGCACCTGCGCTCCTACCAGCAGGAGGCGGTCCAGTCGTTCTGGGCCGGCGGCTCCGGCGTGGTCGTGCTGCCCTGTGGCGCCGGCAAGACGCTGGTCGGCGCGGCGGCGATGGCCGAGGCCAAGGCGACCACGCTGATCCTGGTGACCAACACGGTCGCCGGCCGGCAGTGGAAGCGCGAGTTGATCGCCCGCACCTCGCTGACCGAGGAGGAGATCGGCGAATACTCCGGCGAGCGCAAGGAGATCCGGCCGGTCACCATCGCCACCTACCAGGTGCTGACCACCCGGCGCGGTGGCCAGTTCAGCCACCTCGACCTGTTCGGCGCCCGCGACTGGGGTCTGGTCATCTACGACGAGGTGCACCTGCTCCCGGCACCGATCTTCCGGTTCACCGCCGACCTGCAGGCCCGGCGCCGGCTCGGGCTGACCGCGACGCTGGTCCGCGAAGACGGTCGCGAGGGCGACGTGTTCTCGCTGATCGGGCCCAAGCGCTACGACGCGCCGTGGAAAGACATCGAGGCGCAGGGCTGGATCGCGCCGGCCGAGTGCACCGAGGTGCGGGTGACCCTCACCGACGAGGAGCGGATGGCGTACGCGACCGCGGAGACCGACGAGCGCTACCGGGCGGCCGCGACCGCGCGTACCAAACTGCCCGTGGTCCGGGCCCTGGTCGAGAAGCACAAGGGCGACCAGATCCTGGTGATCGGCGCCTACATCGACCAGTTGCACCAGATCGGCGACTATCTCGACGCCCCGATCGTGCAGGGCGCCACCACCAACAAGGAGCGCGAGCGGCTGTTCGACGCGTTCCGCACCGGCGAGATCCCGACCCTGGTCATCTCCAAGGTCGGCAACTTCTCCATCGACCTGCCCGAGGCGGCGGTGGCGATCCAGGTGTCGGGGACGTTCGGCTCGCGCCAGGAAGAGGCGCAGCGACTCGGCCGGGTGCTGCGGCCCAAGGCCGACGGGCGGCAGGCGCACTTCTACACGGTGGTGTCACGGGACACGATCGACACCGAGTACGCCGCGCACCGGCAGCGGTTCCTGGCCGAGCAGGGTTACGCGTACACCATCGTCGACGCCGACGACGTGCTCGCCTAACGACCCACCCGCGGGCCGACCGCCGGCGGGCTGTTGGGCACCTTGGGGCCCTTCTCGAGCAGGGGGGCCATCAGGTCGCCGAACTCGGCGACCCGGTCGAGCACCTCGCTGGCGGTGAACTGGCGCACGGCGCCGTCTTCGACCTCGTCCCAGGTCAACGGCGTCGAGACGGTGGGTGTCGGCTGGGCCCGCAGCGAATAGGCGGCGACCGTGGTCTTGGCCGCGGCGTTCTGGCTCCAGTCGATGAACACCTTGCCCGGGCGGAGGTTCTTGGCCATCTTCGAGGTGATCAGGCGCGGGTGGGCCTTCTCCAGTTCTTCGGCGATCACCTTCGCGTACCCGGTGACGATCTCCGCCGGCTGGCTGCCGGCGATCGGGCAGCACAGTTGCATGCCCTTCTTGCCGGAGGTCTTCGGATAGCTGTCGATGCCGTCGGCGGCCAGCCGCTCGCGCAACAGCGCGGCGACCCCGGCGCACTCGGCGAGCCCGGCCGGCGCGCCGGGGTCGAGGTCGACCACCATCAGGTCGGGCTTGGGCTCCTTGCTCCGGCCGATCCGCCACTGTGGAGTGTGCAGTTCCAGACCGGCCATGTTGGCCACCCAGACCAGGGTGGGCAGGTCGTCGCAGACGACGAAGTCGATCGTCTCCCGGCCTTGGCTGGAGCCGGGGGTGGGCAACTCCTTGAGGCGGACCCATTTCGGCGTGCCGGCGGGCGCGTTCTTCTCGAAGAACGACGGACCGTCGACGCCGTTGGGATAGCGGATCCGGGTCAGCGCCCGGTCGCGCAGGTGCGGCAGCAGGATCGGGCCGACCTGGGTGTAGTAGTGGATGACCTCACCCTTGGTGAACCCGGCGGCCGGATAGAGGACCTTGTCCAGGTTGGACAGTTCCACCTCCTGACCCTCGACCTCCACCCGGATGCGGGTCGGCTGCTTAACCATCGGTCACGTCCTCCGGCGTCATGTCGGGTCGCAGCCGGAGGAACCGCGGGAACCGCAGGCGGCCGTCCGGCGTTTGCTGGCCGTATCGCACTTCGAGCACGATGTCCGGCTTTACCCAGATCGCGCCCCGCGCATCCTCCCGGGGCACCGACTGATCGCCTGTCACGAACGGGCTGTCGGTCGCGACCAGGGGTTCGAGCACCTTCAGCAGCGCCCGTTCGGACGCGGCGCTGATGCCGCCGCCGACCCGGCCGCGGAAGGCCAGGCCCGCCTCGGTGGGCGCGCCGACCAGCAGCCCGCCGATCTTGCGGACGCCGGGGCGCCAGCCGCCGATCACGAACTCGGCGGTGCTCTCCAACTTGACCTTGACCCAGTCGGGGGTACGGACGCCGGCGCGGTAGAGCGACCCGGCGCGCTTGGCGACCACGCCTTCGAGGTGGTATTCCTCGGCCGCCGCCAGCGTGGCCTCGCCGTCGGTGAAGGTCGGCGGGACGGCCCAGTGCGGGGCGCCGAGCCCGAGGCCGTCGAGGATCGCCCGCCGCTCGGTCAGCGGCCGGCCGCTGAGGTCTTCGCCGTCGAGCCGGAGCAGGTCGAAGATCATGTAGGTGACCGGCAGCGTGGCGGCCAGCCGCGCGGCCCGGGCCTTGTCGCGCACGTGCATCCGCTCTGCGAGCTGCGTGAACGACGGGACGCCCTGTGTGTCGAAGACCACGACCTCACCGTCGAGGAGGGCGTCGCCGGCCACGTCGGCGAGCCCGGCGAGCTCCGGATAGGCAGCGGTGATCTCGGCGCCCGAGCGGGCCCATATCCGTCGCTGCCCGGCGGAGATATCGGCGATAGCGCGTACGCCATCCCATTTGAACTCGTAAATCCAGCCGGCACCGGACGGCAGCTCACCTGTGGTGGCCAGCATCGGTTTGATCGGCACGGTTTTACCCTAGGCGGCCCGCACGCTGGTAAGAAGCCCGTAACGGTGCGAGCATGGTCCGTGTCCGGGCTGCTATCCGGCGGCGGGGGTTTTCGGGCAGCACGATGGGAGCGTCATGCGCGCAATCTGGAAGGGCGCCGTTTCGTTCGGCTTGGTGTCGATCGCGGTTCGGCTCTATTCAGCGACCGAGGAAAAGGACATCCGGTTCCACCAGGTGCACCGGGAAGACGGCGGCCGGATCCGTTACAAGCGCACCTGCTCGGTCTGCGGCGAAGAGGTCACCTACGACGACATCGCCAAGGGCTATGACATCGGCGGCGGCGAGATGGTCATCCTGAGCGACGAAGACTTCGCCGACCTGCCGCTCTCCACCTCCCGGGCCATCGACGTGCTGGAGTTCGTCCCCGCCGAGCAGGTCGACCCGATCCTCTACAACAAGGCCTACTTCATGGAGCCGGAGGGCACGGCCACCAAGCCCTACGTGCTGCTCCGCGACGCCCTGCGCGACTCCGACCGGGTGGCGATAGTCAAGGTCGCCCTGCGCCAGCGCGAGCAACTGGCGACGCTGCGCGTCCGCGACGGCGTGCTCCTGCTCAACACCATGTTGTGGCCCGACGAGATCCGCAAGGCCGACTTCGGCTTCCTCGACGAAGACATCTCGGTGCGCCCGCCCGAGCTGGCAATGGCCAGCTCCTTGATCGACTCGATGGCCGGCGACTTCGTGCCGGACGCGTTCACCGACGACTACCGGGCCGCGCTCCAGGAGGTCATCGACGCCAAGGTCGAGGGCCGCGAGATCGTCCAGCCCGAGGAGCAGGAAGAGGCCCCGTCGGCGGCGGTCGACCTGATGGCGGCGCTGAAGGCGTCGGTCGAACGGGCCCGCGCGGCCCGCGGCGAAGCACCGGCCGACACCGACGAGGGCGAGGCCCGCCCGGCGACGCCGATCACCGCGGCCAAGAAGGCGGCCAAGAAGGCCGAGCCCGCCGCGAAGAAGGCCGCACCCGCTAAGAAGACGGCCGCGGCCAAGAAGGCCGAGCCCGCCGCCAAGAAGGCCCCGGCCAAGAAGACCACCCGCAAGTCGGCCTAAGGCGCGATGGCTCGACGGAGGTCTTTGAGCAACAGGAGCAGGTGCATCGGGTCGGTCGGGCTGGGCTCGAACTTGGCCAGTCGCAGGTAGAAGTCGCGCGCCGACTCCGACTCGCAGTGGATCAACACCGCGCGAACGCCGATCACCTCGGCGGCGCCCGCGATGCGGCGGAGGGCGTCGACGACCAGCGCCCGGCCGAGGCCGACGCCCTGCACCGTCTTGTCGACGCCGAGCCGGGTGAGGATCACGACCGGCTGGTAGTAGCGCCCGGCGCCCTGCATCATCCGCCGTGACGCGGACGCCGGGGCGACGCTGCCCGCGGCCAGCGCGTAGAAGCCGACCACCCGGTCTTCGTCTTCCTCGACCCCGCGCACCACATAGACCCGCGACAGGCCGGCCCGGTGTGCCTGGAGCGCGTGGTCGACCAGCCACTCCGACTGCGCCGCCGAGCCGCAGTCGAAACCGGCCAGCGCGTGGGTGGGCGACAGCGGCTCGACAGCGGTGAGGCGGAAGCTCACGTGCCATCTCCGGGCCGGTGCGGGTCAAGCACAGTCGGTGCGGTCAGCAGGTCGCGCAGGCCGGTCACCTCGGCGGCTGGGCGGTCGAGCGCCTCGTCAAAGGCCTGCCACGCGTCGTCGTCGAGCACGAAGACGCGGCGGTCGGCGAGCACGCTGGCCGCCGCCTCGGTGGCGGCGGTCAACACGAACGTCGACACCGTCGAGCCGGTGGCCTCGCTCGCGGCCTCGAGCAGGGCCTTCTGCTCCGGATCGAGACGTAGGTGCAGCCGCTCAGCCTTCGCGCTCATGTTTCGAGCGTACGCACAACGTACGCCAGCGGCAAGCGCGTTCAGGCCAGGGTGTGCACCTCGAGGGTGCCGCCGGCGTAGTCGGAGCGGACGCGCTTCTTGTCGAACTTGCCGACCGAGGTCTTGGGTACCTCAGGGATGAAGCTCCACCGCTCCGGAACCTGCCACTTCGGCAGCCGCTCGCCCAGGAACGCGCGGAGTTCGTCGGGCGTCGCCGTGCTGCCCTCGCGGAGCACGACCGTCGCCAGCGGGCGTTCGTCCCAGCGGTCGTCGGGGACGCCGACCACGCAGGCCTCGAGCACCGCGGGGTGGGCCATCAGCACGTTTTCCAGCTCGACCGACGAGATCCACTCGCCGCCGGACTTGATCACGTCTTTGGCGCGGTCGGTCAGGGTCAGGAAGCCGTTGGCCGAGAGGGTGCCGACGTCGCCGGTGCGGAGCCAGCCGTCGCGGAACTTCTCCGGGTCGGGCTCGTCTTCGCCCAGGTAGTGCGCGGTGACCCAGGGGCCGCGGACCTCGAGTTCGCCGACCGACTCGCCGTCGGCCGGGACCTGCTCGCCGAGCGGGCCGATGATCCGGGCCTGCACGCCGGCCGGGAACCGGCCCTGCGTGTAGCGGTAGGCCCACTCCTCGTCGCCGCTCACGCCGGCCGGCGGGCGGGACACCGAGCCCAGCGGCGACATCTCGGTCATCCCCCACGCGTGCACGATCTGCACGTCGTGCCGCTCCTTGTAGGCGTTCATCAGCGCCGGCGGGCAGGCCGAGCCACCGACGATCGCCTCGCGGAGCCCGGAGCCGGGCTGGATGTGGTCGAGGGCGTCGTTCCAGATCGTCGGCACCGCGCCGGCCTTGGTCGGCTTCAGCGCGGCGATCATCTGCGCGATCGGTGCGCCCTGCAGGAAACGGTCCGGCATGATCAGCGAGGCGCCCGACATGAACGCGGCGAACGGGATACCCCACGACATGGCGTGGAACATCGGGACGATCGCCAGCTCACGGTCGGTCGAGCTGAGGCCGAAGGCCTCCGGCATGCAGACCTCCATCGAGTGCAGCCAGATCGACCGGTGCGAGTAGGCGACGCCCTTCGGGTTGCCGGTGGTGCCCGACGTGTAACAGAGCGCGGCCGCGTCGCGCTCGTCGACCTCGGGCCAGTCGAACGTGGTCGGCCTGCCCGCCAGCAGGTCGTCCCAGTGGTGCACGGTCACCCGCCCGGCCAGCGGTGCCGGGTCGCCGCCACCGACGACGACCACATGCTCGACGCTGGTCATCTGGGGCAGCACCTTGGCCAGCAACGGGATCAGCGTCGTGTCGACCAGGACCACGCGGTCTTCGGCGTGGTTGGCGATGAACGCCACCTGGTCGGGGAACAGCCGGATGTTGAGCGTGTGCAGCACCGCACCCATGCTGGGCACCGCGAAGTAGGCGACCAGGTGCTCGTTGTTGTTCCACATGAACGTCGCGACCCGCTGGTCGCCGGTGACGCCGAGGTCGTCGCGAAGGGCGTGGGCCAGTTGTGCGGCCGTCGCGCCGACCTCGGCGTAGGTCATCCGCCGTGGCTCGGCGCCCGTCCAGGTCACCACCTCCGACGCGCCGTGCACGGTCGCGCCGTGGTCGAGGATCCGGGAGACGAGGAGCGGGGCGTCCATCATCGTGCTGCGCATACCAACAACTTAGTGTCGCAGCTCACATCGGACCAGATCAGATGAGTGTCTCCGCCTTGGCTTCCATCTCGGCCGCGGTCGGCGGCTGGCCGGCGGCCGGCCCACCGCGCAACTCCCGGTCCGGGAGCAGCACCGTGACGACCACCGCGACGATCGCGATCAGGCCGGCGACCAGGAAGACCGTGTGCAGCGAGTCGACGAACGACACCTGGATGGCATTGCGTACGGCGTCCGGCAGCGCCAGGATCTTCGACGGCTCGTTGATCGAGATGTCGCCGGTGCCCAGGGTCCCGCGCACCGCCGCGGTCTGCTCGGGAGTGAGCGTGCTCAGCGCGCCCGGCACCCGCGAGGCCGTCTCGGTGGCCAGCCGGCTGCTCAGGATCGCGCCGAGGATCGCCACGCCGAACGAGCCGCCCAGCGAGCGGAAGAACGTGACGGCGCTCGTACCCGCGCCCAGGTCCTTCATGTCGACCGCGTTCTGCACCGCCATGACCAGCGACTGCATGGACAGGCCGAGGCCGATGCCGATCAGCACCATGAAGCAGAACGCGACGCCGAGCGAGCTGTCCACCTGGAGCTGGGTGAAGAGCAGGATGCCGAGGCCGAGCAGCACCGAACCGGCCACCGGGAACCACTTGTAGCGGCCGATCCGGCTCATCGCCCGCCCGGTGAGCACCGAGGTCACGATCACGCCGGCCATCATCGGCAGCATCAGCAGGCCGCTCTTGGTCGGCGACGCGCCCTTGACGATCTGCAGGTAGAGCGGGATGAAGATGATCGACCCGAACATCACCAGGCCGAGGATGAAGCCCGCGCCGTTGGCCAGGGCGAACGTCGGCCGGCGGAAGAGCCGCAGCGGGAGGATCGGCTCGGACGCCCGGTTCTCCTGCACGAGGAACAGGCCGGAGAACACCACGCCGATCGCGATCAGGCCGAGGATCGTGCCGGAGCCCCACGCGTACTCGGAGCCGCCCCAGCTCAGGGCCAGCAACAGCGCGCTGACCCCGATCACGAGCAGGCCGGCGCCCAACCAGTCGATCTTGTGATCCCGCTTGTGGAACGGGATCAACCGCATCACCCGGTACGCCACGATGATCGCCACGACAGCCAGCGGCACGTTGATGTAGAAGATCCAGCGCCAGTTGGTCTCGGCGAAGTAGCCACCGACCAGCGGCCCGGCCACCGACGCGACACCGAAGACCGCACCGAAGAGCCCCTGGTAGCGACCGCGTTCCCGGGGCGACACCACGTCCGAGATGATCGTGAAGGCGAGCGTCATCAGACCGCCGGCGCCGATGCCCTGGATGCCGCGGGTGAAGATCAGCTCGGTCATGTTCTGCGACAGGCCGGCCAGCAGCGAGCCGACCAGGAACGTGCCGATCGAGAACAGGAAGACCGGGCGGCGCCCGATCAGGTCAGAGATCTTGCCGTAGAGCGGAGTCGACGCCGTCGACGCCAGCAGGTAGGCCGTGACCACCCACGAGTAGTGGTTGATCCCGCCGAGCTCACCGACGATGGTCGGCAGGGCGGTGCCGACGATCGTCTGGTCGAGCGCCGCGAGCAGCATGCCGAGCATGAGGCCCGACATGAGCAGCATGATCTGGCGGTGGCTCAGCTGAGGGCGGACGGGGGTGTCGGTGCTCATTGCGCAAGTGTTCTGCTGAACTACCTGCATCTGCCATGAAATGTGCAGCGCACCACTCAAACACCCCCTGACCAGCGGGGATCAGGGGGTGCGTGCAGCCGGTGGGTTACTTGGCGAATATCTCGACGATCGTCTTGGTGAACGCCGTGATGTCGTTCGGGTTCCGGCTGGAGATCAGGTTGCCGTCGACGTGCACTTCCTCGTCGACCCACTCGGCACCGGCATTGACCAGATCAGTGCGCACGCTGGGGTACGAGGTGAGCGTCCGCCCCCGCACGGCATCGGCCTCGATCAACGTCCACGGTCCGTGGCAGATCACACCGATCGGCTTGCCCGCGTCGGCGAACGCCTTGACGAACGCGACGGCGGCCGGGTTGGTCCGCAGCTTGTCGGGGTTGGCCACGCCGCCCGGCAACACCAGCCCGTCGTAGTCACCCGGGTCGACGTCGCCGACCTCGCGGTCGACCGGGTAGGTCTTGGACTTCTCGGTGTGGTCCATCGACTGGATCGAGCCGCCCTTGATCGAGATCAGCTCGGCGCGCCCACCGGCCTTCTCCACGCCGTCGCGGGGCTCGACGTACTCCGCCTCCTCGACGCCGTCGGTGGCCAGGAACGCTATCCGCTTGCCTTCGAGCTGCATGGGTGGTCGTACCTCCTCAGGATGTCGTGTCGGGGTGGTGCATCTCCCGGTCGGCGGCCGGGTCGGACGGGTTCGGCCGACCCCCTTCGATCACGTTGCGCCCGCCGGACCCGAGGGTGATCGTGCGGCGGCCGCCGCGCACCACCCGAGGGAGGGTCGCGGTCAGCAGCCCGTGATCCATCACCGCGTCGACCCGATCGGGGTCGACGTCGGCCGGCAGCGCGACCCGGTATTCGAAGGCCCGCTCGGCACCGGCCGCGGGCTCGCTGCGGGCCCGGATGACGACCTCGCGCACGTCGACGTCGAGCGCGACCTCCTCGGGAGCCACCCCTGGCAGCCGGGCGGTGATCGTGAAGGCCTCGTCGGTCTGGTCGAGGTCGATGTTGCTCAACGCGCCGCGGCCGAACCCGGACCCGACGAGCCGGCCTAGCTCGGCCCGCAGAGATTGGAGTTCCGCGAAGGGATCCCAGCGCCGTTCGGGTGCGTTCATAGGTTTGTCGCTACCCACGGCGGGGGTGGCAAAACTTGGTTGGTGGAGCCGCCTCCGAGAATCGAACTCGGGACCTACGCATTACGAGTGCGTCGCTCTGACCGACTGAGCTAAGGCGGCGTCTGCCACGCGCGGGCGGACCCGTGCGACGGCCCGCCCAGCATACGGCACCGGGTCGGGTGTCACGCCACCGGTCAGACTCCCGATCGACGGCTGTGCGTCGCACACCGGCCGGGGCTAGGCTCCCGCACGTGACGGATGATGCCACCGTGTCGCCCCCCGTCGAGCGCCTCCCGCAGTCCGAGGCCACGCCCACGCGGCGACCCCGCCCCCGCACGATGAACCCGATCGAGCTGGGCTTCAACCCGCGTCCGCCGGTGCCGTGGCTGGGACCGCTGCTCCTGTTGAGCACCGGCCTGCGTACCCTCCTGGCCATTCTCTTCGGCGCCTATCTGGACAAGCGCGAGCTGCAGAACGCGCTGCCCGGCGACGTGATCGAGGAGCCCGGCACCGACGGCGAGCTGTGGCTCGACTACGTGGCCGACCTGGGCGACGGCTTCAACTCGACCTACTCGATCGCCTACCTGCTGGCCCAGCCCGAGCTCGAGCTCGACGGCCGGACGCTGCCCCGCGGCCAGATGCTGGTGATGGGCGGCGACCAGGTCTACCCGACGGCGAGCGCGCCGGCATACGAAGACCGGTGCAAGGGCCCCTACACCGCGGCGTTGCCGTGCTCGCCGGAGTCCGGGCCGATCCCGACGCTCTACGCGGTGCCCGGCAACCACGACTGGTACGACGGCCTGACCGCCTTCCTGCGGCTGTTCGCCCGGCAGCGGGACGCGTGGCTCGGCGGTTGGCGTACCAAACAGTCGAGGTCCTATTTCGCCGTGCGACTGCCGGCCGACTGGTGGCTGGTGGCGCTCGACGAGCAGTTCGGCGCCTACGTCGACGACCCGCAACTCAACTATTTCGAGGCCGCGGCCCGCCAGTTCGGCCCGGACAGCAAGATCATTCTGGCCACGCCCGAGCCGTCGTGGGTCAAGGCGACCACCGAACACCCCGACGCGTACGGTGCCGTCGACTACTTCATCCGCACGATCATCGCGCCGACCGGCGCCCGCGTCCGCCTGATGCTGTCGGGCGACCTGCACCACTACGCCCGCTATTCCGGCGTCGACCGCGAGCTGGTCACCTGCGGCGGCGGCGGCGCCTACCTGTACCCCACCCACCAGTTGCCGTCGGAGATCACCGTCCCGCCGACCGACACGCTGGCCCGCCGCTCAAGCCAGTCCCGCCCGTTCCGCCTGGCCGCGACCTACCCCGACGCGCCCACGTCGCGCCGCCTGGGCTGGGGCATCTTCGGCCGCCTACCGACCCGCAACGCGGGTTTCACGACCTTGATCGGCGGCCTGCAAACCCTGCTGATGCTGGCGATGGCCGGCATCGCCACCCAACAACGCGACGAGACCGGCCTGCGCCTCTTCAGCATCCCCCTCGTCAGCATGCTCGTACTCACCCTGCTCGGCGCCGCCTTCTTCGCAAAGCCACCCACGGCAACCGGCAAACGCTCCTGGCGCCACTGGATCCTGGGCGCCGGCCACGGCCTGGCCCAGATCGCCCTGGCCGCCCTCGGCACCTGGATCTGGCTGCTGACCCCGTTCCCGGACTGGCCCTGGCCGCTGTCCCTGATCGTCGCGCTGGCCATCTACTGGCCGGTGTCCGGCCTGGTCGGCTCCCAACTCGTAGCCCTCTACCTGCTCATCGCCGGCCGCTTCGGCGTCAACATCAACGAGCTCTACGCCGGCCAGGGCATCGACGACGTCAAAAGCTTCCTACGCCTACACATCGCCTCCGACGGCGCACTGACGGTCTACCCGTTCGCGGTCGACCGCATCTGCCGCGAGTGGCGCACAAACCCAACCGCTCCCGACGACCGCCCTTGGCTGGAGCCGGCACAAAACCTGATCTACCGCCCCGCCGACGCACCCTTCACCCTCCGCTGAGCCTTCGGGCGAACCCGAGGACCGCCCCCGCCGACCCACCCTTCGCGCACCGCCGAGCCATCGGGCGCCCTTCACTTACCGCTGAGCCTTCGGCAACGGATGGCTCGGGTCCGCGGTGGGCGCGACCGTCGCTCCCGCCAGGGAGCGCTCCGCTGCCACGTCCGCGGTCGGTCGCCCTCACCCGCCCGCCGCACCCGGCGGGGGTATCTGTTTCAGGCGGCACATGTTTTGGCATGTACGCACATACCAAAACATGTATGCCCGCGAGACATCGGGCGCTCCAGGGACCAGTCCCAGGGCGGCAAGGCCAAGTCCAAGGCCCACGTCCCCGGCTGGCCCAGACCCGAGCCAGGCCCAGACCGGAATTCCCAAGGCGCGGACCCTGCAGCGCAAGGCACCAGGCCCGCGGACCCTGGGCCCTTGGGTGGGGCAAGGGCCATCCCTTAACACTGTCCCGGGCCCCGGGGGAGGGTCCGGTCGTGCTGTGCGCGGCGAGCGCCGTTTGGGTGGTGGTGGCGGTTGGGTTAGGCGTCGGCGCTGTTGTATTGGGCGTCGTGGGCCTTGCGGGGGCCGCAGACGCTGGCGCGACTGCAGGAGCAGCGGGAGCCGTCGGCGTCCAGGCGGACTACTACTGAGTCGCGGGGGACGCTGTGTGCCACTACCCGGCCGTCGCCTTCCGGGGTGGTTACGCGGGCGCCTACGGCGGGGGCGCTGGCCTGGAAGCTCTGGTATAGCGGGTGTTCGTATTTCAGGCAGCACATGAGACGTCCGCATGCGCCTGAAATGCGTAGCGGGTTCAGTGGCAGGTCCTGGTCTTTGGCCATGCGGATGGTGACCGGCTCGAAGTCGGTCAGGAACGTGGCGCAGCACAGGTCGCGGCCGCAGGAGCCGATGCCGCCCTGCACGCGCGCGGAGTCTCGGGCCGAGAGTTGGCGTAGCTCGACCCGGCAGTGCAGGGTCGCGCCCAGGTCACGGACCAGGGAGCGGAAGTCGACCCGGTGGGGCGCGGTGAAGTAGATCGTGGTGCGGGCGCTCGCGCCGGACGGGTCGAGCACGTGGTCGACGGCGACGACCTTCATCGGGAGGGCGTGTTCGCGGATCAGCTTCTTGGCCGCCGCCTTGGCTTCGGCCTTGCGCTTGCGCTGAACCTCGTCACGCTTGAGATCCGCCTCGGTGGCCATGCCGGCCAGCTTCGGGAAGCCCGACGTGTCGTCGTCGACCCACTGAGCGGCCCAGACGCACTCCGCCACCTCGGGACCGTCGTCCGTGGGGACGAGTACCCGGTCGCCGACCACCGGGGTCAGGTCGACCGGATCGAGGTAGTAGAGGCGGCCGTAACGGTTGAAGCTGACCGCGCACAGCATGCCCATGCCCGCCACCTTACGTCGGTCGGTGTGGCGTACACGACCATGCGCCTTTCGGACGATTTGCATTGTCCGTACGAATGGGACGCTTCTTCGTGCCGCAACCCTCGATCTGGGTGATCGTTGGCCGAGGTGCGTCAAGCGTCGGGGGCCGGCACACTCGGGTCGTGCCGGCCCCCGATTCGTATCGATGTCGGTCGCCGGACGGTTGAAAGCCGCATCGATCGCGGGACAAGGCCGGACCTGTTGGCGTTGAGTGGCACCACCAAGCCTGCGGGGGGTGCAGGAAATGGCCACGGCGTCGCTGCCGGAGCGGTTGCTCCCGAGCGCGACGCCGTCGCCATGTGGAAGGTCGCCGGATCTACCCGTTGCTGGTCGCGCCGCGTAATTCGACGCAGCAGTGCCCCGGACGCGGCGCGAGCACGGCGTCGACGCCGTTGGCTTCGAGGCCCGTGAGAAAGCCGCCGAGATAGGCGTGGTTCATACCGCACACCAGCTCGGTCGAGCGCGCCGCCAGCGGATGGAACGGGCAGTTGAGCAGCCGGATCTCGGTCGGCCCGGTGCGCTCCGGCTCGAAGCCGCGGCGTTCCAGCATCGTCTCGCTCAAGGTGAGGGAGCGTTCCGGGCCTAGCCGGCCGGGGCGGGTGCGGGCGCGCTCGGCCGCGCCGAGTTCCTCGCCCCGCGCGCGGGCCGTGCGCAGCGCCGCGGCCCGCGCGTCTTCGCCGGGCCGGTGGTCGAGGACGGCGTCCAGCAGGATCTCGGCGATCACGTCGGGGCGGCGGTCGGGGATGCTGATCTGGATGTCGGCGTCGGCTGGCTCGTAGACCTTGGGCTTGCGGCCGACCTTGCGGACCCCGCCGGGGCTCTCCTGGCCCGCGCGCAGCAGGCCGGCGGCGACGAGCTTGTCGAGGTGGAACGCGGCGAGCTTGGCGGAGATGCCGGCGTGGGCGGCCGCCTCCTCGCGGGTGACCGGGCGGCGGGCGCGGCGGACGTAGGAGAACAGCCGGCGGCGCTGCTCGTCGCCCAGCACCGCGAGCGACTCGACTGAGTTGCTGGGTGCGGTCATCTCTTCACGATATCGCAAACTTTTGCTGGCACAACCACTGCCCCTTGACCTTTCTCGGCAATAACGCCAATACTTGTTGGTGAAATGAGGACTGAGGAGGCGCCACCGTGCGGCATGAGATGACACTGCAGCGCACCACGGTGCACGAGACCGACGGGATCAACCTCGCCGCCGCCGAGCAGGCCGCCGGGCAGTTTCTGCGGGCGCTCGGGCTGCGCACCGACACGGAGAGCATGCGGGGTACGCCGCAGCGGATGGCCCGCGCGTACGCCGAGCTGTTCAGCCCGCGGCCGTTCGACCTGACCACGTTTCCCAACGACGAGGGCTACGACGAGCTCGTCCTGGCCCGTGCCATCCCGCTGCGCTCGGTGTGCGAGCACCACCTGCTGCCGTTCGTCGGCACCGCTCATGTCGGCTATCTGCCGGGGCAGCGGATCCTGGGCCTGTCGAAGCTGGCCCGGGTCGTCGAGCACTTCGCCTGCCGCCCGCAGGTGCAGGAACGGCTCACCAAGCAGATCGCCGACTGGCTGCAGACCCAGCTCGCCCCGAAGGGCGTCGGCGTCGTCATCGAGGCCGAGCACACCTGCATGACGCTGCGCGGCGTGCAGGCCACCGGCTCGACCACCATCACCTCGACCATGTTGGGCACGCTCCGCGACGACCCGCGCTCCCGCGGCGAGTTCCTCGCGCTCACCCGGGTCGTCGGTTGAAAGGAGGAAGACCATGACCGCATACGCGATCGTCGGCGCCGGTCTCGGCGGCGCCAAGGCCGCACAGACCCTGCGCGAACAGGGTTTCACCGGCCCAGTGGTGTTGATCGGCGAAGAGCACGAACGTCCCTACGAGCGTCCGCCGCTGTCCAAGGGCTACCTGCTCGGCAAGGACGAGCGCGAGAAGATCTACGTCCATTCCGCGCAGTGGTACGCCGAGCACGACGTCGACCTGCGCCTCGGCACCCGGGTGACCGCGGTCGACCCCGCCGCGCACGAGATCACGCTCGCCGACGGCAGCCGGCTGGGCTACGCGAAGCTGCTGCTGACCACCGGTTCCTCGCCGCGCCCGCTCGCTCTGCCGGGCGCCGATCTCGACGGCGTGCTCTACCTGCGCCGGGTGCAGCACAGCGACCGGCTCAAGGAAGCGTTCCAGCCGGGCAAGCGGATCGTCGTCATCGGCGCGGGCTGGATCGGCCTGGAGACGGCCGCCGCGGCCCGCGAAGCCGGCGCGACCGTCACCGTGCTGGAGAACGCGGAGTTGCCGCTGCTGCGGGTGCTCGGTCGCGAGGTGGCCCAGGTCTTCGCCGACCTGCACGCACGGCACGGCGTCGACCTGCGGCCCAGCGTGCAGGTCGCCGAGATCAGCGGCAGCGGCGGCGTGGCCGACGGCGTGGTGCTCGCCGACGGCACCCGGATCGACGCCGACACGGTGGTCGTCGGGGTCGGCATCACCCCCAACGTCGAACTCGCGGCCGCCGCCGGGCTGGCGATCGACAACGGCATCGTCACCGACGAGCACCTGCGCACCTCGGACGCCGACATCTACGCGGCCGGCGACGTGGCCAACGCCTTCCATCCGTTCCTCGACCGGCACGTCCGGGTCGAGCACTGGGCCAACGCGCTCAACCAGCCGCAGACGGCGGCCCGCGCGATGCTCGGCCAGGACACGACCTACGACCGGTTGCCCTACTTCTTCACGGACCAGTACGACCTGGGCATGGAATACACCGGCTACGTCGAGCCCGACGGCCATGGCCAGGTCGTCTTCCGTGGCGACCCGGGCGCCGGCGAGTTCATCGCCTTCTGGCTCGGCGACGGCCGGGTCCTGGCCGGGATGAACGTCAACGTCTGGGACGTCACCAAGCCGATCCAGGAACTCATCCGCTCCCGCGCCCCGATCGACCCGGCCCGGCTGGCCGACCCGCGGGTGCCGCTGGAGGCGCTCGCCGAGGGCTAGAAGGTCAGCCGGGTGGTCCGCTCATAGCTGGCCGGCGGTGCGCCGGTGCCGCCGGCCGGCCGCGCGGCGGCGATGTGATGCCGGTGCAGCAGGGCCTCGCCGTCGGTGACGGCCTCGTCGATGACCGCCAGCACGCGGGTGGCGATCGCCGCGGCCGACCGCGGCGCGTCGGCCAGGCCGAGCACCACCGAGACCGCCGAGGCCGAGCCGAGCGCTGCGGCCAGGACGGCAGCCAGGCGCGCCCGCGTGCGGGTGATCCAGTCAGCGACCTCGTCGGCGAACCACGCGGTCGCCGCCAGGTCGTCGGCCGCCGCGCCCAGGTCGCCGGCGAGCCGCTCGGCGTGTGCGGCGAATGCCTCGCCGGCCGGGCCTTCCCACGCCGCCGGTGTGGTCACCGAGGCCCGGGCGCCGGCATAGGGGCCGGCCCGCGCGCGCACCTCGACCGCCGCCGCCGCGATCGGAGCTGCCGACAGAGACGGCACCAACGCCGTGACCGCCTCACCCGGCAGCGCCCGCATCCGCCGCAACAGCGCCCAGACCGGATCGTCTTGCGCGGCCCCGAACCGGGCCAGCACGTCGTCAACGCGCGCCAGCAACTCCCCCGCCGGCCCAGCGAGATGATCGAGCGCGTCAGCCATCACCCACCGCCATCACCGGACGGCGCCGGCGCGGGCGACCGAACGCCGCGACCGGTCATGACTCACCGGCCGAAGTGGCGCGTCGGGCCGACGAGCCCTCGGCGCCCGCGTAGCCGCCGCCGGCCGCGCGGAGCGTGGATGCCGTCTCGGTCAGCCGGGCCGCGAGCGCGGCGGACGACCGCTCGCGCGCGACAAGCTCGCCGGCCCAACGGGCATGCAACTCACCCGCGAGCGCACCCAGCGCACCCGGCACCCCAGCGCCGAAGGCCGCCGGGCCCGGATCGACCGGGGTCAGCCCGACAAGCTCACCGGCCGCCGCCTCCAGCCCCCGCGCCGCTGCCGACAACGGTGACGTCATGGCTCCTCCAGCGGCGGATAGTCGGCGAAGGTCTCGGCCCGCAGCTTCTCCCGCGCCCAGCGCGCCGCATCGGTCGCCGCCGCGATCGTCGTGGTCAGCGACACCGACACGTCGCGGTTGCCGCGCCCTTGCAGGTTGCCCACCACACGCACCTCCGTCACCTCCCCCGCCGCGGTCACGACCACCTCGACCAGGCCGTCGGGCGAGCGGACCGTCACCTCGGTAGCCCGCACCGCCTTGTCGAATTCGGCGCGCAACGAATCGATGCGGCGGTAGCGCGCAATCGCCTCTTCGACCCAGGCCTCGTCGATCTCTCGCGGCATTCGGCTCCCTCACCGACGGTGTCGCGACCACCACCACACGTCGTCCAGGCATCGAACCGTACCGCTGGATCAAGGACCGCGAAAGTCCGCCTGTGGATAACCGCCAGCCTGTGGATAACTATTGCCAGAGGGAGAGCATCATCGCCTCGACGGCGATGCGGGGCTTGACGTTGGCGTCGATCGCCGTGCGGCACTCGAGGACCGCCTCCAGGCGGCGCAGCGCGTCGTCGGGGCTCCACTTGCGGGCGGCGGCCTCGGCCAGCGACACCGCGTCGGTGTGCACCGGCGCCACCGGCGCGGCAAGAGTCCGCACCAGCACGTCGCGGTAGAAGCCGGCCAGGTCGACCAGCGCCCGGTCGAGCGCGTCGCGCTGCGCCCGGGTGGCCCGCGACTTCTGCCGCTTCTCCAGGTCTTTGAGCTGCCCGGCCGACCCGCGCGCGGCGCCGGCCGCGCCCCGGCCGGTGCCACCGGCGCCCAGCGCGGTCTCCAGGGCCGACCGCTCGCTGGTGTCCATCTCGGACACCGCCGACGCGGCCTCGGCCTCGGCCGACTCGATCAGCGCCGACGCCGCGTCGAAGCAGGCGCCGACCCCGGTCAGCCGGCGCGGCACCGCGAGGACCGCCTCGCGGCGGCGGCGGGCGTCGGCATCGCGGGCCAACCGCCGGGCCCGGCCGACGTGCCCCTGCGCCGCGGCGGCGGCCCACGCCGCCGTGTCGGGCTCGATGCCGTCGCGCGCGGTCAGGACCGATGCCACCGCGAAAGCGGACGGCTGGCGCAGCGTCACCACCCGGCACCGGGAGCGGATCGTCACGGAGATGTCGTCGGGGTGCGTCGAGGGGGTGCAGAGCAGGAAGACCGTACGCGGTGGCGGCTCTTCGATCGCCTTGAGCAGCGCGTTGCCGGCCTGCTCGGTCAGCCGGTCGGCGTCTTCGATCACCACGGCCTGCCACCGCCCGCCGGTCGGCGAACTGGCCGCCCGCAGCACCAGGGCGCGCATCTCGTTGACGCCGATCGACAACCCGTCGGGGGTGACCATCCGCACATCGGCGTGGGTGCCGCCGAGGGTGGTGTGGCAGCCGGGGCATTCGCCGCAGCCGACGCCGGTGCGGCACTGCAACGCCGCCGCGAAGGCCCGGGCGGCGACCGACCGGCCGGAGCCGGGCGGCCCGGTGAAGATCCACGCGTGCGTCATCGCCGAACCGGTGCCCGAGCCGTCGAGGATCGCCGCCGCACCCGCCGCCGCGCGGCGCAGGGTGTCGACGGCCTCCTCCTGGCCCACCAGGTCGGCGAAGACGTCAGCCACGTGGTTCGAACTCCCGTTCCGGCGGCGCGCTGCGTTGGGTGGCGGGCACCCGGGCGGATGGCTTGCCGTCGTCAGGAGCTTCGTCCGGAGAGTCCGGATCGTCCGGCTGATCCCGCTTGGCCGCGTCGATTATCGAGGCTATCTCCTGCTCGGAGAGTTCCGGCTCGGTCGTCGTGTCGGGCTGCCGCGCCGGCGACGGGTGCTCCGGCCCCGGGTCACCGAGCATCGGCGTCACCCGGTCGAACACCGCGAGCGCGATCTCGTCGCTCGGCCGGGTGCCGTCGAGCACCAGGTAACGACGCGGGTCGGCGGCGGCCAGGTCGAGGAACGCGTAGCGGACCCGCTCGTGGAACGCCACCGACTCGGTCTCCAGCCGGTCGTGCGCGCCACGGGCCGCCGCGCGCGCCAGCCCGACGGTCGGTTCGACATCGAGCAACACCACGAGGTCGGGCTTGAGCCCGCCGGTGGCCCAGGAGGAGAGCCAGGACACTTCTTCGACCGGGAGGGTACGACCGGCGCCCTGATAGGCCAGCGACGAGTCGACATAGCGGTCGCTGATCACCACCGCACCGCGGGCCAGCGCCGGCCGGACGACGCTGGCCACGTGGTCGGCCCGGTCGGCGGCGTAGAGCAGCGCCTCGGCCCGGGGCGACAGCTCGGCGTCGCCCTCGAGCACCATCGAGCGGATCCGGCGACCGACCTCGGTGGCGCCCGGCTCGCGGGTGACCACCACGTCACGCCCCTCCGCCCGCAGCGCGTCGGCGAGCGCGGCGACCTGGGTCGACTTGCCGCTGCCCTCGCCACCCTCGAAGACCACGAACACGCCGCGCCAGGCCGACGGCTCGGCCGGGGAAAGCGGCCGGCCGCGCATCGAGCCCCAGAGGTCGGCCAGCACGCCGACGCCCGGCTTGTCGTCCATCTGCTTGAACGCGCTGATCCCGGAGAGGATGCCGGCGATGCCGGCGGCCAGCAGCAGCAGCCGGGTCGACGAGATGGAGATGCCGAGCGAGGCGATGTCGAGTCGGCGGGAGCCGCCGACGCCGACCAGCAGGCTGCTCAGCGCGATCGCGACCATCAGCACGATCCGGGTGCCGGTCTGCACCACCGCGAACACCCGGCCGCGGACCTCGTCGGCGACCTCGATGCCGAGCAGCGTGATGCCGGCCAGGAAGGCCATGCCGGCACCGGCGCCGACCAGGATGCAGCCGACGATGGCCATGGACAGGTGGATCGACGCGGCCAGCACGATCACGGACGCGGCGGCCAGCACGATGCTCATGCCGAACCAGCGCCGCCGGGACAGGTCCTTGATGATCGCCGGGCCGAGGCCGATGCCGACCGAGAGGCCGACGAACAGGAACGCGAAGAGCAGGTAGAAGGCCGCGTCACCGGCGTTGAGCGACTGGGTGAAGAACCGGGCGGTGCCGATCACCACGCCGCCGCCGGCGAACGCGCCGAAGATGCCCAGCACGAGGCCGCGGACCAGCGGCGAGCTGCCGATGAACTTCCAGCCGTCGATGAACTGCCGGACCATGCTGGTGTTGACCCGGTCCGCCGCCGCGGTGCGGCCACTGATCTCTTTGATCCCGTAGAAAACGACGATCGCGGTGGCCAGCCGGGAGAACGCGTTGAACCAGAGCGCGAGTTGGGCCGGCTCGGCCCAGTTGGACGGCTCGCTGCCGGTGATGCCGCGCACGCTCGCGTCCAGCGCCGACAGGGCGACGGCGGCGAGCACCGGCGTCAGCCCGTACGTCGTGATCAGGGTCAGCTGGTTGGAGACCTCGAGGCGGGACTTCGGGATCAGGTTGGGAACGGAGGCTTCCTTCGCCGGGATCCAGATCAGCGTGATGGCCTCGATCAGGAAGGTGGCGACGGCCGCCCATCCGACGACCAGGCCGCCGGAGACGCCCAGCAGCGCGACCACGGGGATCGACGCGAACAGCACGAACCGCAGCAGGTCGCAGATGACCATCGTGTAGCGGCGGTCGAACCGGTCGGCGAGCACGCCGGCCACCGGACCGAGCACCAGCGCCGGCAGCAGCCGGACGGCGATCACGCCACCGAACGCGAGGCCCTTCGCGGTGTCGCCGCTGACCTGGGCGGATGCGAAGATCGAGGTGGCCAGCAGGCCGAGCCAGTCGCCGAACGACGCGACACCGAGCACGAGCCAGAGCCGGCGGAAGGGCCGGATCCGCAGGACGGCGCGCAACGCACTCACGCCCGACAGGTCGACCTGTTGAGCGCGGTTGGTGGTGCCTGACCCCTCGGACCGTGTGCCTACCGCGGGCCGCTCGAGCTGTTCGTTCGTGTCGATGGCCGTACCTCCGCGTGCCGGCCCATCGCTGGGCTCCCCCGCACACACTCTAGCGGCGGGGACGATCTCGACTACCCCGACATTCCCCTGACCGGACCAGGGCGGACGCACCCTTACGGGTGCCTCGTACGTGAGGGTGTTTCGGATTCCACAGGGACCCGATACCGTGACGCTGTGTCCGGTAAAAGCACCGAAAACCCCCAAAGGGCGAGACTCGACCGCGTGACGGCGGCGCTCGATCCGCCCTTCGCGGTCGTCGACCTCGCCGCGTTCGACGCCAACGCCGACGCGCTGGTCGCCCGCGCGGCCGGCAAGCCGTTGCGGGTCGCGAGCAAGTCGGTGCGCTGCCGCGAGCTGTTGACCCGGGCGCTGGCCCGGCCGGGCTGGGCCGGTGTGCTCGCCTTCACGCTCGCCGAGGCTAACTGGCTGGTGCGGACGGGGGTGACAAACGACGCGGTAGTCGCATATCCGACGGCCGACCGCGCCGCCCTGCGCGACCTCGCGGCCGACGAGCGACTGCGGGCCGGCGTCACCCTGATGGTCGACAGTGTCGAGCAACTCGACTTCATCGAGTCGGTCACCGGCAGCGCCGCCATCCGGCTCTGCATCGACCTCGACGCCTCCTACCGGCTCGCCGGCGGCCGCGTCCACCTGGGTGTGTTCCGCTCTCCGGTGCACGCTCCCGACCAGGCCCGCACGCTCGCCGAGGCGATCGCCAAGCGCCCCGCCACAAGGCTGACGGGCATCATGTCGTACGAGGCTCAGATCGCCGGCCTCGGCGACGCACCACCCGGCCGGCGCGCCCGCGGCCTCGCCATCCGCGCGCTGCAGAGCCGCTCCTACCAGGAACTGCTCGACCGCCGCGGCAAGGCGGTCGCCGCCGTCCGCGAGATCGCCGACCTGGAGTTCGTCAACGGCGGCGGCACCGGCAGCGTCCGGCGCACCGGCGAAGACCCGTCGGTCACCGAGATCACCGCGGGCTCCGGCCTCTACGGCCCCACGCTGTTCGACGCCTACCGGGCCTGGCGCCCGACCCCGGCCGCGTTCTTCGCCCAGCCGGTGGTCCGCCGCCCCGGGCCCGGCCTGGTCACCGTGCTCGGCGGCGGCTGGATCGCCTCCGGCCCGGCCGAGCCCAGCCGGCAACCCAGCCCCTGGCTGCCCGCCGGCCTGAAAATGATCGGCACCGAGGGTGCCGGCGAGGTGCAGACCCCGCTGCGCGGCGCGGCCGCCGACTCGCTGAAGGTCGGCGACCGGGTCTGGTTCCGCCACGCCAAGGCCGGCGAACTCAGCGAGCACGTCAACGAACTACACCTGATCGAGGGAGACGCGGTGACGGCGGTGGCCCCCACCTACCGCGGTGAGGGCCACGCCTTCCTATAAGTGCGCGCTAGACCGACACGTGCCGGTGCAGGTATTCGCGGATCAGTGCCTTGGCCTCCGCGAGCACCTGCTCGTCACCGTCGGTGCGGCGGCGGAACGCGAGCTTGATCAGCGCGTCGGCCGCCTCCACGGCGATCTCCAGCGCGAACCGCAGGCGCGGTTCGTCGGCGACGTGGAACTGCTCGACCAGCAGCCGCGCGAGTTGCTCGGCGATGACCGCGTTGTTGTCGCGCTCCTCGTCGAGCAGGTGCACGTCGACGACGTCGCCGAAGTGCAGGGTCCGGAAGCCGGGGACGGTGCGATGCATCTCGATGTATTCGTCGATGCCCGCGTCGACGCCTTCCCACCAGTCAGCGAAGGTGCCGCTGCCGAAGCGGGTGGCCAGCCGCTCCAGATAGGCCTCCATGTTGCGCAGGGTCAGCGCCTGCACGATGGCCCGCTTGTCGGGGAAGAACTGGTAGACGGAACCGATCGCCACTTCGGCGCGCTCGGCGAGCAATGTGGTCGTCAGGCCCTCGTAGCCGACCTCGTCGACGATCTCGGCGCACGCATCGAGCATCCGCTGAACGCGGGCCACACTGCGGCCCTGCACCGGCACCCGGCGCAGCGGGCCCGTGGTGACGGCTGATGTCGTCATGCCTCACCACATCCTTCCTCTTTCGGCCCCGCCGCGCGGGGGGAACGTTACTCGGCTCAACGAGCAACCCGGATGAGAGGTATTCAGCAGAAGGGCGGTATTTGCACGGAGTATGGCCAGCACGCTCTTACACGTTCCGCCGGATACTGATATGAAGGCGGTTCACATTATGGAGGGCGCCGTGAACGCGAGTCGAGTGACTGACTGGCGCAACTGGGCAGGCAACCAGCGGGCCGCCTCGCGGGTCGCCCGACCGGGCAGCACCGACGAGCTCGTCGAGATCATCAAGGCGGCCGCCGGCGGGCGGGTCAAGCCGGTCGGGTCGGGTCACTCGTTCACCGACATCGCGGTCACCGACGGGATCCGGCTCGATGTCGGCGCCCTGGCCGGCCGGGTCGACGTCGACCGCGTGCTGCGCCGGGTGACCGTGCCGGCGGGCATGACCCTCGCGACCCTCAACGCGCTGCTCGCCACACACGGCCTGGCGCTGCCCAACCTCGGCGACATCGACGCGCAGACGGTCGCGGGCGCGATCTCCACCGGCACGCACGGCACCGGCGCGGCCCTCGGCTGCCTCTCCACGTTCGTCGCCGGGCTGACCCTGGTCACCGGCACCGGCGAGGTGCTGCACTGCGACGCGCGAAACGAGCCCGAGGTCTTCGCCGCCGCCTGCGTCGGGCTCGGCGCGCTCGGCGTGCTCACCGAGGTGACCCTGCAGTGCGTCGACGCGTTCACGCTGCGCGCGCACGAGCGTCCCGGCCGGGTGGCCGATGTCCTGCGCGGCTGGCAGACACTGGTCGCCGAGAACGACCACTGCGACCTCTACTGGTTCCCCTACACCGACCGGGTCCAGATCAAGACCAACAACCGGGTGCCCGCGCACGACCGGCCGCTGCCCGGCTGGCGCGGCTGGCTCGACGACGACTTCCTCGCCAACACCGTGTTCGCCGGCGTCTGCCGGCTGGGTCGCGCCGTGCCCGCGGCGGTCGGCCCGATCAACGAGATCTCCGCCCGCGCGCTCACCGAGCGGGTCTACACCGGACGGTCCGACGCGGTCTTCTGCACGCCGCGCCGGGTGCGCTTCACCGAGATGGAGTACGGCCTGCCCCGCGAGGCCTTCCCGACGATGCTCGGCGCGCTGCCCGGCCTCATCGACGCGCTGCCGTTCAAGGTGCAGTTCCCGGTCGAGGTGCGGTTCACCGCAGCCGACGACCTACCCCTTTCCCACGGGTACGGGCGGGAGAACGTCTACATCGCGGTGCACCAGTTCGCCGGCGCACCCTACGAGCCCTATTTCCGGGCCGTCGAAGACCTGGCCCGCGAACTCGGCGGCCGGCCGCACTGGGGAAAGCTGCACTACCGCGACGCCGAGTCGCTGGCACCGGTCTATCCGCGGTTCGACGAGTTCGTCGCCCTGCGCGACCGGCTCGACCCGCACCGGGTCTTCGCCAACGCCTACCTCGAGCGGGTGTTAGGCCGCTAGCACGTCGGCGACGACCACGGTGACGTTGTCGAAGGTGCCGCCGGCCAGCGCCAGCGAGACCAGGTGCCTGGCGCACTCGTCGAGATCCGAGACTTCGCGCAGCGTACGCCCGATGATCGCGTCTTCGACGTAGTCGGACAGACCGTCGCTGCACAACAGCAGCCGGTCGCCGGGTTCGACCGGCAGCAGCGACGTCGCCGCCCGGTAGCTGTCGCCCTGCACCGCCTGGGTGATCACCGAGCGCCGCGGGTGCCCCCGGGCCTCCTCGGCCGTCAGCGTGCCCTTGTCGACCAGCATCTGGACGAACGTGTCGTCGCGGGTCAGCCGGACAACGTCGGTCGCGCCCGCGGCCAGCAGATAGCCCCGCGAGTCACCGACGTGCAGGAGCCCGAGGTGCTCGCCGTGCAGCAGGCCCGCGGTCACCGTCGTGCCGGCGCCCTGCCCGTCGGAGGCGATCAGCGCGTTGGCCTGCTCGACCGCGGCGGCGAGCGCCGCGTCGGGGTCCGGGTGGTCGGCGTCTTCCAGGCCGCGCAGCGAGTCGATGACGATCTCGCTGGCCATCTCGCCGGCCGGCATGCCGCCGACACCGTCGGCGATGACCACCAGGCGGCGGCCGGCGAACGCGGCATCCTCGTTGTTGGGCCGGACCGGACCGACGTCGGTCGCGGTCACGGCCTGCAAGATCAAACGGGGCATGCGTACGAGCATCTCAAACCCGTCGATCGCAGTCTCTACGCAGTATTTCGTAGGGTGTGTGCGTGATGCCGGTGACGCTGGTCGGTCGGGCGCGGGAGCGTGCCGAACTGGCCGCTGCGTGGGCGGCCCTGACCAGCGGCTCCGCCGGCCCGCAGGTGGCCGTGCTGACCGGCGAGCCGGGCGCCGGCAAGAGCGCGTTGGTCGCCGCCGTGGTCGGCGCGCTCGACCCCGCACCGGTGACGCTGCTGGCCGGGCAGGCCCGGATCCACTCGCCGGCACCCTACGACTGGCTGGCCGCCGTGCTCAGCGGCCGCGACACCCGGGGCCTGCCCGCGCCGGCGCCGGCGCTGGCCTGGCTGGCACAGCACGACGCGGCCCCGGTCGAGCGGTTCGCACCCGGCGCGCTGCTGCGGGTCGCCGCCCGGGTGGTGCGCGCCCTGGCCGGCGCCGGCCCGGCCGTGCTGGTCGTCGAAGACCTGCACGCGCTCGACCCGGCCAGCCTCAACCTGGTCGGCGAGCTGGCCGCGGCACCCGGGCTGCCGGCGTTGCTGCTCGTGACCAGCCGGCCGAGCGCCGACCCGCTGGTCGCCCGCACGCTGGCCCGGCTGACCGGCACCGCCGGGGCGGTCCGGCAGCACCTCGGCCCGCTGCAACCGGCCGACGTCGCGGCGGTGCTCGCCCAGGTCTACCCGGGTCGGGAGATAACGGCCGAGGCCGCACGGACCGTCTGGAACCGCACCGGGGGCAACGCCTACCGGTTGACCGAGCTGATCGCGACCTGGCCGGCCGACGACCTGCCCGCGCTGCTGGAGGCCGATAGCGACACCGAGCCGCCGGCCGAGCTGACCGCGCGCGAGGTCGAGGTGCTGGTCTGCCTGCGCGACGGGATGGCCAACAAGCAGATCGCCCGGGCGCTGGGCATCTCCGTGCGCACCGTGACCGTGCACGTCTCCAACCTGCTGCGCAAGACCGGCACCGCCTCGCGCACCGAGGCTGCCCTCTGGGCCGTCCGCCACAGTCCCGCCGCTCCGTCGTTGACCCCGCGTAGCCACCCGTAAACCGTAGGGATCCGTCAAGGGTCGCCATCCATTGACCGGCGCCTACGTAGTCGGCAGGCTCCACATTGGTGCTCTTCGACGTGGAGGAGCCCCTTTGTCATGAGCGAGGGGGATGGATGAGATCGAGACGAGCTATGGCGGCGACAACCGCCGCCATGCTGGTGGCCGCGTTGGTGGTGACGGCGTCACCGGCCCAGGCGAAGGCACCCGGGTCCGGTGACCGGCTGGAGGTCTACGTCGGCACCGTGACGCCGGCCCAGATGGGCGAGTTGCGCGCGGCCGGCGTCGACGCCGACGAGGTCACCAGGGGCGCCGACGGGGCCAACACCCGGGTGGAGGCCGTGCTGAGCGGTCGCGAGGCCGACCGGCTCGCCGACCGGGGGGTCAAGCTCTCGGTCAAGAAGATCCACGGCAAGGCGGCGTCGCAGGTGCTGCGCGAGCAGGCGGCGGCCGGCTGGGACGCGTTCCGGCCCTACAGCGCGCCCGGCGGCATCCGCGACGAATACGTCGCCACCGCCGCCCGCTATCCCAAGATCACCGAGGTGGTCAACTTCGGGAAGAGCACGCAGGGCAAGACGATGACCGCCGTGCGGGTGACCAAGAACGCGAAGAACGTTCGCGACGGTTCCCGGCCGGCGACGCTCTACATGTCGGCACAGCACGCCCGCGAGTGGATCACCGTCGAGATGAACCGGCGGTTGCTGCACTACGTGCTCGACAACTACGGCAAGGACCCGGCGATCACCAACCTGGTCGACAAGACCGAGCTGTGGTTCGTGCCGGTGGCCAACCCCGACGGCTACGACTTCACGTTCACCGCCGACCACCGGCTGTGGCGCAAGAACCTGCGCGACAACGACGGTGACGGGCAGATCACCACCGTCGACGGCGTCGACCTGAACCGCAACTACGCCTACAAGTGGGGCTACGACAACGAGGGCTCCTCGCCCAACCCGACCAGCGACACCTACCGCGGCCCCGGTCCCAACTCGGAGCCGGAGACCAAGGCGCTCGACGGGCTTTACGGCAAGATCCGCCCCGAGTTCTTCATCAACTACCACTCGGCCGCCCAGTTGCTGCTCTACGGCGTCGGCTGGCAGGTCAGCACCCCGTCGCCGGACGACGTCATCTACGAGACGATGGCCGGCGACGACGCCCACCCGGCGGTGCCCGGCTACGACCCCGACATCTCGGCCGAGCTCTACACCACCAACGGCGACGCCGACTCGCACCTGTCGGCGCGCTGGGGCGGCCTGGGCTTCACGCCGGAGATGAGCACCTGCGCGACGGCCTCAGACTCGGTGCCCGACGACCAGTGGGTGGCCGAAGACTGCGTCAGCGACTTCATCTTCCCCGACGACGAGAACCTGATCCAGGCCGAGTTCCAGAAGAACATCCCGTTCGCCATCGCCACCGCCCAGTCCGCGCTCGACCAGGACGACCCGGTGTCGGTGGTCGGTCGCAGCACGCCGGACTTCGTGGTCGACAAGTTCGACGTCTCCTACGGCACCAAGCAGCCGGTCGCGGTGACCGCCCGGCGGGCGCTGCGCGACGTCGAGATGCACTACGTCGTCAACGGCGGCCGGCCGCGCACCACCGGCGTCCGCGAATGGCGCGGCGGTGAGCGCTACGGCAACGAGGGCGACGAGTTCTACGCCGAGTTGCGCGGCAACGTCACCGGCAGCAAGAAGGGTGACCGGGTCGAGGTCTGGTTCAGCGGTCGCAAGCCCGGCAAGGGCGTCGTGGCCAGCGAGCACTTCACCTACACGGTGTCGCAGGACATCGGCGGCGACGTGCTGGTGCTGGCGGCCGAAGACGTGACCGGCATCAGCCCGGCCCAGGAGGGCACGTCGGCCAAGTACGCCGACGAGATGGTCGCCTCCCTGACCGCCGCGGGCCGCAGCAGCGACGTCTACGACTTCGACACGCAAGGCCGCGAGGCACCGCACCCGCTTGGCGTGCTCTCGCACTACAAGGCGGTGGTCTGGGAGACCGGCGACGACATCATCATGCGGTCGCAGGGCCAGGTCGGCGGCACGACGACGAAGTCGGCGCTGGAGACCGAACTCGCCGTGCGCGACTATCTCAACGAGGGCGGCAAGGTCTTCATCACGGGCAAGAACGCGCTCTACGCCCAGGGCATCAACGGCGCCTACTACTACGAGCCGGAGGTGCCGGCCCAGCCCGAGTGCACGGTGCCCAACGACCCGCCGTGCCTGCCGCTGTTCAACGACTTCCAGCAATATTATCTGGGCGCCTACGCCTACATCGACGGCTCCGGCTCCGACGACGAGGGCAACCCGCAGCCGCTCAGCGGCACCAGCGGGCGGTTCGACGGCTTCACCGGCACGCTCAACGCGCCGGGCTCGGCGCAGAACCAGGACCACACCGCGTCGTTCCTGGCCACCTCGAGCATCCTGCCGCAGGACGAGTTCCCGTGGTTCGGGCCCAGCTCGGCACCGGTCGGCTGGGTCCGCCCGGGCGCGCCGCCGTTCGACCCCTACGAGGGCGACTACTACGCCTTCAGCGGGCGCGGTGACGCGGCCTACAAGCGGCTGGCCCAGACCGTCGACCTGACCCAGGCGACGTCCGGCGAGCTGAAGTTCTGGAGCTCCTACGACACCGAGGCCAACTGGGACTTCATGTTCGTCGAGGCACACGTGGTGGGCAGCGACGACTGGACGACCTTGCCGGACCGCAACGGCAAGACCACCCAGAACCCGGGCGACAGCTGCTCGGCCAACCTGCCCAACCGGCTGCACCCGCAGCTCAACCACTACGTCAAGTTCGTGGCCACAGACCAGCCGTGCGAGCCCACCGGCACCACGGGCAGCTGGAACGCGGCGACGGGCTCGTCCGGTGGGTGGAAGGAATGGTCGGTCGACCTCACGCCCTACGCGGGCAAGCAGGTCGAGTTCTCGATCACCTACATGACCGACTGGTCGACCGAGGGTCTGGGCGTCTTCGTCGACGACGTGCGGGTCACCGCCAACGGCCAGCCGGCCGCGTCGACCGGCTTCGAGACCGACCTGGGCGGCTTCACGGTGCCCGGGCCGCCCACGGGCTCCGGGCCCAACCCGTCCGACTGGACCCGCACGCAACTCGGGTTCGAAGAGGGTGCGGTCGTGGTGACCAGGGACAGTGTCTACACCGGGTTCGGCTTCGAGGGCCTCGCGCCCGCGGAGCGCAACGACCTGGTCAAGCGGGCCATGCGGCACCTGATCGGCTGAGTTCGCGTCACATGGCAGAGGGCCCCTTCGTCATGAAGGGGCCCTCTGTTCATGCAGCACGCGTACGACCCGGGTGATCAGGTCGTGCGGGATCGGCTCGGTCCAGCGGAACTGCAGCGCGTCTTTGGCGCCGCGGTAGGGCGCGACCGCCCGCTCGAAGTCGTCGTCGGCGCGGGGCGCGGGGTAGAGCGAGACGAACTTCTTCCAGGCGGCGTAGTAGACCAGCACCTTGCCGCCCACCGTCACCGCCGGGATGTTGTAGCTGATCTTCTCGCCCGTGTTCGGCAGGGCGGCCAGAACGGTCCGCCGCACGGCTCGGGTGATCTCCTGCTGGTCTGCGGGCAGCGCGTCGAGATAGTCGTCGACGCTCGCGAACTTGGCGGCCATAGGGCCAGGATGGCGGATCCGGCGGTCAGAACAGGTAGACCTGTCGGTCTTCGACCGACTGGTAGCCGATCTTCTGGTAGATCGAGTTGCTGATCGGGTTGTCCAGGTCGGTGAACAGCACGACCTCGTGCGGGCGGGCGGCGGCGCTGACCGCCGCCGTCACCGCGGCGCCGTAGCCGTGGCCGCGATGTTCTGGCGGGGTGTAGACCGGGCCGACCCGCACGACGCCGCCGGCCGGTTGGCGGACCCCGGCCGTGGCCACCGGTGCGCCGTCGACTTCCCAGACAGTCAACCCGCCGTAGGCGAGGCTGGCATCGACCGAGTCGGCCGGCGACCCGACCGGCTCGTCGATCTCCACGGAGAAGGCGGTCAGCCACCCGATCAACAGGTCGCGGTCGGCAGCGCCGGCGACCCGGGCCCGGCCGGGCACCGCGGGTGTCACCAACTCGCCGAGCCGGTAGAGGCGGGACCGCACGCCGGGGCGGGCGGTCGTGCCGGTGCGGCGGCACCAGGCGTCGACGAACGCCCGGGCGGCCTCGTCGGTGGAGTTGACCCCGGGCACGCCGTCGAGCAGCGCCGCGAGTTGCGTCGCGGCCGCGGGCGCGGCGGTGCCGCCCAGCAGCAGCGGCCGGGGCGGGGTCCAGACGAAGGCGGAACCGTCCGGGTGCCAGCCGAAGACCGGTGAGACGCCACCGACGGCGGCCGCGCCGCCCGCGGCGACCTTCCCGGAGATGGTCAGCAGCAGCGTGTTCGCCACCGGGCGGGCCAGCAGGCCGGGGCCCGCCGCGGCACGGAACTTATCGACGTCCGACGTGATGGACCACATCGGACGCAGGTTAGTCGCCCGTCTTCTTCGCCGCAGTCGACTTCTTCGGCGCCGCCTTCTTCGCCGCGGTCGTCTTCTTGGCCGCGGTGGCCTTCTTGGCGGTCGTCTTCTTGGCCGCGGTCTTCTTGGCGGTGCCCGTGGCCGACTTGGTGGCCGCCTTCTTCGCCGCCTTCTTACGCGGCGCCGGGCCCTTGGCCCGCTTCTCGGCCAGCATCTCCGACGCCTGCTCGATGGAGAGCGACTCGGGCGTCTGGCCGCGGCGCAACGACGCGTTGACCTCGCCGTCGGTCACGTAGGGGCCGAACCGGCCGTCTTTGATCACCAACGGCAGCTCGGTCAGCGGGTCGGGGCCCATCTCGCGCAGCGGCGGGGCCGCGGCCCGGCGCTGGCGGGTCTTCGGTGCCGCGAGCAGTGCCTTGGCCTCGTCGAGGGTGACCGTGAAGAGCTTGTCTTCGGACTCGAGCGACCGGAACTCGTCGCCCTTCTTCACGTAGGGGCCGTAGCGGCCGGACGCCGCCAGGATCTCCACGCCGTCGTCGTCTTTGCCGACTAGCCGGGGCAGCGACAGCAGCCGCAGCGCCTCTTCGAGCGAGAGCGTCTCCGGGGAGTGCGACTTGAACAGCGACGCGTTGCGCTCGCCGCTGGAGACGTAGGGCCCGTAGCGGCCGGACTTGAGGACGATGTCTTCGCCCGTCTCCGGGTGGGTGCCCAGGTTGCGCTCGCCACCGCCGCCGAGGAACAGCTCGTCGACCTTCTCCGGCGTCAGCTCGTCGGGTGCCAGGCCCTCGGGGATCGACGCGCGGTCTTCGTGGTCGCTGCCGTCACCGTTGCCGTTGGCCGACGGGTGCTCGGCACCGCGCTGCAGGTAGGGACCGTAGCGGCCCACCCGGACCACGATGTCGCGGCCGTGGTCGTCTTTGAACAGCGGGATCGAGTTGACGCTGCGCGCGTCGATCTCGCTGAGGTTGTCGGTGACCAGCCGCTTGAGGCCGCCCGAGGCGGCGATCGTGCCGTCGGCGGAGACGTCACTGCCGAAGTAGAACGAGGTCAGGAAGTCGGCCGCGGCCATGTCGCCGCCGGCGATCTCGTCGAGCTCGTTCTCCATCGCCGCGGTGAAGTTGTAGTCGACCAGCCGGGGGTAGTGCCCCTCGAGCAGGCCTATCACCGCGAACGCCAGGAACGACGGGATCAGCGCCTGGCCGCGCTTGACCACGTAGCCGCGGTCCTGGATGGTCGCCATGATCGACGCGTAGGTCGACGGGCGGCCGATGCCAAGCTCTTCGAGGGCCTTGACCAGCGACGCCTCCGTGTAGCGCGACGGCGGCTGGGTGCTGTGGCCGAGCGCCTCGAGCTGCTCGGCGGTCAGCGGCTGGTCCTTGACCAGGTTGGGCAGCCGGCGCTCGGCGTCTTCCGCCTCGGCCGACTCGTCGTCGGAGGACTCCACGTAGGCGCGCAGGAAACCGGGGTCGGTGATGGTCTTGCCGGTGGCGCCGAAGTCGGCCTCTTCACCCGCGCTGGAGACCGCCCGGATCCGGATCGACACCGACATGCCGACCGCGTCGGTCATCTGCGACGCGATCGTGCGCCGCCAGATCAGCTCGTAGAGCTTGAACTCTTCGGTCGACAGCTCGCCCGCGACCTCACCGGGGGTGCGGAAGTGGTCGCCGGCGGGGCGGATCGCCTCGTGCGCCTCCTGCGCGTTCTTCACCTTGCCGGTGTAGCGGCGCGGCTCCGGCGGGACGCTGCCCTGACCGTAGAGCTCGGCGATCTGCCGGCGGGCGGCCGCGATGGCGGTCTCCGACAGGTTGACCGAGTCTGTACGCATATAGGTGATGTAGCCGTTTTCGTACAAACGCTGCGCGGTGCGCATTGTCTGTTGTGAAGAGAAACGCAGCTTGCGCGCCGCCTCCTGCTGGAGCGTGGAGGTGATGAACGGCGCATACGGCTTGCGCCGGTAGGGCTTCTCCTCCACCCGGGTGACAGTGAACGGCCGCCCGTCCAGGCGGGCGGCCAGGCCTCGGGCGCCGTCGGCGTCGAGATGCACGACCGCGGCTCCCGGCCTCACCCGGCCCGTCGTGGGCTCGAAGTCTTTGCCGGTGGCGACCCGGTCGCCGTCGAGCGCGACCAGGGTGGCGGTGAACGTGCGCGGGCCCTCCTTGGCCGCTGCCGCGTCGACCGCGAGCAGCGCCTGGATGTCCCAGTAGTCGGCGGAGCGGAACGCCATCCGCTGGCGCTCGCGCTCGACCACGATGCGGGTCGCCACCGACTGCACCCGGCCCGCCGAGAGCCGCGGCATGACCTTCTTCCAGAGGACCGGCGACACCTCGTAGCCGTAGAGACGGTCGAGGATCCGCCGCGCCTCCTGGGCGTCGACGAGGTCGCGGTCGATGTCGCGGGGATTGGCCACCGCGGCCTGGATCGCCTGCCGGGTGATCTCGTGGAAAACCATCCGCTTGACCGGGACCTTGGGCTTGAGGGTCTCGACCAGGTGCCAGGCGATCGCCTCGCCCTCGCGGTCCTCATCCGTCGCGAGAAAGACCTCGTCGACCTCCTTGGCCAGCTTGGTCAGCTTGGTGATCTGCTGCTTGCGGTCGGCGGAGACGACATAGAGGGCCGCGAAGCCGTTGTCGACGTCGACGCCGAGGCGGGCCCAGGGCTCCTTCTTATATTTGGCCGGCACGTCCGCGGCGTTGCGCGGCAGGTCACGGACGTGACCCAGGCTGGCCTCCACCACGTACCCCGGGCCGAGATAGCCCGAGATCGTCTTGGCCTTCGCCGGTGACTCGACGATGACAAGACGGGTGCTCCTGGCGTTGCTCGGCACTGCACTCCCTCACATGTTCGTGGATGTCCAAGGTAACGCGCGGCGTGGTGGCGAGGTCGCGATACGGAGGCGACCCGTGGCCTGGACGCAGCGTCACGCTGGACGGCGACACCGTACACCCAGGTAGAAGGGTGACGGGTGCCACCGCACCGGAACCGGTGTCGATCGAACAGTTGAACAACGCGTTCACCCTGGCCAGCATTCCTGCGGTGCGGGAGATGGACGATCACCGACAAGCTCGCCCAGCCGGGCCAGCCGGCGCCGGCCGGTCACCCGGTAGGCGGGTCCGCCGGCGCGCGGGCCGAGCAGCGCGGCGGGCAGGCCGACCGCGGCCAGCGCGGCGCCGACCTGGTCCCACTGCCCCTCGTCGTTGGCGCCCAACCGGAGGGTATAGCCCGCGTCGTCCGGTGCGCCCGCCGCTGCCACCCATAGCCGGAGTCTTCGCCCATCCAGGAAAAAACCGGGCGGCGGGCGCTTAACCGCGCCGCGCAGCCAGGCGACGCCGAGGGTCGCGAGGGCGGTGGAATATGAGGTACGCACGCCCAGGTGCCCGTCGACCTCGGTGGGCGACCAGGTCGGCGCCAGCCCGCGCAAGGTCAGCTCGGCGACCAGCACGTGCACCCGCCAACCGGCGTCGACCACCACCGAGACCCGGGCGGTGCCGCCCATCCGCACCACCTGGCCCGGGCCGGCGAGCAGGCCCGCGAGGTCACCCGGCGTCGGTTCGCGGGCCTCGACGCCGAACAGCGAGAGCTGCCGCGGCGTCAGCGACACTCCGGGACCTCATCGAAGGCGCGCACCAACTCCGGGGAGTCGAGCTTGCTGGTGTCCAGCGCGCTGGCGTCGTACTCCTTGTTGAGGGTTTCGACCGCCGCACCGACCTCGTCGTAGAAGGCCGGGCCGGTGTCGAGTCCCTCGATCGTGCGCTTGGCCTTGCCGTAGGCATCGCGGACCGCGGCCAGCGAGCCGACGAAACCGCTGGCCACCGGCGCGCCCTGATCGACGTCGGGCACACCGGCCCGTTCCACCGAGACGCGCGCCTTCTCGCTGGCCGTCTCGGCCCCGCCCAGCAGCCGGACCAGGTTCTCCTTGGCCTGCGCCGGGGTGGTCTTGGCGGTCATCTGCTGCTGCGTGCCCGAGGTGAGGGTGTCGATCTCGTCGCGCCAGGGGCCCAGCGCGTCGCAGACGTCCGCCGCCCAGGCCTGCGGTGCCGGCCCGCCGCCGCAGCCGGCGAGCGCCAGCAACACCAGCACGGCGAGCATGACTGCGCGGGGGGAACGCATGCCGTGCAGCATAGAAGCAACGGCACCCGGTTGACGCGCTGCGTCAACCGGGTGCCGCTGCGGAGCAGCTTGGAAGCAAAGACCCCCGGCTGACGCGACCGCGTCAACCGGGGGCTCCGCTCACTGGGCGCCGGGTCAGACGTTCACCCGCTCCTCTTCGGACGCGCCCGCGTCCTCACCGGCTTTTCCCGCTTCGGCCTCCGACATGGCGACCGGCTTGCGCTTGCTGAACAGCACGGCGCCGACGATGACCGCGACCGCGGCGACGGCGATGCCGACCCGCAGGCCGGTGTTGGCGTCGTCGCCGACGCTGAACGTGATGACGGCCGGCGCGATCAGCAGCGCGACCAGGTTCATCACCTTGATCAGCGGGTTGATGGCCGGGCCGGCGGTGTCCTTGAACGGGTCACCGACGGTGTCACCGATGACGGTCGCGGCGTGGGCCTCGGAGCCCTTGCCGCCGTAGTGACCGTCTTCGACCAGCTTCTTCGCGTTGTCCCAGGCGCCACCGGAGTTGGCCAGGAACACCGCCATCAGCGTGCCGGCACCGATCGCACCGGCCAGGTAGCAGGCCAGGGCGCCGGCACCGAGGCCGAAGCCGACCGCGATCGGCGCGAGGATCGCCAGCAGACCCGGGGTGATCAGCTCGCGCTGCGCGTCCCGGGTGCAGATGTCGACGACCTTGCCGTACTCGGGCCGCTGGGTGCGGTCCATGATGCCCGGGAACTCCCGGAACTGGCGGCGCACTTCGACCACGACCGCACCCGCCGACCGGGCCACCGCGTTGATCGCGAGGCCGGAGAACAGGAACACCACCGCGGCGCCGACGATCAGGCCGACCAGGTTCCGCGGGTTGCTGATGTTCAGCAGGTTGAGGATGTAGTTGTCGACGTCGCCGATGCCGGCGTCGCCGAGCGACGACGACAGCGAGTTGGTGTAGGAGCCGAACAGCGCGGTCGCGGCGAGGACGGCCGTAGCGATCGCGATGCCCTTGGTGATGGCCTTCGTGGTGTTGCCGACCGCGTCGAGCTCGGTCAGCGTCTTCGCGCCGGCCTCGTCGATGTCACCGGACATCTCGGCGATGCCCTGCGCGTTGTCGGAGATCGGCCCGAAGGTGTCCATCGCGACGATGACGCCGACGGTGGTCAGCAGGCCGGTGCCGGCCAGCGCGACCGCGAACAGCGACAGCGTCAGCGAGCCGCCGCCGAGCAGGAACGCACCGAACACGCCGGCGCCGATCAGCAGCGCCGAGTAGACGGCCGACTCGAGGCCGACGGAGATGCCGGCCAGCACGACGGTCGCCGCCCCGGTCTGCGAGGCCCTGCCGATGTCTTGCACCGGACGGCGCTGGACCTCGGTGAAGTAGCCCGTCAGCGCCTGGATGGCGGCGGCGAGCACGATGCCGATGACGACCGCGCCGATGGCGACCCAGCGCGGGTCGCGGGTGATCGCGGCGACCGACGGGTCGACGCCCTCGAAGTCGGCGAACGACGGCTTGAGGTAGAACCAGGAGACCACCGCGACCGCGACGGCGGAGATCACCGCCGAGATGTAGAAGGCGCGGTTGATCGCCTGCAGGCCGTTGCGGTCCGAGGCGCGCAGCCGGGTGATGAACACGCCGATGATCGCGATGATCGCGCCGATGCCCGAGACGATCAGCGGGAAGACCAGACCGTCCTGGCCGAAGGCGGCCCGGCCCAGGATCAGGGCGGCGACCAGGGTCACGGCGTACGACTCGAACAGGTCGGCCGCCATGCCGGCGCAGTCACCGACGTTGTCGCCCACGTTGTCGGCGATGGTCGCCGCGTTGCGCGGGTCGTCCTCCGGGATGCCCTGCTCGACCTTGCCGACCAGGTCGGCGCCGACGTCGGCGGCCTTGGTGAAGATGCCGCCGCCGACCCGCATGAACATCGCGAGCAGAGCGGCGCCGAAGCCGAAGCCTTCGAGCACGGTCGGCGCGTTGCCCTTGTAGAGCAGCACGACGACGGTCGCGCCGACCAGGCCGAGGCCGACGGTCAGGAAGCCGACGACGCCACCGGTGCGGAACGCGATCTGCATCGCCTTCTCGCGACCGCCTTCGGACTCCCGGGCAGCGGCCGCGACGCGCAGGTTGGCGCGGGTCGCCAGCGCCATGCCGGCACCGCCGATGAACGCGCTGAACACGGCGCCGACGACGAAGAACGCCGACCGGCCGAGCTTGACCATCGTCTCGTTGCCGTCAACGCCGTGTACCGGCAGGATGAACAGCAGGATCACGGCGATCACTACGAAGATCGCAAGCGTTCTGAACTGGCGGCGCAGGTACGCTGAAGCGCCCTCCTGCACAGCAGCAGCGATCTCCTGCATGTTGGTGGTGCCCTTACCAGTCGCCAGAACCGTCCTACGCAGTGCGGCCGCGAAGCCAAGCGCCACAAGGGCGATGACCAAGGCAACGATCACGTACGAGAAGTTCGCATTGGTAAGGGACAGCCCGCCGCTTTCGGCGGCCAAGGTCCCGGACATCTATGTCCTCCAATAACCGACCATCGCGCCCTGCCGGAGGACTAGCCCGGCACGGACGTCTCCATGTGGAGAGCAACGACTCACCTGACCACGCGGATGGCGAGGTCAGGGCGTTAGCTGATAACCCGCGTACTCTAGCCGTACACAGTGTTGACATTCACATCGGCGCGGTGTTGTTGGCCACAAACCGTTATCCCGGTCAGCGCGCGACGGGCCACACCATGCGTACTTCGGTGCCGATCCCGTCGTCGACGGGACGCACCTGGAGATCCTCCACGAACCCGGCGAGCAGGGCGAACCCGACACCGACTGTCAGCGCCTCGTCGGTCAGCGACTCGTTGGCGAGCTCGTCCGGCGGCAGCGCGGCGATGCCGAGACCGGCCTCGATCGGCGCGCGGTCGATGACCCGCACGACGTAGTTGCCCCCGTCGGACATCTCGACCAGCACGAGATCGGCCAGTCCGTACTGCCGGTGCAGCGCGACCGCCCGGGTGCACGCCTCACCGATCGCGAGCCGCACCTCGTCGAGCAGTTCCTCGGCGACCCCGGCGCGCCGGGCCACCGCCACGCCGACCAGGCGGGCGGTGCGCACGTGGACCGGAGCCGGAGAGAACGAGAGACGAACAGTTGCCATCACGCGGCCGGACCGGCCTCGGTCGCCGCGTCGACGGTCGCGTACAGCGGGAAGACCTGGTCGAGGGCGGTGATCCGGAAGATCTTCAGCAACGGCTCCTTGTCGCACACGAGGCTGAGCCCGCCGCCCGCGGCACGCAGCCGCTTGAGCGCGCCGACCAGCACACCGAGACCGGTGGAGTCGAGGAAGTCGACCCGGCCGAGGTCGACGACGATTTGCGTCGCGCCGCCGTCGACCAACTCGATGAGCCGCTCGCGTAGGCGGGGAGCCGTGTAGACGTCGACCTCGCCGCCGACCTCCAGGACCGTGTGCTCGCTCTGGGTCCGGGTCGAGAGCGACAGCTCCATCGAACGCCTCCCGTGGTGGTGGTCGTCGGGTTGACCTAACCGTTCGGTCGACCCCGATCTAACCATCGACACGCTGTGCATGCAGCGACGACCCGACCCGGCGTCGACTGATCAGTACATCAGTGCGAGAGTGCAGGCATGACCACCGCGGTTGGGGCGCCGGCAGCGCTGCTCGCCGGCATGTTGGCCCGGCCGCCGGTCACCCATGTCGAAGAGGTCGCAGCCCGCACCGGTGACCCCGTCCCGTGGCCGTCGTGGGTGCCGCCGACGGTGGTCTCCGCGTTCCAGGCGCGCGGGGTGACCGCGCCGTGGCGACACCAGGCCGAGGCGGCGTCACTGGCCTTCGACGACCGGCACGTGGTGATCGCGACCGGCACCGCGTCGGGCAAGTCGCTGGCCTACCAGTTGCCGGCCCTGTCGCGCCTGACCCTGGACCCCCGCGCGACGGCCCTCTACCTGGCACCGACCAAGGCCCTCGCCGCCGACCAGTTACGCTCCGTCTCCGGTCTGGCCGTCGAGGGTGTCCGTCCTGCGTGTTATGACGGCGACACGCCGCGCGCCGAGCGGGAGTGGATCCGCCAGCATTCCCGTTTCGTGCTGACAAATCCCGACATGCTGCACCGGAGCATGCTGCCGGGTCATGCCGCCTGGGGCACCTTCCTGCGCCGGCTGTCGGTGGTCGTGGTCGACGAGTGCCACACCTATCGGGGTGTGTTCGGGTCGCACGTCGCACACGTGCTGCGCCGGCTGCGCCGGGCGGCGGCGCGCTACGGGCGCAGCCCCGTGTTCATCCTGGCGTCGGCGACGGCGGGCGACCCGTCGACGGCGGCGGAGCGGTTGACCGGCCTACGCGTCGAGGCGGTCACCGAAGACGCGTCGCCGCGGGGTGGGGTGACCTTCGCGCTCTGGGAACCACCGCTGGAGGCCGCCGCGGTCCGCCGGTCCGCGGTGCGCGAGACGGCCTCGCTGTTGACCGACGCGGTCACCGCCGGCGTACGCACCGTAGCCTTCGTCCGCTCCCGCCGCGGAGCCGAAACGGTCGCGACGATGGCCCGGCGCTCGCTGGCCGAGGTCTCGCCCGACCTGGCCGGGCAGGTCGCCGCCTACCGGGCCGGCTACCTGCGCGAAGAGCGACGCTCACTCGAAGAGGGCCTGCTGTCCGGCTCGCTGCTCGGGCTGGCGTCGACCAACGCCCTGGAGCTGGGCGTCGACCTGGTCGGCCTCGACGCGGTGCTGATCTGCGGCTATCCCGGCACCAGGGCGTCGTTGTGGCAGCAGGCCGGCCGCGCGGGTCGCGCCGGCGGCGACGCGCTGGCGGTGCTGGTGGCGCGCGACGATCCGCTCGACACCTACCTGGTCCATCACCCGGAAGCGTTGTTCGGCCACCCGGTCGAGGCCACGGTCCTGGACCCGTCCAACCCGTACGTCCTCGCACCGCAACTCTGCTGCGCGGCCGCCGAGGGCCCGCTGACCCAGGCCGACCTGTCGCTGTTCGGCCCCGCAGCGAAGCCGGTCCTCGACGAGTTGGTCGCAGCCGGCCTGCTGCGCCGCCGCCCGTCCGGCTGGTACTGGCGCCCCTACAAGCGCCCCGACGTCGACCTACGCGGCAGCGGCGGGCAACCCATCTGCATCGTCGAGTCGTCGACCGGCCGGCTGCTCGGGATGACCGACGCCGGCTCGTCGCACTTCATGCTCCACGACGGCGCGGTCTACCTGCACCAAGGCGCGTCCTACCTGGTCGACTCGCTGGATCTCGACGACGGGTGCGCGCTCGTCCACGCGTCGGAGCCCGACTTCACGACCCATGCCCGCGACGTGACGACGTTGTCGGTGGCCGGGGTCGGTTCGTCGGTGACGGCCGGCCCGGTGTCGATGCACCTGGGCGAGGTCGACGTGACCAGCCAGGTGGTCTCCTACCAGCGGCGTCGCCTCGGCTCGGGTGAGGTCATCGACACCCGCCCGTTGTCGCTGCCGGCCCGCGAGCTGCGAACCGTCGCTGTCTGGTTCACGGTGTCGCCCTCCGCCCTGGCCGATTGCGGGGTGGCCGAGGCGGACATTCCGGGCGCCCTGCACGCGGCCGAGCATGCCGCGATCGGGTTGCTGCCCCTAGTCGCGACGTGCGATCGCTGGGACATCGGCGGCCTGTCCACGGCCGCTCATCCGGACACCGGGCTGCCCACGGTCTTCGTCTACGACGGCCACCCGGGTGGTGCCGGCTTCGCCGAACGCGCCTTCGCGGCGGCGTCGTCCTGGCTCCAGGCGACGCGCGACGTGATCGCGGAGTGCGCCTGCGAGGCCGGTTGCCCGTCGTGCGTCCAGTCGCCCAAGTGCGGCAACGGCAACAACCCCCTGGCCAAAGCCGAGGCCGTGAAGGTCCTCGACGTGGTCCTGTCCAACCTGGCGGTGGCCGGCGACGTCGTGGTCCATCCGGTGACCGCCGCCGCGCCGGTGGCAGCCGAGGAGGCGGTGGCTGCCGCCATCGTCTCGGCCGAGGTCGAGGTACCGGTCGCTGCCGTCCCCTCGGCCGCGGCCATGGCGCCGACCGGCGCGGATGCCACTGACGGGTCCGCCGGCGCGGAGACGTCCGTAGCGACCGGGGCGACCGGCCAGCGCCGGCGCGGCGGCGCCGGCGGGCGGCGTCCGGCGGCGGAACCGCCGGCCGGTCACGAGGCCGGCGCTCCGGCCGAGCCGAAGCTGACCCGGGTGCCGAGTTCGCGCGCCGCCGGCGCGACGAAGCAACCACCGCCCTGGGACGCGCACGTGGCCGCGGCCGTGCGGCACCGCCAAGCTCGCGAGACGCAGGCGCCCCGGCGCGACGAGCTGTCAGCGCTCCGCCAGAACGACGCCGCCCTGACCGAGGAGCGGATCGCCGAGGCCGACGGAGTCGCGTCGTCCGTGCTGGCGGAGGACGCCGCCTAGATCGATCGGGCCGGGCCGGGGGCCGCGCAGGCCCGGGCGGGCCGGAAGCCGGGCCGTGCCGGGGCGGGCCGGGCTGGGGCGGTCCGGAAGCCGGGCGGGGCCGGGGGCGGGCCGGAAGCCGGGCCGGGCCGGGGGCGAGCCGGAAGCCGGGCCGGGCCGGGGGCGAGCCGGAAGCCGGGCCGGGCCGGAAGCCAGGCCGGGACGCCGAACCGGTCCGCGAGGGGTTCGGTGACGGGCTGTTTTCCGCCGGCCGCCGGGTCGGTGATGATGGTGTGATGGCACGTGCGCCCATCGATCACGCAGCGCTCGATTCAGCCCTCCGTCCGTTCGGTGAGTCGACGATGTTGCCGGCGGCGGCCTACCTCGACGAGCGCGTGCTCGCCTGGGAACGGCGCCACCTGTTCGCCGGTTCGTGGGTGCCGGTCGGCCGCACAACGGCCCTGGCCCAGGGCGGCAACCAGCGCGCGGTCACGGTGGGCGACGTCGGTGTGCTGCTGACTTTCGACGGCGGCACGCCGCGGGCGTTCGCCAACGTCTGCCGGCACCGTGGGCACGAGTTGCTGCCTGCCGGCGAGGCCGCGGACCGCCCGGCGGTGCTCTGCCCGTACCACGGCTGGTCCTACGCCCTCGACGGCCGTGTCCGGACCGCTCCCCGGATGGGCCCGACCTTCGACACCACCCCCTACGGCCTGGTCGAACTGCCGGCCGTCGAATGGCACGGCTGGCTGTTCGTCAACGCGACCGGCACCGCGCGGCCGTTCGCCAGCCACATCGGTGCGCTCGCCGCGCACGTCGCGCCGTACCGCCCGGAATCGCTGGTCACCAAGGCCCGCCACCAGTACGAGGTGGCCGCCAACTGGAAGATCGTGGCCGAGAACTACCACGAGTGCTACCACTGCCCACTGATCCACCCCGAACTGTGTGCGGTCTCGCCACCCAACTCGGGCAGCAACTGGCGCGAGCCGGGCGCCTGGGTGGGCGGCTCGATGGACCTGCGCGACCACGCCGAGACGATGTCGCTGGACGGCCGCTCGCACGGCGTGGCCCTCGACGGCGTCGACCCCCGCGTGGTCCGCTACCTCGGCCTCTTCCCCGGCATGCTCATCTCGCTGCATCCCGACTACGTCATGACCCACCTCCTCGAACCGCTGTCGCCGGGCCGCACCCGGATCACCTGCGAGTGGCTCTTCCCGGACGAGGTGACCGATCCGTCCTACGCCGTCGAGTTCTGGGACCTCACCAACCGCCAGGACTGGCAGGCCTGCGAGTCCGTCCACCGTGGTGTGTCGTCGCCACACTTCGTGCCCGGACCGTTGGCGCCCAACGAGAACGCGGTCTACGACTGGGTCACCCTCATCGCCCGCGCCTACCGCGACCCGGCGGCCGAACTCGGCTGACGTCCACTGTGGCTAGGCGACGGGTCCGGCCCGGGCGCGTGCCGTCGCGACGCGCAGCCCGTGCGGCGGCAGGTGGACCATCACGTCGACCGTCACGACCACGTCGAAACCCTGGACGACGCAACGGGTCACGCGGGCGCCGTTGGCCGAAGCGATGTCGGTCGCCCGATCGCAGGCGGCCTCGGGACCCTCGAGGGTGCGTGCGGCGCCGGCCAGTGCACCGAGATCGGCGGCGGTCTGCGCCCGATGTCGCCCGATCGCGGCGACCCCGACCGCCGCGCAGGCCAACCCCAGCAGCACGAACGCCAGACCGACAGCGAGGACCCAGATGGTCGCGGACCCACGATCGATCGACCCGCGGCCACGATGGCTGGGCACACCGGGCGGCCGCCCCTCAGCCGTACGCATATCGCGGGTCCATCCCCTCCGGCTCGCGGGCGGCGACCGCGGTGGCTGATATCTCGATCGCCGGGAGGTGCCCGCCGACGACCCTGGCCGGGGCGCGGACGGTCGCGGTGACCGTGTCGCCGTCGACCTGGACGGTGACGGTGGCGCCGTCCGGCGCCGTACGGCTGGCGGCCAGGGTTCCTTGCTGGCCCCGGGCGGCGGCCAAGGCGGCGTCGCGTGCCGCGTCGGCGCACTGGAGTTTGGTCTGGGTGGCCGCGACCGCGGCTATTCCGACAAAGAGCAGCAGCGCCAACGCCGGTAGGGCCGCTGCCATCTCTGCCGTTGCCGAACCGCGGTCGCGGCCACGGCCCGTCAACCGCGGCCGCACCGGGTCGCGCCGGCCCCGTAGGACTCCCGGCAGCGTCGGAGGTGCGCCGGCCGGGAGTCGACGCGCCGGTGTCTGTCGCATAAGACGGGCCATTGCCATCAGCCGAGCGCTCGGCTGATGACGGCGGAAAGCGCAGCGGTCACTTTCTCCGAGCTGACAACCTTCAGCAGCGCGGCGGCGAAGGCTACGGCGGCGAGGGTGCCGACCGCGTACTCCGCGGTGGTCATGCCCGCGTCGTCGCGCAGACGGACGAGGAGCTTGCGCACGATGTGACTCCTTTCGATCGGTCAGAGGACGTCGCCGAGGAGGGCGACGATCACCGGCACCAGACCGGCGAGGACGAAGGCGGGCAGGAAACAGAGCCCGAGTGGCAGGACGGCCAGGACCCCGGCGCGGCGGGCGGCGGCCTCCATGCCGGCGGCCCGGTCGGCGCGGAGGTCGTCGGCGAGCCGGGTGAGCGCGCCGGCGAGGGCCGATCCGCTGGCGGACGACCGCACCGCGGCGGCGGCGACGCGCGCGCCGCCCGGCATGCCGGCCACGTGGCTCCACGCCTCGTCGGGCTCGGCACCGAGCCGCAGCGACCGGGCGACGGTCGTCAGCCGCTCCTGCAACGGGCCACCGAGCGCTTCCGCGACGCCAAGGACCGCGACGTCGACCGGCGCGCCCGCGCGCAAGGCGGCGGCGATCAGGTCGGCGCAGATGGGGGCGTCGGCCTCCTCGCGCAGTCGCCTTTCCCTGGTCGCAGCCGGTTCGAGCCGCCCGATCATCCGGTGCCCGACCAACGCGGCCGGCGCCGCCAGGGCAAGACCCCACCACCCGCCGACGATCACGGCGGTCGCCGCTCCGACCGCGAGCCCACCGAGCTTCCCGAGATCGGGACGCCGCCGCGCCTTCGGCGCCGTGGAGATGCGCCGCAGCCGCCGCCGCGCGATGCCGTTTCGAAGCCGCAACGTCATCCCGTCACCCCTCGTCGCGAAGCCACAGCGCGCATGGACGTGCCGACGTGAGCGAGGCATGCGGACGTGTCGAAACGAAGCGGCCACGCCCGCCACTGCGAGGACGCCCCGACGGCACATGGCGCATCCGCGGGAAGCAGGCCAGTGCGCGCCGGAGTTGGGTACGCTGCGACGCGGCGGCCGGCATTGGCCGCAGGGGCTCCGGCCTGCCGACCTCGTGGCGCAGCGGCCTCGCGGGCGAACGTGGTCATTGCTGCCTCGGCTGCAGGCGCTGCGTCCAGATCAGGCCGACGATCTGGAGGGCGATAGCGGCGAGTGCGCAGGTCGCACCCAGTGGGGTGTGCAGCAGGATGGCCAGCGGGTCGGTGCCGATCGCGAACCCCAGCCCCAGCCCGGCCAGCGGCAACGCGGCCAGCAGCAACCCGGTGGCTTGCGCGCCCGCGGCCTGCGCGGCGGCGGCAGCCCGCGCGCGGTCGCCGGCGCGCGCGTCGGCCTCGATCCGATCGATCAGCTCCGCCAGCGGCGCGCCGGTGCGTTCCGCCAGGGTCGCCGCCGCTCGCGCCAGCGCGACGAGCCCAGGCCCGGCGCCGACGCACACCGGGCCGACGCGCACCGGGTCGGCGCACGCCGGGTCGACGCACACCGGGCCGGCGCACGCCGGGTCGACGCACACCGGGCCGGCGCCGACGCACGCCGGCTCGGCGAACGCCGCCTCGGTCGCCGCGGGCATGGGGATGCCCGCACGCAAGTCCGCGGCGAGCCCGGTCAGCCGGTCGAGCAGCGCCGACCGCGCGTCGCGGTGCGCCCGGGCGGCATGCCGGCGCCGCGCGAAGAGCGCGGCAACCGTCGCGTAGAGGCCCAGCGCCAATGCCGCCACCGGACCACCGAGCGGATAACCGGCCGCCGCACCGGTCAGGAAGGCCAGCGACATCGCTCGCCACCGAGGCCCCGACGTGACCATCGCGAGCGACGGCCGCCCGAGCGACCGGCGCCGCCGGGCGACCGGCGTGGCCGGCGACAAGACCGACCGCTGCCGCCGCCGCAACGCACGCGACCGCCGCATCGCGAGGGCCGCCAGCGTGGCCGCCGCCACCGGCACGCACCCGGCCAGAACCAGGACCGGGATCCTCATCGCCCGGCGCTCCACAACAACTCCGGGACGCGGGCGCCGCGGGCCGCCAACAAGCGGGCCAGATCGGCGCCCGCGGCGGCCACCCCCGTCGCTCGATCCCAGACCGGCCGCACGGTCACCACCCGGTCCGGGCCTTCGGCGGCGACCAGCCCGACCGTCGACAGCACCCGCCCCGTCGCGGTGCGGCGCATCTGCAGCACCACCTGCAGAGCCGCTGCCGCCTGGGCGTGCAGCGCCACCCGCGGCAACCCACCCAACAGCCCCAACGCCTCGAGCCGCGCGGGCACATCGGCGATCGCGTTGGCGTGCAACGTGCCCGCGCCGCCTTCGTGGCCGGTGTTGAGAGCGCGCAGCAGGTCGACGATCTCGGCACCCCGACACTCACCGACGACCAGGCGATCCGGCCGCATCCGCAGGGCCTGGCGGACCAGGTCGGTCATCTCGACCGCGCCCGCCCCCTCGACGTTGGACGTCTTGCACTGCAGCCCGACCACATGTGGATGGGCCGGACGCAACTCGGAAGCGTCCTCGACCAGCACGATCCGCTCGTCCCGCGGCACCAGTTCGATCAGCGTGTTCAACAGCGTGGTCTTGCCCGAGCCGGTGCCACCGACCACCAGATACGCCAGGCGGGCGGCCACGACCGCGGCCAGCAGGTCGGCGACCGGCGCCGGGACCGTGTCGCACGAGACCAGGTCGACCAGCGTGAACGGCCGCCGCCGGAAGGTTCGCAAGGACAGGTAGGGACCGGCCGTCGCCACCGGCGGCAACACCGCGTGCAGGCGGGTGCCGTCGGGCAGGATCGCGTCCGCGTAGGGCGAACCGTCGTCGAGGCGCCGCCCGGTCGCGGCGACCAGACGTTGCGCCAGCCGCCGCGTGGCCTCGGGCGAAGCCATCGTGACGCGCTCCCGGCGCAGCCCACTGCCGCGATCGACCCAGACCTCGGTCGCGTTGACCAGCACGTCGGTCACCGCGGGATCGGCCAACAACGGGCCCAACGGACCGGCACCGACCAGGTCGTCGTGCACCCGGGCGGCCAACCGCAACACGTCGCGATCGCCGAGAATCGGCCCGCCAGTCGACCGGACCGCCTCGACCACGGCGGCCTGGCTCACCTCGTGGCGGCCGCTCGCGAACCGCTGGCGCACCCGGCCGGCCAGCTCAGCCGGATCGCCGAACGGCGGCGGGTTGGCGGGCAACGTCGCGGTCATGCCGCCGCCTCCCCGCCGTTGCCGAACAGGTCGGCGATGACGCGCCGGCACAGGTCGGCCAGTGGCCCGCGCCCCGCCGACGCCGGCGCCGAGCCGTGCTCGAGGCCGCGGACCAGACCCGGCTCGGGCGGCAACAGGCCGGCCAGCGGCAAGCACACCGAGCGGGCCACCTCCGCGGCCGAGAGGTTGCCCGGCGCGGGCCCCCGGACGACGACCGACACCGCCGCGCAATGCAGCGCGACCGCCTTGGCCACCTGCGCAGCCGCGGCGGCGGCCCGCAACTCGGCCGGCACCACCAACAGCGTGTGGTCGGCAGCCTGCAGCGCGGCGACAGCCGCATCGTCCAACGAGCGCGGCAGGTCGACCACGATCAGATCGCGAGCCCGGCGACCGGCGTCAAGGGCGGCCGCCATCGCCGCGGCCGGCAACGGCAGCGGCTCGCCACGGTCGAACGAGATCATCACCAGGTCGCCCCGGCCCGGCAGCGAGCGCACCAGAGCCGGCGGGTCGAGCCGCCCCTCGGCGGCGGTGAGGCCGGGCCACCGGAGGCCGTCGAGGGTCTCCCAGCCGAGGATCAGATCCAGCCCACCGCCGAACGGGTCGGCATCCACGAGCAGGGTGCGCCGGCCGTCGCGGGCCGCGGTCACCGCCAACGCGCCGGCCAGCACGCTGGCACCGGCGCCACCACGACCGCCGAGGACCGTGACGACCCGGCCGTCGGCGGTCGCCGCGGACCCGACGCCCAACCGCCGGAGCAGCCACTGCTCGGCCTCGGGCAGCTGCAACACGTATTCGGCGCCCAACGGCTCGGCCAGCTCCCAACCAGGAGCCGGCCCGCGGCCGACGAGAACCACCTGTCGCCCCCTGGGCAACCGGGCCCGCAGGCACGGCGCCGCCTGGTCCTGGCCGACGAGCACGAGCGGCGCCCGCGACCAGCGTGGTCGGGCGCCGGCCGGGTCGGCCGCGACGTCGACCTCGGTGCCCGCGGCCGCCGCGATCCGCAGCAGCTCGTCGAGCAGGTCGGCGTCGGCCGTCACGACCAGCGGCAGCCGGAAACCGGGTCGAACGGGAGCAGGCATCGCGGGGCCTCCAGGAGCGGGCGGAAGGGACTGACACACCTTCCGCCGCCACGAGAGGTCGAAGCGGGACAAGCGCGAGAGCTGTGGATAACCGCGAGCCTGTGGAAAACCGGCAACCCCCACAGAGGACGGACGCAAAAACGACGACCCCCGTCGGGGGGAGACGGGGGTCGCCTGAGGTTCGGCTCCGGGGGGGTCGAGCCGAACCCACTCAGCGGTTACGGGGGGTGCAACCGCCGAGGGTCGGAAACACGACTGGAAATCGTGTCTCAACTAGCATGCCTGATATGTGCGGTGCGCGTCGAGTGGCGTTTGCCCCAACTCGCACGACACGCCGAGGGAGATCCGTGACATCCGTCGCCGTGTTGTATGCCCGGTACCAAGTTGTACCAGGCTATGCGGTAGGCGCCGCCGCCCGGGAGGGACAACACATTTCGCGCCGCACATTAGACTTTCGATCGTGGGCCGCAGCGCCGCGTTTTTCGATCTGGATAAGACCGTCATCGCCAAGTCCAGCGCCTTGGCGTTCGGTCGCCCGTTCTATCGTGATGGCCTCATCACGCGCCGTGACGTCGTCAAGTCGGCGTACGCGCAACTGATGTTCCGTCTCGGTGGCACCGACGACCAGTCGATGGCGCGCATCCGTGACTACCTGGCTACCCTCTGCAAGGGCTGGCCGGTCGACCAGGTCGGCCAGATCGTCACCGAGACGCTGCACGAGCTGATCAATCCCTACATCTACGCCGAGGCCGCCGCCCTGATCGACGAGCACCAGGCCGCCGGCCGCGACGTGGTCCTGGTCTCCGCCTCCGGCGAAGAGATCGTCAAGCCGATCGGCGCCCTGCTCGGCATCACCGACGTGATCGCGACGCGGATGGGCGTCACCGACGGCCGATACAACGGCGAGGTCGAGTTCTACGCCGCCGGCACCGCCAAGGTCGACGCGGTCGCCGCCCTGGCCAAGGAACGCGGCTACGACCTCGCCGACTGCTACGCCTACTCCGACTCGACCTCCGACATCCCGCTGCTGGAATGCGTCGGTCACCCGAGCGCCGTCAACCCGCCGCGCGCGCTGCGCCGCTTGGCCACCGACAACGGCTGGCCGGTGCTCGAGTTCCGCCACCCCATCCCGATCGGCCGCCGCCTGCGTGAGCGCCCGGCCGTCCCCGTCGCAGCCGCGGCGATCGGCGTCGGCGTGGGCGTCGCGATCGGCATCGCCTGGTACGGCCGGCACCGCCGCACCCGCACCGCATTGCCGGGCCCGGCGAACGCATAAGCGACACACCCGGGTCAAAGCCTTCCGATCAAGCGGTCAGAGGCGTAGAAAAGGGATGCGGACCCCAGACCATCGGGCTCCGTGCACGGCCACCGGGCACCCACGCGCGACCAGCCGCGGCAGGCGCGTCGCGACGGATCGAGCCGCCCGCACCGCGGGCCAACGACCGTCGACGACGACTAACGGTGCACGCTTGATAACCCGGCCGGACGTGAGTGACGGCGCCTCAGGACTGAGGCGCCGTCCACGTCTGTTCGGCCACCTCGGTCAACGCGTCCGCGGCCAGCGACACCGCCGCCGCGCAGTGTCGCAGCCACGACCGCACCCCGTCGGGCGTTCCCGTCGCGAACGCACCGGCCGCGCCGACATACTCCGGTTCCCGCGCCAGATGCCCCACCTCGGGCGCGATCAGCCCGCGCGGGTCGAAGCCGGACGACATCAGCGTCAACCGGGCCGCCGCCCGCGCCACTACGCCGGGCGCACCGGCAAACGGCGCAAGAGCCAACAGCTCACCGTGTACGACGGCCGCCAGCACCAGTGGCGGCGCCGACGTGCCGCCGGCCACCAGCGAGGCGAGCGCGTCCAGCCGCGGCGAGGCGGACCCGTCGACCGGGTGCCCGAGCAGTTCCGGAGCCACCGACCCGCGCGCCGCCAGCACGTGCAACCGGGCCAGCACCTGGCGAGGTGCCTTCGGCCAGGTCTCGACCAGCGACGGCAGCGCCGCGGCGACCCGCAGGCAGCCCTGCACCACCGGGTCGGTCACGACGCCGGCGCGGACCTGCTCGCGGTCGTGCGCGTACCCCGCCAAAGCCGCCGAAGCCACCGCCGACCGCAGGCTGACCTCGGCCGCGACCGCTCCGCCCTGCCGGCGCAGCGCGCGATGCCGCATCGCGGCGTCGGCGGTGTCCCGGGCCTGCCCAACGGCGGCTCGCACGTCGGCGAGCGCCAGCAACGGCGCGAGCGGATCAACGGGTGCGGTCACGGTGGCAACGCTAGCCGAGGGCCCGCGACCTGCACGAAACCGCGCGCTGGTGGCAGGATTCCAGCAAGACCCCGAACCCCCCGGTGCAAGGAGCGTGACGATGAGCGAGACCTTGGCGAACTTGCTACAGGAGAACCGCCGTTTCGAACCACCAGCCGCGCTCGCCGAGGCAGCCAACGTCAAGGCGGACGCCTACGGCGAGGCCGCCGACGACCGTCTCGCGTTCTGGGCCAAGCAGGCCGGCCGGCTGGACTGGGCCAAGCAATGGGACCAGGTCCTCGACTGGTCGAACCCGCCGTTCGCGAAGTGGTTCGTCGGCGGCGAGCTCAACGTGGCCTACAACTGCCTCGACCGGCACGTCGCGGCCGGCAAGGGTGACAAGGTCGCCATCCACTGGGAGGGCGAGCCCGGCGACACCCGCACGCTGACCTACTCCGACCTGCACCAACTGACCTGCCAGGCGGCCAACGCGCTGACCGACCTGGGCGTGGTGGCCGGCGACCGCGTGGCGATCTACCTGCCGATGATTCCCGAGGCCGCGGTCGCGATGCTGGCCTGCGCCCGGATCGGCGCGACGCACAGCGTGGTCTTCGGCGGCTTCTCCGTCGACGCGCTGTCCGGCCGGATCCAGGACGCCAGCGCCAAGGTCGTGATCACCGCCGATGGTGGCTACCGCCGCGGCAAGCCGTCGGCGCTCAAGCCGACCGTCGACGAAGCGGTCGCCCAGTGCCCGACCATCGAGCACGTGCTCGTGGTCCGCCGCACCGGGCAGGAGGTGGCCTGGGGCGACAAGGACCTGTGGTGGCACGAGACGGTCGAGACGGCCAGCACCGAGCACGAAGCGCAGCCGTTCGACGCCGAGCACCCGCTCTTCATCCTCTACACCAGCGGCACGACGGCCAAGCCCAAGGGCATCCTGCACACCACCGGCGGCTATCTCACGCAGACCTCGTACACCCAGCATGCGGTCTTCGACCTGAAGCCGGAGACCGACGTCTACTGGTGCACCGCCGACATCGGCTGGGTGACCGGCCACTCCTACATCGTCTACGGGCCTCTTTCCAACGGCGCCACCCAGGTGATGTACGAGGGCACGCCGGACACTCCCCACAAGGGACGGTTCTGGGAGATCGTCGACAAGTACGGCGTCACGATCCTCTACACCGCACCGACGCTGATCCGCACGATGATGAAGTGGGGCGACGACTTCCCCGCCGCGGCCGACCTCTCGTCGTTGCGGGTGCTCGGCTCGGTCGGCGAGCCGATCAACCCCGAGGCCTGGATGTGGTACCGCAAGAACATCGGTCGCGACAATTGTCCGATTGTCGACACGTGGTGGCAGACCGAAACCGGCTCGATCATGATTTCGCCGCTACCGGGAGTAACCGCCACCAAACCGGGTAGTGCGATGCGCCCGCTGCCCGGGATCGCCGCCGACGTGGTCGACGACCAGGGCCAGAGCGTGCCCAACGGTGGCGGTGGCTACCTGGTGCTGCGCGAGCCCTGGCCGTCGATGCTGCGCACGATCTGGGGCGATGACCAGCGCTTCATCGACACCTACTGGAGCCGGTTCCAGGGCATGTACTTCGCCGGCGACGGCGCCAAGAAAGACGACGACGGCGACCTGTGGCTGCTCGGCCGGGTCGACGACGTGATGCTGGTGTCGGGCCACAACATCTCGACGACCGAAGTGGAGTCGGCGCTGGTCTCGCACCCGTCGGTGGCCGAAGCGGCGGTCGTCGGCGCCACCGACCCGACGACCGGCCAGGCGATCGTCGCGTTCACCATCCCGCGTGGCTCGGTCGACAGCGAGGGCGAGGCGGGCGCGGTCCTGATCAAGGAACTGCGCGACCACGTGGCCAAGACCCTCGGCCCGATCGCCAAGCCGCGGCAGATCATGCTGGTGCCCGAATTGCCGAAGACGCGGTCCGGAAAAATCATGCGCCGACTGCTGCGCGACGTGGCCGAACACCGCTCCCTCGGCGACGTCACCACACTGCAGGATTCGACAGTTATGGATCTGATCTCCGACGGTATGCAGTCGGCGAAGTCCGCAGACGAGTAAGCATTAGTCCTGATTGATGGCGGGCGAACCCGATTTGGGTTCGCCCGCTTTCGTTCGCAGGTGGCGGGCGTCGATGTGACGCTGAGTGGCCCGGCCGCCAAGATTTTTGAAACAAATCGACGCGTCCGACTTCCCTCCTGGCCCAGTAATGCTTAGTTTCCTCATTGGCCCCTTATTAGGTGCCTGCTCTTCCGCCCTCGCTACCCCCCGAGGACGGCTCCCTCACACCGGAGGTATCCACGTGCGCAAAGTCGCAGTGGGGCTGCTTGGTCTGTCGCTGGCCGCGACAACCAGCTTCGCGCTGAGCGGCGCGGCGTTTGGCCAGTCGCCAAAGGCCGCGGCGCCGGCGGCAGCCCCTACGTCGTCCGAGCCTCAGCTGACGTCGGACGATCTATCCAACCCCCAGGAGTCGAAGCGTCGCGAGCTACGCGACGTTGCCCTGGAGGACGTCATCGCGGGCAAGGCCAAGCCGCAGATGATCAACGGCAGCAAGGTCGTCAAGGTCGGCAAGAAGAGCCTGAGCAAGGCTGACCAGAAGCGGACCGGCAAGAAGGAGGTCGACCAGTACGTCGAGCTCCAGCGGGAGAAGACCGACAAGATCTTCGTGATCCTGACGGAGTTCGGCAACGACCGGCACCCGTCCTACCCGGACCAGGACACCGACCCGGACACCGCGGGTCCGACCACGTTCGACGGTCCGCTGCACAACGCGATCCCGGCACCCAACCGTGCCACCGACAACTCGACGATCTGGCAGGCCGACTTCAACCAGGCCCACTTCCAGAAGCTCTACTTCGGCACCGGCAAGGACGACGAGTCGCTGAAGCAGTACATGGAGGCGCAGTCGTCGGGCCGCTACACGGTCGACGGTGTGGTGACCGACTGGGTCAAGGTGCAATACAACGAGGCCCGCTACGGCCGCTCTGACGGCTTCCCGTGCGCGAGCAACGTCTGCACCAACACCTGGGCGCTCATCCGCGACGCCGCCAACCAGTGGTACGCGGGCGAGCTCGCCAAGGGTCGTCCGGCCGCCGACGTCAACGCCGAGCTGAAGAGCTTCGACCAGTGGGACCGCTACGACTACGACGGCGACGGCAACTTCAACGAGCCCGACGGCTACCTCGACCACTTCCAGATCGTCCACGCCGGTGGCGACCAGGCCGACGGTGACCCGCACCAGGGCGAAGACGCCATCTGGAGCCACCGCTGGGCGGCCTTCCAGGGCACCGGCCAGGGCCCGACGGGCAACCCGGGCGGCGGCACCCAGATCGGCACCAGTGGCGTGTGGATCTACGACTACACGATCCAGCCGGAAAACGGTGGTCGCAGCGTCTTCTACCACGAGTACTCGCACGACCTGGGCCTGCCTGACGACTACGACACGTCGGGCGCGGGCGACAACCCGAATGAATACTGGACGCTGATGGCGCAGAGCCGCCTCGGCGCCAAGGGCGAGCAGTTCATCGGCGACCGTGCCGGCGACATGGGCGCCTGGAACAAGCTGCAACTCGGCTGGCTCGACTACGTCGTCACGCCCGCCGGCGTCAAGGACAGCTGGACCCTCGGCCCGGAGGAATACAACTCCGACAAGCCGCAGGCGCTGGTTGTTCCGCTCGGGCTCAAGGACGTCGTCCACGACGTCGGCGCGGTGGCCGACGGCAGCTACCAGTGGTGGAGTGGCGACGCCGACGACCTGACCGGCGATGCCGCACACACGATGTCGCGCCAGGTGACGCTGCCGGCCGGCACGTCGACGCTGACCTTCAAGGCCCGCTGGGACATTGAAGACTGCGGTGACACGCCCTGCGACTTCGCGTACGTCGAGGTCGACTCGGGCAACGGCTTCGTCCCGATCAAGGGCAACATCACCAACGCCCCGGAGGCCGAGGGCGGCTTCGGGATCGACGGCATCCAGGAGACCTACACCGACGCGTCGTTCGACCTGTCGGCGTTCGCCGGCAAGACGGTCACCCTGCGGTTCCGCTACGAGACCGACTCGGCGCAGCGCGGCAACCCGGACACCCCCCTGCCCAACGGCATCTTCATCGACAAGATCGCCATCACCAACGGCGGCACCGCGGTGTTCACCGACGGTGACGCGGCCGGCAACATGGGCTGGACGGTCGACGGGTTCCAGAACGTCGGTTCATCGTTCATCACCCAGCACCCGCACTACTACATCGCCGGGTGGCGGACCTACGTCAGCTACGACAAGTACCTGCAGTACGGTCCGTACTTCTTCAACCGGGTGACCGAGGACAAGGTCGACCACTTCCCGTACCAGACGGGTCTGTTGGTCTCCTACTGGGACACCTCGCAGGGCGACAACAACGTCAGCGAGCACCCCGGTGCGGGCCTCAACCTCTATGTGGACGCTCGGCCGAAGACCCTCTACCGCCTCGACGGCCTGCCGTGGCGCACCCGGGTCCAGATCTACGACGCGCCGTTCAGCCTGCGCAAGGCCGACTCGTTCTCGCTCCACGTGAACGACCAGGTCATGTACGTGCGTGGCCCGGAGGCCAACCCGGTCTTCGACGACACGCAGAACTACTTCGACACGGCGCTGCCGAACCATGGCGTCAAGCTGCCCGCGGTCGGCGTGAAGATCAAGGTTGTCCAGGAGAACGGCACCTCCGTCAAGATCAAGGTCAACTGATCTTCTCGGGTACGCCGTAACAGCACATCGCGCCCCCCGCCCCGCCGTCCGGTGGAGCGGGGGGCGCTCTCCCTTCCGGAACCCGCAGCCTCGTCGTAGCGTCCAAGGAAGGTGCATGTGAGAAGCCGCGCCGTCGTTGTCGCCACGCTCGTCCTGGCGGGCAGCCTGACGGGCGCCTGCGGGTCGGAGGGAGGGACCGCCATGCCCGGCACGTCGTCGTCCTCGCCGTCTTCCCCGGAGCCGTCCGCACCTCCGCCCTCTCCGTCGTCGCCGGTCGCGCCGCGCGACGGTGACCGGACGCTGTCGCCGATCCCGCCACCCACGCTGCCACCGCCGAAAACCGGCCCCTCCGGGCCGACCGACAACATCCCGGGCGACGTCGTGGGCGGCCGGGTGGTCAAGGGCGGGTCCGGCCCCTGCTACGCGGTGCTCACCGACGACGGGCGGCGGTTCGCGCTACACAGCGACGCCGGCCTGGTCCTCGAAGAGGGCACCTACATCACGGCCAAGGTCGCGCGGCTCCGCGTGAAGATCGACTGTGGCGAGGGCACGCCGCGAGAGTTGATCTCGTTCAGGCGGCAGTGATCTCGACCCAGTCGAACTCGTGGTCGCACGGCGGCCCCTCGGCGACGCCGAACCGGCGCTCGTCGAGGTCCATCAGCACCGTATAGACGGTCTCCGAGCGTTCGGCATACACGTCGCGCTCGTCGACGTGCCGGCAGATCGCGTTCGGATAGCTCTGGTGGTCGCGCAGGATCGCGGCCAGGTCGTCGTCGACGAGTTTGCCCGGCTCGGCCGCGGCGGCCAGCAGGCGGCGGGCGCGAGCGGCGCGGAAGAGAGTGGACCCACCGAAGTCGTTGACCAGGTCGCGCACGGGCAACACGGTCTCCAGGTGGTTGGCGTGCGCGATCACCCCGTCGGCCGGGTGCAGCCAGCCGGCCGCGCCGGGCACCAACTCCAGGTCGATCAACTCGCCGCCGGCCGGGCCGGCCTGGCCGAGCAGCAGGTTCATCGAGGCGTTGCGCGGGCTCGGCACGACCGCCTTGAGGGCGCGGCCGAGCGTGTCGGCTTCGAGGGCGGCGCGGAGCACCACGTGGTAGGGCACGCCCGGCCGCTGAGGGTCGGCGCCGTCGCGGTCGGTGGTGAGCATGTTGACGCAGATGCCGATGCCGGCGGAGTTGAGGCCGGCCTTGGCGAGCATGCCGGCCTCGGTCAGCGCGACGACCCGGTGGCCGTGCTCGTCGGTGGTGCTCAGCAGTACCATCGCCTGCCGCTGGTCGGGATGCCAGTCCCAGTTCTGGGCCATCAGGGTGTGGCCGGTCGCGGTGTGCGTGCCGAGCGCGCCGAGCACCGTGCAACCACCGGCCGCGCCGTCGGGCGGCGTACCGTAGATCAATTCGGTTCTGGCGTTGACCGCGTAAAGGTCGCCGACCCCGACGCCGGCGCCCTCGGCGGTGCCGTCGAGCATCTCCGCGATCCGCGGGTAGAGCCGCACCGTTTCAGCCCGGAACGTCTCGCCGGCGGCCCGGGTCACGTCGGCTCCCAGCCCCACCGCGCGGAACCGGCCCGCGTAGAGATCGAGGTTGGCGGCGATCCGGTCGCGGGCCGCCTGCCCGTAGGCGAAGCCGCATTCGCCAGGTGTGCCACGGACGTCGACGTAAGGAACCGGCAGTGTCATGTCCCTGACGTTAATCCCTAGGAGGTCGCTCCGGGAGATCTCCGGAGCCGGATCAGGGCACCGCTGACCTAGGCTGGCCGAATGGAGCCGGTGGTAGACGAGACAAGCGTGCTGGTCGACGGGCCGTGGACGCATCGGTCGGTGGGTGCCAACGGAAACCGCTTCCACGTCGTGGAGGCCGGCGCGGGGCCGCTTGTGCTGTTCCTGCACGGCTTCCCGGAGTTCTGGTGGGCCTGGCACGAGATGCTGCCCGCGGTGGCCGATGCCGGTTTCCGGGCGGTCGCGGTGGATATGCGGGGATACGGCGCCAGTGACAAACCGCCCAGGGGGTACGACGGGTTCACCATGGCCGCCGATGTCACCGGCCTGATCCGGGCGCTAGGCGAGCGCGAGGCGACGATCGTGGGCGCCGGGTTCGGCGGGATGGTCGGGTGGGCGGCGGCCGCGTTCCACCCGAAGATGGTGCGCCGGCTCGTGGTGCTCGGCGCCGCGCATCCGCTCCGGCTCCGTGCGGCGATCTTCGCGGACCCGCGCGGCCAGTTCAACGCCGCGACGCCGACGCTGCGTTTCCAACTGCCGCGCTACGAGCACGTGCTGGTCCGCGACGGCGCGGCGATGGTCGGCGGCTTCCTGCGTCGCTGGTCCGGGCCGGGGTGGAAGCTGTCGGCCGGGTTCGACGACTACGTCGCGCGTTGCCAGGAGGCGATGCGGATCCCGCAGGCCGCCTTCTGCGCGCTCGAGGGCTATCGCTGGGCGTTCCGGTCGGCGCTGCGACTACACGGCTATCGGTTCGTCAAGCAGATGCAGACGCCGCTGACCACGCCGACACTGCAACTGCACGGTGCGCTCGACCGGGCGGTGCTGCCGCGCACGGCGCAGGGATCAGGGCGTTACTGCGTCGCGCCGTACGAGTGGCGCCTGTTGGATGGTGTCGGCCACTACCCGCATCTCGAAGCGCCAGACCTGGTGCTGGGCGAGGTGCTCCGCTGGGCCAAGTCTTAGGCGCGCTGCTCGCGCAGGTCCCTGACCTCGTTGGCGGGCGCCCACCCTTGGTAGACGCCGAAGTCGAACCGTTCGAGGCCGAGCGACTCGGCGACCGGGGCCCGGCCGCCGGTGTATTCCACCCGCAACCAGCCGTCGTGCTCGGCGAGCACGATGAACGGCTCCCCCTTCCACGAACAGGTGGTGCGCACGTAGGCCAGTTCAGCCACCTCGCCCACCGGAACGACCCGGACGTAACGCCCCGCCCGTACTTCCTTGAAGCCGTCGCCGGGATCCGGCTGGTAGATCCGGACCTGCTCGCCGTCGGGGCTGGCGTCGTATTCGCGGTCCTGCCAGCGGGCCACGTACCCGTCGCGCATCACTGGTCACCGACCCTGGTCCAGCCGGGCGCGTCGGCGTCGAGCACCGCGACCAGCTTCTCGGAACCGTCTGCGCGGATCAGCCAGAGCTGAGCGCCGTGCGGCAGCCGGGCACTGTCCACCTTGAACTCCGCGATGACCTCACTGCCCTCGCCGGGCGCGAAACCGTTGCCACGGAAGGGCGCGCGCTCGATGACCCAGCCCTCCATCGCGCGCATCGCCGTCTCGTTCGGGCCGCCGTAAGGGATCCGGTAGAGGCTCGGCCGGTAGGCCGGCCACCGCAGCACGTAGACCTCGTCGGCAGCGGCGGCGAACGGGCTGTTGGCGTAGCCCAGGCCGAGCGCGGTGAACAACTGCGCCGGACTGCTCAGATGGGCGACCTCGGCGACCCGGTGGACGAAGCCGGACACCCGGTCATACCCGCGCTCGAGGTAGTAGTCGACCTGGCTCGGCGCGATCGTCTTCTGCATCATCGTCGGCCCGGCGGCGTCGACAGTGGCCGGTGCGGGAGCCGGCTTGGGCGCCTCCTGCTTGGGCGCGGCCGCGACCGGTGGTTCGTCGTCGCCAGCGTCGAGCCCGACCTCGGCCGCCCAACTCGCGAGCGCCACGATCTGGGCCCCGGGTAGCTTCGCGCCCACCGGCGTGCCCGGGTTGACGGCGAACGACCAGTCTTCCTGCGGCCAGCTGTTGATCAGCCGAACGAACTTGACGGTGACCGTCTCCTGGCTCGCGTCGAGGTGCTCGGCCATCCGCTCCGGCGAGGTGAACACCACGACGTAGGGCTGGTCGTCGATCATCTCGGTGCGCCAGACGAACCCGTCACCACCCGGCTTGGCGCCGGCGGTCGAGTCGCTCGACACGGGCAGCAGAACCCGAGCCAGCAGCAGCGTGGACAGGAAGGTGTCGGTGCTGCCGTCACCGGCGGCGGTGAGCAAGCTTTCCTCGACGTCGTTGGCGGGCCGGAAGTCGGCGGGCACCTCGGCCGTGAAGAGGCTCGTGTCGGCGGGTTGCTGTGCTTGCGCCGGCGCGGCCTGGTCCAACCAGGACGGTGTCGTCGCCCAGGCCTGCGACGTCGAGGGGCCATCCGTCGGCGCGAACGGGGTGACCGGCGTGCTGCCCGACCAGCCCGCGTGCGGGTCGCCGCGTCGTTCGGTCGGCTCGGCTGCCGGAGTGCGGTCGCGCCATAGGCGGGCCGCGTCTGCTTGCGCCGCGTCTGGTTGCGCCGCCTCCGGCGGGCCACTGGGCGCGGCGCCGCCGCCGTCGCGATCCAGCCAGAGGTCGGCGAAGCTGGGCTCGGCCTGCGTGTCGCCGGCAGCCGGTGTCGTGCGACCCGGCCAGAGGTCGGTCGCGGAAGACCGCGGCTCGGTCTGCTGGTCGGCCGAGCGATCCCGCCACATCTCCGCCTCGGGCGCGGTGCCCGCGGACGGTCTGCCGCCATCGGCCACGTCCGCGTCCGGCCGCTGCTGGCCCACGCCGGCCTCAGGCCGGTCGGACGCCGTCCCTGGCGAGTCGCTGCCGCCCGGCTTGGCGCCGGCCGCTTGCTCCGCCTCAGCGGGAGCCTGCGTCTGCGATGGCGCGCTGGCCGCCCACAGGTCTGCCGCTGCGTGCGTCTCCGCCTGCGACTTGGCGTGCCCCGCGGCTGGCTTCCCACCGGCCGCCGGCTGACCGCCCGACCACAGATCGGCCAGGGCCCCGGCTGCCGCCGACGGCTGCTCGGCATCGGGCGCGCTGCTGTCCGTCCACAGTCCTGCTTGCGGCGTCCCCGTGGCCTGCGGCTCTTCGGACGCCGACGCGGCCCCGGGCCACGGATCCGCACTGCTCGACGACCCGTCGGCACGGCCGTCCGAGGGCGGCCTGCTATCCGACCACAAGTCGGCCGCAGACCCGCCTGCCGAACCCCGCTCGGCACCAGCCGGCGCGTCCGGGGACGATCCGCCGGCCCGCCACCCATCCGCGGCGGTCCCGCCGGCCGGCGTTTGGTCGGCACCCGCCGACGCGTCTTGCGAGGACCCGCCGCCCGACCACAGGTCCGCCGGGACGTTCGAGGCCGCCTGCCGCTGGTCTGCGCCAGCCGACGACCCGCTATCCGACCACAGGTCCGTTGGGGCGTTCTCGGCCAGCCGCCGCTTTTCCGCGCCAGCCGACGATCCGCTGTCCGACCACAGGTCCGCCGCAGCGTTCGTGGGGGTTTGCTGCCGGTCCACGCCCGCCGGCGCGCCGGAGGACGACCCGCTGTTGGCCCACAAGTCCGCCTCGGCCCCGCCGGCCGGCGACCGCTCAGCGCCCCCCGAGGCGTCCGATGGCGGCGTGCTCTGCGACCACAGGTCCGTGGCGGCGCCCGAAGCCACCGGCGGCTGGTCGGTGCCTGCCGGCGCGCCGCTGTCGGCCCCCGCGTTCGCTGTGGTAGCGCCGGACGCGCCACCACCATCCGATGGCTTGCTGTCGGACCACACATCCGCTGCGGCAGCGGATGATGCCGACGGGCGGTCGCCGTCAGCCGGCGGTTTGCTGTCCGACCACAAATCCGTTGCCGCAGCGGACTGGCGGTCGACGTCAGCCGCCGGCTTGCTGTCCGACCACAAATCAATTGCCGATGCGGCCTCGCGGTCGACGTTGGCCGACGGGTTGCCGTCGGACCACAGCTGCGCCGCGGCGTCGGGCGCCGCTGACGGGCTCTCGCTCCGGCCCGCCACGTCGGCCGACGAATTGCCGTCTGGGCGGGGTTGCGCCGCCGGACCGGTTTGCGGCTCTGCCGGCACACCGGACGATGGACCGCCTTCGGGCCGGCGCTGAGCGCCGGCCGATTCGGGCGAGGATGTGGTGTGCGGCCGCGGCTGTGCGGCCGCCGAGCCCGACTGCGGCGGTTCGGCGCGCGCGGGAAGCTCGGGCCTCGCAGGCGGCTTACTGTCTGCCCACAACTGCGGCGCCGCAGGGTGAGGCTCCCGAGTCGGCACGGCCGTGGAGCCCTCCGGAGCCGCGGCCGATCCGCGGTTGGACCACACCCTGGCCAAGGTGGACTGACTGCGTCCGGGCTTGCCGGCGGGTGAGTGGTCGCTCCATGCCGGCCCGGGTGGCTGCTGGCCAGGTGCGTCGCCGGGGCGGTCATCCGCGCGTGGCGGACCGCCCTCGGATGCTCTCGTCGGGCCCGTGACCGGGTGATCGGGCCAGAGTTGTGGGACGGTCGCGGAGCCGGCGCCGCTGGACGGTGGCCCGCCCGGTTTGCGCACCGGCAACGGTGCGGGCTGCTCGGGGCGGGCTTGCGGCGCGCGCGTAGCCGGAATGTCTGGTCCCGCCTGGCTTGCCGGCCACGGCTGCGAGGGCGCGGCGCCGGCCGGCCACGACTGGGCCGGGCGCGCCGGTGGTGTGCTGTCGGACCATCCGGGTGTGACGCTCGGGTCGCGGCCCGGCGTCGGCCAGGACGGGGTCGGTGAGCCGTTGGGCGTACCGGCGGGTGGTCTGGTTTCGGTTGGCACGCTGGCGTTGGCCGGCGACCAGGTGGTCGGGCGCGGGTCGTCGCGGGCCGCGGGCTGGCCGGACCAAGCCGGTGCGGCCGGGCGCCGGGGCGGCTCCGCGTCGGCGTCGGAGCCGCCGAAGAACCCGCCGCCCGAGGTGGGTCTGGCCGGCGGTTGCGGAACGGGGGGCGGTGCGCTGAACCGGGGCGGGCTCAATCGCGCCGGGTCGTCGCGGAATGGCGACCGCGGCCGCATCGGCGGCGTGGGCTGGTCGCTGACCTCGCGCGGTGGTTCGACCGGCTGGCGGCGCGGCGGCTGGCGGCCCTGCACGACGGGTGGCGGCCAGGCTGACGCGTCGCCGTTGGCCGCTGGTTGGCGCTCGTGGCCGTTGCCCGTTGGCGGCGACAGGTAGGGCGTCGCGTCGGTGACCTGCGGCGGCGGGACCGGCCGATGGGCGGCCGCGTCGGTGACCTGCGGCGGCGGCGCCGGCCGATAGGGCGTGGCCTCGGTGACCTGCGGCGGAGGGACCGGCCGATAGGGAGCCGCGTCGGTGACCTGCGGCGGCGGGACCGGCCGATAGGCGGCCGCGTCGGTGACCTGCGGCGGCGGCACCGGCCGGTAGGGCGTGGCGTCCGTGACCTGCGGGGGCGGGACCGGCCGGTAGGGCGGCGGGGCGGCGGGCGACGAGGGGGTCGGGTCGGCCGGGGCGACCCCGGCGCGGCGGCGGATCGAAGCGAGCGGCGAGTCGTAGCCGGGCGGCCTGGACGGGCGATTGCGTTGCGGCGGCTCGATGCTGTCGGGCTCGAGGACCGGCCCGACCGCTGCGGCGGCGCGGTCGACGAACGGCGGCTCGACGATCTCGCCCTGGACGACCTGCCCGGGGACGGTGGCCCTGGCCCGGGCGCGTGCGGCGGACTCGGCCCGGTCGAGGCGGGCGCGGGCGCCCATCGTGCGGCCGGGAAGGCGGACGTCACCACGGGCGAGCTGGGACACGAACCAGGCCGGCAGGTAGCCCTCGATGGGCAGGCCGGGGTTGACCGCCAGCCACCACTCGAGGTTGGGCCAGCTCGCGGCGAGGTCGTGGTAGGGCATGCGGCGGGCGGACCCGGCGTTGTCGGCCAGGCAGATGCGCAGAGCGTCACCGGACGTGAAGGCCAGCACGTGGGTGCGGCCGTTGGTGGTCCAGGTGCCCCAGCCGACCGGGGCGCGACCGGCGAGCGCCTCCGACGACACCGGCAACAGCAGCTCGGAGCGGGCCAGGATGCGGAAGTAGAGTTCCTGGTCGCCGGAGCGGAGCGCGTCTCGCATCGCGGCCTCGACCTCGGTGGCCGGTTCCCAGTCGGTCACGGCCACCCCCTTCCTGGACAGGCCAGACGCATCGCGTACAACCTACAAGCTGTCGGCTAGATCACGATGTAGGGACGTCACGGGCGGTCTCGCCCGGCCCACCGTCGATGCCGGCCGGAGCCGGAACCGCGGGTAGACCCGAAAGGTGCTCGATGACTGTCGGTCACGCACCGCGTCCCTTCGCGACCGTAGCCGCCGCCACCTTCTCCCTGCCAATCGTCATCTTGCCAGTTGCCTATGTTTCCGTCACGGTCCCGCCGACCCGCACGGGCACGCTCAAAACCGCGGCCGATCACGCGGATCCCGTAACCATGGTGCCGCTCCCCAGGCCGGCCACTCGCCGACCTGGCAATCGGCACCGGCGTGACGGTAGCGGTAGTCGCCGCGGCCGTGGCCCCGGATCACCCGCAACGCCGCTCCCGGGTGACAAGCGGCACGGACTTTCTGGACACGAGGGACGACGCCCGTCACCGCACGGCCCGCGCTGCCGGGCCGATCGGCCAACCGCGTCCGTGTCGGCCGGCTATTGGAAGAGGTTGACGTTTCTCTTCTCCGTGCTCAGGTAGTCGGCGGCAGAGTCGTCGAGGGCCAGTTTGATGTCGCGCAGCATGGCCTGGAGGTCGGCCGAGGCCGCGCGCCAGCGGGACTGGCGTTGGTCGTAGGCCTGCCGGGCGTCGCCGTCCCAGGTGGCGATGAGCGGTGCGGCGTCGCGCTCGAGTTGGGCCAGTTGGCTGTCGAGGGTGTTGAGGGCCTTCTGGATGTCGGCGCTGGCCTGTTGCAGGGCCGGAAAATTGACGACCAGGATGTCGTCGTTCATCGGGTAGCTCCTTTACAACGGCAGCTGGATGCCGCGGTTGGTGGTGGCGATCCGGCTGGCGGCGTCGCTGTCGGAAGCCTCGTATTGCCGGCCGGCGGTGCGGATCGCGCCGGCCGTCTCGCGCAGGGCGCGTTGCATCGCCGCCTGGTCTTGTGACCACTGCCGCTTGACCTGCTCGAACGAGCGGCCGCCGGCGCCGCGCCACGCCGTCTGCAGGACGGCGAGCTCGGCCATGAGGCTGGTCAGCATGCTCTGCAGAGACTCGTCGACCTGCTCGAACCTGGCGGCGGTCTGCCGCATCACCGCCGCTTGTGCCTGCGTCTGGGCCACTCGGACGTCACCTCGCTTCGTGTCGAAGTTGGCGAATGTCTCGCACGCCGGGCATGACGCTAAACCCTCGTGACACACGTTCGGTAGCCCCGGAAACACTCGCTGTGGACAAATTTCTGCCTGTGGATAGCGTCAAACAGGGGCTTGCGCCCGGGCAGGATCGAGTGGTGCACCCGAACCCACCAACGCCACGACCGCCGCTGGCAACCGCACCGGCCGCACCTGTCCATATCCCAGCATCGCCAGCGTGTCAGCGCCGACGACGGCATGCCGCCGGCCCAGGTCCGTGACGACGCTGACCGTGCCGCCGCTCGCGCCAGGCGCCACGACCGCCTCCACCAACGCCGCCCGGCCCGGCGGCACCGCCACGTAGTCGGCACCGCCGTCCCGCGTTCTCGCGGCATCCGCGACATCGGGCAGGTCGGCGTCGACCACGAGGTCGGCTACGCCGCGGTCGTCGCGCACCACCGCACACAGCGCGCCCGTGAAGGCTCCGACCAGCGAGGGAGTCACCGTGGGCACCAGACCTGCCGGCACCAGATCCGGCGCCTTGTCGATGGCGGCGAACCGGCCCTGGGTCAACTCCGTCGGCTCGTCCTGCCGGTTGGCCGTCAACAGCAGGTCCGCCTGCACCTGGGTGATGCCGGCGAGGCCGGCACGCACCGCCACCGCATACTGCCGCTCACCGCCCTGACTGGTCACCACGAACACCTCACCGATGCGCGCCGACGGCACACCGACCGACCGGTCACCGACGTCGGCGATCCGCGGCACGGCCAGGTCGGCGCCCTCCGGCAGCGCGTCGAGCAACGCCGGGGCGACGGCGATCGGTCGTGCCGTCGTCCAGCCGAGCGCGGTCAGCGAGAGGCGGGGGTCGCGTACCCGATAGCGGTGGTTCTGCCAGACCAGATGCACGGAGCCGTCCGGATGTCGAGCCAGCACCGCCCGCTCACCGAGTCGCACGCCACCTGTGCTTGTCGCGCCAACGAGCACCACCGACGCAGGCCCCGGCGACACACACACCGTCCAGGGTGGACCGAGCAGGCGACCGGCGGCGGGCAGGGAGTCGGGTGCGTCGGCGATGCCCAGCGTGCTGCCGCGCGGCACCCCCTCGATCGAGCGGCGCGACACCAGCACGGTCTTCGGCTGCGGCGACCCCACCGCGAGCAACGCCGACGAATAGTTGACGACCAGGTGCAGCTTGCCGTCGCGGTAGACATACCGCGCGCCCGACTCACGCTCGACGATCACGGCGGAGGTGTCGCGCCAGGCGGTGCCGCCACCATCGACGAGCGCGCCATAAACGACGAATCCGCCCCAGACGATCGCCGCCACCAAAACGCCGGCCAACGCCGCGCCGGCCCCGCGCCGAAATGGCGGCTGGGCCGGGTCGGTCTCGCGCATGACCAGGGCAGATACGACCCGCTGCACCTGAAACTGGTAGGAGTGCAGCTGATCCTGCCGCGACGGCATCGGGGCTCCCTCATGGGCGGTGACGGTTCTAGGATGCGGCGAGTAACCGCGCCGAATACGGAGGGGAGGCTATCGCGATGACATCGACCGCGGTGCACCCCTTCCGCAAGATGGCACGCGCGGGCCCACGTGATCCACAATGGACGCCGCTGCGGGCTGGCCAGATCGTGGTCGCCCAAGCCGCCGTCGCGGGCGTCCTGGCCGCACTCGGCCATGGCCCGCTCGTCTTGGCCACCGCCTGCACCCTCGGTGCCGCGGTGGTGATTGTGGCTTTTGCCCGGGTACGCGGCCGCTGGCTCCACAGCTGGCTCTCGATCGGCATCCGGTATGCGGCCCGGCGCCACTCACTGCCGGCCCATGCCACACCGACCGAACTGATGCGCTTCCTCGCCCCTGACGTGGCCCTGTCGCCAGACGCCACGTTCGTCGACGCCGACGGCCTGGTCACCGTCTTCGAAATGGACGAGGCGGTTGTCGGATCCGAGCCAGCCACGCTGCCCGACTTGGCGGCACTGCACGGCCCGGCCGAACCACACGGACCGCACGGCATGCGCGGCACGACCGGACCACACAGCATGCTCGGCGTGCTCGGTCCGCACGGCACGACCGGACCGCACACCATGCCCGGCCCGCACGGCATGCTCGGCGTGCCCGGCCCGCACCGCACGGCCGGGGCGCACGGCATGACCGGGACGCGATTCATCGCGGAGGCGCCCAGGACAGCGGGGGCTGGAGCCGACGCGACCGAGCCGATCCAGGTTTCCATTCACCTCCTGGTGACGGCCACTGCGGCGCCCGCGTCGGGGTTGAGCGACTCACTGGCGGGCGCCTCTTATCGGCAGTTGACCGGCGACCGGGTGCTGGCCGGGCGTCGAACCTTCGTCGTCCTGCGGGTCCATCGGCCGCCGGGCTGGTCGGACGCCGATCTGCGGCCGACGCTCGCCGCCGTCACCCGGCGCGTCACCAAACGCCTTGGCCCGCACCGGCGGCTGGACCACGAAGAGGGCCCGGCGACGCTGGCCGAACTCGCCCACCACGAAGGGGCCGGCGGCGTCGACGAGCGTTGGTCCTTCGTCGTGATCGGGGGGCTCTGCCAGGCGACCTACCGGCTCACGGTCTTCGGGGACGCGGACAACGTGGCACGGTTGGCGCAACGCGTGCCCACCCTCCCGACCGCCGCGACGACGCTCGCCGACGGCAACGGCTCGCGGAGGCCGACGGCGATGGGCGGCGACCGCGGGCGGCGGCCCGTGACCACCTTGGCGGTCCGTCTCGCGGCGACCTCGCCGGAGGAGTTGGCACACGCCGACCGAGCCCTGCGGCACCTCGCCACGGCCGAGCGGGCAACCGTGCGCCGCCTCGACGGTGAGCACCGATTCGCAACGGCGGAGACGCTCCTCGTGGGTGGATACGCGCGATCTCTGGGACTCAGACCCTCAGATCCGCGGGCCGGCAACGCGGATCAGATGGCTGGCGGGCCGCCCGAGCAGCCGCGACCGGACGCCGCTCATCCGGTTGCGCCGCCACCGACATCGACACCGAGGCCGAGACCGCGGCCACGACCACGTCAACCGCGGCCGGCAAGGTCGGGCCAGCAGACTGCAACGCCGAACCGCCACCCGCTGCCTCCGGCGGGGCTGGTGCTTGGCTACGACCGATACGGGATGCCCGTCGTCGCCCGGATATTTCGGCCTGGGGCTACCCGGGTCGTCGTCGTCGGCGGGCTGCGCACAGCACACCTCGTCGCGTTCCGGGCTCTGGCCCTGGGTGCCCGGATCGACGTGCGAACTCGTCGGTGGGCCGCCTGGAGCGGCTTCGCCGACGACGCCGGCGCTCCCCCGCACGCCATCACGGTGACCCCCGACGCGGCGGCCGTCCCGCCGTGGGCCGCGGGCGTCGGCACGCCAGACGTGGCCTTTCGCGGCTCGACGCACAGCGGGCCAGGGTCGAACGGTGCAGGAACGCCGCTGCGGCCGACCTTGACCATCGTCGACGCCGCCACGCGCGCGCTGGTTGCGGCTGCCCGGCGCTCGCCCAACGGGAGCCAACCAACAGGCGATCGTGACCAGGGCTGGGTGACCACACCACAGGCCGCACCGCAGACCCGCTCAGGCAGCCCGCCACAAAGAACCGGCCACGGCGGCCGGTCGACCCCGCGCTGGCACGCCACCGTCACGATCCGCGACGAACTCACCGAAGCGGACAAGGGCCTGCTCACGGCCGCCGACCTCGTCGTTCTCGACGCCATCGGCCCCGACGAAGCCAAACTCGTCAGGGACGTCTTCGACGTCGAGGTCGACCACCTCGGCCATGACACGGTCGCCCTCATCGGCAGGGGGCACCCGCCCACCTGGGCCACGCTCGCACCGACCCCGATAGAACGGTCCAGGCACAACACCGAGTGATGTCGATGCGTCGCAGCCCGTGAGCAGGGCGGGAAACTGACGGTGAGGGGGCGACTCGGGGCGATCTCCATGGCACTATGCCGCGCATGGGTTTCATGAAGGGTGTTCTTGTCCGGCTGCTGGCCACGGCGTTCGCGTTCTGGCTGGCCACCCTGATCATTCCGGGCATCACGCTGGACACCGACTCGACCGGGCAGGTCGTGCTCACCGTCGTTCTGGTCGCGGTGATCTTCGGTGTGGTCAATGCCGTGCTTCAGCCGATCATCAAGACGCTCGGCTGCGGTCTTTACATCCTGACGCTCGGGCTGATCGCCATCGTCGTAAACGCCTTGCTCTTCCTGTTGACGGGATGGATCGCCGAGCAGGTCGACCTGCCGTTCGACGTCGAGAACTTCTGGCCAGCCGCGGTGCTCGGTGCGCTCTTCGTGAGCCTCGTCACCTGGGTGCTGGGTCTGATCTTCGATCGCGACTGAGCACGACGGCAAAACAGCAGAAACCAGCCCGGACACGGGCCGCGGCTGGTGCATTGGCCCGCGACCGTCGAACGGTCGCGGGCTAGCGTCGTCTGCGTGGAGATAAGCACGGCGCACGACATCACCAGGACGGCCACCCGCGACGGGTACGAGCTCTCCACCGACCCCGACCGCATCGACGTGGACCGGGTCTACGACTGGCTTTCCACCGACGCCTACTGGGCCAAGGGCCGCCCGCGCGAGGTCGTCGAGCGGTCGTTCGCCAACTCGGTGTTGTTCGGGATCTACAAAGACGGCCAGCAGGTGGCCTTCGCCCGGGTGGTGACCGACCGGGCCACGTTCGGCTGGCTGTGCGACGTCTACGTCGTCCCGGCCGAGCGCGGCCACGGCCTCGGCACCTGGCTCGCCGAGGCGGCACGCGACACGCTGGCCGAGATCGGCGTACTCCGGATCATCCTGGCCACCTGGGACGCCCACGGCGTCTACGCCAAGGCCGGCTTCGTGCCGGTCGCCCGCCCGGACCGCTGGATGGAGATCGACCGGCGGAACACTCCATGACGGAGCTGCGCAAGGGCTACCTCTTCGGCCTCAGCGCGTTCTTGCTCTGGGGCTTCATGCCGCTCTACATCAAGCAACTGCACGATGCCGGCTCGCTGGAGATCCTGGCCCACCGGGTGGTCTGGTCGGTGGTGCTGGTCGCCCTGATCCTCGCGGTCCTCAGAAAGGGACGGCAGGTCGTCGCGCTCCTCAAGAAGCCACGGACGGTCGCGATCATCGCCTTCGCCGCCGCGCTGCTGGCCGTCAACTGGTGGATGTACATCTACGGCGTCAACAGCGACCGGGTCGTCGAGACGGCCCTGGGCTACTTCATCAACCCGCTGGTGACCGTCGTGCTCGGGGTCACCGTGCTGCGCGAGCGCCTGCGCCCGGCGCAGTGGCTCGCGGTCGGCATCGGCGCGGTCGCGGTGCTGGTGCTCACCATCGACTACGGCCGGCTGCCCTACATCGCGCTCACCCTGGCGGTCAGCTTCGGCGGCTACGGCCTGGTGAAGAAGCGGCTCAACCTGGCCGCCGCGGAAGGGCTGCTGGTCGAGTCCGGGGTGCTGGCGATCCCGTGCCTCAGCTACCTGATCTGGCTGACGAGCACGCCGCACAGCACGTTCGGCGACCACGCACACACCACGATCCTGCTGGTGCTGGCCGGCGCGGTCACCGCGGTGCCGCTGCTGTTCTTCGCCGGCGCCGCCAACCGGATCCCACTGTCGGCCCTCGGCATCCTGCAATACCTGACGCCGATCCTGCAGTTGGCCCTCGGCGTCTTCCTCTACCACGAGCCGATGCCGCCGGCCCGCCTCGCCGGCTTCGCCCTCGTCTGGCTCGCCCTGATCGTCTTCACCGCCGACGGACTCCGCACGGCACGAGCCAACCGCCCGACGGTAAAACAACGAGAACTGGCCAAGACCTAAGGCACGTCGTACGCGAGCAGCGCCGTCCCGTCATACCGGGTCAGCTCCAACCGCGCGAGTTCCCGCCCGGTGAACCGGGTCGCCCCGTTGAACTCCACCGTCTCGCCGGCCTGGGCCGACCACGACCCGACCTGTTCCTTCGAGCCGTCGGCACCGTGCGCCACCAACCGGAACGTCCACGCCTTCGACGACCTGGTCTCGCCGGCATCGTAGGTGCAGCGCATGCTGATCTCGGTGCCCCACGAGGTGCCGTTGACCCCGATGTCGGCCTTGACCGGCACCGCGCCGTTGACCGGCTGCATCGCCACCAGCTTGACGCCGACCTGGGTGCCGCGCGCGGCGATCGGCCCGGCACCGGCATCGCCGCCGAACCAGCCGGCCTCGGCCCCGGCCACGCCGACACCCACGACCGCGGCGAGGGCCGCGGCGGCCAGGGCGGCGCCCGCGTACCGCCGACGCCTGATCTTGCGGATCCGGCGGCGTTCCGCGCCCACGGCGGTGAGCAGCGCGGGCATCCGATCCTCGGGCGGCGCCGGAGCCGACGGGTCCAACCCGCTCGGGTCGGTGAGCCGGCCCAGCAGGCCGGGCAGCACCGCGATCTCGGCGACCGCCTCCCGGCATTCGAGGCAGCCGGCCAGGTGCCGCTCGTATTCGGCACGCTCGCTGGGCGACAGGGCACCCAGGACGTAGGCGCCGTCGTCGAGCGCGTGCGGACAGTTGGTCACTGGGTCACCCCCATCTCCTCCAGTACGAGACGCAACGAGCGCAGCGCGTAGTGCGTGCGCGATTTCACCGTGCCGGGCGGCACGCCGAGCCGGACGGATGCCTCCGCGACCGAGCGGCCCTGGTAGAAGCACTCGACCAGCACGTCACGGTGGGCTGGCGACAGCCGCGCCAGCGCCTCCGCGACCGTCCAGGCCTCCACCGCCCGGTCGGCCTCGTCGACCTCGGGCGGCGGTTCGGGCAGGTCGTCGGTCACCACCTCGCCGACCCGCGACGCCCGTCGGCGCCACGCGTCGATGGCGAGGTGTCGCGCGGTGGTGAACAGCCAGGCCCGCACCGAGCCGCGCTCCGGGTCGAGCGCCTCCGGATGGCGCCAGGCTCGCAGCAACGTCTCCTGCACCAGGTCTTCGGCCCGTTGCCGGTCGCCGCTCACCAACCGCAACGCGTGCGCGAAGAGCGCGTCACCGTGCTCTTCGTTGAGCGCGCGCAGCAACTCAGCGTCGTCGTCGGCCAAGCTTCCGGGCCTCCCCTGATCTGTCCCACTCCAACGCACGCACGGCGCGCGTCAGCGGTTCAGCCGTTTCCGTTGTCGGGCGCGCCCAGTGCGTCGGAGACCGAGCGGGCGACCGCGAGCAGCTTCGCCCGCACAACGCGAGCTGATGTCATCATCTCCGCCGCGGGCAGGGCGCAGGCGAGCACCACCCTGCGTTCCATGTCACGGTCGGGCGAGACGATGACGGCCGCGCACGCGACACCCGGGCGGTATTGCCCCATCTCCAGGTGCATGCCGCGCCGTTCGCCGGCCGCGAGGTCGCTCTCGAACGCCTCGGTGGTGGTCAGGGTCTGCTGGGTGAACGGCCGCATCCCGTATTCGCGGAGGTAGCGGAAGCGCTGGTCGGGGGTGAGGGTGGCGAGCAGGGCCTTGCCGAGGGCGGTCGCGTGCGCGCCTTCGTCGAACCCCGGGACCATCTCCTCCAGGTAGGGCGACCGCGGTCCGTCCGCCGACGCTGTCACGGCGACCTGGCCGCCTACAAACCGGCCCAGGTAGTGGCTGTAGCCGGTGTCAGCGGCCGCTCGGCGCAGCGCGTCACCGACCGCGGGCGGGCCACGGAACGCCGCGACCAACTCCCGGTAGCGGTCGGCGACCTCGAGCCCGACGATGTAGGTGCCGTCTTCCCGGCGGATCACGTAGCCCTCGTAGGCCAGGGTGCGCACGAGGTGATAGGTCGTCGCGACGGTCAGCTCGCAGCGGCGGGCGACCTGCTTCACGGTGAGGCCCTTCGGGGCCCGTCCGACCGCTTCCAGCACCCGGAGGGCGCGGGAGACGCTGCGAATCAGGTCCGATGGTTCTGCCAGAGGATCGCGCACACCCACCTCCGCGGGCCGGGGCTTACACCATATGAAAAAGCTCCCGTCCGCGAAATGCCTGTTGGTATCGAGAACGCCAAATTTCTCGACACGGAGCGTCGATGCGCCCGATACGCGGAGTTCATCCGCCCCACAGTGTCGGCGACCTGACCGACGAAGGGGTGACTAGCCGGTGCGGTCGGCGATGAAGTCGCAGAGCGACTCGAGGGCGGCCCGCGTCGGGTTGGCCGGCAACGGCGCCAGCCGCTCCCGCGCCTCCTCGGCATAGCTGCGGACCGTCTCGCGGGCCCGCTTCATCGCCGCGGACTCGCGCAGCAGCACCAGCGCCTCGGCGTGCAGGTCGTCGTCGGTGACCGGGCCGGCGGCGAGGATCTCGCGCAGCCGGGCAGCCGCCGGGTCGGTGTCGTCGGAGGCCAGCGCGTAGAGCACCGGCAGCGTGGGCACGCCCTCGCGCAGGTCGGTGCCGGGCGTCTTGCCGCTCTGCTCCGACTCGGAGGCGATGTCGAGCAGGTCGTCGGAGAGCTGGAACGCGATGCCCATCTTCTCGCCGTAGCGGGCCAGCGCCTCGGTCTGCTCCGGGGTGGCACCGCCGAACATGCCGCCGAACCGGGCGGAGGTGGCGATCAGCGAGCCGGTCTTCTCGGCCAGCACGTCGAGGTAGTGCGCCACCGGTTCGCCGTCGCGCGGGCCCACCGTCTCGGCGATCTGACCGTGCACGAGCCGGGCGAACGTGCGCGCCTGCAGCCGGACGGCATCGGGGCCCAGATCGGCGGCGAGATCGGCGGCCCGGGCGAAAAGGTAGTCGCCGACCAGGATCGCGACCGAGTTGGTCCATCGTGAGTTGGCGCTGCGGACGCCGCGCCGCACGGGCGCCTCGTCCATCACGTCGTCGTGGTAGAGCGTCGCCAGGTGCGTCAGCTCCATCACCACGGCGGCGGGCACCACCATCGGGGCCGTCGCGTCGCCGAACTGCGCGCCCAGCGCGACCAGCAATGGCCGGAACCGCTTGCCGCCGGCCTCGACGAGGTGCCGTGCGGCTTCGGTGACCATCGGGTCGGCGCTGGTCACGCAGGTGCGCAACTCGTCTTCGACGGCCGCCAGCACCGCACGCGCGGACGCCTCGACCTCAGGATCGACGAAGTCGACCCCGATCGAGGTCAGGTCCTCAGCCCCCCTCACCACGTAACCCACGATGCCACACCACGAAATCGACTCAGCGTGGGGATAGGCCTCGCAACCACCGGAAATGCCGGAAGGGGGCCGCCGTAGCGACCCCCTTCCGACAAACCTCCGCTAACGGATGAACTGCCCAGCCGTGTCGGACAGGTTGAGCAGGGGCGCCGGGGCCACACCGAGCACCAGCGTGGCCGCCACGCCGATCACCAGCGACGCGGCGGTGAGCGCACCCGGCACGGCGATCGTCGGGGTCGACTCACCGGGCTCCGAAAGCCACATCATGACCACCACGCGCAGGTACGGGAACGCCAGGATCATGCTGGTGATCACACCGGCGATGACCAGCCAGGTCTGCCCACCCTCGAGGGCCGCCCCGAACACCGCGAACTTGCTGATGAAGCCGCTGGTGAGCGGGATGCCGGCGAACGCGAGCAGGATGAAGGTGAAGACACCCGCGAACACCGGCGAGCGCCGGCCCAGGCCCGCCCAGCGGGACAGGTGGGTGGCCTCGCCGTCGGCGTCACGAACCAGGGTCACCACCGCGAACGCGGCGATCACCGTGAAGCCGTAGGCGACCAGGTAGAACATCGAGCTGGAGATGCCCTGGCGGCCGCCGGCGAGCACGCCGACCAGCAGGTAGCCCGCGTTGGCGATCGACGAGTAGGCCAGCAGTCGCTTGAGGTCGGTCTGCGTCACCGAGAGCACCGCGCCGACCAGCATGGTCAGGATCGCGACCGCGCCGATCACCGGGGTGAAGTCCCAGCGCGCGCCGTCGAAAGCGACATAGAGGATGCGCAGCAGTGCACCGAACGCGGCGACCTTGGTGCAGGCGGCCATGAACGCGGTGACCGGCGTCGGCGCGCCCTGGTAGACGTCGGGCGTCCAGACGTGGAACGGTGCCGCGGCCGCCTTGAAGAGCAGGCCGATCGCGATCATCGCCAGGCCGCCGAAGAGCAGCGCCCGGTTGGCCGGCGACGCGGTCGCGGCCGAGTGGATGGTCGCGAAGTCGACACCACCGGCCTGCCGGCCCGGTGCCGCCTGCACCGACGCGGTGAAGCCGTAGACCAGCGCGACACCGAACAGGAAGAACGCCGACGCGTACGCGCCGAGCATGAAGTACTTGAGCGCGGCCTCCTGGCTGACCAGCCGCCGGCGGCGGGCCAGCGCGCACATCAGGTAGAGGGGCAGCGAGAGCACCTCGAGCGCGATGAACATGGTCAGCAGGTCGTTGGCCGAGACGAAGAGCATCATGCCAGCGACCGCGAACATGGCCAGCGGGTAGACCTCGGTCGCGCCGTCGGCGCGGGCGGCCTGCCGGCGGTCGTCGTCGGAGCCCACCGTGATCGCCGCCTGGGCGACGAACGGGCCGCCCTTCTCCAGCGCCCGCTCGCCGATCAGCAGCACCGCCATGACGGCGAGCACGACGATCGAGCCCTGCAGGAACAGCGCGGGGCCGTCGACGGCGATCGCCTGGCCGGCGGTGACCAGCCGGGTGTCGGCCTGGGTGATCAGCACCACCAGGGCCGCGATGAGACCGGCCAGCGCGACCACGAGCTGGGTCAGGTAGCGACCGCGCTTGGGGACGAAGGCCTCGACGAGCACACCGAGCGCCGCCACACCGAACACGATGAGCATCGGTGCGATCGCCGCGTACGCGATGTGCGGGAAGTTGATCGTCATTTGACTGCTGCCTCCGTGGTGGTGCCGGAGATGGGAGCCGGATCCGACTTGCCCACGTCTTGCATCGTGGCCTGGACGGCGGGGTTGATCACATCAGTGACCGGCTTCGGGTAGAAGCCGAGGAACAGGAGCAGCAGGATCAGTGGTGCGACCACCAGCTTCTCCCGCACGCTCAGGTCACGCCGCATGGCCGGCGCTTCGGCCAGGCTCGGGTTGAGGGTGCCCTGTGTCGTCCGCTGCACCATCCACAGCACGTAGGCGGCCGCGAGGATGATGCCGACCGTCGCGATCACCGCCACCGTCTTGTGGACGGTGAACGTGCCGATCAGCACCAGGAACTCGGAGACGAACGGCGCCGTGCCGGGCAGGGCCAGCGAAGCCAGACCGGCGAAGAACAGCACCCCGGCCAGCACCGGCACCAGCTTGCCGGCACCGCCGAAGTCGCGGATGTTCGACGAGTTGCGGCGCGCGACCAGCATGCCGACGACCAGGAACAGCAGGCCGGTGGCCAGGCCGTGGTTGAGCATGTAGAGCACCGCGCCGGTGCCGGCCTGGGTGGTGAACGCGAAGATGCCGACGCCGATGAAGCCGAAGTGCGCGATCGACGTGTAGGACACCAGCCGCTTGAGGTCGTTCTGCCCGATGGCCAGCAGCGCGGCGTAGATGATGCCGATCACCGCCAGCGCGATCGCCCACGGCGCGAACCAGCGCGACGCCTCCGGGAACAGCGGGAGGCAGTAGCGCAAGATGCCGAACGTGCCGACCTTGTCGAGCACGCCGACCAGCAGCGCGGCCGCGCCGGCCGGAGCGGCGCCACCGGCGTCCGGCAGCCAGGTGTGGAACGGGAAGAACGGTGCCTTGATCGCGAACGCGATGAAGAAGCCGAGGAACAGCCAGCGCCCGGTGTTGGTGGCGAAGTCGCTCTGGGTCAGCTGGACCCAGTCGAACGTGTGGCCGCCGACCACCCACAGGCCGATCACCGCGGCCAGCATGAACAGGCCGCCGACCAGCGAGTAGAGGAAGAACTTGACGGCCGCGTACTGCCGCTGGTGCCCGCCGAAGCTGCCGATGAGGAAATACATCGGTACGAGCATGACCTCGAAGAACACGTAGAACAGGAAGACGTCGGCGGCCGCGAAGACGCCAATGATCGTGCACTCGAGCACCAGCAGCAGCGCGAAGTAGGTCGGGATGCTGCGCCGGCTCTTGTCGGCGTCGTGCCACGAGGCCAGGATCACCAGCGGCACCAGCACCGTGATCAGCATCAGCATCACCAGCGCGATGCCGTCGACCGCGAAGGTGAACCGGGCGTCCCAGGTGGGGATCCACGGGTAGGACTCGCGCAGTTGCAGCCGCTCGCCGCCGGCGTTGAACGCGATCCACATGACCACCGACAGCACGAAGGTCAGCAGGGACCACCCGAGGGCGACCACCTTGGCTGTCTCGGGCTTCGATTTGGGCAGGCACCAGACGACGATCGCGCCGAGGAGCGGCAACCCCGTCAGCACCGAGAGGTACGGGAAGTCCTGCATCGCTAGCTCAGCCATCCCATCTGCACGGCGACGAACGCGGCGACCACGAGCAGCGCGCCGGCCATCATTGACATCGCATACGACCGGACGAAGCCGGTCTGCAGCCGGCGCAACCGGCCGGAGCCGCCGCCGACCGCGGCCGCGAGGCCGTTGACCGCGCCGTCGATGCCCCGGTTGTCGAGGTAGACCAGCGCGCGGGTGAGGAAGATACCGGGCTTCTCGAAGACGATCTCGTTGAAGGCGTCGGCGTAGAGGTTGCGGCGGGCGGCCGTGACGACCGCGCCGGCCGGCTGCTCGGCCAGCGCGGTGCCGCGCCGGAAGAGCAGGTAGCCCAGGCCGATGCCGGCGAACGTGAGCACCAGCGAGAGCGCGGTGATCAGGCCGTGCGACATGACCGGTTCGAGGTCGTGCGCCTCGCCCGGCAGCGGCGGCTCGAGCCACTTGGCGACCGGGGTGGCCATCAGGCCACCGGCGACCGCCGAACCGATCGCGAGCAGCACCAGTGGACCGACCATGATCGGTGGAGACTCGTGTGGGTGCTCGATCTCATCGGTCCAGCGCTTCGGGCCGAGGAAGGTGAGCACCCAGAGCCGGGTCATGTAGAACGCGGTCAGCCCGGCGCCGAGCAGCGCGGCCCAGCCGTAGAGCCAGGCGGTCCAGCCGTCGCGCTCGAAGGCCGCGACGATGATCGGCTCCTTGGTGAAGAAGCCGGAGAAGCCGGGGAAGCCGACGATCGCGAGCCAGCCCGCGGTGAACGTGGCGAACGTCCAGGGCATCAGCTTCCACAGGCCGCCGAACCGGCGGATGTTGACCTGGTCCTTCATGCCGTGCATGACCGAACCGGCGCCGAGGAACATGTTGGCCTTGAAGAAGCCGTGCGCCAGCAGGTGGATGATCGCCAGCGCGTACGCGCCGCCACCCAGGCCCACACCGAGGAACATGTAGCCGATCTGGGAGACCGTCGACCAGGCCAGAACCCGCTTGATGTCGTCTTTTGCCGCGCCGATGATGCAGCCGATCAGCAGCGTCAGCGCACCGACGCTGACCACCACCGTCTGGAGCACCTCGTTGGCCGAGAAGATCGCGTTGGAGCGGGCGATCAGGTAGACGCCGGCGGTGACCATCGTGGCCGCGTGGATCAGGGCGGAGACCGGGGTCGGGCCCTCCATCGCGTCGGGCAACCAGGCCTGCAGCGGGAACTGGCCGGACTTGCCGGTCGCGCCGAGCAGGAGCAGCAGGCCGAGCAGCAGGACGACCGTCGAGGACAGCCCGCCGACGCCGTTGAACACGTCGGCGTAGTTGGTCGAGCCCAGGTAGGCGAACATCGTGAAGATCGCGATGACCAGGCCGGCGTCGCCGACGCGGTTCATCAGGAACGCCTTCTTGCCGGCCGTCGCCGCCGCCGGGCGGGTGTACCAGAACGAGATCAGCAGGTAGGACGCCAGGCCGACGCCCTCCCAGCCGAGGTAGAGCATCACGTAGTTGTTGCCGAGGACCAGCAACAGCATCGCGGCGGCGAAGAGGTTGAAGTAGCCGAAGAAGGTGTGCCGGCGCTCGTCGTGCGCCATGTAGCCGACCGCGTAGAGGTGGATCAGGAAACCCACACCCGTGATCAGCAGGCAGAAGACCGCGGCCAGCGGGTCGAAGAGCAGACCGATGTCAACCTTGAGGTTGCCGACGTTGATGAACTCCCACAGGTTGCGCTCGACCGCCCGGTTGGGCTGGTCGCGCAGCGAGAAGAAGTAGATCAGCGTCAGCACGAACGCGGCACCGATCGCCGCGGTGCCGAGCCAGTGCGAGAACTTCGCGCCTCGGCGCCCGAGCAGCAGGATGACCGCCGCGCTCACCAGCGGGATGGCGATGAGCAGCCATACGCTGCCCAGTACGCCCGTCGCGTGGGCGTACTCGATCGTCTGTTCCACGAATGCGGCCCCTCTAGTACTTCAGCAGGTTCGCGTCGTCGACGCTCGCCGACCGTCGCGTCCGGAAGATCGTCATGATGATCGCCAGACCGACCACGACCTCTGCGGCAGCGACGACCATGACGAAGAACGCGATGATCTGCCCGTTGAGATTGCCGTTGATCCGGCTGAACGTGACCAGTGCCAGGTTGGCCGAGTTGAGCATCAGCTCGATGCACATGAACAGCACGATCGCGTTGCGGCGGATCAGCACCCCGACCGCGCCGATCGTGAACAGGATGCCGGCCAGCACCAGGTAGTAGCTCGGGTTCATTTCTCGGTGCCCTTCGGGGCGGACTCGCGCGGGCTGAGCTCACGCGTAGGGAGGATCTCGGGAATGCTGCGCACGTTGAGCGAGCCGTCTGGCAGGCGCGCCGGCGTGGCGACCGAGTCTGAGGTGGCGTAGACGCCCGGCCCCGGTGCGGGTGCCGGGTAGTTGCCGGGGCGGAACCGCAGCCGCATGATGTCGGGCTGGCCCAGCCGTTCGCTCTTCGGCTTGTGGATGTGCGCCAGCACCATCGCGCCGACCGCCGCCGTGATCAGCAGCGCGGAGGTCACTTCGAACGCGAACACGTAGTTCGTGAACAGCAGCGCCGCGATGCCCTGCACGTTGCCGTTGCGGTTGGCCTCGACCAGGCCGACCGCGTCGGTGTCGCCGACCGCGCGGGCGAGCAGCGTGCCGACGAGCCCGGCGAAGCCGAGGCCGACCAGGATGGCCGCCACCCGCTGCCCGCGCAGTGTCTCGATCAAGGAGTCGGACGCGTCCCGGCCGACCAGCATCAGCACGAACAGGAACAGCATCATGATCGCGCCGGTGTAGACGATGATCTGCGCGAGGCCGATGAAGGGACCGGCCTGCACGACGTAGAAGACGCCCAGGCTGAGCATGGTCAGCACCAGGAACAGCGCGGAGTGGACGGCGTTACGCGCCGCCACCATCCCGATCGCGCCGAGCAGCGCGAGCGGGGCGAGAATCCAGAAGGTGACCGCCTCGCCGGTGGTGACGGTCGCCGCGAGCGCGACACTCGTCATGATGCTTCTCCTGTCGCGTCTTTCGTGCCGGTCTCGGACCACGGCGCCTTCTCCGCGCCGGCCGACGTGCCGGGGTTGGTCAGCGCGCCGACGTAGTAGTCCTTCTCGGTGTCGCCGAGCCGCATCGGGTGCGGCGGCTGCTCCATGCCCTGCAGCAGCGGCGCCAGGAGCTGCTCCTTGGTGAAGATCAGGTCCTGGCGGGAGTCGCGGGCGAGCTCGTACTCGTTGCTCATCGTCAGCGACCGGGTCGGGCACGCCTCGATGCACAGACCGCAGAAGATGCACCGGGCATAGTTGATCTGGTAGATGCTGGCGTACCGCTCACCGGGCGAGAAGCGCTGCTCGTCGGTGTTGTCGCCGCCCTCGACGTAGATCGCGTCGGCCGGACAGGCCCAGGCGCACAGCTCGCACCCGATGCACTTCTCCAGCCCGTCCGGGTGCCGGTTGAGGATGTGGCGGCCGTGGTAGCGCGGTGCCGCCGGAGCCGGCTCGAACGGGTAGTCGGTCGTCACGATCTTGCGGAACATGTGCGAGAACGTGACGCCGAAGCCCTTGAACGTGCCCGTGATGGCGCCCATCTCAGTCTTCCTTCTCTTCGGTCGGGGTGGCGTCGATGACGGCCGCCGGCCCACCGCCCACGTTGGCCGGCTGCCGCTCGGCCACGCCGCGCCGGGCCCGCGGGCTCGGCGGCACCACCAGATCCATCGGCGGCAGCGGGAAGCTGCCCTGCGGCCGGCGGTTGACCTGTTCCTGCAGCGGCACGTCGGCCCGCCGCTTGCGGTCGGGCCAGAGCAGCGCGATCAGCAGGATGACGACCAGCGCGCCGCCGATGATGCTCCAGCGCACCGCCTGGCTGTCTTCCTTCTGGAGCACCCGGATGCCGGCCAGCGCCAGGATCCAGACCAGGTTGATCGGCAGCAGCACCCGCCAGCCGAGCCGCATGAACTGGTCGTAGCGCAGCCGGGGCAGCGTGCCGCGGAGCCAGACGAAGACGAACACCAGCAGGATCACCTTGGCGAAGAACCAGATCAGGCCGAACCAACCCTCGTTGGCACCGGACCAGATGCTGATCGGCCAGGGCGCCCGCCAGCCGCCGAGGAACAGCGTCGTGGCCACCGCGGAGACGGTCACCATGTTGACGTACTCGGCGAGCATGAACAGCGCGAACTTGAGCGAGCTGTATTCGGTCATGAAGCCGGCGACCAGCTCCGACTCCGCCTCGGGCAGGTCGAACGGCGCGCGGTTGGTCTCACCGACGGCCGAGATGGCGTAGACGATGAAGCTGGGCAACAGCAGGATCGCGTACCAGCCCGGCGCGAACAGGTCGAAGCCGCCGAGCGAGACGCTCCGGTCGCTGCCGGCCTGCGCGGCCACGATGCCACTGGTCGACATGGTGCCGGCGGTCATGAAGACCGCGACGATCGACAGACCCATGGCGACCTCGTACGAGATCATCTGGGCGCTCGACCGCAGGCCACCGAGCAGCGGGTAGGTCGAGCCGGAGGCCCAGCCGCCGAGCACGATGCCGTAGATGCCCATCGAGGAGGCGGCCAGGATCACCAGCACCGCCACCGGCACGTCGGTGACCTGCAGCGGCGTGTGGTGGCCGAACATGCTCACCATCGGGCCGAACGGGATCACGGACAGCGCCGTCACCGCGCAGATGACCGAGATGGTCGGCGCGAAGAAGTAGACGACCTTGTCGGCGGCCTTCGGGAGGATGTCTTCCTTGAAGGCCATCTTCAGGCCGTCGGCGAGTGTCTGCAGCAGGCCGAGCGGGCCGACCTGGTTGGGGCCGGGACGCACCTGCATGAAGCCGACGACGCGCCGCTCGAACCACACGCCGAGCAGTGTCGCGAGCACCGCGAAGACGAACGCGACAACGATCTTGATGAGCGCGATCCACCAGGGATCGTGCCCGAAGTCGGACAGCGTCGGGTCCTGCGCGAGGTAGACCGCAGGCGTCATCGAGCCCCTCCAGCCGAGATCGAGACGACCGCACCGGAGGTGACGCCGAGCGTCCGCCGGGTGGTCGCGCCGGGCGAGTTGGTCGGCAGCCAGACGACGCCGGCCGGCATCTCAGTGATCATCGCCGGCAGGGTGACCGCACCGCGGCCCGTGCCGACCGTCACCGCGTCACCGTCGGCGACGCCGATGGTCTCGGCGGTCGCCTTGTCGAGCCGGACCACCGGCGGGCGGGCCGTGCCGGCCAGCTCCTCGTCGCCGTCGAGCAGGCTGCCCAGGTCGATGAGCTGGTGCCAGGTCGCCAGCACCGCTTCGCCCTCGGCCGGCTCCACCACGTCGGCCGGCTCGTGCGCCGGTGCCTGCGGGCGGTCGGACCGGGTCACCGGCAGGCCGCCCAACTCGCGGCGGACGAGGTTGACGTCGCCGGTGCCGAGCGTGACGTCGAGCGCGGCGGCCAGCGCGTCGAGCACCCGGCCGTCGTTCATCGCGTCGGTGTGCAGCACCGTCTCGAAGGTGCGCAGCCGGCCCTCCCAGTCGAGGAAGCTGCCCGCCTTCTCGGCGACCGGCGCGACCGGGAAGACCACGTCGGCGCGGCGGCTGACCGCGCTGCGCCGGACCTCCAGGCTGACCAGGAACGGCACCGTGTCGAGGGCCTGCTCGGCCAGCCTCGGATCGGCCAGGTCGGCGGGGTCGACGCCGGCGACCACGAGGGCGCCGAGCCGGCCGCCGGCGGCCGCCACGATCATCGCGTCGGTGTCGCGGCCGGGCTGGCTCGGGATGACCCCGGCCGCCAGGTCCCACGCGCCGGCCAACTCGGCCCGCGCCGCCGCGTCGGTGGTGAGGCGCCCGCCCGGGAGCAGGTTCGGCAGGCAGCCGGCGTCGACGGCACCGCGGTCACCCGCGCGCCGCGGCACCCAGGCCAGCTTCGCGCCGGTGCGCTCCGCCAGTGCCGCCGCGGCCGACAGGCCACCGGGCACCGAGGCCAGCCGCTCGCCGACGAGCAGCAGCGCGCCCGGCGCCTTGAGCGCCTCGGCGACGACGTCGTGCTCCGCGAGCACCCGGGCCTCTTCGCCAGGGATGATCCGGGCGACCTTGGCGCCGAGCTTCTCCAGCCCGCGGGTCACGTAGGGGGAGAGCGCGTAGATCGGCAGCTTGCGCTTGGTGAACTGCTTGCGCAGGCGCAGGAAGAGGATCGGCGCCTCTTCCTCCGGCTCCAGGCCCACGATGACCACGGCCGGCGCCTTGTCGACGTCGGCGTAGGTCACCTCGGTGGTGCCGACCACGGAGGAGGCCAGGAACTCGGTCTCCTCAGCCGAGTGCGGCCGGGCCCGGAAGTCGATGTCGTTGGTGCCCAGGGCGACCCGGGCGAACTTGGCGTAGGCATAGGCGTCTTCGACGGTCAGCCGGCCGCCGGTCAGCACGCCGACGCCGTGGGCGCCGTCGCGGGCCGCGCGCAGCCCGTCGGCGGCGACGCGGAGCGCCTCGCTCCAGGACGCCTCGCGCAGCTCACCGGTGCCGGAGTCGCGGACCAGCGGGGTGGTCAGCCGGTCGGTGGCCGTCGCGTAGCGGAAGCCCCACCGGCCCTTGTCGCAGTTCCACTCCTCGTTGACCGCCGGGTCGTCGCCGGCCAGCCGGCGCAGGACCTTGCCGCGGCGGTGGTCGGTGCGCTGCGCGCAACCGGCCGAGCAGTGCTCGCAGACCGACGGAGACGACACCAGGTCGAACGGGCGGGAACGGAACCGGTATTGCGCTCCGGTCAGCGCGCCGACCGGGCAGATCTGCACGGTGTTGCCGCTGAAGTAGGAGTTGAACGGCACGTCACCGGCGGAGTCGTCGCCGGCGTCGCCGTCGTAGACCTCGTCGCGGTAGACGTTGATCTCTTCGGCGCTGCTGCGGTTCATCAGGTCGATGAACTTGTCGCCGGCGATCTCCTCGGAGAACCGGGTGCAGCGCTGGCAGAGCACGCATCGCTCGCGGTCGAGCAGCACCTGCGAGGAGATGTTGATCGGCTTCGGGTATTCGCGCTTGTGCTCGTGGAACCGCGAGTCGGCGCGGCCGGTCGACATCGCCTGGTTCTGCAGCGGGCACTCACCGCCCTTGTCGCACATCGGGCAGTCGAGCGGGTGGTTGATCAGGAGCAGCTCCATGATGCCCTCCTGTGCCTTCTTGGCGACCGGAGAGGTGAGCTGCGTCTTGACCACCATGCCGTCGGCGACCGGCTGGGTGCACGAGGCGACCGGCTTGCGCTGCCCCTCGACCTCGACCAGGCACTGCCGGCAGGCGCCCGCGGGCGCCAGCAGCGGATGGTCGCAGAACCGCGGGATCGCGATGCCGAGCTGCTCGGCAACCCGGATCAGCAGCGTGCCCTTCGGCGCGGTCACCTCGACGCCGTCGATGGTCAGCGTGACCTCGTCGGCCTTCTTCGCTACGTCGGTCATCAGTGCGCCCCCACGAGAGCCTTCTCGGACAGCCGCGGAGCCGTCCGGCCCTCGATGTAGTCGAGGTAGTCCTGCTTGAAGTACTGCAACGAGGACGTCACCGGGCTCGTCGCGCCGTCGCCCAGGCCGCAGAATGAGCGGCCCAGGATGTTGTCACAGGTGTCGAGCAGCGTGTCGAGATCCTCGTGGGTGCCCTGGCCGGAGAGGATCCGCTCGTAGACCCGCACCATCCAGTAGTTGCCCTCGCGGCACGGCGTGCACTTCCCGCACGACTCGTGGTGGTAGAACTCCAGCCACCGGTAGGTCGCGTAGACCGGGCAGTCCTGGTCGGAGAAGATCTGCGTCGCCGTGGTGCCCAGGATGCTGCCGGCGCCCGCCACGCTCTCGAAGTCGAGCGGCACGTCCATGTGGTCGGCCGTGAGCAGCGGCGTCGACGAGCCGCCCGGGGTCCAGAAGCGCAGCTGGTGGCCGGGCTGCATGCCGCCGGCCAGCTCGATCAGCTCGCGCAGCGTGATGCCCATCGAACACTCGAACTGGCCGGGGTTGTTGATCCGGCCGGACAGCGAGTAGATCATCGGGCCGGCCGACTTCTCGGTGCCCATCGTCTTCCACCAGTCGGCGCCGCCCAGCACGATGTAGGGCACGCTGGCGATGGTGCCGACGTTGTTGACCACCGTCGGCGAGGCGTAGAGGCCGTGCGTCGCCGGGAACGGCGGGCGCAGCCGCGGCTGGCCGCGGAAGCCCTCCAGCGAGTCGAGCAGCGCCGTCTCCTCGCCGCAGATGTAGGCGCCGGCGCCGCTGTGCACGACCACGTCGAGGTTGAAGCCCGAGCCGAGGATGTCGCGGCCGATGTAGCCCTTGTCGTAGGCCTCGACGACCGCGTTGCGCAGCCGGCGGGCGGCGTGCACGGCCTCGCCGCGGATGTAGATGTAGGCCCGCTCGGCGCGGATCGCGTAGCTGGCGATGATCACGCCCTCGATCAGCGAGTGCGGGTCGTGGGTCATCAGCGGCAGGTCTTTGCAGGTGCCCGGCTCGCCTTCGTCGGCGTTCACCACCAGGTAGTGCGGCTTGCCGTCGCCCTGCGGGATGAAGCCCCACTTGAGGCCGGTCGGGAAGCCGGCGCCGCCGCGGCCGCGCAGGCCCGAGTCCTTGATGAGCTGGATCAGGTCGTCGGGGTGGGCCTTGAGCGCCTTCTTGAGCGCACCGTAACCGTCGAGCTGCTCGTAGGTCTTCATCGTCCAGGCGTTGGGCGACAGCCACCGCTTGGTGAGAACCGGCGTGAGCTTCTCGAGGACCTCCCGCCGCGGAGTGGTGGTCACTTGTTCGCCTCCTTGGCGCCGCGCAGCTTGTCTTCCTGCGGCTTCGGCGCGTCGCCGGCCGGCTTCGCGTCGCTCGCCGGCTTGCTCGCGGCCGCGCCGGCCTGCGCCGCCGGCTTCGCGGAGCCGGCGTCGTCCTTCTTCTTGATCGGGGTGTCCGGGTCGAAGCCCGCGACCGCGATGCCGTGCTGCTGGGCCAACTGCAGGCCGCGCAGCGTCGGGTCGCCGGCCACGCCGTCGGCGACGGCCTCGGCGCGGGTGTCCGGGAAGCCGGCCAGCTGCAGCGACATCTCCTTGAGCGTGCAGAGCCGGGCGCCGCGGCTGGGCTGCGGGCGGTTGCCCCGGCGCAGCTCGTCGACCAGTTCCACCGCGCTGTCGGGCGTCACGTTGTCGAAGAAGTCGTAGTTGACGGTCATGACCGGGCCGTAGTCGCAGGCCGCCAGGCATTCGGCGTGTTCGAGCGTGATCGAGCCGTCGGCGGTGGTCTCGTCGTGCCCGACACCGAGGTGCTCGCTGACCGTGTCGTAGACCTCCTGGCCGCCGAGCACGTTGCACATCGTGTTGGTGCAGACGCTGACCAGGTAGTCACCGGTCGGGCGGCGCTTGTACATCGTGTAGAACGACGCGACGGCGCCGACCTGCGCCTTGTTGATGCCCAGCACCTCGGCGCAGAACTCCACGCCGGCCGGCGAGACGTGCCCCTCGACCGACTGCACCAGGTGCAGCAGCGGGAGCAGGGCGGACCGGACGCGGTCGGCCGGGTAGCGGCCCAGGATCTCCCGGGCCCGCTGCCGGATCTCCTCGTCGAAGACCGTCGTTGGCGTCGTCATCGGTCACACCCACCCATCACCGGGTCCAGCGACGCTCCACCGGCGATGACGTCGGCGATCAGGCCGCCCTCCGCCATCGCCGGGAGCGCCTGCAGGTTCACGAAGCTGGGCTCGCGGAAGTGCACCCGGTAGGGCCGGGTGCCGCCGTCGGACACCGCGTGGGCGCCCAACTCCCCGCGCGGGCCCTCGATCGCCACGTAGACCTGGCCGGGCGGCACCCGGAAGCCCTCGGTGACGAGCTTGAAGTGGTGGATCAGCGACTCCATCGACTGACCCATGATCTTGGCGACGTGCTCCAGCGAGTTGCCGAGGCCGTCGGTGCCGATCGCGAGCTGCGCCGGCCAGGCGATCTTCTTGTCGTGCACCATGATCGGGCCGGGCCGGAGCCGGTCGAGGCACTGCTCGATCAGCTTGAGCGACTCGCGCATCTCGGCGAGCCGCACCTGGTAGCGGCCCCACACGTCGCCATCAGTCGAGGTCGGCACGTCGAACTCGTAGGTGTCGTAGCCGCAGTAGGGCATCGTCTTGCGCAGGTCCCACGGCAGGCCGGCCGAGCGCAGCACCGGGCCGGTCACGCCCAGCGCGACGCAGGCGGTCACGTCGAGCACGGCCACGCCCTGGGTGCGCTCGGTCCAGATCGGCTGGCCGGAGAGCAGGTCCTCGTACTCCTTGAGCTTCTTGGGCATCATCGCCAGGAACTCGCGGATCTTCTTGACCGCGCTGTCCGGCACGTCCTGCGCGACGCCGCCCGGGCGCACGTAGGCCATATTCATCCGCAGGCCGGAGACCATCTCGAAGATCTCGAGGATGTATTCGCGCTCGCGGAAGCCGTACAACATCATCGAGATGGCGCCCAGTTCCATGCCGGTGGTGGCCAGCCAGACCAGGTGCGACGAGATCCGGTTGAGCTCCATCATCAGCACGCGGATGGTGGTGGCCCGCTCGGTGATCTCGTCTTCGATGCCGAGCAGCTTCTCCACCGCCAGGCTGTAGGCGGTCTCGTTGAAGATCGGCGAGAGGTAGTCCATCCGGGTCACGAACGTCGTGCCCTGCACCCAGTTGCGGTACTCGATGCTCTTCTCGATGCCGGTGTGCAGGTAGCCGACGACCGAGCGCAGATCACGGACCGTCTCACCCTCGAGTTCGAGGACCAGCCGCAGCACGCCGTGTGTCGACGGGTGCTGCGGACCCATGTTGACGATGATGCGCTCGTCGCTGACCGGGTCGGTGCCGCTGACAACGGTGTCCCAGTCGCCGCCGGTAACGGTGAAGACCTTGCCCTCGGACGTTTCGCGCTCGGTGGCGTAGGTCGGGTTCGTGGTCACTGGTAGCTCCTCCGCCGGTCCGGCGCGGGGATCTCGGCGCCCTTGTATTCGACCGGGACCCCGCCGAGCGGGTAGTCCTTGCGCTGCGGGTGGCCTTCCCAGTCGTCCGGCATGAGGATCCGGGTCAGGCCGGGGTGGCCGTCGAAGATGATGCCGAACATGTCGTAGGTCTCCCGCTCCTGCCAGTCGGCGGTCGGGTAGACCTGGGTGACCGACGGCACGTGCGGGTGCTCGACGCCGACCGCGACCTCGAGCCGCACCCGGCGCCGGTAGGTCATCGACGCGAGGTGGTAGGTCACGTGCAGCCGGCGCTCGTCGGCACCGAGATAGTCCACAGCGGACACCGACGAGCACAGCTCGAAGCGCAGCGACTCGTCGTCGCGCATCGTGCGGCAGACCTCGGCGATCCGCTCGGGCTTGACGTGCAGCGTCAGCTCGTTGCGGTCGACGACGACCTTCTCGATGGCGTCGTCGAGACCCGGGAACGCCTCGTCGAGTGCGTCGTAGACCTCGTCGAAGTAGCCGCCGTAGGGCCGCTCGCTGCCGCCGCCACCGACGCGCCGGCGGACCAGGCCGCCGAAGCCGGACGTGTCACCGGAGCCGGAGATGCCGAACATGCCGCGACCGGCCACGGAGGACGGAGGCAGCTCGGCCGGGGCGCCGGTGGTGGCACCGACCGGCGTGGCCTGCACCGGCACGCCGCCACCGGGCTTGGCGCTCGGCGGGGCCGGCTGCTGGTTGGTCGGGTTGGCCGTCTCGTCGGGCGGCGGAGTCCGCTGCGCGTGCTCCTTCGGGTCGGCTACCGGGTCCTTGTTGGCCACCGGGTCTTTGCCGGGCGACGTGGTCACCACCGTCCACCTCCCTGGAGATGACGTTCTTCCTTCATCCAGTTCTCGATCCGCAACTGCTCCTCGCGGCCCTCGCGAACCGCCTGGGTCCACTCGGCCCGCCGGGCCTTGTCGTTGCGGTAAGAGGAAGGCATCGAGCCGTAGGGCACGACCGGCACGTCACCGCGCTCCTTACGCTGCTCGAGCATCTTGCGCCCGTTGGGGCCGAGCGGCTCGTGGTTGATCTTCTCGCGCAGCTTGAGGATCGCGTCGATCAGCATCTCGGGCCGCGGCGGGCAGCCGGGCAGGTACATGTCGACCGGCACGACGTGGTCGACGCCCTGCACGATCGCGTAGTTGTTGAACATGCCGCCGCTGCTGGCGCAGACGCCCATGGAGAGCACCCAGCGGGGCTCGGCCATCTGGTCGTAGATCTGGCGCAGCACGGGCGCCATCTTCTGCGACACCCGGCCGGCCACGATCATCAGGTCGGCCTGGCGGGGCGAAGCGCGGAACACCTCCATGCCCCAGCGACCCAGGTCGTAGTGCGGGCCGCCGGCGGCCATCATCTCGATCGCGCAGCAGGCGAGGCCGAACGTGGCGCCCCAGACCGACGACTTGCGGGACCAGTTGACCAGCTTCTCCACGGAGGTGAGCAGGACGCCCGCGGGGAGTTTCTCTTCGATACCCATGCTGGCGTGCCTCCCTTCAGTCCCAGTCCAAGCCGCCGCGGCGCCAGACGTAGGCGTAGGCGATGAACACGGTGCCGATGAACATGACCATCTCGACGAACCCGAAGAGGCCGAGCGCGTCGAAGCTGACGGCCCACGGGTAGAGGAAGATGATTTCGATGTCGAAGACGATGAAGAGCATCGCCGTCAGGTAGAACTTGATCGGGAACCGGCCGCCGCCGACCGGCTGCGGGCTCGGTTCGATGCCGCACTCGTAAGCGTCGAGCTTGGCCCGGTTGTACCGGCGCGGGCCGGCGATCCGGGCCGACGCGACGGAGAACAGCGCGAAGAAGGCAGCCAGGGCGAACAGCCCCAGGATCGGTGCGTACGGCGAGAGCGTCATGGTCTTCCCCTGCTCGTCCTTCCTGCCCTCTGTCGGGAATCAGCGTCTGAGTATTCACCGTTGTGCGGGCGTGCGCCCGGCGGGGTGCTGTGCTTACACGGCTGGCACGACCCTGGTCATCGCGTTGATGACGCGGTCCATCGCGTCGCCACCGCGCGGATCCGTCAGGTTTGCCAGCAGTTTGAGGACGAACCGCATCAGCGTCGGGTGCGGCATCCCGTGCTTGGTGGCGATCCGCATGATGTGCGGGTTGCCAATCATCTTGACGAATATGTTGCCGAGCCGGTAATAGCCGCCGTAGCGCGCCTTCAGCTCGGCCGGGTAGGCGGCCAGCGCGCGCTCGCGGTCGACGCCGGTGCGGCCGAGCGCCTGCGCGACCACCTCCGCGGCGAGTTCGCCGGACTCCATCGCGTACGCGATGCCTTCGCCGTTGAAGGGGTTGACCATGCCGCCGGAGTCGCCGACCAGTAGCACGCCGCGGGTGTAGTGGGGCACCCGGTTGAAGCCCATCGGCAGCGCCGCGCCGAGGATCGGGCCGTCGGCGTTGGCCTCGTCGTTCATGCCCCAGTCGTCGGGCGTCGCGCCGAGCCACTCGGTGAGCATCCGGCGGTAGTTGGTCTTGCCGAACGCGGCCGACGAGTTGAGCACGCCCAGGCCCACGTTGACCCTGCCGTCGCCCATGCCGAAGATCCAGCCGTAGCCGGGCAGCAGCCGGTCGCCGCCCTCTTTGCTGCGCAGCTCGAGCCACGACTCGAGGTAGTCGTCGTCGTGCTTGGCCGGCGAGTGGTAGTAGCGCCGGACGGCCACCCCGATCGGCCGGTCTTCGCGCTTGGCCAGGCCGAGCGCGAGCGGGAAGCGGCCGGAGACGCCGTCGGCCGAGATGATCAGCGGGGCGCGGAACTCGCGCGGCTCGCCGCCCTCGGTGTCGGCCTTGACGCCGATGGCGCGGCCGGTGTCGTCGACGACCGGGCCGGTGACGGTCACGCCGGTGCGCAGGTCGGCGCCGGCCTTGACGGCCTGCTTCGCGAGCAGGTCGTCGAAGTCGAAGCGGGTGCGCACCAGGCCGTAGTTGGGGAAGCTGGCCAGGTCGGGCCAGTCGAGCTCGAGGCGGACGCCGCCGCCGATCACCCGCAGGCCCTTGTTGGGCAGCCAGCCCTGCTCCTCGAACGAGCCGCCGGCCGTGACACCCATCTTGATGAGCTGCTTGACCGCGCGCGGGGTCAACCCGTCGCCGCAGACCTTCTCCCGCGGGAACTGCGACTTCTCCAGCACCAGCACGCGAATGCCGTGCCGCGCCAGGTGGTAGGCGGTCGTCGAGCCACCCGGACCGGCGCCGACGACGATCACGTCGGCGTCGTTGTCGCTGCTGGTGGCCACCACGACTCCCCCTCTGACCCGGCTTTATCACCCTTGGCGGGGCTCGTGAAATGCTTCACAAGCTCATCGGATGGAGTCTAGAACCGTGGATACTGCGGGCGGCCGGTTAGGTATACCTAACACCGGGCGGACCAGCGAGTTGTTGATCGATGTCCGTTTCGCCAACGCGGCATATCCGAAAAATCATCATTGGCGTACGCCGCGGTGCAGCGCGACGATCCCCGCGGACAGATTCCGCCACCCCACCTGGCCCCATCCGGACTCTTGGATCCGGGTCGCAAGATCGCGCTGGTTGGGCCACATCTGGATCGACTCCGCGAGGTAGACGTAGGCGTCCGGGTTGCTGGACACCCGCCGAGCGACCGCCGGGAGTGACTGCATCAGGTAGGAGAGGTAGATGGTGCGGAAGGTGAAGTTGGTCGGGTGGCTGAACTCACAGACCACCAGCCGGCCGCCGGGCCTCGTGACCCGGGCCAGCTCACGCAGGGCGGCGCGGGTGTCGACGACGTTGCGCAGCGCGAACGAGATGGTCACCGCGTCGAAGGTGGCGTCGGCGAACGGCAGCCTCAGGGCATCGCCGGCCAGCAGCGGCACGAACGGGCGGCTGTGGCGGCCGGCGCGGAGCATCCCGATCGACAGGTCGGCGCCCACCGCGTAGGCGCCGGAGCGTTCGAGTTCCTCCGTCGAGACGCCGGTGCCGGCGCCGACGTCGAGGACCTTCTCCCCTGTCCGCAGATGCAGCGCGGCCCGGGTGGCCCGCCGCCAGCCGCGGTCCTGCCCGAAGGACAGGACGGTGTTGGTCAGGTCGTACCGCTCGGCGACCCCGTCGAACATCTCGGCGACTTCGTGCGGCTGCTTGTCCAAGTTGGCGCGCGTCACCCGGCCACTCTATGGAACGGCCCGCTCCCGAGGTGGGAGCGGGCCGCGTATCGCTGGCTTTCTCAGTCACTCCGCGACGAAGCGGCGGCGCCGACGCATGGCCAGCACCAGCACCAGACCGGCGACGAGAACCGCGACACCGACGCCGGCGATCAGAGCGGTCGACGAGCCGGTGCGCGGCAGGCTGCCGCCACCCTCGCCCGGCGAGCCCGGCTCACCCGGAGCCGGCGTGGTCGGCTCGCCCGACGGAGCCGCGCCGACGAACACGTCGAACCGGGCCTGGTTGTCGATCGGGTCGGCGTCGACGAGTTGCTTGCGCTGGCCCTGGGTGGCCATCCGCCCCTCGTCACCGGGCTCCTCCGGGTCGGTGGCACCCGGGTCGACCGCGGTCGCGTCGATGATGCCGTCGGTGAGCACACCGGCAGGCGCGTCGGCGGCGACCTTGACGGTGATCTCCGGCAGCAGCACCTCGCCCGGCTTGAGCACGACCTCGTCGTCTTCGCAGACGATGCCGTTGGCGTCTTCGCGGGCCACGCAACCGTCCGGCATGGACGCGACCGAGGTGCCCTCGGGCAGCTTGACCGCGTAGGCGATGCCGACCACGCGCTTGCTGCCGTTGTTGAAGATCGCCGAGTCGAGCGGCGCGGTGCCACCCGGCGGGACCGGGGTCCTGGTCTCCTCGCCGACCTCGTCGCCGTCGGCGACCACACCGGCGTAGACGTCTTGCGCCCACACCGTCAGGTCGTAGCTCTTCGGCTCGACGGTGACGTCGACGTCGGCGACGTTGTTCTCGTCGTTGGTGTCGCCGGGGACGATCGCGGTGACGGTGAAGTAGCCGCCGTCGCCCTTCTTGCCGTTGGCGTTGAACAGCGGAACGCCGATCACCACGTCCTGCCCGGCGGCGATGTCACCGATCGGGCAGGTGTAGGCCGCCTTGCCGGCCTTGCTGCAGCCGGCCGGCGTGACATACCCGATCTTTCCGGTCAGGTTGGACAGCTCGACCTTGACCGAGACGCCGGTCGCGTCGCCGCTGCCGAAGTTGCGCAGCTCGACCTGGAAAGGCTTGGCCTTAGCCTCCTTGACGCCCTTGGCGATGTGGAGGCTGATCGGTGTGACGGCGACATCGGGCCCGGCGGCGGCCGCGACGGCCGGGCCGGCGACGGCGACAAGGCCGACCGCGAGAACGGTGGCGGCGCCGGCGCTGAGAGCCGCGGCGCGCAAGCGCGTGTTCATCTGCTCCCTCATGGGGTTAACGAGGCTGGTGTGACCTGTGTGACAGGTGAGAACAGCGCACAGTAACTCCCGGCGCGCGCCGGCGCCAGACGGTGATCGGATCGAAAAACGCCGAAGCGGGATGGTTTCCCATCCCGCTTCGGCTCTATATGTACGACCGCCTAGCGGTCGGCGTCTCGTGGGCAAGCCCGGGTGCCGCGTGCTGCGGCGACGTCAGGGACGCTATCGACCCACGAAAACCGCCCGCTAGCAGCCGGTATCAATCGTGTGCTGACCGTTGCCGAAATGTTGCCGAACGCTCGGCTGAAACGTTTTTCAGCGTGATTCGACGAGCGGCAGCGGCGTGCCGGCCCCGCCACCGGGCATCGCGATCGACGAGAAATGCGAGACCACCCGGTCGTCGGTGGGGTCGTCGGCCGGCGTCAGGTGCACGCGCAGGTGGTTGTAGAGGGTGTCGCGCTGCGCCGGGATCCGGCCCGCGGACCGGATCATCCAGATCAGCTCGTGCAGGTTGGACCGGTGCCGCGCACCGGCCGAGGAGATGACGTTTTCCTCGAGCATGATCGAGCCGAGGTCGTCGACGCCCATGTGCAGCGCGAGCTGGCCGACGTCTTTGCCGGTGGTCAGCCACGACGCCTGCAGGTGCGGCACCGTCTCGAAGAACAGCCGGGCGACCGCGATCAGCCGGAGGTATTCCAGCGTCGTGGCCTGCGTACGCCCCTTGAGGTGGTTGTTCTCCGGTTGGTAGGTCCACGGGATGAAGGCCCGGAAGCCGCGGGTGCGGTCCTGCACGTCGCGGATCATCCGCAGGTGCTCGATCCGCTCGGCGTTGGTCTCGCCGGTGCCCATCATCATCGTCGCGGTGCTCTCCAGGCCTTGGCCGTGGGCGATCTCCATCACCTCGAGCCAGCGCGCACCGGACTCTTTGAGCGGCGCGATCGCCTTGCGCGGCCGGTCGGGCAGCATCTCCGCACCGGCACCGGCGATCGAGTCGAGACCGGCGGCCTTGATGCGGGAGATGGCCTCGTCGAGCGAGACGCCGGAGACCTTCGCCATGTGCAGGATCTCGGACGGGCCGATCGAGTGGATGACCAGCTGCGGGTATGCGGCCTTGACCGCGCCGAACAGCTCCTCGTAGTACTCGACGCCGTAGTCTGGGTGGTGGCCGCCCTGCAGCATCACCTGGGTCGCACCGAGTTCCACCGCCTCGCCACAGCGACGCAGGATCTCCTCGGTCGGGTGGGTCCAGCCCTCGGCGTGCTTGGGCGCCCGGAAGAACGCGCAGAACTTGCACGCGGTCACGCAGACGTTGGTGTAGTTGATGTTGCGGTCGATCAGGTAGGTGACGATCCCGTCCGGGTAGCGCCGGCGGCGCACCGCGTCGGCCGCCTCGCCGAGCGCATGGAACGGCGCCTCGGTGTAGAGCAGCAGCGCTTCCTCGGCGGTGATCCGACCGCCGTCGGCGCCACGCTGCAGAACGTCGTCGATCTCCCGCCGGTTGTCCACCCACCGAGCCTAGCCCGGCGGCAATCGGGCATCGGGCCGGACCGCGCGGGTAGTGTCGATCGTCGCGCAGGAGGGGTTTGTCGGGGTGACGGTGGTGCACGGCGTATGGGCGGGCGGTCGGCTGGCCCTGTGGGGTGAGACGACGCCGCCCGACGGCCCGGGCGAGCTGGTCACGCTCACCCTCACGCTGCCCACAGCCGACGGTCGCCCGCTGCCCGCGTCGGCCGAACCGCCGGCGGACGCGGTGCTCGCGCAGTGGCCGGTGCAGGCCCGTGTGGTCGATCCGGCCGCCGCGTTCGACCTGCTCAGCACGCTCGACGACGACGCCGGCGGTGATCTGCGTTACCTGGCCGTGGTCGCCGAATACGCGCGCGGCCTGCTCCGCCGCGGCCGCCTGTTGCCTGCGCTGGTGACCGAGGCCGGCACCCACGCGGCACGCTGGCGCCCGGTGCTGACCGGCCGTGACGCGACCGCGTTCCGCACGCTGGCGGCCGCGATGCCACCGGCGCTGCGGGCTGCCGGCGCGCCGCCACCCGGCGAGGTGCTGCACGGCCTGCTCGACGCTTTCGTCGACGCGGCGGCCCGGTCGTCCCTCCCCGACCGCCTGTTGCTCGGTCACCGCCCGGGCCCGAAGGCGCCGGTCGCCGACCGCTGGATGCGCGCGCTGACCGCGCCCGACCCGACCGTCACCGCCACCGCGGCGCAACGGCCGGAACTGGCCGCGCTGCGCACCGCGCTCGGCGCCTGGCACGCCGCCGCGCACCAGGCCAACGACCCGGTCCGGGTCTGCTTCCGGCTGGTCGAGCCGCTGCCCACCACCGACCGTTGGGACCTCGAGTTCGCGCTGCAGTCGGTCGACGACCCGTCGCTGTACGTACCGGCCGAGGTCGTCTGGGCCGGCCAGCGGGTGCCCGGCCTGCCCGCGCGCCCCGACGAGACGCTGCTGGCCGGCCTCGGCCGCGCGGTGCGCCTGTTCCCACCGCTCGACGAGGCGCTCCGGGTGGCCCGACCGACCGAGAGCACCCTGGACACGGCGGCCGCGTTCACGTTCCTCCGCCAGGCCGCGCCGTTGCTGCAGGCCGCCGGCTACGGGGTGCAGTTGCCGGCCTGGGCGGGGCGCAAGAGCCTGGGCCTGAAGCTCACCACCCGCGCGAAAGCCGCCGGCAAGGCCCTGGCCGCGCAGGGCGTCGGCCGGGACCAACTCGTCGACTTCAAAGTCGACCTGATGGTCGGCGACGAGGAGATCAGCGCCGACGACCTGCACGACCTGGCCCGTCTCAAGGTGCCGCTGCTGCGGGTCAAGGGCCGCTGGGTCGAGCTCGACGACCGCCAGCTCACGGCCGCGATCCGCGCGGTCGAGCAGCACCGCTCGGGCGAGATGACGATCGCGGAGGTGCTCGGCCAGGTCGCCGCGGGCGGTGACGAGGAACTGCCCCTGGTCACGGTCGACGCCGACGGCTGGCTCGGCGACCTCCTGTCCGGCGACGCCGACCACCGCCTGCGGCCGACCCCGACGCCGGCGGCTTTTCAGGGCACCCTGCGCCCGTACCAGGAACGCGGCCTGTCCTGGCTCGACTTCCTCACCCGCCTGGGCATCGGCGGCGTCCTGGCAGACGACATGGGCTTGGGGAAAACTGCCCAGACCCTGTCACTGCTGCTTTCCGAGCGGGAGCAGGCTTCCGACGTCGGGGCGACGCTGCTGGTTTGCCCGATGTCGCTGGTGAGCAACTGGCGTAAGGAGGCCGAGAAGTTCGCGCCCTCGCTCGACGTCTACGTGCATCACGGCGCGACCCGGGACGCCGCCCGGCTGGAGACGGCCGACCTGGTCATCACCACCTACGGCACGGCCCTGCGGGATCTTGACGCGTTGCGGGCGGTCGAGTGGGGGCGGGTGGTCTGCGACGAGGCGCAGGCGATCAAGAACTCGGCCGCGCGGCAGTCGCAGGCCGTGCGGGCGATTCCCGCGCGGACCCGGCTCGCGCTGACCGGCACGCCGGTCGAGAACCATCTCGCCGAGCTGTGGTCCATCATGGACTTCGCCAATCCCGGGATGCTCGGGCCGGCCAAGACGTTCCGGCGGCGGTATCAGGAGCCGATCGAGGTGCGGCAGGACGAGGAGGCGGCCGCGGCGCTCAAGCGGGCCACCGGGCCGTTCGTGTTGCGACGGCTCAAGACCGACAAGACCATCATCTCCGACCTGCCGGAGAAGCTGGAGATGAAGGTGTGGTGCCCGCTGACCCCGGAGCAGGCCGCGCTCTACCAGGCCGTCGTCGACGACATGCTCAACAAGATCGGGTCGAGTTCGGGCATCGAGCGGCGCGGCAACGTGCTGGCCGCGATGACCCGGCTCAAGCAGGTCTGCAACCATCCCGCGCACCTGTTGCGGGACGGCTCCCGGCTCGCTGGGCGGTCCGGGAAGCTGGCCCGGCTGCAGGAGCTGACCCAGGAGATCGTCGAAGAAGGCGACAAGGGGCTGGTCTTCACGCAGTATGCCGAGTTCGGTTCCCTGCTCCAGCCCTACCTCGCGGCGCAGCTCGACCGGCCGGTGCTCTGGCTACACGGTGGGCTGTCCAAACAGCGGCGCGACGAGCTGGTGGCCAGGTTCCAGGACGATACCGAGCCGATGATCTTCTTGTTGTCGCTCAAGGCGGCGGGCACCGGGCTCAACCTGACCGCCGCCAACCATGTCATCCACGTCGACCGGTGGTGGAACCCGGCCGTCGAGGACCAGGCCACCGACCGCGCCTACCGGATCGGGCAGGCCCGCAACGTGCAGGTCCGCAAGTTCATCTGCACCGGCACCATCGAGGAGCGGGTCGACGAGATGATCGAGCGGAAGAAGGCGCTGGCACAGAGCGTCGTCGGCACCGGCGAGGAGTGGCTCACCGAGCTGTCCACCGAGGAGCTGCGCGACCTGTTCGCGCTCGATCCGAAGGCGGTGGGCTGATGCCGATCGGTCCGGACGGCTGGTTCGAGGGCGGCAAGGCGATCAAGGTCGAGGGCGGCATCAAGGCCCGCTCCAAGCGCGGCACGATCGGCGAGCAGTGGTGGTCACGCCGGTTCATCGACATCCTGGAAGGCATCTGCGACAAGGGCCGGCTCGACCGCGGTCGCCGCTACGCGCGCGCCGGCCAGGTGCTCAACCTCGACCTCGAGCCGGGTCAGGTGCGCGCGCGGGTGCAGGGCTCGCGCACGGAGCCCTACGAGATCGAGATCAAAATTCCGCCGTACGACGAGGAAGCCTGGACCCGGGTCGAACGAGCGCTCGCCGACCAGGCGGTGTTCCGGGCCAAGCTGCTCGCCGGCGAGATGCCGACCCAGATCGTGGCCGTCTTCGACGAACTCGGCCTGCCGCTGTTCCCGGCCGAGTTCGACATGCGCTGCTCCTGCCCCGACTGGGGCTTCCCGTGCAAGCACCTGTCGGCGGTGCTCTACCTGCTCGCCGAGGCGTTCGACGACGACCCGTTCCTGGTGCTGGCCTGGCGCGGCCGCGAGCGCGACGACCTGCTCGGCGCACTGCGCGGCCCGGTCGTCGACGACCAGCCGGTGGACCCGCTCGACGTGCCGGACGCACCGCTGACGGTGGCCGACTTCTACACCGCGGGCACCTCGCTGGCGCGGCTCAAGGAGCTGCCGGGCGGGACGGCCGCGCCGCCGGAACTGCTGTTGCGGGTGCTCGACCCGCCGCCGGTGCGGGTGCGGCATATCCCGCTGGTCGACCTGCTCCGGCCGGTCTACCGGCAACTGGCCGAGCCGGCGAACGACGAGCCGGCCGGCGAACCCGGCGATCAGCCGTCGTAGTCGACGACCAGCTTGTCGGTGACCGGGCTCGACTGGCAGGTCAACACGTAGCCGCGGGCGACCTCGTCGGGCTCGAGCGCGTAGTTGCGGGCCATCGTGACCTCACCCTCGACGATCCGGGCCCGGCAGGTCGAGCAGACCCCGCCCTTGCAGGCGAACGGCAGCTCGGAGCGGACCCGCAGCGCGGCGTCGAGGACCCGTTCGTCACGGCGCATCCGCAGCGTGGACACCCGGCCGTCGAGCAGCACCGAGACCTCGACCGGGGCGGCGTCGTCGGCCGTGCTGGCGCGGCGCGGCGGTTCGGGCACGTCGTCGACGTGGAACAGCTCGGTGTGCACGGTCGTGACACCGCGGCCGGCGAGCACGTTGCGGGCGTCGGTGACCAGGCCGTAGGGGCCGCAGAGAAACCACTCGTCGACCTGCTCGGCCGGAACGAGCGAGTCGAGCAGCCGGGCCAGCCGGTCGGCGTCGATCCGACCGGAGAGCAGCTCGGACTCGCCGGGCTCCTGGGAGAGCACGTGCACCACGTGCAGCCGCGCGGCGTATCGGTCCTTGAGGTCGCCGAGCTCGTCGACGAACATCACGCTGCGCGCGAAGCGGTTGCTGTACACCAGGGTGAACTGGCTCTGTTCCTCGACGGCGAGGGCGGTGGCGATCAGCGACAGCACCGGGGTGATGCCCGAGCCGGCGGCGATCGCGCCGTAGTGCCGGCGCCGGCCGGGCTCGAACGGCGAGGTGAACTTGCCGAGCGGCGGCATCACGTCGATGGCGTCGCCGCTGCGCAGCGCGCTCGCCGCGTAGCTGGAGAAGACGCCGCCGGGTATCTCCTTGACACCGATCCGGAGCAGCCCGTCGCGTTCCAGGGCCGACGGCGTCGAGCAGATGGAGTACGAGCGGCGGGCGTCGTCGTCGACCTTGCGCACGGTCAGGTGCTGGCCGGCCCGGAAGGCGAACTGGTCGCGCAGCTCGGCCGGCACAGCGAAGGTGATCGCGACGGCGTCGTCGGTCAGCCGGTCGATCGCCGCCACGGGCAGCGGGTGGAACACCGGGCGCCGGCGGGTCGGCCGGCTGATCGTCACGCTCATCGTCAGTAGGCCTTCATCGCGTCGAACGGCTCGCCGCAGGCCCGGCACCGCCACAGCGCCTTGCAGGCGGTCGAGCCGAAGCGGCTGAGCTGCTCGGTCTCGGGCGAGCCGCAGTGCGTGCAGCGCACGGCGATGGTCAGGGCCACCGGCGGAGCCGGTGCGGTCGGCCCGGCGGCTCGGGTCGGGGCGGGTGGTGCGATGCCGGCGGCGGCCAGCTTGGCCCGCCCGTCCGGCGAGATCCAGTCGGTCGACCAGGCTGGCGCGAAGACTGTGCGCACGTCGTGGTCGGCGTGCCCGGCGGCGCGCAGCGCGGCGCCGATGTCGGCCCGGATCACCTCCATCGCCGGGCAGCCGGTGTAGGTCGGCGTGATCGTCACGGTGACGTGCCCGCTGTCGTCGGTCTCGACGTCGCGCAGGATGCCCAGCTCGGCGATGGTGACGACGCGCAGCTCCGGGTCGACGACCGTGGCCACCGCCTCGCGCGCCGTCACCAGCGGGCTCCCGGATGGGCCCGGTGCAGCTCCTGCATCTCGGCCAGCAGCTCGACCAGGTGCTTGCGCTCGCCGGTCGGCTCGGCGACGGTGGCGGGCACGGTCAGCGTGGCCCGGCCGAGCACGTCTTCCACGGTGGACGACCAGGGTGCCCGCAGGTCGGCGAACGCGACCGGGCCGCCCTCGCCGGCGAACAGGCCGGGTGTGTAGGGCCACAGGCCGTCGATGGCGGCCTGCATGCGCTGGTGCGACTCGTCGGTGCCGTCGCCCAACCGCAGTGTCCACAGGGTGCTGTGGTCGAGGTGGTAGGCCGACTCCTTGCGGGCCTTGCCGGCGATCGCGGCCAGCCGCTCGTCACCGGCGCCGGCCAGGGCGTCGTAGAGCGGCAGCTGGAACGCGGAGAGCAGCAGCAGCTTGGCGATCACCACGCCGAAGTCGGGCTCGGGCTGCTCGACCAGCCGGCAGTTGCGGAACGCGGCGGCATCGCGGGTGTAGGCCAGCGCGTCTTCGTCGCGGCCCGCGCCCTCCAGCTCGCCTGCGTAGGTGAGCAGCAGCCGCGCGGCGCCGAGCTGGTCGAGCGCGATGTTGGCCAGCGCGACGTCTTCTTCCATCTCCGGGCCGGCGGCATACCAGGCACCGAAGCGCTGGGCGGTGACGAGTGCGTCATCGCCGAGTCGGAGGACGTAGTCGACCGTGGTCACAGGTGCTTCGCTCCGTCGGGGACGTCGTAGAAGGTGGGGTGCCGGTAGACCTTGTCGGCGGCCGGGTCGAAGAACGCGTCCTTCTCGTCGGGGCTGGACGCGGTGATCGCGGTGGCCGGGACCACCCAGATCGACACGCCCTCTTCCCGCCGGGTGTAGAGGTCGCGGGCGTTGCGCAGGGCCAACTCGGCGTCGGGCGCATGCAGGCTGCCCACGTGGGTGTGTGACAACCCGCGCCGGGGACGCACGAACACCTCGAACAACGGTTCACCGGTCATACCGCCACCGCCTCCTGTCGCTTGGCGGCGTAGGCCGCGGCCGCCTCGCGTACCCAGGCGCCTTCGGAATGGGCCCGGCGGCGATGGGCCATCCGTTCGGTGTTGCAGGGGCCGTCGCCCTTGATCACCCGCATCAGCTCGTCGAAGTCGGGCGCGCTGAAGTCGTGTGCCTGCCGCTCGTCGTTCCAGCGCAGGTCGGGGTCGGGAATCCGCAGGCCGAGCACGCCGGCCTGCTGGACGCACATGTCGACGAAGCGTTGCCGCAACTCGTCGTTGGAGAACCGCTTGATCTTCCAGGCCATCGACTGCTCGGAGTGGGTCGAGTCGGTGTCGGGCGGCCCGAACATGGCCAGCGACGGGTACCACCAGCGGTCGATCGCGTCCTGGGCCATCTCGTGCTGGGCCGGGGTGCCGTGCGAGAGCGTGTGCAGGATCTCGTAGCCCTGCCGCTGGTGGAAGGACTCCTCCTTGCAGATCCTGATCATCGCGCGCGCGTAGGGCCCGTAGGAGCAGCGGCACAGCGGCACCTGGTTGACGATCGCGGCGCCGTCGACGAGCCAGCCGATCGCGCCGATGTCGGCCCAGGTCAGCGTCGGGTAGTTGAAGATCGAGCTGTATTTCTGGCGGCCGTCGAGAAGCAGGCCGACCAGTTCTTCGCGGGTGACTCCGAGGGTCTCGGCGGCCGCGTAGAGGTAAAGGCCGTGGCCGGCCTCGTCTTGCACCTTGGCCAGCAGGATCGCCTTGCGCTTGAGCGAGGGCGCCCGGGTGATCCAGCTGCCCTCGGGCTGCATTCCGATGATCTCGGAGTGGGCGTGCTGGGCGATCTGCCGGACCAGGCCGCGCCGGTAGGCGTCGGGCATCCAGTCGCGGGGCTCGATCTTCTGGTCGGCCGCGATCACCGCGTCGAAGTAGTCCTGAAGTGCCGCCGGGTCGCCTTCGACCCGACCATGGTGCGCGGCGGCGCGCAGCGCCGCTTCGGCGGCCTCGACCTGCCCGAGGAGACCACCGTCGGACCCGGCATCCGGGCCGGCGAAGTCATTCCCGTACACCCCACCAGTGTTACAGCTTCCCGACACACAAGCCAGCATCTGTAACAAACCCGTGGCGTGCACTAACGCTGGGTAACTGAATCTATGCCGTCCGCGCATAAAGACATCCACTTTGGACAATGAGCTGCGTCACCCGCAGACTAAGATTTCCTTAACTGGAAGGCTGAATGCCACCAAAACCGGGCGATCTCGGGCCGCTTACGGAAATTCCACCCGTGCCATCGCGTTACCGAGCGCCGTAGACTTCACCGCGGTAGATCGCCACCCCCGCGATCAATTACCGAGAGCCACCCCCGGCCTGAAAACAACCGGAGATCACCCCTCATGCGTCCTCGCGTGGTTATGGTGCTCGCTCTCGCCGCTATGTTGCTCGGCGGCGTGCTCCTGGTGCCCGCGGCAGTTGCCCAGATCAAAGACGACGGCGGCAGCAGCACCGCGGCGGCAACCGCACCTCCGCCCACGATCGCCCCAAAGGTGGTCGAGCCACCCCAACCGACGCTGGCCCCCGGCCCGGTCTCGGTGAAGGTCGACGGCTTTTACTCCTGGGCGCTGATGGACCTCAAGACCGGCAAGATCTCCGGCTCGAAGAACAGCGCGACGCAGACCAGTTCCACCGAGTCGATGATCAAGACGTGGATCGTCTCCGACTATCTGCGCCAGCTCGACACGAAGGGCGGCACGCTCACCAAGGGCGTCCAGGCCGCGATCCAGGGTGCGATCCGGGACAGCAACGACGACGACGCCGGCCTCATCAACAAACTCGGCGGTGGCACGGCCCAGACCAGGCGGATGATCAGCTGGTGCGGCCTGAAGAACACCCACCTCGGCACCGTCCCCGGATATGTCGGCTGGTGGAGCTTCACCGAGATGTCGGCGCAAGACGTGACCCGGCTCGGCAACTGCATCCAGTCCGGCAAGGCGGCCGGCAAGAAATACACCCCCATGGTGCTCAGCGAGATGAGCAAGGTCCGCGGCAACGTCGCCGACCAGCAGAAATCGCAAGGCGGCGGCCGCTGGGGGATCATCGACGGCCTGCCCAAGGAGATCGTCGCCAAGCAGGGCCCGATCAGCATCAAGAACGGCTGGACCCAGCTCGTCTACGACGGCAACTGGCACATCAGCTGCATGGCCATCAGCAAGTCGTGGGTGCTCGCCGTGCAGACCCGCTACCCGGCCTCGCAGCCGCTGTCCGTCGGCGCCAAGGTGTGCCAGGACACGGCCACGCAGTTGGTCACCCCCAAGGTCGGCGCAGCGCTGCGCGTCCCCTCCTCCAGCAGCACCCAAGGCTGAGCGTTGACTAAATCCTCCAAGCCGCGCCGGGCCCGGCGCGCCACCACCCTCATCGCATTTGTCGTCGTACTCGCCGCCCTTGGCGTCGCCGGGTTGCGGCTCTGGCCCGGGTCGCCGCTGGCCGCCAAGGCGGCCGCGCGCTGGGAGAGTCAGCCCGGCTTCGCCGGCGCCACCGGCGATGCCGAGCCCGACGACGCGTCGCCGACCACCGCGCCGCCGGTCAAGCCGACGCCCGAACTCGAACCGCTGCCGGTCGCGGCGACCGACGTCAAGATCGACCACACCGGCTGGTACTCGTGGGCCCTGCTGGACACCCGTACCGGCAAGATGTCCGGCCCGGCCGACCGCAGCGACCTGAGCACCACCGCGTCGCTGATCAAGTCGTGGATCGGCGCCGACTACCTGCGCCGCTCGGCCGAGCAGGGCACCACGCCCAGCGCCTCGCGGATGGCCCAGGTCGAGACGATGATCAGGGACAGCAACAACGAGGCCGCGCAGTCGCTCTACGAGGCCGACGGCGGCGCTCCGGCGATCAAGCGGTTGATCTCCATGTGCAAGCTGAAGGACAGCAAGGTCGCGGCCGACGGCGGATGGAGCCGCACGCTGCTCTCCCCCGCCGACATCACCCGGCTCGGCGCCTGCATCGCCAACGGCACGGCGGCCGGCCCGAAGTGGACCGACTACCTGCTCGACCAGATGCGCGCGGTGCGCGGCACCGGCGACTTCGGCATGCGCAAGGCGTTCCCGGCGGCCGAGCAGAAGCAGATCGCGATCAAGAACGGCTGGGTCGACCGGACGGCCGAGCAGGAATACCACGTGAGCTGCATGGCGATCGGCGACGGCTGGGTGATCGGCGTGATGGCCAAATACGAGATCAACAAGGGCTACGAGTACGGCGCGAACATCTGCAAGCAGGTCGGCGTGCAACTCCGCGCCGCGGCGTCGAAGGGCTAGATCGAGAAGTCTCGGGCGCTCGGCGTATCGGGTCGATAACCTAGCGTGGTTGATCCTTTGACCGGCGGGGCTGACCTTGAGCACGAGTCACAAGCGCCGCCGGAGCGGCCGCGCCACGACAGTGATTGCCATAGTTGTCGTTCTCGCCGCCTTGTGCGTCGCGGGGCTGCGACTGTGGCCCGGATCGTCGTTCGCCGTGCGGGTCACGGCCCGCTGGCGGAGCGCGCCGGTGGTCGGGGGTGCGCTGGAGAAATCCGGCCTCCTGCCGGCCAGGCCGCAGCCGGAACGTGGGCCGCTGCCGCTGAAGGCGACCGACATCAAGATCATTCAGAGCGGCTGGTTCTCCTGGGCGCTGCTGGACACCCGTACCGGCGCGCTCTCCGGTCCGGACGACCGCGATGTGGTGAGCACCACCGCGTCACTGATCAAGCCGTGGATCGCGGCCGACTTCCTGCGCCGCACGGCCGACCGGGGCCTGACGCCGAGCGAGGAGGATCTGGAGCAGATCGAGTCGATGATCCGCGACAGCGACAACGAGGCAGCCGACGCGCTCTACATCGAAGACGGCCGCGACGATTCCATCCGGCGGTTGATCTCGACGTGCGGGCTGGTGGACAGCCGAGTCGCCGACGACCTCGGCTGGAGCCGCACGCTGATCTCGGCGGCCGACATCACCCGGCTCGGGGCCTGCATCGCGGACGGGCGGGCGGCCGGTCCGAGATGGACCAGCTATCTGCTCGACCAGATGCGCGCGGTCACCGGCACCGGCGACTTCGGCGTCCGCAAGGCGTTCCCGGCGGACCAGCAATCGAAGATCGCCATCAAGAACGGCTGGGTCGACCGCGACGAGGAGCAGGAGTACCACGTCAGTTGCCTGGCGATCGGCGACGGCTGGGTGGTCGGCGTGGTGACCAGATATCAGATCGACAAAGGCTACGAGTACGGCGCCAGGATCTGTGAGCTGGTCGGCCAGCAGCTACGCCAGGCCGCCGGCGGATAAATCGATTCTCGGCCGGGCGCGCGCGGTGGTAGACAGCCGCCGTGAACTTTTCCGACCACTTGCGCTTGATCGACGAGCGATCGGTCGCGTTCTGCGCCGCCGTCGCCGCCGCACCGAGCCTTGACGTGTGGGTGCCGACCTGTCCCGAGTGGACGCTGTTCGATCTCGCCCGGCACATCGGCGAGGGGCGTTGGGCCTGGGCGGCCACCGTCGCCGCCGGGCCGGACGCGACGGGCAAGGCCACCGCGTCGGACGCTCCGGCCGCGCCCGACGATCGAGCGGCCCTGCTCGACTGGCTGGCCGCGGCGACGCACGCCCTCGTTTCCGCGCTTTCGGAAGCTGGCCCGGACCGGGGTTGCTGGACCTGGTGGGGCACCTCCCAGTCGCCGCAGAACTGTGCCGCCGTGGCCCGGCACCAGCTGCAGCAGATGGCGGTGCACACCTACGACGCCCAGCTCGCCATCGGGGCAGTTGCGTCGATTCCGGACGATGTGGCTCTCGACGGCGTCGAGGAGTTCGTCTTCACCTGCTGCACCGGGGATTCCTGGCCGCACAAGCCCGCGACGATCGACTATCACGTCACCGACGGGGGCTCCTGGCGCCTCTGGCTGCTGGCCGAGGGCGCGCGGGCGGCCCGCCTCCCCGCATCCGGCGCCACGGTCACCGACCCGGCCGACGCGTCCGCCGCTGGCACAGCGACTGAGCTGGTGCTGTTCCTGCATGGCCGCGCCCCGCTCGACTCGCTCGAGGTCGAGGGCGACCGGGGTGTGTTCGACCTGCTGGTGGCCTGGGAACCGGCTTAGGTCGGGTCCTGTCGATCATCGTGAGCCGAGACGGAGTCCAGATGTCGTGTGGTGGCGGCTCGGGATTGCCGGGATACCAGTGTTGTATCTCGGTGATCCCGAGACGCCGCCAGGCGGCATCTGGGCCCGTCGCAGGCCGCGAGGATCGACCGGACCCGGCCTAGTCGGTGTAGAAGACCGGGCCGTTCGGTGGCAGTTCGGGCGCCTCGCCGGTCGCGGCGGCGCGGCGGGCGAACTCGCGCAGCCCGGCGATCTGGCGCTCGCCGAGGGAGAAGTCGAGCACCCGGAAATACGAGGCGAGGGTTTCGGCGTCGAACGGCTCCCAGCGGGCGGCCGCGGCGGCCGCCTCGTCGAGTTCCGACAGGCACAGTTCGCGCGACCGCAGGAATGCCTCGTGCACCTCTTTGAGCTGCCCGGGGTGGTTGTCGGCGAACTCCCGGCGGGCGGCCCAGACGGCGAAGACCATCGGCAGCCCGGTCCACTCGCGCCAGGCCTGGCCGAGGTCGGTCACGGTCAGGCCGCGCCGCGGCGCCTCGTAGAGCGAGCGGAGCGCGACGTCGCCGATCAGCACCGCCGCGTCTGCCTCCAGCAGCATCTGGGTCAGGTCGGGCGGGCAACGGAAATAGTCGGGTGTGACGCCGTAACGCTGGGCGAGCAGCATCTGGGCCAGCAGCACGCCCGTCCGCGAGGTCGAGCCCAGCGCCACCCGAGCGCCGTCGAGGTCGGCGAGCGGCTTGGTGGAGACGATGTTGACCGACAGCACCGGCCCGTCGCTGCCGACCGCGAGGTCGGGCAGGAGCACCAACTCGTCGGCGTGCCGCAGGTATTCGAGCAGGGAGATCGGGCCGACGTCGAGGTCACCGGCGACCAGGGCGGCGTTGAGCCGCTCCGGCGAGTCCTTGTGCAGGTCGACGTCGAGGAGGGCGCCCGAGCGCATCAGGCCCCAGTAGATCGGAAGACAGTTCAGGAACTGGATGTGACCGACTCGGGGTCTGCGGATCTCGCTCATGGTGTCTTCACCGTATCCCGAGCAGTGGGACGGCGCTCATGCGACGGCCACGGATGTGACGCGTTCCAGCCGGATGGCGCGTGCGACCGGAACCGCGGTCGCGAGCACGACCAGCACCCCGGCCAGGCCGAAGGTGAAGACGAGCGTGCGCGCCGAGAACGGGCCGAGCATGGCACCGGCCAGCACGTATCCGAACATCGCGCCGCCGTTGGCGGCCGCGTTGAGCACCGAGAACGCCCGGCCCCGGTCGGCCTCGCGCACCCGGCGGGCGACCAGGATCGTGCTGAACACGCCGAGACCGCCGTTGAGCAGGCCGCCGACCAGCCAGAGGGCCGCGACCAGCCAGGCACTGGGCACCGCGGCGCTGAGCACGACCGGCACGCAGGTGGCACCGAGCAGGGTGAGCATGCCCCGGACCAGACCGCCGTCGTCGTCGAACCGCCGGACGACCCGGGCGAACACCCAGGCACCGACCGCCATGCCGGCCGTCCAGGCCGCGGTGACCAGGCCGAACGCCGAGGTGGAGGCGCCGAGCGTGTCGCGGATGTAGAAGACCTCGATGACGTTGACGCCGCCGACGCCGGCGACCACCGCGCCGAACGCGAGGAACGTCGTGAGCAGCAGTCCGTCGGTGCGCAGCCGCCACGGTCCGGCCGCCGCCCCGGTGGTCGACGCGGCCGCCTGCGCGCCGCCGCGCCGGGTGCGCAGCAGCAACCCGGCGACCGCGACCGCGAGATACGTGACCGCCGCGATGACCAGCGGCGGGCGGGTGCCGAAGCCCGCGACCAGGAAACCGGCGGCGGCGGGACCGAGCAACGCGCCGATCATCGACGCGGTCTGGCCGATGGCGCTGGCCTTCGGAAGTTCGTCGCGGTCGACCATCGACGGCACCAGCGCGGCGAACGTCGGGTTGGTGATCGCGACCCCGGACGCGAGCACCGCCACCATGGCGACCAGCGCGACCGGCAGAGCGACGAAGGCCATGGCGACGCAGACCGCGGCCTGGGCCAGACCGGTGGTGACCAGCAGCGTCCGGCTGTCGTAGCGGTCGACCAGCCGACCGGTGAGCGGGGCGAGCGCGACCAGCGGCAGGGTGGCGGCGAGCCAGAGCCCGGAGACGGCCAGGCCGCCGGCCCCCCGGTCCTGCAGCGCGAGGGCGAGCGTGGTGGCGACCAGGGCCTCGCCGGCCATCGAGATCGCCCGGGTACCGGCGGTGACGTAGACGTCGCTCCAGCGCGAAGGAGCCGAAGATGTGAAGGACATGCTTCGAAAATAATCCTTCACATCTTCGGTACGCAACCCCTGGCGTCGTCAGTCGTCGGGGAAAGCGGCAAGTTGGACACGCACCGCCCGCGCTCCCTCCAGCGACGCCTCCTTGCGGTTCCGCTGTTTCAGCGAGTCGATCAATGCGTGCACGGTCTCGAAGAAGCTCTTCAACTCGTCGGCGGTCACGAAGATCGTCGACGTCGTCAGCCCGGCGACGTCGTGCCATTCCTTCGGCTCTTCCCGGGCCCGCGCGAGGTAGGCCCGCAGCCGCGCCTGGTCACGCTCGAGGTAGGTGGCGAGCAGGGCCTCCTCGGCGGCCCGGGTCTCCGGGTCGGCGTCGGCCTCCATGTCGAGGCCCCACGAGTGCGCCGGGCTCTGCCAGACCCGTTCCCGCCCGTCGCCCCGGCTCGGCGCCTCTTCGATCATGCCGGCCTTGGCCAACTCGCGAAGGTGGTAGCTGGTCGCACTCGGCGACAACCCGACGATCTCCGCGAACTCGGTGGCCGTCGTCGGTTCCCCGGTCGTGTTGAGATGCTCGAGGATCGCCAGCCGTGCCGGATGCGCCAACGCCCGCATCATCTTCGGATCGGTGATCCGACGCCGCTCCTGCCCGAGATCCGCCATCCACACATCGTCGCACCGGCGGGTGCCGGCGATATTCAGTGGAGTCCCGGACGAACCGGGCGTAGCCTGGAGCGCCGCCGCGCTGATGCGTGGTTACCGGGCACTGCCGGCACCGGCTGGGGCTTCGACCCCGCGGAGTTCCGGGCGGCCCAGGTCTCCCGAGCCACACTCTCGACCGCCGGAAGGCTTCTCGGATGACCCTGCCCGCCGATCATGTCGTCAACACCGACGCCACCGAGCCCGCCACCGATCTGGAAACCGACCTCGGCGCCGAACGCAGCCACCTGACCGCGTCGCGCGCCGCCCTCGGCCGGATGCGCGAACGCGCCGAGTCACTGTTCAGCGCCGGCGGCAATGTCGCCGGTGACTCCTACACCGCCGAAACGCTCGGGCGTACGCTCGCCCGCCGGGTCGCGGAACTGGCCGACGATCCGGACACCCCGCTGTTCTTCGGGCGGCTCGACTTCGGCGCCTCCGCGGAGGCCGAAGACCACGCCGGGCACCGCTACCACGTCGGGCGCCGGCACGTGACCGACGACGCCGGCGAGCCGATGGTGCTCGACTGGCGGGCGCCGGTGTCCCGGGCGTTCTACCGGGCCAGCGCCAAAGAGCCGCAGGGCATCGCCGTCCGCCGCCGGTTCGGGTTCAACGGCGGGCTGCTGACCAGCTTCGAAGACGAGCACCTCGACCGCGGCGAGGAACTCGGCACCGCCAGCCGGATCCTGACCGCCGAGATCGAGCGGCCGCGCGTCGGGCCGATGCGCGACATCGTCGCCACCATCCAGCCGGAGCAGGACGAGTTGGTCCGAGCCGACCTGGAGACCTCGATCTGTGTGCAGGGCGCGCCCGGCACCGGCAAGACCGCCGTCGGCCTGCACCGCGCCGCCTTCCTGCTCTACCTGCACCGCGAGCGGCTGCGCCGGTCCGGCGTGCTGGTGGTCGGCCCCAACCGGGCGTTCCTGTCCTACATCTCGGCGGTGCTGCCCGCGCTCGGCGAGATCGAGGTCGAGCAGGCCACGGTCGACGACCTGATCGCGCGCGCCCCGGTCCGGGCCGAGGAAGACCCGGCGGTCGCGGTGATCAAGCACGACGCCCGGATGGCCGCGGTGCTCGCCGCCGCCCTCGACGCGCACATCGGCACGCCCGAGGAGCCGATGACCGTGCCCGACGCCTCCTACCGGTGGCGGATCGGCGCCGAGGTGCTGCGCCGGATGGTCGACGACGTGCGCCAGGAGAACCTCCCCTACGGCACCGCCCGCGAACGGGTCCGGGCCCGGGTGGTCAGCCTGCTGCAACGCCAGTCCGAGGCGCGCCGGGGCGACTCGCCGAACGACGCCTGGCTGCGCCGGATGGGCAAGGCCAAGCCCGTCACCGACTTCCTCGACCAGGTCTGGCCGGCGATGACGCCGGAGGCGCTGGTCGCGGAGATCCTCACCGACCCGCCGGCGGGCGTGCTCACCGATGCCGAGCGCGAGCTGATCAGGTGGCCGAGCCAGCCGCGGTCGCTCAAGTCGGCCAAGTGGACGGCCGCCGACCTGGTGCTGCTCGACGAGGCCGCCGGCCTGATCGAGCGCGCGGCCAGCTTTGGCCACGTGGTCGTCGACGAGGCCCAGGACCTGTCGGCGATGCAGGCCCGCGCGATCGCCCGACGCAGCGAGCACGGCTCGATCACCCTGCTCGGCGACCTCGCCCAGGGCACCGCGCCGTGGGCCGCCGCCGACTGGCGCGAGACCCTGCGCCACCTGGGCAAGCCCGACGCGGCGGTGGTGCCGCTGACGATCGGCTTCCGGGTGCCGGCCGCGGTGGTCGCGTTCGCCAACCGGCTGCTCCCGGCGCTGGCGGTCGACGTGCCGCCGGCCCGATCGCTGCGCAACGACGGCTGGCTGACCATCGACGAGGTGATCGACCTCGACGCCGCGACGGTGGCCGAGGTCCGCGCCGCGCTCGAGCACGACGGCTCGGTCGGCGTGATCGCCGCCGACCGAGCCGTCGAGCGGATCCGCGCGGCACTGACGGCGGCCGGCATCAAGAGCGCGACCGCCGACGACGTCGAGTCCGCGGAGCGGGTCACGGTCGTGCCGGCGTCGGTCGTCAAGGGCCTCGAGTACGACCACGTGGTGGTCGTCGAGCCGGCCGCGATCGTGGCCGCCGAACCCCGTGGCCTGCACCGCCTCTACGTCGTGCTGACCCGGGCCGTCAGCCGCCTGGCCGTGCTGCACACGACCCCGCTCCCGGAGCCGCTAGGCAGCTAGAGCGTGCCGCCCCGGGCCGATTCGGCCGCGGCTCCGGGGAGGGTCTCGGCGGTGCGGACGGTCACCAGCGCAATCTCGCGATGCGGCCCTGCTCGCCCGACGCGTAGCAGACCGCGAGGCCGGCGCACTCGACCGCGTCGAAGCTGCCCGAGTCGAAGAGCGACCAGTGCCGCCCGCCGTCGTAGCTGATGTCGCTGCCGGTCGGCCCGACGGCGAGCACCGGCCCGAGGCGGGTCATCCAGGCCGCGCCGGAGCGGTATTCGCCGGGCTCGCGGGCGGCCGCCCGCCAGGTGCGGCCGCCGTCGCCGGTGACCGCGGCGCCGGACGGTGCCGCATCGGGGACTTCGTAGTCGCCGCCGACTGCCACGCCATGGTCGCGGTCGCGGAACGCCAGCGAATAGATGCCCGCCGACGGGCCGCTCGGGATCGGGGCGTCAGTGACCGTCCAGCTGCGGCCGAGGTCGTCGCTGCGGAACACCCGCGCCGCGGACCCACCGCCGGTGGCGAAGTAGGCCCGGCCACCGGCGCCGACCAAGCAGGTGCCGCTGGCCGCGAACGCGAACTCACCCGGCAGCGCGGCCGGCATGCCGGCGGGCGACACGACCGACCAGGAGCGGCCGGCGTCGCTGGTGGCCAGGATGCGGAATTTGCCGTCGACCGGGTCGGAGAGGGCCAGGCCGTGCCGTTCGTCGAGGAACGTCAGGCAGTCGTAGAACGCGGCCGGGTCGGTGTTGCGGAACGCCTCTGTCCAGGTGCGACCGCCGTCGGCGGTGCGGTAGACGCGGGAGTCTTCGCCGGTGCCGATGGACAGCGCCACCGCGCGGCGGGCGTCGAACGCCTCGATGTCGCGGAACTCCAGGGTCGCCGTGTCGGGCGGGCCGACCGACTGCCACGTGCGGCCGCCGTTGACGGTGCGCAGCACGGTGCCCTGGCTGCCGCTGGCCCAGACCGTGCCGGCGCTGACCACCGACAGGCCGCGCAAGCGGGCCGTGCTGCCGGTGGGTGACAGATCCCAGGACGGCGAGGGGGTGGCGGTGAAGCCGGCCGAGACGGCGAGCACGCCGATCGAGACCGCGGCCATCGACGCTTTTCGCATCCACATGTCGATCGAACTTACTCCGGATCAGCGATGCTGGATATCCCGAACCGGCACCACCAGCGGCCCGTCGACGCCGTCGACGACGCGAACCCGGGCCTTGTAGAAGCGCGACAGGGTCTCCTCGGTCAGTACTTCGCGGGCGGTGCCGGCGGCGACCACCACACCGTCGGCCAGCAGCACCAACCGGTCGGCGTAGCCGCCCGCGATCGACAGGTCGTGCATCGTGGCCAGCACGGTGAGCCCCTGGTCACGGCGCAGCGTGTCGACCAACTCCAGCACCTCCTGCTGGTGACCGATGTCCAGGGCGCTGGTCGGCTCGTCGAGCAGCAGCAACGAGGGCTCCTGCGCGAGCGCCCGGGCCAGGAACACCCGCTGCCGCTCACCGCCCGAGAGGGTGTCGAGTTCGCGGTCGCCGAAACCGGCCAGGTCGAGGCGGTCGAGCAGCGCGGTCACCGCGGCGAGGTCGGTGGCCGACTCACGACCGAGCAACGAGACGAAGGGGGTACGACCAAGCAGCACGTAGTCGAACACTGACATACCGGGCGGCACCACCGGCGACTGGGCGACGGTGGCGACCGTGCGGGCCCGGGCGCGGCGGCGCAGCCGCTCGATCGGCGTACCCAGCAGGGAAACCGCGCCCCCGGCGGGCAGCAGGCCGCCGATCGCGCGCAGCAGCGTCGACTTACCGGCGCCGTTCGGGCCGATCACCGCGACCCACGAGCCCGCCTCGACGGTGAGGTCGACGCCGCGCAGGATGGCCGCCTTCCCGAGCGTGACGTGCAGGTCCCGCACCGAAATGGCCGGCGTCATGTGACCACCCGCTTCGCCGTGCGCAACACCAGCACGAAGAACGGGCCGCCGACGAACGCCGTGACCACCCCGATCGGGATCTCGGCCGGCGCCGCGAACGTGCGGCCGGCGAGGTCGGCCAGGGCCAGGAAGGCCGCGCCGAACAGCATCGACAGCGGCAGGATGGCCCGGTAGCTGGTGCCGACCAGCATCCGCACGATGTGTGGCACCACGATCCCGACGAAGCCGATCAGGCCGGAGACCGAGACCGCGGCCGCGGTGCCCAGCGAGGCGGCGGCGATCAGGAAGTAGCGGGACCGTTGCGGGTGCAGGCCCAGGCCCCTCGCCTCGTCGTCACCGACCGACAGCACGTCGAGTTCGCGCCGCAGGGCGAGCACGACCACGGTGGTGACGATGGCGTACGGCAGCAGCAGCCGCACCTCGTGCCAGCCGTTGGTGGCCAGCCGGCCGAGCAACCACGAGTAGATCGCCCGGATGTCGTCGGCGTTGCGCTGCATCAGATAGGTCTGCCCGGCAGCCAGGAAGGCCGACACCGCGACCCCGGCCAGGATCAGCGACGCCGGCGTCCGGTCGCGGCCGGCGACCCCGAGCAGGTAGGTCAGCGCGACCGCGACGAGGGCACCACCGAACGCCGCCAGGGGTACGCTCGGCGGCAACGCGCCGATGTCCATTTCGGACCCGCGCAGCGCCACGACCGCGGTCACCGCGAGCCCGGCCCCGGCCGCCGCGCCCAGCAGGTAGGGGTCGGCCAGTGGGTTGCGGAACGCGCCCTGGTAGCAGCCACCGGCCAGCGCCAGCATCGCGCCCGCGAGCAGACCGAGGACCACCCGGGGCAGCCGGAGCTGGAGCAGTATCGCCGCGTCCTGCTCCGAGAGCCCACTGTGGACATGCACGCCCGGGATCAGGTCGACCAGCTCGGCCGCGACACCGCCGAGCGGCAGCGAGACCGGGCCGAAGGCGAGCCCGGCGATGGCCGCGACCACCACGGCGACGACGCCGCCGAGCAGCCACGGCCACCGTACGCCGGGAAGCTTCCGGGTTTTCAGGCCGGCACCTTCGCCACCGCGTCGACGATCTGGCGCAGCAGGTCGACGGTGCGCGGACCCCAACGCGACGCGACGTCGTCGTTGAGGCCGACGATCTGCCCGGTCTTCACGGCGGTGATGCCGGACCAGCCGGGCCGGGCCTTGACCGTGTCGGCGTTCTGCTGGCAGCACACCGTGTCGGCCAGGAAGATCAGGTCAGGGTCGGCCTTGACCAGCGACTCGGCCGAGAGCTGCGGATAGCCGCCCTTGCTGCCGTCGGCGTCCGCCGGGTCGGCGATGTTCTCCAGGCCCAGTTGGGCGAAGAGCGAGCCGACGAAGGTCTTCGAGGTCAGCGAGTAGAGCTCGGGGCCGAGCTCGTAGTAGTAGGTGAGCTTCGTGCTCCGCTGCGGCACGTCCTTGACCAGCTTGTCGATGTCGGTCCGCATCTGCTTCGCGAGGTCTTCGGCCGCCGGCCGATTGCCGGTCAGCGCACCGATGTCGGTGATCTGCCGGTAGGTGTCGTCGACCGTCTTGCCGGCCGGCGCGACGTACACCGGGATCTTCAGCTGGCGCAGTTGGGCGACGACGTTGTTCATGTCGTTGGAGAGCACGACCAGATCGGGTGATTTCCCGGCGATGGCCTCGGCGTTGGGCTGGAAGGCCGACAGGTCGCTCTTCGGTGCGTTGGCCGGGAAGTTGGACTGGTCGTCGACGGCCACCACCTGCGGTCCGGCGCCGATCGCGAAGAGCACCTCGGTCGCGGTCGGCGACAGGGCGACGATCTTCTTGGGCTTGGCGGCGACGGTCAGGTCGCCGACGGTGACCGGAAAGTCGGCGGTGGCGCTGACGTCGGTGTCGGGGGGCGTGCCGCCGTTCTCGGTGCTGCCGCCGTCGCCGCAGCCGGCGAGCAGCAGGGCCGCGCCAAGGGCGGCGGCGAGGAACTTGGCCGGATATCGCATGGGTAGCCTCCTGTCGGTCGAGGTCTGGTGCTTCGCCGACAGGGGTTGCGCCCGCCCGCGAGGCGCCCTTCCTCGAGAGCGCTGGTTCGCGACCTGGGCAGGCGACCTGGCTCGTCCCCGCACGGGCGGGGCATCGCAGTTGCGGGACAGCGCCGGAGTCACACCGGCTTCGCTGCGGTCGGTCGCGAGCACGGTAACCCACTGGTCACCATGGTCGGGAGGGCGATATCGCCGCCGTTAACTGCGACACCGGCGTCCCGCGGTTACCCACGGGACGCCGGTGCCGGCAAATGCCTCAGCTCTGGGTGATCCGGACGTCGTCGACGCCCGCCTCGACCAGGCTGGCGGTCGACGCGTCGGCCGCCTCGATCAGGAGCCGCACCGACTGACCGGCGTACGCCGACAGATTGGCGCTGGCCGTCGCCCAGGCGCCGTCGCGGTTGGTTGCCGCGCCGGCCTGGCTGAACAGGGCCGTCGTGCCGCCGTTGTGCACGACGCTGACCCGGAAGAAGTCGGCCGACGACGCGTTCGAGCCGTGCGCGAGATACCACGACAGGTTCAGCGTCAGCGTGCCGCTGGCCGGCAGCGTGATGGCCGGCGAGCGGATGCTGGTCGTGCCGCCGTCGACGTCGAAGTCGCCCGCGGCGGTGCCGGCCGAAGCCCCGGTGACCAGGTCATTGGTGCCGCTGACGGTGGTGCCGAGTTGCTTGGTGCCGCTCGACGTGGTCGCCGCCGGGTCGCCGCGCACCCACTGGCCGTTGGTCGCGGTGTCGGTGCCGGACGGGTTGGTGGTCCACCCGGTCGCCGACTCGAAGGTGTCGGAGTAGACGGTGGTGCCGCCGCCTCCGCCGCCGCAGTACTGCGCCTGCTTGTTGATCGCCCGGTAGGGGCAGTCGGCGTATTCGGAGAGGATCAGCACCGCTTCCCGGTTGCGGCTGGTCTGCGCCGGGATCACCTCGTCCGGCGGGTAGAAGCCGCCGCCACCCGACGAACCCGGATACATCTCGAAGGTGTAGGCCCAGATCTTGTGGGTCGCCCACAGCCAGTCGAGGCTGTCACCGTCGGTGATGTAGAGGTCCGACGACTGTTCCGGCGTGTAGCCGTTGGTCGCCGCCATCTGCTGGCCGATGGTGGCGAACGTGCTGTAGTCGTCGGCGGTCATGCCGGTCGCGGTGTTGGCGGTGGTGTAGCCGTAGGGCCACAGCACCAACTGCGAGTAGGTGTGGAAGTCGATGTTGGCCTTGATCTGCTGCACGCCGCCGACCACCCGGCTGTTGACGAAGTCGCGCAGCGCCCGCGTCTCCGGCGCGCTGAACGCCGACGGGCCGCGATAGGTCTCCGAACTGGTGGTGCCGGACGAGCCGCCGCAGCACCCGAAGTTGTAGCCCCAGTTGCGGTTGAGGTCCGTGCCCACATTGGACGACCCGGCGTTGGGCTGCCGGTTCTTCCGCCAACTGCGGTAGGAACCGGTCGCGATGTCGTACTCGCTACCGTCGGGGTTCATCGTCGGTACGACCCAGATCTCCCGGTTGTTGACGAGGTTGGTGATCCGGGAGTCGGTGCCGTAGTTGTCGGTGAACAGGTTGAGCACGTAGATCGCCATCTCGACGGTCAGATGCTCGCGGGCGTGCTGCTGCGCGTTGAAGAGGATCTCCGGCTCGGCCTCGTCGGTGTTGACGTTGTCGGAGATCTTCACCGCCATCAGGTCGCGGCCTTCGTAGGAACTGCCGATCGAGAGCTTGCGCGCGATCGTCGGGTGGTCGGCGACGACCTGGTTGACCACCGCCGTCAGCTCCGCGTAGTCGTGGTAGGCGGAGTCGGCCGGCGGGAACGCCTGCGCCGTCGGGCCGCCGCTGACCGCGGGCGGTGCCGCCTGCTTCTCCAGCGTGAAACCGAGCCGCTGGATCGCCGCGGCCTCGGCGCCGGTGGCGGTGATGTTGAGGACGCCGTGCTCGACGTAATCGATCGAAGCACCGGTGCCGGCGACCGCGTTGCGGTCGGCCAGCGTCTTCGGGCCGAGCACCCGGTATTCGGCCGAGGGCGATGCCGATGCGTCGCCGCCGGGCGGCGGTTTCGCCGCGACCGGGTGGGCCGAGGCGACGAGCAGGCCCACGACCGCGGTGCCGACCAGTGCGGCCAGGGTGCGTCGTCGACCCAGACGAGTGGCCATGCATGACCTCCAGGGGGTTGGTGGAGGAACGTTGGACGAACCTCACCACCGGACCCATGGTCATATCAATATGGGTCTTTGTGCTGCACCATGCCAACGGGATCATCCCGCCGGCAATGAACTTCAGCGAAACGAACTCTGGTGAAACTTCCTTTCGCCAGCGATAGTGACAGCCATGAACGCATCAGCGCGGGCGGCCGTCGCGGTTTTCGGCGCGGTTGCCTTGATTGCCGGGTTCGCGGCACCGGCCGGGGCCGTCGCCTCGACGCCCGTCCATGACGAGCAGATCACGTACCAGGGCTGGTCGACGTATCGCGACTGGCGCACCGGCACGCACCAGGGCACTCTGGCATTGCCGGGCATTCCGGGCGTTCCGGGCCTGCAGGGTGGCGTGACCATCCTGCGTCCACAGGGGACGACCGACTACACCGATCCGCACACCGGGGTGACCCGCAGCTGGAACTACGCCACCTGGACCTCGCCGAAGCGCGAGGTCGGCTTCGACGCGAGCGAGCTGGTCGCGTCGTGGAACGCCGAGACACCGCGCGGCACCTGGATCCAGATCGAGATGCAGGGCACCTACAACACCGGCAACCTGACGCCCTGGTACGTGATGGGCCGTTGGGCCTCCGGTGACGAGGACATCCGCCGTACGTCGGTGAACCGGCAGGGTGACCCGTACTCGACGATCTGGACGGACACGTTCTCGATCGACGACGTGGCCAACGGCGTGATGTTGAGCGCCTACCAGCTCCGGCTGACCCTCTACCGGGCGCCGGGCCAGCTGGCCTCGCCGCGGGTCTGGGCGCTCGGCGCGATGTCGTCGTACGTGCCCGACCGGTTCACCGTGCCGGCCAGCGCCGGGCACATCGCCTGGGGCAAAGAGCTCAAGGTGCCGGCCTATTCACAGAACGTCCACGAGGGGCACTATCCGGAGTACGACGGCGGCGGTGAGGCCTGGTGCTCGCCGACCTCGACCGAGATGGTCGTCGAATACTGGGGCAAGAAGCCGTCGGCCGAGGACCTGGCGTGGGTCGACCCGACCTACCCGGACCCGTCGGTCAACCACGCCGCCCGGATGACCTACGACTATGCCTACGACGGTGCCGGCAACTGGCCGTTCAACACGGCCTACGCCGCGTCCTTCCCCGGCCTGGAGGCCAAGGTCACCCGGCTGCACTCACTCGACGAGGCCGAGCGGTTCATCGCCGCCGGCATCCCGGTGGTCACCTCGCAGTCGTTCCTGGCCAGCGAGCTCGACGGCGCCAACTACGGCACGTCGGGCCACCTGTTCGTCATCGTCGGCTTCACCAAGGACGGCGACGTCATCATCAACGACCCCGCGTCGTCGTCGAACGACGTGGTCCGCAACGTCTACAAGCGCAGCCAGTTCGAACAGGTCTGGCTCCGCACGAAGCGGATCAACGCGACCGGCGGCGTCTCCGGCGGCAGCGGCGGCATCGTCTACCTGATCAAGCCGTGGTGGAAGCCCTGGCCGAAGGTGGCCGGCTCGACCAACTGGTAGCGGTTATCTCGCGACGGCCGGCGGCTCATCGTCGCCGGCCAACGCGGTGCGCAGCTTGGCCTTCTCGGTGCGGCGCCGGTCGACCGCGTCGGCCAGCTGTTGCGCCATCTGGTCGCGCCAATGACGCAGGAAGAAGAACGAGACCGCGGCCGAGAAGACCAGCGCCAGGATCAGCTTGAGGAACAGGTCGATCGGCACCGGCAGCAGCGCGGCGAAGACGAGCACGGCCAGGCCGATCCGGGCCAGCGTGTATTTGACGGTAGGTGTCACGACATCACGTCCTGGGGGTGGGCGCGCCGGTCGGCGAGCGACTGCGGGCCGTCGTACTCGTGCACGATGTTGTAACGGGTGTCCCGCTCGACCGGCTGGAAGCCGGCGTCCCAGATCAGGTTGAGCAGGTCTTCGCGGTGCATGGTGTTGGGCGTGCCGTAGGAGTCGGCGTCGTGCGTGATCTTGTATTCGACGACCGAGCCGTCGAGGTCGTCGACGCCGAAGTTGAGCGAGAGCTGGGCGACCGACAGGCCGTGCATCACCCAGAAGCACTTCACGTGCGGCACGTTGTCGAACATCAGCCGGGACACCGCGAACGTCTTGAGCGACTCGGCCGGCGAGGCCATCGTGGTGCGCGCCTGGAGCTTGTTGCGGACCTTGCCGTCTTTGGAGTCGACGAAGTCGTGCTGGTAGCGCAGCGGGATGAAGACCGCGAAGCCGCCCGTCTCGTCCTGCAGCTCACGCAGCCGCATGACGTGGTCCACCCGGTGCCGGGGCTCCTCGATGTGCCCGTACAGCATGGTGGCGGGGGTCTTCATGCCCTTGCTGTGTGCCAGCTTGTGGATCCGCGACCAGTCTTCCCAGTGGCACTCGTGGTCGACGATGTGCTGGCGGACCTCCCAGTCGAAGATCTCCGCACCGCCGCCGGTCAGTGACTCGAGGCCGGCGTCCATCAGCTCGTCGAGGATCGCGTCGGCGGTCAGCCCGCTGATCTTCTCGAACCACTGCACCTCGGTGGCCGTGAAGCACTTGAGGTTGACGTTGGGCAGCGCCGCCTTCAGCTCGCGCAACACCTTCGGGTAGTAGCGCCAGGGCAGCGTCGGGTGCAGGCCGTTGACGATGTGCAACTCGGTGAGCTGCTCGCTCTCCATCTCCTTGGCCTTGCGGACGGCCTCGTCGATGCGCATCGTATAGGCGTCTTTTTCGCCCGGCTTGCGCTGGAACGAGCAGTAGGCGCAGCTCGCCGAGCAGACGTTGGTCAGGTTGAGGTGCCGGTTGATGTTGAACATCACCCGGTCGCCGTTGAGCTCGGTGCGCTTGTGGTGCGCCAGCCGACCGAGCCAGGCGAGATCGTCGGACTCGTAGAGGTCCACACCGTCCTGCCGGGAAAGTCGGATGCCGGCGTAGACCTTTTCCTCGAGCTCGTGCTTACGTGCCTCGTCCATGCAGGCGAGCGTACGTCCCGCCGGCCGATGATCACCGCTGGGCCACTACCGTTCACCGTCTCTCAGCGTCTCGTTACCGCTGCTGCCATCGACAGTCGCCACAGTTTTGCGGTAGTAACGACTGTGACGAGTTACACCAGAGGGTCGCTCGGCACCCAGCCGATGCGTAACGTCCCCGCACGGTGATCGGTCGTCACAACGCGACAACCGGGGAGGATCATGACCCGCCGGCAGCCCAACCGCCACGGCGACCCGCAGCGCGACCACTTGCGGGTGCTCAGACCGGTGGCGTGGGCCGCGCTGCTGACGGCGACCGCGTCCGCGGCCGCCGGTTTCGGCAGCCCCGCGTTCGCCGACCTCAAGGCCGCCGACCCCCCGTTGCCCAACACCGTGCCCGACTCCGGCGCCCGCCCGGTCCCGGCCGGCGCGTTGCAACTGCCCGGCCAGGCGCCGGTGACCAGCGTTCCCCAGGTGCCGTCGACGGTCGCGAGCGGTCCGCTGGCCGCGCGGATCAACGCCAGCGCGACCGAGGTCTCGCTCCTCGGCGAGCGCGTGCTCGAGCTGCAGCAGCAGCGCGACCGGGCCGAGAGCGACCTGGAGCTGGCCGACACCAACCTGCGGCAGATGCGCGACGAGCTGGCCGCGGCACAGCGCAACGCCGACAGCGCGGCCGGTGACGCCCTCAAGGCGGCCGCCGCGCTGCCGCCCGGCACCTACGACCGCGACCTGCAGGACCTCGGTTCGCTCAACCGGCTGCTGACCGGCCGCTCGGCCGTGCCACACCCGGAGATCGCCGGCGACGTGGTCGAGCGGGCCCGGGTCGCCGAGCAGAACGCGACCGCCTACTACGCCGCGATGCAGACCAAGCACCAGGACCTGGTCGACCAGGTCAGCGCGCTGGAGAAGAGCCGCAAGACCAAGGAAGACGCGCTGCGCAAGCTGCGGGCCGACAACATCGACGCGGTCGAGGCCTACGAGCGCGACCAGGAGGCCAAGGAGCAGCAGCTCGGCACCCGCTACATCTCCGGCGAGAGCGTCGCCGGGATGAAGGCCAACCCCAAGGCGATGACGGCGGTCCGTTACGCGCTGGCCCAGCTCGGCGACCCCTACGTCTGGGCGGCCGAGGGCCCCAACTCGTTCGACTGCTCGGGCCTGATGTGGGCGTCCTACCGGGCGGCCGGCTACAACGGGCTGCCCCGGGTGGCCCGTGATCAATATTATGCGACCCGCATGCAGAGCGTGCCGCAGTCCGCGCTGCTGCCCGGCGACCTGATCTTCTTCGCCTCCGGGTCGAGCTGGCAGACCGTCCACCACGTCGGGATGTACCTCGGCAACGGCAAGATGGTGCACGCCCCGACCACCGGCGACGTGGTGAAGGTGTCGACCGTCTGGTGGTCGCGGTTCTACGCGGCGACCCGGGTGTTCCCCGCCGTGCCGACAGGTCCGACCGCGCCGCCGACTACCCAGCCGCCGAAACCGCCGGTCGAGACGACGAAGCCGCCGACCAAGCCGCCGACACAAGAGCCGACGAATCCGCCGACGAAGCCGCCGACCGGAGAGCCGACGGACCCGCCGACCGATCCGCCACCAACCACGAAACCGACGACCGAGCCGCCGGCGCCGACGAAGGACCCGGAGCCCACCGACCCGCCGGCCGACGACGAGGAGGAGCCGACGTCGACACCGGAGGCGCCAGCGACCCGCGACAGCGTGCCGCCGACCAACACCGCCGCGGCCAACTCTGTCGCCACGCCGACCGGCACGTCAGAGGGCTGACGGCCGCTTACCGACATACCGGGGTGTGCGGTTGTGCCACGATGTGACATTGGCACGCCGCGCCGGGCGGGCACGCGCGACCCGGGGTCGGCCAGGGAGGGCAGCGATGGACGAGAAGCCGCAGCAGTCCGACGACGCACGACTCGGCGAGCTGCCTGAGGCCTACGAGCCCCCGCCGCCGCCAGCGGGTGACGGCGCGCTCTGGCCGGCCTCGCCCGCTTGGACCCGGCCCACCCCGGTTTCGGAGATCTCGCACATCCCGACCGCGCCGCCCGGCAGCACGCCCACGTCGGTGGTCGGCCGGGCGTCGGTGCGCAACGGCACCGCCGCGCCCGACGGCGAGCACGTGGCCGCGCCGGCCGTGCCCGGCACCTACCGGGCCGCCGGCGAGCTCGCCGAGCCGCCAGCCCCGGCCGTCCCGGGCACCGACCGCGCCGCCGAACCCGGCGAGCCGCCAGTCGCGGCCGTTCCGGGCACCGACCGCGCCGCCGCCGAGCCGCCAGCCCTGGCCGTTCCCGGCACCGACCGCGCCGCCGCCGATCCCGCTGAGCCGCCAGCCCTGGCCGTTCCCGGCACCGACCGGGCCGCCGGCAGGTCCGCCGAGCCGCCAGCGCCCGCCGCTCCGGGTGTGCCTGGCACCTACGGGGCCGCCGGCGAAGAGCCCGTGGAGCCGCCGGCTCCCACGCCGCCGGCTGTGGCCGCCCCGGCTGCCTCACCGATCAAGCCCGTGCCGGCGAAGGGGCCGGTGCCGCCGCTCGACCGGCGGGTGCCGAAGGTGCCGCTCGCCGAGGAGTCGCCCTGGTCGGGCTTCGCGGTGCCGTTCCACAAGGAGACGGCCGACGACCCGCCGGCGTACGTGCGCCCCGAGCCCGTGCCCGAGCCCGACGAGCCGGCCGCGTCGGCGATCCCGGCACAGCGGGCCACCTGGTCGGCCGCGACGCCGGCCTCGATCGCGGCGCTCACCGAGGGCAGCGAGCCGGCTGAGGCGCCGGCGGTCGCCAAGGCCCGAGCGAGCGTGCCGGGGGTGCGCCGCCCATCGGCCGCCGAACTCGCGGTCGGTGTGCCGGCCGCGGCCAGCGGCAGCGCCAAGATCTACGGCCGCACCGCGACCGAGCCGACGGAGCCGAAGCCGCCCTTGCCGCCCGACGAGCCCGAGCCGGAGCGACCGCGGCGGCCGGAGCCAGATCGGCCGGAGCCGGGTCGACCGGAGCCAGACCGGCCCGAGCCGGGTCGACCGGAGCCAGATCGGCCCGAGCCGGGTCGACCCGAGCCGGACCGGCCGGAGCCCGAGCGGCCGGAACCCGAGCCTGAGCGGCCTCGGCCGCAGCCGCGGCCCGACCAGCCGAGGCCCAGAGAACCCCAGCCGGAGCCGCCGCTGCGCCCGCAGCCGCCGTTCCCGGGTCCGGAGCCCGCGCCGTCGCCGTTCCCCGGCCCGAGCCCGGCACCAGGGCCGGGTCCAGGGCCAGGTCCGGGCCCGATGCCGCCTGGGCCGCCGCCGGTGCCGCCGTCGCCCGTGCCGCAGCCGCCGCCTTCTCCGGTGCCGCCGATTCCCGAGCCGCAGCCGCCGGCGCCGCCCGGGCCGCCGGTCCCGCCCCCGGGGCCGCCGCCGGGCCCGTCGCCCGTGCCGCCGTTCCCGCCGCCGCCCGCGGTCGGGCAGCAGGGTGGGTCGGCGCCGGCGCCCGCGTTGCCGAGTTGGCCGGAGTCGGTCAACCCGACCGCGCCCGGGTCCACGGGTGCCGCGACCGACTATCACCGGTGGGCGCAGGGGCAGCGCTCCGGCCGGCTCTACGGGAACCAGGAGGAGCCCGCCCCGATGACCACGGCCTTCCCGGCCGCCACGATGGAAAACTCGGGATCGCTGACCGGTCACATCCTGGCCCAGGGGCACACCGACTCGATGCCGGTGAAGCGTGGTTATGCCAAGGTCGGGCTGTTGCTGGCCGTTGGCCTCGGCATCCTCGTGGGCATCGGCGTGCTCGTCGTGCTCTTCGTCAGCAACTCGATCACCGGGTTGCTCTAACTCCTGCGCGTGACGCCGCACACGCGGGAGCGCCTCGATGCGGCATCGGGCGGCCACGCACCGTACACTCGCTAAGTTCATCGACCGGCGCGTTTCCGCGCCCCATGGGCGATCTTGCGAAGCGTGCTGCACCCCGAGGTTCTTGACGCGCGAGATGGCCCGCCCACGAGAGGCCCCACTTGACCGCGTTTGCTGATCCCAGCACGTTCCCGTCCATTTTCGAAGCGCCGGCCGACGCCGGCGACGCCACGCCCACCGAGGGCTTCGACGCCCTCGGCCTGCCCAACAAGCTCGTCCGGGCGCTGGCCCGCGAGGGCATCGTCACCCCGTTCGAGATCCAGAAGGCCACCGTCCCCGACGCGCTGGTCGGCCGGGACGTCCTCGGCCGCGGCCAGACCGGCTCGGGCAAGACCCTCGCGTTCGGCCTGCCGCTGCTGGCCCGGATCGCGCAGGGTGGCAAGGCCCGCCCGCGCCACCCGCGCGCGCTGGTCCTCGTGCCCACCCGCGAGCTGGCCATGCAGGTCAACGACGCGCTGCTGCCGCTGGGCAAGTCGGTCGGCGTCTACCTGAAGACCGCCGTCGGCGGCGTTCCCTACGACCGGCAGATCGAGGCGCTCGACCGCGGCGTCGAGGTCATCGTCGCGACGCCGGGCCGGTTGAAGGACCTCATCGAGCGCCGGGTCTGCGTGCTCGACGAAATCGAGATCACCGTCCTGGACGAGGCCGACCAGATGGCCGACCTGGGCTTCCTGCCCGAGGTCACCGAACTGCTGGCCAAGACCCCGGCCGGCAGCCAGCGGCTGCTCTTCTCGGCCACCCTCGACGGCGACGTCGACGCGCTGGTCAAGCGCTTCATGAACGACCCGGTCACGCACGCCACCGAGCCGGCCCAGGCGACCGTCACGACGATGGACCACCACATGCTGCTGATCCCGCCGCACGACAAGTTCGGCGTCGCGGCCTCGATCGCCGCCCGGGAAGGGCGCACGATGATGTTCGCGCGCACCCAGATGGGCGTCGACCGGCTGGTCGAGCAGCTCGCGGCGGTCGGCGTGCGGGCCGGCGGCCTGCACGGCGGCAAGACCCAGCGGGCCCGCACCCGCACGTTGGCCGAGTTCAAGGAAGGCCGCACGACGGTGCTGGTGGCGACCGACGTGGCCGCCCGCGGCATCCACGTCGACAACGTCTCGCTGGTCGTCCACATCGACCCGCCGCGCGACGCCAAGGACTACCTGCACCGCGCCGGGCGCACCGCCCGGGCCGGTGAGTCCGGCTCGGTGGCCACGCTGGTGCTGCCCAAGCAGCGCCGCAGCACGCTGGCCATGCTCGGCAAGGCCGGCGTCGAGCCAGCCGAGACCCGGGTCCGGGTCGGCGACGCCGCCCTGGCCGAGCTGACCGGCGCCCGCGAGCCCAGCGGCGTTCCGGTGGTCATGGTTCCCGAGGAGCCGCGCCGCCCGCACCGCCCGGCCAACGGCCACCGGCAGAGCGGCCCCCGCGGGCCGCGCAGCGGACCGCGCCGCACGCACTAACCAACGGATCACCGGTAACGTTGATCGCATGGCGACGTTGCCGAAGGTTCTGTTGTGGACCCGCACCGATGTGCCCGGTGCGGAGACCGTGGTCTTCGACGACCGGCGAGGGCTCGTGGCGCGCGGCACCCAGCAGGCGGTGGACCCGATCCCCTACCTGGCGCGTTACGAGCTGATCGTCGACGACAACTGGCAGACCGCGCGGCTCGACGTGAGCGCGGAGGGCGCCGGCTGGATGCGCACGATTCGGATGCAGCGGGCCACCGGGCGGTGGCGGGCCACCACGGGCGAGCAGGGTGACCTCGACGCCGCGCTGGTCGCGGCCGGACAGCGCCGGGTCGGCTTTCCGGGGATCGAAGACGCCGCACGGCTCGAACGCGCCCTCGATGTCGACCTCGGCGGCTCGCCGCTGACCAACACGCTGGTGATCCGCCGCCTCGGGCTGCTCAACGCGACACCCGACCGGCCGACCACGGTGATGGCGGCCTGGGTGCTGCTGCCCAGCCTGGAAATCATCGCGGCCGAACACACCTACACGCCGCTGGGCGGCAACCGGATCCGCTACGAGAGCGACACCTTCCGCGCCGACATCACCGTCGACGACAACGGTTTCGTGCTCGACTACCCGGGGCTGGCGAAGCGCGGCTAACCGCGCCAGTCGCCGGTGCGCAGGAAACGGTCGAGCACCGCGCGGTGCGGCGCCAGGTCGAGACCGGCGTCGCGGACCCAGCCGTCGGCGTAATAGGTGTCGGCATAGCGTTCGCCGCCGTCGCAGAGCAGGGTCACCACCGATCCGCGTACGCCGGCCGCACGCATCTCCGCGATCAGGGCGAAAGCGCCCCAGACGTTCGTACCCGTGGAGCCCCCGACCCGGCGGCCGAGCACCGCGGAGGCGGCGCGCATCGCGGCCAGTGACGCGGCGTCGGGCACGGCGACCATCCGGTCGACGACGTGCGGCTGGAACGACGCCTCGACCAGCGGCCGGCCGATCCCCTCGATCCGCGAGCCCCGGCCGGTGGTGTGGCCCCAGTCGCCGGCCGCGTAGGCCGGGTAGAACGCCGAGTTCTCCGGGTCGACCACGCAGATCTTGGTGGGATGCCGCTGATAGCGGACGTAGCGCCCGATCGTCGCGCTGGTGCCGCCGGTGCCGGCGCCGACGACCACCCAGGTGGGCACGGGGTGCCGTTCGCGGGACATCTGGCTGAAGATCGACTCGGCGATGTTGTTGTTGCCGCGCCAGTCGGTGGCCCGTTCGGCGTAGGTGAACTGGTCCATGAAATGCCCGTCGAGGTCGGCGGCCAGGGACCGGGCGGTGTCGACAACGGCGGACGGATCGTCGACCAGATGGCACTTGCCGCCCTGGAACTCGATCAGGGCGATCTTCTCGGCCGACGTCGAAGCCGGCATGACCGCGATGAACGGCAGGCCCAGCATCCGGGCGAAATACGCCTCGGAGACCGCCGTCGACCCGGACGACGCCTCGACGACGGTGGTGCGCGGGCCGATCCAGCCGTTGCACAGCCCGTAGAGGAACAGTGAGCGGGCCAGCCGGTGCTTGAGCGAACCGGTCGGGTGCACCGACTCGTCCTTGAGATAAAGGTCGACGCCCCACTCCCGGGGCAGCGGGAAGGGCAGCAGGTGGGTGTCGGCGGAGCGGTTCAGGTCGGCTTCGACCGCGGCGACCGCTTCGGTCACCCACGCCCGTTCGCTGTCGCTACATCGGTCAAGCTGTTCCATGGGATGCAGGCTATGCCGAGGGTGGCTGAATCGGTCGCGGACGGTTCTCCCATTTGGCCGACAGGGCGATCGCGGTGCGGGTCGATGCGACACCGGGCGTCCGGTTCAGCCGCACGATCAGCCGTTCCAACTCGGCGATCGTGCCGACCCGGACGGTCAGCAGGAACGACTCGACGCCGGCCATGAAGTAACAGGATTCGATTTCCGGCAGCGCCCGAAGCTGTTCGAGAAGGTCGTCGGCATCGGTGGTCGACTCCTCGACGACACCGATCAGCGCGGTCACGCCGAGACCGATCGCCTCCTGGTCGACCTCGGCCCGATAGCCACGGACCACACCGGACGATTCGAGCTTTCCCACCCGCTCGTGCACCGCCGGCGCGGACAGACCGACCTGCCGGGCGAGTTCAGCGAAGGACAGCCGTGCGTTGGTACGCAACAACTCCACGAGGCGCAGGTCGATGGCATCCACGGCCTGTAGACCCTAACCGGGGCCGGGAGTGGACGATTCGCCGGTCCGCGTGAAACATGGTCAAAGGAGAGTACGGCTCGCAATTTTACCGGGGATCTGCCCACACAGTGCGTTTTCCCCGATTCCAGGACAGTGCACTCGCACGGTGCTCTAATGGCCGTACGTCCCTATGAAAGCCTCTCGCGCACTGCCGGGGCGCACATCTGAGACCAGTTCGAGAGGCTTTCGCTGACGCGAGGAGGGGACCGTGGACACTGGAGATCGTCTGCTGACGCCGGGCGAGGTGGCTGCGCTCTTCCGGGTCGACCCCAAGACCGTGACGCGATGGGCGGCAGCGGGTCGGATCGGTAGCATCCGGACACCAGGTGGGCACCGACGTTTCCGCGAGTCTGAGGTCCGCGCCCTGCTCGAGGGCGAAGGCGTGCTGGACGACCTCGACGGTGGCGACGCCAACCGTCCACGCAACAACGGGCCGACCCAGAGCGGCAACCACGGGCCGACGAACGCGGGTCTGCACTAACCTCACTCGTCTGCCGGGGGGCCGCTGAGCGGGCCCCCGCCCGCACCGATTCCACCGACCCAGCGTGGCGAGAGATCGTGCGTGACACCGATCGCGTCGAGGATCTTGCCGGCGACGAAGTCGACCAACTGGGCCGCGGTCGCCGCGGCGCCGGCACCGTAGAAGCCCGGACTCGCCGGCAGCACCACCGCACCGGCGGCGTCGAGTTCCAGTAGATGCTGGAGGTGGCTGCGGGTCACCGGGGTCTCCCGGGGCACGAGCACGGTCGGGCGGCGCTCCTTCAGGTTGACCTCGGCGGCGCGCTGCAACAGGTCTTTCGACAGGCCCAGGGCGATCCCGGCGCAGGCGGCGGTGCTGGCCGGCACCACGACCATGCCGCGGGCCGGGTAGGAGCCGCTGCTCGGCCCGGCGGCAAGGTCACCGGCCGGCCAGAAGACCAGGTCGGCTTTCGCGAGATCGCGGCCGAGCCAGCGCGCCAGGTCGTCCTTCCAGTGCCCGTCGCGCAGCGGCGACCCGGTCTCATCGAGGATCGTCAGCCGTGCGGCCCGGGAAACCACGAGATCAACCGACTCGCCGGCATCGAGCAAGCCCCGCAGCACCGAAGCCGCATATGGCGTACCAGATGCTCCCGAGACTCCAACCACCCACGGCGTTCGCATACGGTCAAGCCTATGAGCCGGGACTGCCCGCCCAGCCAGCGCACACGCGAGGCCGCTGGATGGTGACGCCGGGCCTGTTCTGCCCCATCCCACCGCGCATCTCCCCACATGCCGACGACACCCAGGATTGGCTGACCGGCTGGCTCGTCGAGCGTGGTGTCCCCGCCGGCACGGCCTCGCTGTTGCGGGGCAGCGGCTTCGCCCGCTACGCCAGCCGCCTCTACCCCGACGCGAGCGAGGCCGACCTGCGCCTGCTGACCGCGCTGTTCACCTGGTTCTTCCTGCTCGACGACACGGTCGACAGCAGCGCCAGCCCGCCGCTCTCGCAGGTCCGGGCGACGGTCGACGGGGTCTACGCCACGATCGACAGCGACGGCCGCGAGCCGGCGCCGGGTTTGAGCCCGCCGATGCGCGCGATGCTGCTCGACTCGTGGCGGGCGATCACCGGCGGGCTGTCGGAGATGTCGGTCGACCGCATCAACGACGCGCTCCGCCACCATCTCGACGGGATCCTGGTCGAGGCCAGCAACAAGTGGGTCGGCCGCAAGCCCGGGATCGTCGAATACATCCAGCTTCGGCGGGCGACCTCGGCCGCTTACGTGTCCTACGCCTTGATCGAGTTCGCCGGCGGGGGCCGGATGCGCATCCCGGAAGCGGTCTATCACCACCCGGTCCTGCGCGAGATCAGCGCGGCCGGCAACGACCTCCTGTCCTGGTTCAACGACCTGCTCTCGCTGGAGCGCGACGAAAACACCGCCGCGGGCCACAACCTGGTGCTGGCCACGGCACGGGAGCGCGGCCTGTCCCGCGATCGCGCGATCCACGAGGTGATCGGGCGCTGGCAGGACAGGATGACCCATTTCGTCGAGTTGCGCGCGGCCGTGCCGGCATTCGGCGCCCGCATCGACGCGGCCGTCCGCCGCTACGTCGAGGGCGTGGCCGACTCCGTCCGCGGCACGATCGACTGGTCCCTGGAGTCACCGCGCTACCCCATGCCCGACGTGGTCGAGTCCTGGGTAGCTGGCCGCACCGCCTGAGCGGTGTCTCGTTGTCTCGATAATCGAGACAAATATTGGGTATGATGTCTCGATGACCGGGACAACAGGACACCCGCCTCCCATTTACACACCGCCGCCACTGACCTCCGAGGATCTCGCCGTGATGGGAGAGATCCACAACATGCGCCGGGAACTGGCGATCTCGCTGCGCGTGCCGAGGCGATGGAACGGCGGGCTGCGCCGCACCATGCTCGCCCGCGCGATCCGCGGATCAAACAGCATCGAGGGCTACCTGGTGGAGGAGGATGACGCCGCCGCCGCCCTCGATGACGAAGCGCCACTATCGGCCGACGAGCGCACCTTCGCGGAAATCCGCGGCTACCGGCAGGCGCTTGGCTACGTGCTCCAGATGGCTGGTGACTCCCACTTCACCTACGACAGCACCGCGCTGCGCGGGATGCATTTCATGATGCTGCAACATGACTTGAGTAAGAGTCCGGGTCAATACCGGACGGGCACGATCTATGTGCAGGACGAACACACCGGCCGCAACGTTTACGAGGGTCCCGACGCCGCCGAGGTGCCACGACTTGTCGAAGCACTGACCGAGAGTCTCCGGACCGGATTGAGCCAAGATCCGCTAATCCAAGCGGCGATGGCCCACCTGAACCTCGTGATGATCCACCCGTTTCGGGACGGCAACGGGCGCATGTCCCGTGCCCTGCAAACGCTCGTGCTGTCCCGGCAGGCGATCGCGGAGCCGGCATTCTCGAGCATCGAAGAGTGGCTGGGACAAAACACCGAGGATTACTACCGGGTTCTCGCCATCACCGGCCAGGGTTCATGGCAGCCTCGCCCGGACGCGCACCTGTGGGTGGCGTTCAACTTGCGCGCGCACCACATGCAGGCGCAGACAATCCAGCGCCGGCTGGAGGAGGCCATAGCGATCTGGGCGGAACTCGACGAACTGGTCGCACGAACCGCTCTTCCCGATCGTGTGACGGCCCAGCTGTATGACGCCGTCCTGGGCTACCGACTGCGCCGCGCCACCTACGCGCACGCGACGGAAAGTGAAGAACGCACCGCCAGTCGAGATCTGGGCCGACTGGTCGACCTTGGGATTCTCCTGCCACGCGGTGAGGCGCGAGGCCGTCATTACGTCGCCGGGGAAGTCTTGACTGATCTTCGACGCCGGTGCCAGGAGCGTCGTCGCCCACTCATTGATCCATTCCCATGGATGAGGGAGCGCCTTGCGCGAGAGCAGGTCGGCTAGGCTCGTAGTCCCTGGAGGGCGACGAGGTCGAGGAGGGCGAAGACGAACAGCACGATGCCGATCACGCCGTTGGCGGTGAAGAACGCGCGGTTGACCCGGGACATGTCAGACGGCTTGACGATGGCGTGTTCGTAGATCAGCACGGCCGCCGTGACCGCGACCCCGGCCGTCCAGAGCCAGCCCAGGTCCGCCAGCACGCCGAACCAGAGGTAGAAGGCGACCGTCACCACGTGGGTGACCGCCGAGATGATCAGTGCGCCGCGGACCCCGTGCTTGACCGGGACCGAACCGATGCCGATGCGGCGGTCGGCCTCCAGGTCCTGCACCGCGTAGATGCAGTCGAAGCCACCGATCCAGGTGCCGACCGCGACACCGAGCACGAACGCCGGCCAGGACCACGAACCGGTCACGCCCACCCAGGCGCCGACCGGGGCAACCGCCTGCGCCGCGGCCAGGAAGAGCTGCGGATAGTTCGTGAAGCGCTTCGCGTACGAGTAGATCACCAGCAGGAACAGCGCGACCGGCGAGAGCACCAGGCAAAGCGGGTTCAGCGCGGCCGCGGCCGCCTCGAAGACGACCAGCGAGACCGACAAACCGACCCACGCCGTACGCAGCGACACCGCGCCGGTGACGAGTTCGCGCGACGCGGTGCGGGGGTTCTCACCGTCGATCCGCCGGTCGATGATCCGGTTGGCGGCCATCGCGACCGTCCGCGCCGCCACCATCGCCACGGTGATCAGGGCCAGCGTGCCCCACTGCACGCGGCCGCCGTCGAGTCGCATCGCGGCCAGCGCGGCGACGTAGGCGAACGGCAGGGCGAAGATCGAATGCTCGATCACCACCAACCGAAGGAAGGCCTGAACCCGGTTCGGTGCCGGTGCCGCGACGGCGACCATCAGATGCCGTACTCCTTCCACCGCTTGTCGACCAACGCCGTGATCTCCGGCGACATGGTCATCTCGTCCGGCCAACCGCGGGTGTAGCCCTCGGTCGGCAGCTTGCGGGTGGCGTCGACGCCCGCCTTGCCACCCCAGAACTGCTGGTAGGACGCGTGGTCCAGGTGATCGACCGGACCCTGCGTGAGCAGCAGGTCGTGCGCGTAGTCGACGTTGCCGAACGCCCGGAACGCTACCTGCGCGTAGTCGTGCACGTCACAGTCGTCGTCGACGACCACGATCAGCTTGCTGAGCGAGAGCAGGTGGGCGCCCCAGATCGCGTTCATCACCTTCTGCGCGTGCTTCGGGTAACGCTTGTTGATCGAGACGATCACGCAGTTGTGGAACACCCCGGCGGACGGCAGGTCGTAGTCGACGATGTCCGGGATCAGCAGCTTGAGCAGCGGCAGGAAGATCCGCTCGGTGGCCTTGCCGAGCCCGTGGTCCTCCTGCGGCGGCTTCGACGTGATGATCGAGTGGTAGACCGGTTCGCGCTGCATGGTCATGCACTCGACGTGGAGCACCGGGAACGGCTCGACCGGCGTGTAGAAGCCCGTGTGGTCGCCGAACGGGCCCTCCGGCAGCCGCTCGCCCGGCTCGATGTAGCCCTCCAGCACGATCTGCGCCTGCGCCGGCACCTGCAGCGGCACGGTCAGGCAGTCGACCATCTCCACCCGCTCGCCGCGCAGGAACCCGGCGAACAGGTATTCGTCGATGTCGCCGGGCAACGGCGCGCTGGCCGCGTAGCTGACCACCGGGTCGGCCCCGATCGCGATGGCCACCGGCAGCCGCTCGCCGCGCCGCTCGGCCACCGCGTGGTGCGCGGTCGAATCCTTGTGGATCTGCCAGTGCATGCCGAGGGTGTTGTGCGAGTGCTGCTGGAGGCGGTAGAGGCCGAGGTTGCGCTTGCCGGTCTCCGGGTGCTTGGTGTGGGTCAGCCCGAAGTTGTGGAAGATGCCGCCGTCACCGGGCCAGACCTGGAGCCCGGGCAGCCGGTTCAGGTCGACGTCGGCGCCCTTGAAGACCACCTGCTGGCAGGGCGCCGTCTTGACCTTTTTCGGGGGTACGGACTTGAGCTGCATGACCTTGCCGAGCCCGTCGCGGATCCCGGACCAGCCGACCGGCAGATCGGGCTTGACCAGCGCCCCGATCCGGTCGCCGATCTCGTCGAGCGAGTCGACGCCGAGGGCCATCGCCATCCGCCGCTCGGTGCCGAACAGGTTGACCGCCACCGGCATCTCGCCGCGGGTCGGTCGCTCGAACAGCAGCGCCGGCCCGCCGGCTCGGACCGTGCGGGTGACCACCTCGCTGATCTCCAGCGTCGGATCCACCGGCACGCCGACCCGGCGCAGCTCACCGGCGCTTTCCAACGCGGCGATGAAGTCCTTGAGATCCGGGTACGGGAAGGCACGCGCCATAGGTAGCAGTCTCGCCTATGGCGCGTGCCCGGCCGCCGTGGCCCCCGGATCAGAAGGTCAGCCGGTCGGCCGAGCGCGGCAGTCCGGCGGCCGGGCCGATGAAGACCTCACCCCCGATGAAGCCGTCTGGCCAGGCCATCCGTCTGGTCACTGCCCCGGTCAGGTCGACCACCTGGAGCTGCCGGGCCTTGCGGGTGCCATACGTGTCCACCACCAGGTGCCCCTCGTCGGCCCAACCGACGACGATGGCGGGCTCGGCCAGCGCGATCCGTGCGCGAACCGCGCCGGTGTCCGGGTCGACGACGACGATCGACAAGTTCTGGCCGCCGGAGAAGGGCCCGCTGAGGGCCAGTTGGCCGCCCGGTGAGAAGACCGGTCGGGCGCTCAGGTCGGGGTCCGGCATCGCAAGGGTGCGCCGCGCCCGCCCGTCCAGCCCGAAGAACTGGACCCCGCGCGCCGTGTACGCGCTTGCCTCGGTGGGCGAGTCGGCGAGCGTCACCGCGAAGCCGTTGCTGTCCGGTGTCCACGCCATGCCGATGTCGGCGACGGACAGATACGGCAGTTGCACGACCTTGCCGCTCAGGGTCTCCGTGTCGACCAGCACCGCGCCGGACGGTCCGGTGTCCTGCAGGAACCTGAACAGGATCTGCCGACCGTCCGGTGACCACGCGCCGTCGTTGGCGTCGCCCGGGAAACCGGCCACCGGCCCGTCCGGCATCCACCGGACGACGCCGGTCGCCCGGTCCATGATGCCCAGCCGGGTCGGGTGGTCGGCGCTGTTGTCGCCGATGCCGACCAGCACCCGTTCACCGTCGGGCGACGGGATCACGGTCCGGAAGGGAACCCTGCGGTAGGTGCCGGTCTTCTGGTCGAGCAGCATCGAGTAGTTGAACGCCGGGCTGCCGTCCTCGACCTCAACGTCGCGGATGCCGCTGTAGGCCACGACGACCGAGTCGCCGGGCCCACTCGCGACCGGCGCGCCCCGATCGCCGCCGACGGCGAGCCCCGCCGCCAGGACGGCGCAGAGGGCCAGGCCGACGGAAGCGCCCACCTGGGCGCGGCGCCGGCGCCGGGCACCGGCCAACGCTGCCCGCGCCAGCCCCGACGGCGGGCCGCCGTCGTCGGCGAGTTGCTCGAACGTCTGGCGCAGCGCGCCGGTGAGACGGTCGTTCATCGCGGTGCTTCCTCCTTCGCGTGCAGTTCCGGGGCGAGCTGGCGCAGTCGGGCGAGAGCCCGCGCGGCCTGGCTGCGGACGGTCGACTCGGTGCAGCCGAGGATCTCGGCGATCTGCGCGTCGGGCCGGTCCTCGAAATACCGCAGCACCAGCACCGCCCGGTGTTTGGGCGCGAGTTGGCCCAGCGCCTCCCGCAGAGCCAGGTGCAGGTCGACGGTCCGGGTCGGATCGCCCGCCGCCGCGGTGTCCGGCAGCACGTCGGAGCTCACCCCGCGCTGCCGCCGCAGGCTGCGCCACCAGCTGGTCCGCTGGCGGTAGAGCGCGGTGCGCAGGTAGGCCTCGGGTGCGCCGGACCGGATCCGCGGCCAGTGCCGGGCGCCCTTGATGAGCACCGTCTGGAGCAGGTCTTCGGCCTGCTGGCGGTGCCCGGTCAGGGCGAGGGCGGTGCGGAACAGCGCGTGCGACCGGGCCGCGACGAACTCGCTGAACTCCGCCTCGAGATCAGCGTCCATGCTTGTCCCTCATACCCCTGACAACGCCGGGCACCGGGCCGGCTGCTGCTTGCCGAAGCGGGGAAAGTTCAGCGGGGGCCTTCGTACGAGGCCGGGACGCCTTCCGGATGGTCGCCGCGACGTCGTCGGCCCGGGTGTGCCGGCCGCGCCAGTTGGCCAGGTTGGACTTCTGCACGGCCCAGGCGGTGACCGCCTTGCCGTCGCGCGTCTCGATCCGCAGGCCGCCGTAGCCGGTCTTGGCGCCGGCGCGCACCGCGAACACCTCCGCGTAGCCCCGCGCCATCAACCCGCTCACAGTGACCCGGTGCGAGTCACCTTTGATCCCGGCCGTAGCGGCCTGGGCGCCGCTGATTCGGCCGTCGGTGACCGTCACATCGCTGGAGTCCTCGATGACGCCGAACACCGTGGTCCGCTGGCCCGGCCAGACCTCGACGGTCTGGCCCGGCTGGGCCGCGCGCACCGCGCTGCCCGCATCCCGTACCCCCGTCAGGAAAAGATCATCTGAGGTTGGCGAATGCGGGTTGGGATCAGGGAAGGCCGCCGTACGAGTGGAGGCCCGTGAAGAAGATGTTGACGCCGAACAGGTTCATCAGCATCGTCAGGAAGCCGAGCACCGCGATCCAGGTCGCCGTGGTCTTCTTGACGCTTGGCGTCGCCCGGGCGTGCAGATAACCGGCGTAGACGATCCACGAGATGAACGCCCACACCTCCTTGGGGTCCCAACCCCAGTAGCGGCCCCAGGCCGACTCGGCCCAGATCGGGCCGGCGATCAGCGCGCCGAAGGTCCAGATGGGAAACGCGAACGCGTGCAGCCGGAACGAGAGGCGCTCGAGCACGTCGGCGGCCGGGAGGCGGTCGCCGAACGGGAACCCGGCGATCTTGCCCTTGTCGTATGCCGATTTGATCAGGAAGAGCCCGGCCGGCACGAAGCCGATCAGGAAGACGCCCGACGAGATGGCCACCGCGGTCACGTGGATCGCCAGCCAGTAGGAGTCGAGCGCCGGCACCAGCGGGCCGACCGGCACGTAGAGCAGCAGGCCGGCGATGCCGAGCAGGACCACCTGGGTCAGCGCCACGTAGAGGCCCAGGTGACGCAGGGCCGGCCGGCGGACCATCACGACGATCCAGGCCACCGCCGCGACCGAGGTGGCCGCGAGGACGTACTCGTACATGTTGCCCCAGGGCAGCCGGTGGCCGGCCACGCCGCGGAAGATCAGCGAACCGATCTGGGCGGCGGCTGCGAGCACCAGGAAGCCGGCGGCAATCCACCCGGCCAAGGCTCCGCGACCGCGCACGGGCGCGACCGGCTCGGGCGAGCCGATGAACTCGACGACCGGCGGGCCACCGGCACCCACCAGCTCGCGGCCACGCTCACGTTCGGCCACGCGGGCGACCACACCCTTGTCGCCGAAGGCGTACACGGCGGCGTAGCAGATCATCGAGGCCAGGTAGCCGAGCATGGCCACCACCAGCAGGGCGTCCGACAAGGCGGCCATCAGGTCTTCTCTCTCACGGCGGCGACGGTCGAAGCGAACTCCTCGGCGAAGCCGGGGTAGTCGGTGCGCGGTAGGCCACCGGCCTCGAGCAATCTACTACTGGATGTCGGAGACGGGGAAGCCAGCCGGAAGAAGATCCGCCGGCGCTTGCCGAACAGCGAGCCCATCAGACCGACCAGCGCGCACACCGCCGCGATCAGGGCGATGCGCTGGCCGGGGTCGTGCCGCACGGACAGCGTCACGTATTTCTTCGTCCCGACGAACTGGACGGACGAACCGTCATCGAGTGTCCAGGTATCGCCGGGCTTGAGCAGCTTGCCCTCGCCGACCTGCTTGAGCCGGCCCGCGTCGATCTGCCCCTGGTCGAGGTGGTAGACCGAACTCGGGATCCCCGCGTCCAGGCCGAGGTTGCCGCGATAGGCGGTGAGCAGCAGGCCGGGGTTGTTCTCCGCGGGGAACTCCGACCGCAGGAACGGCGCCTGGGCGGGCGCGGTCGGCATGTAGATGCCGTCGAAGCCCATCTGCAGCGAGGAGTCGCGCTTGCCTGTCTTCGGGTCGACGTTGGCGTCCGGGAACGAAATCGCGCCGGAGCCGGTCTGCATCCCGTCCATCGACAGGAACGGACCCTCCTTGGTCTGCGTCTTCCCGAACCGGTCGGTGTAGCGCAGGATCGGCGCGTAGCCGTGGCCGAGCAGGTAGATCGACGCCCCGTCGAGCCGCAGCGGGTCGTTGACCGAGAAGTTCGCGGTGCGGGTCGGCCCGTCGCCCTCGACCGTCACGGTCGCCTTGAACTGCTTGGGCTGCCCGCTGCTCTGGAACGTCGCCTCGAACTGGTCGAGCGTCACGCAGAACGGTGGCAGCTTGCCCTCGTCGACCCGCGGGCCGAGCTTGGACTCGTCGTACTGCTGGAGGCTGTTGCAGAAGCCCGAGTCCGCGCCGGTGACCAGGATCCGGTTGCCGTGCCAGCCGTACCAGGAGCCCAGCGCGACCGCGACCAGCACCGCCATCAGCGCCAAGTGGAAGACCAGGTTGCCGGTCTCCTTGAGGTAGCCCTTCTCCGCCGACACCGTGTCGCCGCGCACGACGACCCGCCAGCGCCGCTTGCGCAGCGCCGCGGCGATGGCCTCGACATCGCCGTCGTGGTCGTCGACCGACGCGTGTTGCGGCAACCGGTCAAGGCGGGCCGGAACATTCGGGGGTACGGACCGGATGGCGCGGAAGTGGTCGCGCAGCCGCGGTATCACGCAGCCGATCAGCGAGGTGAACAGCAGCAGGTAGATCGCGGCGAACCAGGGCGAGCCGAAGACGTTGAACCCGTCGACCTTCGCGATCCACGGCGCCAGCGTCGGGTGCGCCCGGTAGTAGTCCTGGACCTTCTCGATGCCGACGTTCGTCTGCGGGATGATCGAGCCGGGAATCGACGCGACGGCGAGCAGGAAGAGCAACACCAGCGCCGTACGCATGCTGGTGAGCTGTCGCCACGCCGAGCGGCCGAGGCTGACGAGCCAGTTGGCCCAGCCGGGCGGGCGCGGCGGCGGGGCGGCGGCCGGCGCAGGTCGGGTGTCGGTGGCGGTCATCAGATGCCGATGCTTCCCGGGCCGATGCTGCTCTGCAGCCAGATCAGGAAGCTGTTCCAGCCGCCGGTGACCAGGGCCAGGCCCATCAGCATGAGCAGCCCGGCACCGACCCGGGTCACCCACTTGCTGTTGCGCCGGATCGCCTTGAAGAGCCCGAGCAGCCGGGTGAAGAACAACCCGAAGATCACGAACGGGATGCCCAACCCGAGGCAGTACGCGACAGCGAGCACCACCGCCCGGTCGGCCTCGCCGGACGTGCTGGCCAGCAGCAGCACCGAGCCCATCGTCGGGCCGACGCAGGGCACCCAGGACAGCGCGAACACGGCACCGAAGACCGGCGCGGCGAACAGGCCGGCCCTGGGCAGCGCCTGGATCCGGACCTCGCGCTGCAGGCCGGGTACGACGCCGAGGAACGCGAGCGCGAGCACGATGATCAGCGAGCCGACCACGATCTCCAGCAGCCGGCGGTGCTCGACCATCACCCAGCCGACCCGCGACACCAGCACCGCGACCAGCACGAACACCGTGGTGAAACCGACAACGAAGAGCATCGTGCCGGCGAACACCCGGCTCCGCTCGCGAACCTTGCGCTCGAGTTCCGAGCCGGCCAGGCCGGTGACGTAGGACAGGTAGCCGGGCACCAGCGGCAGCACGCACGGCGACAGGAAGCTCACCAGGCCGGCCAGCGCGGCACCGCCGATCGCGAACGCCAGCGGGCCGCTGGTCGCGAGGTCGCCGAACGTGTCGCCCATCAGGATGCCTCGGCCGCGACCCGCTCGACGATGGGTTGCAGTTGCTCCTGGGTGACACCGCGGCGGATCACGTACGCGATGTCACCGGCCCGGTCGACGATGACCGTCGCGGGAATGGAGTTCGGCGGGATCTCGAAGCCCAGCGCCAGCTTGCTCGACGGGTCGAAAACGCTCGGGTAGGCGACCAGTTGGTTGTGGAACGCCAGCGCCGCGTCGCGGCTGTCGCGGATGTTGATGCCCAAAAAGTCGACGCCCTTGGCCTTGGTGGCCTCGTAGGTCTTCTCCAGGTCGTCGATCTCGGCCCGGCACGGCGCGCACCACGAGCCCCAGAAGTTGACCACGAGGACCTTGCCGGCGTCGGACGCCGAGTCGTAGCGGCCGCCCTCGAGCAGGTCGCCGGCGAGGTCCGGAGCGGCCGGCCGGTTGCCGGCGGCACACTCGATGAAGCCCTCGCTCGAGGTCTTGCAGAGGTCTTTCCAGCTGTCGCCGCCGCGCCCGGTCACCGCGTAGACGATCGCGGCGACCGCCACCACGACGATCGCTATCCCGACGAGCAGACCACGGCGGCGCACGTCAGGCGCCCTTGGCGTTCCGGGCGTTGGGTGAGAGCGCGACCAGGTGCGCGGCCGGCTCGGAGTAGCCGATCCCGACCACCTTGGCACCGTCGAAGTGGAACGAGGTCAGGCTGCACAGTCCACATTGGCGCTTGCGGGGGTCGTGCCAGAGCCGCTTGTGCTCGACATACCGGCGCAGGGTCCAGATCGGGAGTTGGTGCGAGATGCAGACCGCCTCGTGCCCCTCGGCGGCGACCCGGGCGGCGTGCACGGCGGCGAACATGCGCTCGGCGATCGCCCGGTAGGCCTCGCCCCACGACGGGGTCAGCGGGTCGCGCAGCACCCACCAGTTGCGCGGGTCGCGGAACGATCCGTCGCCGGGCGAGACCCGCTTGCCCTCGAACCAGTTGGCGCTCTCGATCAGCCGCTCGTCGACACCGACCGGAAGACCGAACTGGGCCGCGATCGGCTCGGCGGTCTGCTGCGCGCGTTCGAGCGGGCTGGCCACGACGTGGGTGACGTCGCGCTCGGCGAGCGCCTGCGCGGCCGCCTTGGCCATCTGGGTGCCGAGTTCGCTGAGCTTGAAGCCGGGGAGGCGCCCGTACAACACCTTGTCCGGGTTGTGCACCTCGCCGTGCCGCAGCACGTGCACCACCGTCGTCGTCACCTCGCGCCCCCCGCAGCCGCCGCCGCCCGCGCCGCGCCCGGCAGGGCCGCGGCCAACACCTCGAGGGCGGCGTCGTCGATCGCCGCCGACACGAACCAGGCCTCGAACGCGCTCGGCGGCAGGTAGACACCGGCGTCGAGCATCGCGTGGAAGAACGCCTTGAACGCGGCCACGTTCTGACCTCGGGCGCCGTCGAAGTCGACCACGTCGGCGTCGGTGAAGAAGATCGAGAACATGTTGCCGGCGTACGAGAGCCGGTGCGCGACCCCAGCGGCGGCCAGCGCCCCGGCGGCCATCTTGCCCACCGTGGTCGAGGTCTCGTCGAGCCGCCGGTAGACCGCCTCGTCGGCGAGCCGCAGCGACGCGAGGCCGGCGGCGCAGGCCAGCGGGTTTCCGGAGAGCGTGCCGGCCTGGTAGACCGGGCCGGCCGGTGCGAGCCTGCCCATGATCTCGGCCGAGCCGCCGAACGCCGCGGCCGGCAGCCCGCCGCCCATCACCTTGCCGTAGGTGTAGAGGTCGGCGCCGGTGTCTTCGATGCCGGCCCAACCGGAGCGCGACACCCGGAAGCCGGTCATCACCTCGTCGACGATGAACAGCGCGCCGTTGGCGTGTGCGATCCGGGCGACGCCGGCGTTGAACCCGTCACGCGGCGCGACCACTCCCATGTTGCCGGGCGCGGCCTCGGTGATCACGGCCGCGATCTCGGCGCCGTCGGCCGCGAAGACCGCCTCGACGGCCGCGAGGTCGTTGTAGGGCAACACGATCGTGTCGCCCGCCGCCGCGCCGGTGACGCCGGGCGAGTCGGGCAGGCCGAACGTGATGACACCGGAACCGGCCGACGCCAGCAACGAGTCGACGTGGCCGTGGTAGCACCCGGCGAACTTCACGATCTTCGACCGGCCGGTGTAGCCGCGGGCCAGCCGGATCGCCGACATCGTCGCCTCGGTGCCGGAGTTGACCAGGCGGACCTGCTCGATCGGGGTGCGCGCGACCATCTCGGCGGCCAGGTCGACCTCGCCGGGGGTGGGCGTGCCGAAACTCGTGCCGCGGGTGGCGGCCGCCGTGACCGCCTCGACGATGGCCGGGTGCGCGTGCCCGTGGATCAGCGGACCCCACGAGCAGACCAGGTCGAGATAGCGCCGGTCGTCGGCGTCGAACAGCCACGGGCCTTGGCCCCGGACCATGAAGCGCGGGGTGCCGCCGACCGCCCGGAACGCGCGCACCGGCGAGTTGACCCCGCCCGGCGTGAGCTCACGGGCGCGGCTGAACAAGGCCTCGGATGCCGGCGCGTCGGACGGGTACCGACCGGGGCCGGCCGAATTTGTTTCGGTCACGGTGCAGCCATTCTGACAGCGTGTAGGAGATGGCAGGCAGGCACCCCTGGGCCCACGCCGGCGGGCGACGCTCGACGGGCCGGGCCGAGGAGATCGCGATAGGCTGCTCGCGTGGAGCGTCCGGAACTGTCGATCGCCGTGCGGCGCACGCCCGAAGAGGTCGTGCTGAGTCTCGCCGGCGAGATTGACATGCTCACCGGCACCCGGCTCGCCAACGCGGTGACCGAGGTGCTGGCCGAGCCGCCGCCGCGCGTCACCCTCGATCTCGCCGGCGTCACGTTCTGTGACTCCACAGGGCTCGGCACGCTCGTCGTGCTCAGTCGCAAGGTCAGCCATGCACAGAGCGTTCTGGTGCTGACCAACGTCGGTGACTTTCTCATGCGGGTGCTCGACATCACCGGCCTCCGCTCCGCGCTGATGGTCAAGAACAGCGAGCCGTCGTCCTAACCCCAGCGGGCCTGTTCCAACAGCGCGACCGCCCGTTCCCGGGCGCCTTCCTCGTCTGAGCGCAGCAGCGTGGTAGCCGCGTCGACGGCCTCACTGAGCGAACGCCAGCGCGCGTCGCGTTCGCGCACGTCTTCACTGTGTGCAGCCAGTTGGCGACTCTTCGTCCACAAGTCGACGAAGACAGAGACCTTGGCCCGCAACACCCACGGGTCGAACGGCTTCGTTAGGTAGTCGACCGCACCCGCCGCGTAACCGCGGAGCGCGAGTTGGGCGTCGCGGTCGGCGGCCGTCAGGAAGATGATCGGGACGTGCCTGGTGCGCTCGCGGCGTTTGATGTGGTTGGCAGTCTCGAACCCGTCCATATCAGGCATTTGAGCGTCAAGCAAGATGACCGCGAAGTCGTCGACGAGGAGCTGCTTGAGTGCCGCTTCCCCGCTTTCGACCGCGACGGATTTCACCGGCAGCCCTTGGAGGATCGCCTCCAGCGCGAGGAGGTTTTCCTTACGGTCGTCGACCAGCAGTGCCTTCGCCGTCCCACTCACCGTCCCACCCTAACGGTCAAACCCCGCCGCCTTCCTGGGTCGGCTGGCCGACGGTGCCGTGCACCCAGCGCGCCATCAGGTCGATCAGCTCGTCGAGGTCGACCGGTTTGGTGATGTAGTCGGTCGCTCCGGCCGCGATCGCCGACTCCCGGTCGCCGGGCATCGCCTTCGCGGTGAGGAAGACCACGGGCAGGTCGACGTTGTGGTGGTTGCGGCGGATCGCCCGGGTGGTCTCGTACCCGTCCTGGTCGGGCATCATCGCGTCCATCAGCACGATGTCGACCTCGGGGTGCTCGGCCAGCGCCCGCACGCCGTCGCCGCCGTTGTCGGCGTAGAGCACCGACATGCCGTGCAGTTCGAGCGCGCTGGTCAGGGCGAACACGTTGCGCACGTCGTCGTCGATGATCAGCACCGTGGCGCCGTCGAGCGCCCGGCTGGCCGCGCTGAGCTGGCGCACCTGGTCGGTGGACGGGCGCAGCAGCGGCGGCGTCGCGATCCGCGGCGCCACCGGCGCGGGCATCGGCGCGACCACGGCGTCGGGTGCCAGCACATCGGGGACCAGCAGGGTGAACGTCGAGCCGACGTCGGGCTCCGAGACCACCGTGATCGTGCCGCCGAGCAGCCGGGCCAGGTCGCGGCTGATCGACAGGCCGAGGCCGGTGCCGCCGTACCGCCGGCTGGTCGTGCCGTCAGCCTGCTGGAACGCCTCGAAGATCAGGCTCAGCTTGTCGTCGGGCACCCCGATGCCGGTGTCGGTGACCGAGAAGGCGAACACCGTGCGGGCCGCCTGCAACGCCGGCAGGTCCAGGTCGGGGCTCGGCTCCGCGGTCTGGATGCGCAACGTCACTTCGCCGCTGTCGGTGAACTTGACCGCGTTGGAGAGCAGGTTGCGCAGGATCTGCTGGAGCCGCTGGGCGTCGGTGATCAGCATCTCGGGCAGGTCGGACCCGATCATCACCTCGAACCGCAGCCCCTTCTCCTCGGCCTGCGGCGCGAACGCCTGCTCGACGTAGCCGCGGATCTCGTCGAAAGCCAACTCGGTCGGCTCGACGTCCATCCGGCCGACCTCGATCTTCGACAGGTCGAGGATGTCGTCGATCAGCGAGAGCAGGTCGGAGCCGGCACTGTGGATGGTGCGGGCGAACTCGATCTGCTTCGCGGTCAGGTTCTCCTCCGGGTTGTCGGCCAGCAGCCTGGCTAGTAGGAGCAGGGAGTTGAGCGGCGTACGCAGCTCGTGGCTCATGTTGGCCAGGAACTCGGTCTTGTAGGCGCTCGCGGCCGACAGCTGCCGGGCCTTCTCCTCGAGGCCGATCCGGGCCAGCTCGATCTCCCGGTTCTTCGTCTCGATGTTGATGTTCTGGTCGGAGAGCAGCTTGGCCTTCTCCTCCAGCTCGTTGTTGGTGCGCTGTAGCTCGGCCGACTGCTCCTGCAGCTCGTGGGCGAGCCGCTGCGACTGGGCCAGCAGCTCCTCGGTGCGCCGGTTGGCCTGAATGGTGTTGAGCGCGATGCCGATGGTCGCGACCAGCCGCTCCAGGAACGTCAGGTGCAGGTCGGAGAACGCGTCGATGCAGGCGAACTCGATGACGCCGAGCACCTCGCCCTCGAACAGCACCGGCAGCACGACCAGGTCGCGCGGCTTGGCGTCGAGCATCCCGGAGCGCAGCGTGAGCGTGCCGGTGGGCTCGGCGCCGACCCGGATCGGCCGGCGCGACAGGGCCGCCTGGCCGACCAGACCCTCGCCCGGGCCGAAGACGACGTGGTGGTCGCGGGCGACGTAGCCGTAGGAGGCGGTCAGCCGCAGCCGGACCACGCCCTCGTCGGTGTCGGCCAGGAAGAACGCGCCGAGCTGGGCGTCGACCAGCGGTGTGACCTCCGTCATGATCATGCGGCAGACCTCGCCGAGGTCGCGCTGGCCTTGCAGCAGGCCGCCGATCCGGGCCACGTTGGAGTCCAGCCAGCCCTGCTCGGCGTTCTTCTTCGTGGTCTCGCGCAGGGTGACGATCATCTGGTTGATGTTGTCCTTGAGGTCGGCGACCTCGCCCTGAGCCTCGACCGTGATCCGCTGGGTCAGGTCGCCCCGGGTGACGCTGGTGCTCACTTCGGCGATCGCGCGCAGCTGGGTGGTCAGCGTCGACGCGAGCTGGTTGACGTTGTCGGTCAGGTCGCGCCAGGTGCCGGACACGCCCTTCACCTGTGCCTGGCCGCCGAGCTTGCCCTCGATGCCGACCTCGCGGCCGACCCGGGTGACCTCGTCGGCGAAGCTACTGAGCTGGTCGACCATCGTGTTGACGGTGTTCTTCAGCTCCAGGATCTCGCCCTGCGCGTCGACCGTGATCTTCTGGCCGAGGTCGCCCCGGGCCACCGCCGTGGTGACGGACGCGATGTTGCGGACCTGGCTGGTCAGGTTGCTCGCCATCGAGTTGACGTTGTCGGTCAGGTCGCGCCAGGTGCCACTCACGCCCTTCACCTGTGCCTGGCCGCCGAGCTGACCCTCGATGCCGACCTCGCGGGCGACGCGGGTGACCTCGTCGGCGAAGCTCGACAGCTGGTCGACCATCGTGTTGACCGTGCTCTTCAGCTCGAGGATCTCGCCCTGCGCGTCGACCGTGATCTTCTGGCTGAGGTCACCCCGGGCCACCGCGGTGGAGACCTGGGCGATGTTGCGGACCTGGCTGGTCAGGTTGGACGCCATGAAGTTGACGTTGTCGGTCAGGTCACGCCAGGTGCCGGCGATGCCGCGGACCTGGGCCTGACCGCCCAGCTTGCCCTCGGTGCCGACCTCGCGGGCGACCCGGGTGACCTCGTCGGCGAAGCTGCTGAGCTGATCCACCATCGTGTTGACCGTGTTCTTCAGCTCCAGGATCTCGCCGCGGGCGTCGACCGTGATCTTCTGACCGAGATCGCCCTTCGCGACGGCCGTCGTGACACTCGCGATGTTGCGGACCTGACTGGTGAGGTTGGACGCCATCGAGTTGACGTTGTCGGTCAGGTCACGCCACGTGCCGCTCACGCCCTTGACCTGGGCCTGACCGCCCAGCTTGCCCTCGGTGCCGACCTCGCGAGCAACGCGGGTGACCTCGTCGGCGAAGCTGCTGAGCTGGTCGACCATCGTGTTGACGGTGTTCTTCAGCTCCAGCATCTCGCCGCGGGCGTCGACCGTGATCTTCTGGCTCAGGTCACCCTTCGCGACGGCGGTGGAGACCTGGGAGATGTTGCGGACCTGACTGGTCAGGTTGCCGGCCAGCTGGTTGACGTTCTCGGTCAGGTCACGCCAGGTGCCGGAGACGCCGCGGACCTGGGCCTGGCCGCCGAGCTTGCCCTCGGTGCCGACCTCGCGGGCAACGCGGGTGACCTCGTCGGCGAAGCTGCTGAGCTGATCCACCATCGTGTTGACGGTGTCCTTCAGCTCCAGGATCTCACCCTGGGCGGCCACGGTGATCTTCTGAGAGAGGTCGCCGTTGGCCACCGCGGTCGAGACCTGGGCGATGTTGCGAACCTGGGCGGTCAGGTTGCTCGCCATCGAGTTCACCGAGTCGGTGAGGTCTTTCCAGGTGCCGGCGACGTTGGGCACGGCCGCCTGGCCGCCGAGCTTGCCTTCGGTGCCCACCTCGCGGGCGACGCGGGTGACCTGCTCGGCGAACAGCCGCAGGGTGTCGGTGAGCGAGTTCATCGTGTCGGCGAGGGCGGCGACCTCGCCGCGGGCGGACACGGTGATCTTCTGGCTGAGGTCACCGCGGGCCACGGCCGTCGCGACGGCCGAGATCGACCGCACCTGGTGGGTCAGGTTGGACGCCATGGTGTTGACCGAGTCGGTGAGGTCTTTCCAGGTGCCGGCGACGCCACGGACGTCGGCCTGGCCGCCCAGCTCGCCTTCGGTGCCCACCTCGCGGGCCACCCGGGTGACCTCGTTGGAGAAGCTGGAGAGCTGGTCGACCATCGTGTTGACCGTGCGCCCGATGCGGAGGAACTCACCGCGCAGCGGTCGACCGTCCATCTGCAGCGCCATGTGCTGCGAGAGGTCACCATCGGCGACGGCGACGATGACCCGGGCGATCTCGGTGGTCGGCCGGCCGAGGTCGTCGATCAGCGAGTTGATCGCGCGCTGGCTCTCCGCCCACGACCCGTCGTAGCCCTCTTCGTCGAGCCGCTCGGTCAACCGTCCGTCCCGACCGACGATCCGGGCGATCCGGCGTACGTCGAGATGTTGGCGCTCCTGCATGGCGACGACGTCGTTGAAGGCGTCGGCGACTTCGCCGGCGTGCCCCGCCCGACGCGGCAGCCGCACCTTGAGGTCACCCCGGGCAACCCGCCGGAGGGCTTCGGCCAACTCCCGAAGCTGAAGGGACTCGTCAGCGGCGGACTGGTCCGCGGCGGTGATCGTTTTCGCCGTGGTCATGGTTCCTCGCTCGGTCTGCTTATGAGGTTTCGGCGGGGGGAGGCCGCCGGCAGCCCTCCCATCATGGCCTTTGCCGCGCGACAAGCGCGAGGGCCAGCGCCGCGGATCGCCCTCGTCTTGTCGATGAGCGGTGGTTTCCGGAGATATCCGGACCTGAGCGGCGGCCAACCTGAGACCGGTGCCACATTCCGGCGGTCACTCCGGATCATTCGGCTTCGTCCCGCATCGACCCGGTCTGCCGCCGGGGGCGGCCCGGCCTGGTGACTTGCGACATGATCCGTGAGACATGCCCGAGCGCTGCCAGACCGGGCGGCTTGGAACATTCCGCCCCGGCGGGGCAGGATGCTAAGCGTGTCAGGGGAGGTCGTCGCGGGCCAGGTCGAGCACATCCGTCATGTGCGGCTGCCCGCCGACCGGCGCACGCCGGCCGCGGCCCGGGCGTTGGTGCGGGCCGTGCTGGCCGAGGCCGGGCTTGATGATCTCAGCAACGAGGCGCTGCTGCTGACCACGGAGCTGTCCACCAACGCCGTCGTGCACGCCGGCACCGAGCTCGACATCGAGGTCGCCGCCGACGGCGTCGGGCTCACCGTGACGGTGACCGACTTCGCCGGTGGGCCGATCGAGACGGTGCTGGCCCGGCCGCGGCCCGACACCGCCGACCTTTCCGAAATTTCTGAAATATCGGAAAGAGGGCGTGGGCTACTGCTCGTCGACCACTTCGCGGCCCGGTGGGGAACGATCCACGAAGGCGCCCGCAAGGGTGTCTGGTTCCGGCTCGACCGGCCCGCCGCCGCGGCGCCGCCCGCGCAGGCGGTGGTGCCCCGGCAGCTCGCCACCGGAGCCGTGCTCGGCAGCGCGCCGGCCGGACCCACGCCGCTGCCCGGGCCGACGCCTACCGCGACCGAGATGGCCGCACTCAGCCAGACCGCGCCGGATCCCTACTCCGACGATCCGCTGCCCGACTTCGCCGCCCACCTGCTGCACCGGGTGGCCGAGATGGTCGGTGCGGCCGGCGGCATGGTCCGGCTCGACCGCGGCGACGGCGCGGGCCCGCGGGCGTTGGCCCGCTACGGTCGGCCGCCGCGGCCCGACGACGAGCTGGTGCGGGTCGCGCTGGCGGTGAACCGGCCCTACAGCGGCGAGCTCGAGTTGGACGCCGCGCCGTCGGCGTACGCACGGCCCCTCGCCGCGCTGGTTGCCGAGCGGCTCTCGCTCTACGTCGAGAACGACCGGTTGCGCCGGGTCGACCTGCGCCGGCAGAGCTGGCTGACGTTCCTGGCCGAGGCGAGCGAGTTGCTGGCGCAGTCGCTCGACGTACACCTGACGATGGCTCTGATCCCGCAGCTCGTGGTGCCGCGCCTCGGCCAGTGGTGCGCGGTGCACACCACCGACGAGTGGGGGCGGCTCGACCTGGCCGCGGCCAGCCACGCCGACGAGTCGGTGTTGCCGCGGCTGCATGCCGTGCTCGCCGAGACCGGGCCCGAGTCGATGCTGGCGCGGCTGCGCGAGGCGTCGCGGACCGAGTCGCAGGTGCCGCTCGGGCCGCCGATGGAAGGCTTCGCCGTGCCGTTGGTCGCGCGCGGGCAGCGGCTCGGCACCCTCGCCGTCGGCCGGCCCCAGCGGCACCGGCACGACCCCGACGAGGTCGCGGTGATCGAAGACGTGGCCCGCCGGGCCGCGCTCGCGATCGAGAACGCGCGGATCCACGAAGAGCGCCGCAAGGTCGCGCACACGCTGCAACAGTCACTGCTGCCGCCGGTGCTGCCGGTGGTCAAGGGCATCGGCTTCGCTGCCGAATACGTGCCGACCGGCGACGCCGCCGAGGTCGGCGGTGACTTCTACGACGTGGTGCCGCTGCCCGACGACCGCTGGCTGGTGGTCGTCGGCGACGTGTCCGGCAAGGGTGTGCCGGCGGCGGCGGTCACCGGCCTGGTCCGCGACGTGATCCGAGTGCTGGTGCACGACGGCCGGCCGCTGCCCGAGGCGCTCCAGCGGCTCAACGAGACGCTGGTCGAACGCGGCGCCGGGCGCTATTGCACGCTGGCCCTGGCCGCGGTCGGCCCGGCCGCCGCCGGCGAGGGCGCCCTCGCCGTCTCGCTCCACCTGGCCGGGCACGACCGGCCGGTCGCGGTCCGTGCCGACGGCAGAGCCACCTTCGTGGGTACGGGCGGCACCGCGCTCGGTCTCCTCGACGAGGTCGCGACGCCGGTCGCCGAGTTGACCCTGCGCCCCGGCGACGCGCTGGTGTTCTACACCGACGGGGTCACCGAGCGGCGGCGCGGGCGCGACCTGTTCGGCCCGGAGCGGCTGCGCGACGCCGCCGCGCCGCTGGCCGGCTACTCCGCCGAGGTCGTCGCGGCGCGGCTGAAGACGACAGTGCTCGGCTTCTCGGCCGACACTCCGCGCGACGACATCGCGATCCTGGTGCTGCGCAACGACTTCCTACCCGGATAGGCCCGCCTCGTGTGTCGTGCCCGGACGGGCTCTGGGGGTTGATCGTGGATCGGATCCGCTGGTCGGTGGATCGGGTCGATCCGGCGCCGGGTGAGCGCATCTTGGAGATCGGCTGCGGTGGCGGCACGGCGGTGGAGTTGGTCTGTGCCCGGCTCAGCACCGGGTCGGTCACGGCGATCGACCGGTCCGCGACGGCGGTGAAGAAGACGCTAGCCCGCAATGCCTCGTGCGTCGCCGCGGGACGGGCGACGGTCTTCCAGGCCCCGTTCACGTTCGACGGCCTGGCGCGACTGGCCGACCACTCGTTCGACAAGGTGTTCTCCAACAACGTCAACCTGTTCTGGACCAGCCCGGCGCAGGAGGAACTCGCGCTGCTGCGCCGGTTGCTGGTGCCGGGCGGCACGATGTTCGCCTGCTGGGGGCGGGGCCCGACGGCCGGGCGCTCGGACCAGATCGCCGCGCGGGCGGCCGCCCGCTTCGTCGCCGCCGGCTTCCGCACCCGGGTGACCTCGTTCGAGGGAATGCAGTGCGTAGCCGCCACGCCGAATCCGACACGCTGAGGTCTATGTCCGTTTAGCGTTGTTCAATGGCCACCCCCACCACCGCGCCCGGGTCGAACAAGTACACCGCGCTCGCGGCGATGGTGTTCGCCGTCGCGATGACGTTCATCGACCAGACGATCGTGTCGATCGCGGTGCCGGACATCTCCGGTGAGCTGGACATCTCGGCGTCGGCCATCCAGTGGGTGATCAACGGGTACCTGCTGTCCCTGTCCGCCTTCTTCGCGTTCGGCGGCCGGCTCGCGGACATCCTCGGCCACCGCCGGATGGTGCTGATCGGCGTCACGATCTTCGCGGTCTCGTCGGCCCTGTGCGGCGCGACGCCCTCCGGCGACGGCGCCGAGGCCTGGCTGATCATCTTCCGGGTCATCCAGGGCTTCGGCGCGGCGCTGCTGTTCCCCGCTGCCCTGGCCATCGTGGTGGCGGCCTTCCCACTTCAGCAGCGCGGCCGGGCGCTGGCGATCTTCTTCGGCGTCAGCGGCGGCCTGACCGCGATCGGCCCGATCCTGGGCGGCTGGCTCACCCAGTACACGTGGCGGGCCATCTTCTGGGTGAACGTACCCGTGGCGATCATCGCGGTTGTCTTGACCTTGATCGCCAAGGTCAACCCGGCGCACCGCCGCGAGAAGCTCGACTGGCGCGGTGCGTGCCTGATCGTCGCGGGCATGGCGCTGAGCGTGCTCGGTCTGCAGCAGGCGAGCACGTGGGGCTGGGACAGTTGGCGCACCTGGCTGAGCATCGTCGCGGGCGTCGTACTTCTCGTGATCTTCGTGTTCGTCGAGTCGCGCACCGAGGTCCCGCTGATCAAGGTCCGGATCTTCCGGGACCGGGCGTTCACGATCGACAACGCGGTGCTGTTCTTCGGCCTGATGGCGTTCGTGCCGATGTTCTTCTTCGCCAGCGTCTACGCGCAGCTCTCGCTGGGCCAGTCCGCCAACGGCGCCGGCCTCTATCTGCTGATCTTCTTCGGCGGCTTCGTGGTGGCCGCGCAGATCGGTGGCCGGATGCTCGACAAGGGCGGTGCCCGGCGCCCGATGATCGGTGGTTGCGTGCTCGGCACGATCGGTTTCGCGTTCTGGGCCAACAGCCTGACCACGCTCCAGCAGGACCACCAGTGGTACTGGATCGTCCTCTCCGGCGCCGGCATCGGCTTCTTCCTGGGCCCGGCCAGCACGGACGCGGTCAACCGGGCCATCAACGCGTCGTACGGCGAGGTCACCGGCATCACCCAGACGCTGCGAAACTTCGGGTCGAGCCTGAGCCTGGCCATCCTCGGCACGATCCTCATCCAGGTCGGCCGCGGCAAAATCACGGATTCGCTGACCGGCCTGGGCGTGCCGCGCGCCGACGCGACGGCGGCGGCCAACTCGCTGATGTCGTCGACCGCGGGCGCCAGCACGTCGGCCGACTCCCTGCCACCCTCGATCCGCGGCGCCGCGTTCGCGGCCATCCAGCGCGACTACGCCGAAGCCTCCCGCGTCGTCTTCTACGGCATGGCGGTAGCCCTCTTCGTGGCGCTGTGTTTCGCGCTGTTCCACCCCGGCGGCAAGGTCACGGCCGAGAAGACGGAGCCGGTCGGTCCCGTGCCGGCGCGGGCGCCGGCGCCATCGTAGGCCGGCCGGTATTCGCCGGCGTCGGCGTAGCCCGGCCCGTGTTCGCCGGCGCCGGCGGGGGGGCGGCTGGTGTCCGCCGGCGCCGCCGTAGCCCGGCCGGTGTGCCGGCGCCGCCGGGGGCGGCCGGTGTGCCGGCGCCGCCGCAGCCCGGCCGGTGTTCGCCGGCGCCGCCGTAGGCCGGCCGGTGTTCGCCGGCCGCGAACGGACGAGCCCCGACCTCCCGGCGGGTATACGGTCGGCTGTAGGGCCGACCTCTCGGTTGAACCCGCGCGGCCTGGCGCCTGGGCCCGTGTCCCGTCGATCATCGCGAGCCGAACGGTCTCTTCTCGGTTACCCCGAGACGCCGCCAACCGCATTTGGCCCGCCGCAGGCCTCGGGACACGGCCTTTGAGCCGCGTGACGCTGCGCTGTCGACTGTGGAGGATGGTGTCGGCGATCGGTAGCCGGTTCCAGTTCAGGTTCGGTGACGACGGAGGGACTGACGAGGATGCCGCTCGACGACCGGCCACGCCGGTGGAACATCACGCCCGGGAGCCCGCAGTGGTCCGACCAGCCGCCGCCGGCCCTTGACAGCGGGCCGTCGCTATCCCCGTGGCTCGAGGAGAAGCTCTTCGACCGGCGCATCGTCATCCTGCAGGGCTCGGTGACCGGCGCGGCCGCCACCCGGACGGTGGCCGCGCTGATGACCCTCGACGTGCAGGGCGGCGACCCGGTCGAGCTGCACCTGCGCAGCCCCGACGGCGACCTCGACGCCGTCTTCGCCGTCATCGACGCGGTTGACGTCATGCACGCGCCGGTACACGCACTGGCCTCAGCCGAGATCGGCGGCGCCGCGGTCGGGCTGTATGCCGTCGCGCCGCACCGCAAGGCCTTCCCACACAGCCGCTTCCGCCTCCGCGAGCCCCGCGCCGCCGGCGTCGCCGGGACCGCCGAAGATGTCGCCCACGCCGCGGGCCAACACCTCCGCGCCCTCGACGACCTGATCGTGCGGATCGCCGAGGCCACCGGCCAGCCCCGCAGCCGCGTCGAAGACGACATGTCGCGCGGCCGCCAACTCACCGCCGAAGAGGCGCGCGAGTATGGCCTGGTCCATGAGATCGTCGCCCCCGGCAAGAAGAGCAGCCCGGCCTGACACGGTGCCGTCGGCGCCACAATCGAGCTCAGCGCCGAGGCCACCTTGGGCGCCACTGAAAACCTAAGTCGTCGGCTTGGCGCCGGCGGTGCCCCGGGCACATCGCTGGCCGTCCAACGGCGCGCCAAAGGCAGGACCGTCAAGCCCTCGGCGCGGCCTCCGCCGGCCCCAGGCGGGTCCCGGGGCGGCCAACCGGCGCCATCGCCGAAGGCGAGACCATTCTGAATGGCCCCTGGCGACCCCAGGCACATCCCTTGAGCGGCCAACGGCGCCGCAACAGCACGACGACCACGGCTCCGCCTTGCCTCTTCAGGCCCTAGGTTGCCGGGCTTGCCCGGCCCAGCCTGGCCTAGCCGGGTTGCCGGCCCAGCCTGGCCCAGCCGGGTTGCCGAGCGCGTCCGGCCCAACCGGATCGCCGGCGTCCCCGGCCCAACCGGATCGCCGGCGTCCCCCGCCCAACCGGATCGCCGGCGTCCCCCGCCCAACCGAATCGCCGGCGTCCCCCGCCCGACCGGATCGCCGGCGTACCCGGCCCAACCCGACCCAGACCGGCCCAAGCCAGACCGGCCCGGCGGCGCCATCGCGGGCGACCAGCACCGAGGATCAGGGGCTCTCGAGCGGACAAGCCCGGCGCCCCGAGTTCAGAGGCCGCCGATGTAGCGGCCAGGCGCCATGCGCCGGTGTGGGTCGAATCGTTGCTTCACCTCCCGCAGCGTCGGGAGGGCGGCCACCGGCCCCCACAGGTCGATCGACTGGCGGACCACCGGTGGCGCCGAGGTGACCACGCACGTGCCGCCACGGAAGAGCAGGACGCCGCGGACGGCGGTCAGGATCGCCGACACGCGGTCGACGCCCAGGCTGGCAGGGAGCGCCGCGTGGACGACGCCCGTGCCGGCGGCGCCGCGGACCGGGACCGGGCCGCCGACCGCGTCGCGTAGCGCGTAGATCGCGGCGTGCAGGTCGCTGATCGGCACCTGCAACCGCAGCGCCACCTCGCCCGGCTCGAACGGGTAGCGATGCCACCAGCGCGGCGGGGTCTCGAAAGCGCGGGCGTCGCCGCTCAACAGTGTGATCAGTTGCTCGGCGCGGTCGAGGACTTCGGCCCGCCCGCCCTCTAGGAGCAGGGCGACCGTGCCAGGGCCCTGGCGGCTGCGTTGGCGCGGGATCAGCGCCGCGCGGTGGGCCGGCAGGTCGACCTCGATCGCCGACGGGGCGACCGCGCCGGCCAGCGCCTGGCGGACCAGGTCGTGCACCTCGAGCGGCGTCCAGACCGAGCGCGTCACCCAGACCCGCGCCGCCGGAGCGGCCTGGGTGCGCAGTGTCGCCGAGACCAGCAGCGCGAGCGCGCCCTGCGAACCGCACAGCACCTGGTTGAGGCCCGGGCCGTCGGCGGCGCGCATCGACCAGCCGTCGGCATGATGCAGCCGGCCCTCGGCGTCGACGTAGCTCACGCCGATCACCTGCTCGCACGGCGTGCCGTAGCGATGGCGCAGCGGGCCGGCCTCGTCGGCCGCCAGGATGCCGCCGATGGTGGCGCCGGCCGAGCGTGGGTCGCAGGCCAGGCGGTGACCGCGCTGGCCAAGCGTGGCCTGGACCGCGCGGAGTGGGGTGCCGGCGCCGACCTCGACGGTGAGCTCGCCGGCGTCGCGGTGCCAGATGCCGGCCAGCCGGCCGGTGTCGACGAGCAGGTCGAGCCGGGCCGGCGGGGCGCCCCAGTCGAGCTTGGTCGCGGCGCCGCGCGGGATCACCGCGAGGTTGCCGGCCGCCGCCAGCGACAGGACGGCCGCGGCCGCCTCGACCGTGCCGGGCGCGGCGACCCAGCGGGCGGGCACGCCGGCGACCTCGTCGGCGGGGCCGGCTTCACGCGCGAACTCTGTGCCACAGATCGCCGCCAGGCGCCGCCCGACGTCGGAGCCGCCTGGCGTGGTCATGGCGTAATCGTACACATGTTCGAATGGCCTGCAACGACCGTCCACAGCCGGCCGGGTAGCGTGACTTCCGTGACCGACGAGTCAAAGCCCCCTGTCGCGAAGCGGGTCCAGCGCGAACGCACCCACCACGGCGACACCATCGTCGACGAGTACGCATGGCTCGCGGAAAAGGACGATCCCGACACCCTCGACTACCTCAAGGCCGAGAACAGCTACACCGAGGCCGTGACGGCACACCTCGCGCCGCTGCGGGAGAAGCTGTTCGGCGAGATCCGGGCACGCACCCAGGAGACCGACCTGTCGGTGCCCACCCGGATGGGGCAGTTCTGGTACTACACCCGCACCGTCGAAGGCCAGCAGTATCCGATCCACTGCCGGGTTCCGGCCGGCGACCCGGCCGAGACGACGCCGCCCACCACCGGCGACGGCGCACCGCTGCCGGGTGAGCAGATCCTGCTCGACGGCAACGCGCTCGCCGAGGGGCACGAGTTCTTCTCGCTGGGCGCGTTCGACGTCAGCCCCGACGGCAACCGCCTGGCCTACTCGACCGACTTCACCGGTGACGAGCGCTTCACCCTCAGGATCAAAGACCTGCGCAGTGGCGAGGTGCTGGCCGACGAGGTACCCGACACCTTCTACGGCACCGCCTGGTCGTACGACGGTGGCACGCTCTTCTATCTGACCGTCGACGACGCGTGGCGCCCGCACCGCGTCTGGCGGCACACCGTCGGCGCACCGACCGGCGACGACGTGATCGTCTACGAGGAGTTGGACGAGCGGTTCTGGGTCGGCGTCGACCTGACCCGCTCGCAGCGCTACATCCTGATCGAGGCCGGCAGCAAGATCACCAGCGAGGTCCGGGTGATCCCGGCCGACGACCCGACCGCCGAGCCGGCGTTGATCGCGCCGCGGCGGCAGGGCGTCGAATACTCCGTCGAGCACCACGGGCACCGCTTCCTGATCCTGCACAACGACGGCGCCGAAGACTTCGAGTTGGCCTACACCTCGGTCGATGATCCGTCCGGCTGGGTGACGATGGTGCCGCACGCGCCCGGCACCCGGCTCGAATCGGTCGACGCGTTCGCCGAGCACCTGGTCATCTCGCTGCGCCGCGACGGCCTCAGCGGCCTGCGGATCCTGCCGCTCGGTGAGACCGACGGCTATGACATGCGGTTCCCGGAGCCGATCTACAGCGTCAACATCGATTCAAACCCGGAATACCAGACCGCCAGCGTACGGCTGCGTTACACGTCACTGACCACGCCGGAGTCGGTGTACGACTACGACCTGGCCACCGGTGAGCTGATCCTGCGCAAGCGCAAGCCGGTGCTCCGCGGGCCCGACGGGCGCGAGTTCGACCCGGCCGACTACGAGCAGCACCGCGAGTGGGCGCTGGCCGACGACGGCACCCGGGTGCCGATCTCGCTGATCCGCCACAAGGGCACGCCACGCGACGGCTCGGCCCCTTGTGTCCTCTATGGATACGGATCGTACGAGGCGTCGATGGACCCGTGGTTCTCGGTGCCCCGCCTCTCGTTGCTCGACCGCGGCATGGTCTTCGCGGTGGCGCACGTGCGCGGCGGCGGCGAGATGGGCCGGCGGTGGTATGAGGACGGCAAGCTGCTGGCCAAGAAGAACACGTTCACCGACTTCGTCGCCTGCGCGCAGCACCTCGCCAAGGCCGGCTGGACCTCGCCCGACCGGCTCGTCGCCCGCGGCGGCTCGGCCGGTGGTCTGCTGATGGGTGCGGTGGCCAACCTGGCACCGCAGGCGTTCACCGCGATCGTGGCCGAGGTGCCCTTTGTGGACCCGCTGACGTCTATCTTGGACCCGTCGCTGCCGCTGACCGTGATGGAGTGGGAAGAGTGGGGCAACCCGCTCGCCGATCCCGAGGTCTACGCCTACATGAAGTCCTACTCGCCCTACGAGAACGTCTCCGATATGGACTATCCGGCGATCCTGGCCGCCAGCAGCCTCAACGACACCCGGGTGCTCTACCACGAGCCGACAAAGTGGATCGCCCGGCTGCGCGCCACCGCGGAGCGCGGGCACTACCTGCTCAAAACCGAGATGGGCGCCGGCCACGGCGGCCCGAGCGGCCGCTACGACGCCTGGAAGGACGAGGCCTTCATCGCGGCCTGGATCCTTGATCGCGTCGGCCTAGCCGACTAAACAACGGAGCGGCCTCGCCGACTAGACAACTCAGCGGCCAGCTCAGGCGGTGGCCGCCTCATTGACCAAGGGGCCTATCCGGTAACCGGATAGGCCCCCGCGTCATGTACGTCAGCTCGTCAACGCGGCGCCGATGATGATGCCGAGCACCGCGCCGACCACGCTGGCGCCGGCGGCGTACCAGCCGAGTGGCTTGTCGCCGAGCACGGCGGCGACGATGCCCAGGATCAGGCCGAGCAGGCCGAAGATCAGCGGCGAGATGAGCACCGCGAGCACGGCGAAGACGAAGGCGATGATGGTGCAGATGCGGGCGGCCGAGCTACGCGGCCGTGCGGGGCTGGTCGGGTAGGACATGCCGTCACTCCTCGGTTTGTCGGGACGGCGAAGTCATTACCCAATCGACCCTCGAGATATTCAGGCGGTTGCCGCCACCGACAGGACGGCGGGATCGACGTTGCCGCCCGAGATGACCGCGACCGTGCGGCCCTGCGGCATCTGGTCGCGGCGGAAGAGGAACGCGGCCGACGCCACCGCGCCGCTCGGCTCGACGACGAGCCGGGACCGCTGCACCAGGCGGGCGGTCGCGGCGGCGATCTGGGCCTCGGTGACGGTGATGATGCCGTCGAGCCGGGCCTTGAGGTGCGCGAAGGTCAACTCGCTCAACGGCACCCGCAGCCCGTCGGCGCTGGTGCGCACCAGGTCGGCCACGTCCCAGTTGACCAGCGTGCCGCGCTCCAGCGACTCGTGCGCGTCGCCGGCGAGTTCGGGCTCCACACCGAACACCTTGACCTCGGGCCGGCGGGCCTTGACCGCGGTCGCCACGCCGGAGGCGAGCCCGCCGCCGCCGACCGGGACCAGCACCACCTCGACGTCGGGGCAGTCGGCGAGGATCTCCAGGCCGACCGTGCCCTGCCCGGCGATGATGTCGCGGTGGTCGTAGGGCGGGATCAGCGTCAGCCCGCGCTCGTCGGCCAACCGCTGCGCCTCGGCCGCGCGCCGGCTCGGCGGGACCATCAGGATTTCGGCACCGATGTCGCGTACGGCGGCAATCTTGATCTTTGGTGCCGTGTCCGGAATGACCACCACGCACGGTGCGCCGTAGACCCGGGCCGCGTAGGCGAGAGCCTGGCCGTGGTTGCCGGACGAGTGCGTGACCACGCCGCGGGCGCGCTGCTCCGGAGTCAGCCGGGAAACCGCGTTGGTGGCGCCGCGGAGCTTGAACGAGCCGACGGGTTGCAGGCTTTCGGGCTTGAGGTGCAGGCCGGGGGCCCAGACGGCCGGCAGCACGGTGGTGCGCACCACGGAGCCGGCAATCGCCTGGGCCGCCGCTTCGACGTCGTCGACCGAGATGAGGTCGACGGTCACCCCTCGCTCTCCGGACGGGCAACGTAGACACCCTTGCCCTGGCGGCCGTCGAGCAGGCCCTCGGTCTTGAGGACCAACATGGCGGACTCGATCGTCTGGCTGCTCACGCCGTATTGCGCGCACATCTCGCGCTTGGTCGGCAGCTTGGCACCCGGCGCCAGTCGACCGTCCTTGATCTGCTCACGGAGGTCGTCGGCGACACGTCGGTAGTCCGGCTTGTAAGGGGACATCGGCTCACTTCCGAGTTGGCCTGTCCAGTAGATCACCCCGTTTGCAATCTTGCAACTACAAGACGACTAACCAAAGTTGCGAGGCAATGTAGACGTGCCAGAGTTGCCCTGACAGCATGTGTATCTGAAGGTGCTCGCTTTCCGAGTTGGCGCTTGAGAACGGGCTCCTTCACCCCCGGTTCGGGCACCGTGCCCGTTCCGAGCCGGGGCGGGCCCGGCGACCTGTCACCGACCCGCCCCGGCGACTCCAGAAGGCCATGCCCGATCCCGCGCACGCCCCAGCGTGATCCCCCGCGGGAACCCGGGCACCGGCCGGCGGCGGCAGCGGTCCGTGACCCGAGCTCCGGGCCGCTGTCTGCCACGGACCGCTCAAGGAGCCCGGCGATGTTCTTCAAGCGTCCCGATCCGGCCCAGGTGGAGGCGTGGAACCGCACCTACCTGGAGCACACCCGAGATCCTGACGACCCGACGCGGTGCGCTCTTCCCGAGTGCGCCGGCCGGTTCCCGTGCGCTCCGCGCGTCGAGGCCGCGGAACTACTGATCGTGGCCGGGATCGGCATACCGTACGACCCGCGCCAGTATCCGACCTAGTTGCACAGCGTCACGGACGGTGTGCGTGTCAGACCGCGTCGTTTTCCGTTGGCCGCGGGGCGGGTGTTCGGGTCAGCTGGGCCAGGCGGGTCACCGCGGCCATCACGATGGCCTCGGTTTCCGCGCTCAGCAGCGGTGGCGCCTTCTTGCGGCGGCGCACCGCCCAGGTGTGGTTGAGGTCGTCGACGAAGCGTTGGCGGTCGGTCAGGAACGCCAGTTCCGGGTCGGCGCGGGCCTGGTCCCACACCAGCTCTTCGGTCGTGGCGAGCAGCGCGCGCCCGAGGTTTGCCCAGGCGAGGGGCAGGTAGGCGGCGGACTCGACCCGCTCGGCCGCGCAGGAATAGAGGCAGGCGATCGCATAGAGGGTGCTCGAGTCGGAGGCGGCCTTGGGTGGCTGGTCGCGCAGCTCCTCGGCCGCCACCGCGGTTGCCGCGGGGTCGCCGGAGAGCAGGGCGCACTTGAGCCGGCGGACGCGTTGACGCTCGCGCTCGTCGGCCAGTTCCGTCGCCGTCGCCGAACCGGCGTTGTCACCGGGGTTGGTGACCAGCCGCTGCTCGGCCTCGCCCCAGCTCTCGCTGGCGTCGAGGAACGCGCGACGGGCCTTGGCCTCGACGTTTTCGACGCGGTAGGCGAAGCCCAGACGCTCCTGCACCGCGCCGCGAATCGACGCCGGGCGGTGGTAGGCCCGCAGCGCCGTGCCGACCTGTGAGAGGTCGTCCAGCGCCTCCGCGCCGAAGGCCAGCGAGTGGTCGGCGTATTCCTTCATCGCGTCGAGCGTCAGCGCCGCCGCCAGCATCCGCTGCAGCTCGAGCCGGGTGGCCAGGGTCTTTCGGCGGCTCAGCCACGGCACCCGCAGCGAACGCGCCGGGGTTGCCCGCAGCCGGCGGGCGACCAGCCGCAGCGCCACCCAGTGCGCGGCCGGCTCGATGAGCGTGACCAGCCGTTCCTGCCAGGACTGCCCGGCCGGGTCGATCCCGGGCGGCTCCCACAGCGTCGTCGCCGCGATCGGCGAGCCGTCGAGCTCGTGCAACTCGATCGCGAGGCCCAACCGCTGGTTGCCGCTCTCACCGCGCAGCAGCGGCGCGGTCTGGACGAGACAGCCACGCGGGTTGGGCAGCGCCGAGCTGAGCGCGCCGAGGATGCCGTCGGCCTGGCCGGGCGCGACCGCCCGCAGGCCGTTGGCCACTGTCGCCATCGTGTCTTTGGCCGCCGAGGTGATCGCCTCGGTGTCGTCGGTGATCGCGATCTCGGTCGGCAGCCGCTGCAACCGCACGTCGCGCTGGAAGACGTCGTCGACGATCCCGCGGGCCGCGGCGGCCTCGTCGGCCAGGGCCGCCTGCACCCGTTGCCGCAACCACGGCGACAGGGTCAACGCCTCGCCCTCGCTGCCCGCGATCGCCGCGGGCAGGGGCGCGGTGTCGCTGATGACCAGCTGTTGCCGCAACCGGTCGCGGATCGCCCGGGACAACCCGACCAGGATCACCACGACGGCGACGACCGCGGCGGCGGCCAGCGTCGCCTTGCTGATCGTGTCGGCGAGCGCGCCGACATCGTCGATGCTGAAAGCGAGCAGCGGCTGCGCCATTGCATCTCCAATCGTCCCGGCTCAATCTAGAGAAAGCGCCGCCGCCGGGCGACCCCTGTGGACAACCAGCCGAGGGAGGGAAGGTGCCGGATAGCTTCCTGCCGTCGCGACACGGGTTCACCTTCGACAACGTGTGGCCCGCCCAACCCGCCGTCGTCGTGCCGACCCCGTTCGGCGATGTGCCGTTCGGCAAGGCCAACGGTGGCCTGTGCGGTGGCATGGTGTTCGCCGCCCTCGACTACTGGAATGCCGGCAAGCCGCCGCCCGCCAACCGGCCGGCTTTGGGCACGCCGCTCTACGCGTTCATCGTGCGTCGCCTGCTGGAGTCGTGGCGACTACCCGGCGGCGTCGCGAAATACTACGAGTGGATGGGCATGCCCGACGCCGACGCACCCGGCTTTCAACTCTTCGGCCGCCCACTGCTGACCCGGCGCGGCATCGCCTACCGCACCGTCAGCGACGAGTGGCCGGCCATCCGGGGTGAACTCGACCGCGGCGCGCCGGTGCCACTCGGCGTGATCACCGTGGCGTCGCGGCAGCCCCGCGACCTGGCGCTCAACCATCAGGTGCTGGCCTACGGCTACGCCAACGCCGGCGACCAGATCACGGTCAAGGTCTACGACCCCAACCGCGGCCGCCGGGACGATATCGCGATCACCTTCACGACCGGTGCCGCCCCGACGACGTTCACCCACAACCTCGGCATCGGCGGGCGATCGGTCCGCGGCTTCTTCCGCACCGGCTACCGCGCGCAGCGGCTACCGTCCGGCGGCTGACATCGCCTTGGCCAACTCCGGCGCGGTCTCCTCGGGCCGGCTGGGGTTGACCAACAGGCCGGTGGCAAGTTCGAGACCGGCGAACGTCGTCGTACGCGGGAAGATCTCGACGTGCCATTGACACCAGCGTGAGCTGTCTACATCAGAAGGTCCAGCGTGGACGACCAAGTTGTAGGCCGGGTCGCCCAGCACCTCGGCCAGCCCGCGAAGCAGCGCCGGCAGGGCCTTGGCGACGGCCGCGAGCCCGTCGTCGGTGGCGTCCGCGAGCGAGCCACGGCCGTCATCGGGCACGAGCACGGTCTGCTGGGGCACGGAGGCCGCGTACGGCTGATAGACCAGCACTCCGTTGTCGGCGACGAGCCGCTCGCCCGCGGCCCGCTCGGCGGCCGCGAGGTCGTCGACCAACCGGCGCCCGGTGTCGGCGTAGTGTCCGCGGGCCAGTCGCCAGCGCGCGGCCAGACCGGGCGGCGCCTGGTCGAGCGCGACGAGTTGGCTGTGCGGGTGGCGCAGCGAGGCACCCGCGGCGGCGCCGTAGTTGCGGAACACCACGACCGCGGCCGGTCGCCGCACGGCCAGCGCCCGGGCCCGCTCGCGCAGCCCGAGCAGCACCTCGAGCGCCTTGTCGGTGCTGGCGAACCGCAGGTCCCAGTCGTGCTCCGGCGACTCGACGAGCACCTCGTGGTCGCCGGTCGCCGGGAATCGAGAGAACAGGCCGGTCGCCGTACTCCCCTCTGGTCCTCCTGGGCCCACGATCGGGAACTTGTTGGCGAACGCCCGCACCCGCCACGGACCGTCGCCGGCCGGCATGCGCATCCGCTCGGGCGGCGTCTGGTCCTCGTGACCCGCACAGAACGGACAGCCAGCCGGGGCCGGCCGCGCGTCGTCCGGCCGCTGCGCCCGCCGCGGCGCACTCAGCCGCCACTCACCGGTCTCCGGGTCGACCCTCGTCTCCGTGATCACGTTCACCAACCTAAGGGATCAAGGAAGGCGTTAGCACTCTTGTACGAAGGGGCGCTACGCTGCGGTTATGCACGGGATCGCACATCAGCCCTCGATGTTTGACCTGGTCGACGAGCCGACCCTCGGTCAACTGGAAGATCGCGTCCAGCGCACGACGCTCACCCGCGGGGCCTGGGTCGACCACCTCCCCGCCTGGGTCGACGGCTCCGAGTCGATCCTGGAAACGCTCCTCGGCGACATCGGCTGGCGGGCGGAGCGACGCGAGATGTACGAGCGCGAGGTCGACGTCCCGCGTCTGCTCCGCTGGTATGACGTCGGCGAGGAGTTGCCGCACCCGCTGCTGACCGAAGCCCGGGAGCGACTGACCGCCTACTACGCCGAGGAGTTGCGCGAGCCGTTCGTCACGACCGGCATGTGCCTCTACCGCGACGGCCGCGACAGCGTCGCCTGGCACGGCGACACCACGGGTCGCTCGTCGAGCCAGGACACGCTGGTCGCGATCGTCTCGTTCGGCTCACCCCGGCCGTTGATGCTGCGCCCACGCGGCGGTGGCGGCGACACCCTCAGGTTCCCGCTCGGCCACGGTGACCTGGTCGTCATGGGCGGCTCCTGCCAGCGCACCTGGGAGCACGCCATCCCGAAGACCGCCAAGAAGGTCGGCCCTCGGGTCAGCGTCCAGTTCCGCCCGGTTGGGGTCAGCTAGCGAAATAGTGGCCGACGGCCAGGTCCTCGATCAGGCCAGGATGTGTCGGCTCCCAGCCGAGCAGCCGGCGGGTCGCCTCGCTCGAGGCCGGGCCGTCGGTAGCGAAGAAGCGCCCGATCCAGCCGAAGTGCTCTGCGGCGTCGGCCGCCGGGATGGAGACCACCGGCACGTCGAGGCCGCGGCCGATGGCCTCGGCGATCGCCCGGCTGGGCACGCCCTCGTCGGCGACGGCGTGCAGGGCCGAGCCGGCCGGTGCGTCCGTGACGGCCAGGCGCACCAGCTTGGCGGCATCCAGCCGGTGCACCGCCGACCAGCGGTTGGTGCCCTCGTCGATGTAGGCGGAAACGCCCTTGTCGCGGGCGATCTCGATCAGCACGGCCAGGAAGCCGTAGTCCCCGGGCCCGTGCACCGTGGGCGCGAAGCGCACGGCCGACGACCGGACGCCCCGTGCGGCCAATGCCAGCGCCGCCCGGGCGCCAGCGATCCGCGGGTGGGCGCGTGGGTCCGGCTCGTCCGACTCGGTGGCGACCCGGCCGGACGCCAGCCCGAGTACGCCGGCGGCGACGACGAACGGCCGGTCGGTGCCCGCGAGTTCGGCGCCGATCGTGTCGATCACGGCCCGGTCGGTGCGCGCCGCGTCCGCCATCCGGGAGAAGTCGTGGTTGTAGCCCAGGTGGACCACCCCGTCGGAAGCGGCCGCGGCGGCCCGCAGGCCGTCGAGATCGTCGAGGTTACCGCGCTGGACGTCGGCGCCCAGGGCGGCGACCGACGCGGCAGCGGTGTCGGAGCGGGCGAGGCCGACGACCTTGTGCCCGGCGTCGAGCAGTTCGGGGATGACCGCGGAGCCGATCCACCCGCTCGCGCCGGTGACGAAGATGCGCATGAGATTCCTCCAGTGATGTCACTTGATGACATCACCACCGTACCAGGTGATGTCACCAAGTGACATGACTAGACTCATCGGCCATGGCGCGATGGGAGGCAGACGCGAGCGGCCGGCTCCGCGAGGCGGCGCTGGAGCTCTATGTCTCGCGCGGCTTCGAGCAGACCACGGTCGCCGAGATCGCCGCCCGGGCCGGGCTCACCGCCCGCACCTTCTTCCGGCATTTCGCCGACAAGCGCGAGGTCCTGTTCGCCGGCTCGGCCGAGTTGCAGGCCCGGCTCGTGGACGCGTTGGTCGCGGCGCCCGAAGCGGCCTCCCCCATGCAGGCCGTCGGCGCCGCCCTCGACGCGGCCGCCGCGCTGCTCGGACAGAACCACCAGCGCTCCCGGCAGCGCCAGTCCGTCATCAACAGCAACCCGGAACTGCGAGAACGCGAATTGATCAAGATGGCGTCGCTGTCCACCGCCCTGGCCGACGGCCTCCGCCGGCGCGGCGTCGCCGAGCCCGATGCGAGCCTGGCCGCCGAGGCGGGGATCGTCGTGTTCCGTGTCGCCTTCGAACGCTGGATCAGCGAGCCGGACGGCCCAGACCTGGCGCGGACAATGCGCGACGCCCTCGACCGCTTGAAAGCCGTCACCGGTTGACCCGCGACCGCCGTGGTGTCAGAGGTCGGCCAACGCCCGCGCCTCGGTCATGATCGCGGCGCCGCCCGGCACGTTGCCGTGGTGGGCCGCCCATAGGGCCGTCTCGACCCGGCGGGCCACCGACCACAGCACGATTCGTTCGGGAGACAAGGACAGCTCGTCTGCCAGCAACCGGACCCGGGCCCGCAGCACCGCCGCCGGGTCGGGGTGGGCGAACGGGTCGTCGATCTGTTCGAGCAGCGGCCACGGATCGTAGGCCGGGTCGCCGACCATCGGTTTGGGATCGATCGCGAGCCAGCCACCGTCGGGCCCGGACAGGATGTTGCCCGGGTTGAAATCGCCGTGCAGCAGGACCGTGCGCGGGGCCGACCCGGGAAGTTGCCGCAACAAGCGGACGCCTTCGGCCACCAGCCCCGGGTCGTAGCCCGGCCGGATCCGGGCCATCCGTTCCTCCGCCAGGTCGGCCCAGTCGGCGGTCACCGCAGCCAACCGCTCGATCGACTCGACGGCCCGCCCTTCCCACAGCAGCCGCAGCACCGCGCACCCGGCGCGCAACCGTTGCCTAGCCTCCGTCGGCGAATCGGCCAGTGGCAACCCGGGATCGCAACGCTCCAGCAGCAGCGCGTGCCGGACCGGATCATGAGCCAGCAGGCGTACGGCACCACGGCCGTCCCACGCACGCAGGGCGGCCGGCTCGCCGTACATCTCCCGGTGTGGCCAGCCGATTTTGACTATCGCCCCGGTGCCGTCGGGCAGTGCCGCCGGCGCCACCCAGCTGCAACTGCCCGCCGGCAACGGCGGTGACAACCGCAGGCCGAACGCCGTGCGGACCTGCTCGACGAGCGACGGCAGCTCGGCCAGCCACCGCCGCCCGTCATCGAGTTGACCGAGTTGCCGCACCACCGGCAGGGTCGGCGGCACCAGGTCGACGTCGCGCACACTGCCAGGCTAGGGCTGATAGTGGTTGACCACGACCCGGCCGTCGACCACGCGGGAGTCGACCAGCCGCAGGTCGCGACGCTGCCCAGGATCCGTGAAGAGCTGCCGGCCGCCGCCGAGCACGACCGGGTGCACCGCCACGTGATACTCGTCGATCAGGCCCAGCCCGGTCAGTGCCGCGGCCGCCGATGCACCGCCGGTCAGCAGGATGTCGCCGCCGGGCCGGTCCTTGAGCGCGGCGACCTGCTCGGCACCGATGACCTGGCTCGTCCAGTCGTCGCCCGGATAGCTGCGGGAGATGACGACCTTCGGCGTCGCCCGCCAGAAGGGCGCGAACGACGCGACGTGCGGATCGTCCGACATGGACTCGGCGGCGGGCCAGAAGCCGACCATCATCTGCCAGACCGCGCGGCCGAACAGCAGGGTGTCGACCCGCTTGTCCAGGCTCTCGGAATAGGCCGACAGCTCCGGACCCATCGCCGGCCAGTCGAACTCGCCGTTGGGGCCATCGATGAAACCGTCGACCGACGCGTGCACCCAGTAAATGATCTTCCGCATGACTGGCTCCTCGTGGTTGGCTACCGTGCTTTCACCCTGAGGTCGGAGCCGCCGCCCGCTCTTCGACATGCCGGAGGAATCGTTCGCCAACTTCTGCGACATCGGCGGCGGTCCAGTCGAGCGCCGGCGCGCTAACGGTGATCTCGGTCAGCGCCACACCCGGCACACCGGCCTCCTGCCAACCGGCGGCGAACCACACCTTCTCCTGCTCGGCGAGCGCCAGCGCGGCGTCGTTGAGCGCCTCCGCCGCATACGGCAGCCAGAGGCGGAAGCGCTGGGTGTGCGGCGGTTCCGGAAAGACGCGGGCACCGGGGAGCGCCGCCAGCGCCGCCGCGATGCCCGGCGCGTGCCGCACGTAGTCGGGAATCCGCGGCAACTCCCGGTCGAGCCCGGCGAGCGCACTCAGGGCCGCCGGCCACTGCTGATAGAGCATGCCGCCGTAACGATGCCGCCAGATCCGGGCATAGGCCACGAAATCCGCACTGCCCGCGAGCGCCGCACCGCTGAGACCGCCCACCGTCTTGTAGAACGAGACGTAGACGCTGTCGGCCAGACCAGCGATCTCGCGCAGGCCGTGCCCCAGGTACGGGACGGACTCCCAGATCCGGGCCCCGTCGAAATGCACCCGGGCGCCGAGGCCGCGGGCGGCGGCGGAGGCGGCGACGAGTTCGTCCCAGGTCGGCAGGACAAACCCGGCATCCCGCAACGGCAGTTCGAGGACGACGGCGCTGACCGGCTCCGCGATGGCGGCGATCTCGTCGGCGGTGGGATTGCGCGGCGAGGTCGTCGGCCAGGTGCTACGCAAGCCACTGAGCTGGGCGTACGCGTGCCGCTCATGCACCTCGAGGTGGCCGAGCGGATGCGTGGCGACGGTGTTGCGCCCGCTGCGGTCGGCCCCGTAACGCAGCGCCACCTGCTGCGCCATCGTGCCGGTCGGGAAGAAGACGGCGGCGTCGGTGCCCAGCAGCCCGGCCACCCGCTCTTCGAGGGTGGTCACCGGCCCGTCGCCGTAGAAGTCGGGCTGACCGTCGAGGTCGCCGCCGGCCTCGAAGTCGGCCAGCCGGTCCCGCATGCTCCGCGGCCGGTCGCCCGACAGGATCCGCTCGCACGCCCGCATCGCGGCAACGCGACGTTGCCTCATGTTGTCAGCCACCGCCTGATCCTCGCAGGCCTTGGTCAGCGGTGAGATGGGGCGTGATCGTGGGCGTGCCGCAGGTGCCGCGTCTCATCGACCAAGTCCCTCGTGCCGGTGGGCTGCCCCCGCCGATGATGGTGGGAGCAGCCCGGTCCTGTCGAAAACGTCAGTGGATGTCGCCGGCCGACGGCAGGCCGTCGTCTGTGAAACCGGCCGACAGCACCGCCGTGTAGCTGCTCCGGACCCCGTCGGTCCACCGCTCCTGCGCGAGCGCGGCCCCGCTGGCCGGGTCGATGATCAGTCGCACCTGCCCTCGCGCGCCCCCGTCGCCGCGGTGCTCGATAGCGACGGCGATGCCGCTGCGCCCGGCCGCGTCGGTGACCGGGCCGAGCACCGTGACTCCCGGCACGCCGGCCAGCATCCGGTAGGCGGCCGCGCGTACCTCCGGACGGGCCGGCAGGTTGAGCACCAGCGCGCTGGCGGCGTAGAACAGGAAATCCGACCGGTCGCCGGCGGCGTACCAGCTGAGCAGTTTCGCCTTGAGCTGGTCGGGCCCGGCCGGGAGCGCGGCGATCTCGCGCGCCGACCGGCCCTGCCCGCCGAGCAGGAAGTTGTTCGCGGCGCTGTGGCCTCGCAGATCGCGCCGGCTCCACCTCCCGGTCGCTGGGTCGCGCAGGTATGCCGCGCTGGGCTTGCGGTCCACTGTGGTCAGCCATTGCTCGATGACCATCCTGGGTCGGTCTTTCTCGGCTTCCTCGCTGCGGTAGACCCAGTAGGCGCCGGTGCGGTCGGGCGCCGTCGCGCTGGCGGTGGCCGCCACCAACAGCCAGTCGCCGGTGGTCGGCGGAGCCGCGGCGTCGGTGCGCACGGGTGGGCGCGCGCTGTCCGGCAGCACGACGGCCGTGACGCCGACGGCCGCGGCGGCGACGGCCGCGGCGGCGACGGCCGCGGCGGCGACCAGGGCGCCACCGGCGAGCACCAGGCGGCGGGTGGGCAGGCCGCGGGTCGCCTGCGGGTGGGCGGTGAAGGCGACCGGGTCGGCCGGCGGTGCGTCCGGGTCGAGCCGGGCCGGGCGGGCCTCGGCCAGTTCGCGCAGGGCGTCGCGGTGGGTGGTCATCGGCTGAACTCCTTGCTGGTGAAGGTGACGGGGCTGCGACGGCCGGCCGGTGCCGGTGCGGACAGGGCCTGCTGCAGGCGTTTGCGTGCGCGGTGCAGCCGGACGGAGTAGGTGGCGGTCGAGCAGCCGATCACCCGGGCCGCCTCGCGCGGGCTCAGCCCGTGCCAGGCCACCAGGGTGAGCAGTTCGCGGTCGTCGTCGCCGAGCGAGGCAAGCGCGGCGAGCATCGCCGCCTTCTCGGTCACGCCGTCGGCCACGTCATGCTCGGCGTCGTCGACCCAGGCCCGCATCTCCTTGGCGAGCGCGGTCTGCCGGGCCTCCGCGTGGTAGCGCCGGCGCACCACGTTGCGGGCAACGCCGAGCAACCACGGCAACGGCGCGGCCGGTGGAACCGAGGCCAGCTTGCGCCACGCGATGAGGAACGTTTCGCCGACGACATCGTCAGCGAAATCACGACCGGCCCGGTTCACCGCGTACGCGTACACCTGCGCATGATGTTCGTAGTAGATCGCGGTGAACCGGCGCCCGGCGTCGGCATGCGTCACTGGCTCTCCTTCGCTCGGTGGAAGTCGTCACCGAGTAGTCCGCGCCCGCCGCCGTTTCTTACCCGCCGTCTCGGCCGAAGCTCGCCGCGCGACGTGCGACACCTTTTGATTCCTGGTGCGGCTGGTCGCGCGGACCCGGCATCGGGGGGCGTTTCCGATCAGGCGTCGATTCGAGCCCGACGGGAGCCGACGCCGTTCAGGGCTTGCAGCGCGTGCGCAGCGTCGACGCGCCGGCGCCGGTCAGCTCGTCGCAGTAGACGCCCCGCCCGGCCAGCGCCATCGTGAGCGCGAGCGTCGTGCCGCTCACCAGCGGCCCGTCGCCGGTGGCGAACGGCCCGTCGGTCGCCTCCAATCGCAAGCCCTTCGCGTTGGTACGCCCGGCGACGGTGAAATCGCGGCTCGCGAAGAAGCGGGCAACCTCGGTGACGGCCTCGATCGCGGGCGTGCGCGGCAGGCCGAGCGGCCGCCGGATGTCCTGCCCGTGCACGACCACCTCGCCGAGCCAGGCCGCGGTGTGCCCGGTCGGCGCCGTGGTGCTGGGGATGATCTGCCGGAACCGGTCGAGGGTCTCGGCCGGCGTCGCGCCGCGTTGCTCGGCCAGCCGGCGCTGGTTGTGCAGGTCGGCGTCGAAGCGCGCGCCCGCCATGCTCTTCAGCCAACCGAACCTCGTCGTGCTCGCCGCCGCGGTGAGGTGGGCGACCACGTCTTCGACCACCCATTCGCCGCACAGCGAGCGCTGGGCCCACTGCTCGTCGGAAAGCCCGGCCAGGTCGTCGGCGAGGGCCGCCCGCTCCGCGTGGACGGCGCCCCAGAGAGCGTCGCGCGGCATGGCGTCTCCCTTGCTGGAAGGGTGGTGTGAGAGCAGCGCTCAGCCTAAACCAAGGAGTGCTGATGTCCAGGGCGCATTTGTACGACACCATCGGAACGACCTACACCCGTACGCGGCACACCGAGCCGAGGATCGCCGCGCAGATCTGGGCCGCGCTCGGCGACGCCCGCACCGTGCTGAACGTCGGCGCGGGCACCGGCTCCTACGAGCCCGCCGACCGTGCCGTCACCGCCGTGGAACCGTCGGCGGCCATGCGCGCACAGCGCACCGCGACCGCGGCGCCGTGCGTGGCCGCCACCGCGGCGAGCCTTCCGTTCGCGGACCAGTCGTTCGACGCCGCGATGGCTCTTGCCACCATCGACCACTGGCCGGACCCGATCGCGGGTCTGCACGAGATGCGGCGTGTGGCGCGCCGCGTGGTGGTCTTCACCCACGACGCGAGCGACCCCGACCGCTTCTGGCTGACGCGCGACTACCTACCGGAGCACCCGAGCCTCTGGGCCGGTCGGCCATCGTTGGCCGAGTTGGCCACCGCGATCGCCGCCCGCATCGAACCGGTCCGCATCCCGTGGGACTGCGCGGACGGCTTCTACGAGGCCTACTGGCGCCGCCCCGAGGCATACCTCGACGAAGACGTCCGCCGCGGAATGTCGGTCTGGGCCAGAGTCGGCCCGCAGGCCGAGCACCGAGCCGTGCGCGACCTGCGCGCGGATCTCGCGTCCGGCCGCTGGGCCGAACGCAACCGGGACATTCTCGATCTCGACGCCGCGGAACTCGACAGCCGCCTGCTCATCGCCTAGGCATGCCGGTGGCCGGAGGGGCCCGCCGCCGAAGCGGCGGGCCCGTCCCTTCAGGTCAGCCGGTCGTGGCCTGGCCGAAGATGTCCTGGTCGAGCCCGCCCGCGTTGGGACAGGTGTCCGGCCCCCAGGCCCCGGACGCGTCCTGGACGCGGCACTGCTTGACGTCGAAGCCCTCCCCGCCGGCGTAGCGCGGGTCGTCGCCGCCGACGACCTGACGGTTGTCGGTCCAGACGTTGAAGGCGAAGTGCCCGACCGACGACACGTAGTTGTAGTCGCCGTGGAACGGCACGCGGCGGTCGCCGAACATCTCGTAGTTCGGCATTTGACTGACCGTCGAGAGCCGGCTGATCGCCCAGGAGGAGCCTCCGTTGGTCGATGACGCGCCGAACGTGTCCAGGCCCGCGGTGGCCGAGGCGAAACCGGCGGCGTCGCGGTGGGCGCCGTCGTTGCCCGGCGGGTACTGGACGCTGTAGGCGGGGTCGAGACGGCTGTCGTGCCACACAGTGTGGAGTACGCCGCCGTCGGCGTTGATGTCCGGGAAGAACTGGTGGCCGCGCGGCGTGGGCGCGACCAGCCTCGGTGTCGCCCATCCGGCGGAGCCCAGTGAGGTGAAGTAGACGCCGCCCTGGCCCACGCGCAAGGTGTCGCCCACCGGGTCGGCGGTGTTGTAGGTCGTCTGCGAAGCCACCTCGGTGCCCGGGATCGTGGCGTCGTAGACGAGGTATACCCGCTGGTCGGCCGCTTTCGGGTCGGCGGTGATCCGGGGCTGGCTGTCATGGCGGAAGAAGACGAATCCGCTCTGGCAAGCGAACGGGCCCGATCCGCAGTCGCGGCTGTCGCCGACTGATTCCTCGCTGGCCTCGGACTCCGGGCCGTCGGCGTTCTCGTACGCCTGCTCGTGCGCCTCTTCGGCCGCCTCCGGGTCGCCGGCCGAGTCCGCCGCGTCGAACGGTTCGAAGCTGGCAGCCACGGCCGGCTCGGTGAAGGTGCGACCGCCGTCGTGCGAGACGACGTACGCGATCTCGCTTTCCTGGTGGCCGCGGTTGGACTCGAACTGCCGGTAAGCGATGTAGACGGTGCCGTTGCTGGTCACCGCGATGTCCGCGAACTGTACGTTCTTCGAACCCGTGGAAATCTTCGCCATCTGGCTGAAGATGTTCCCATGGTCGGTGGACCGGGTGAAGTAGATCGAGTTGTTGCCGCCGACACCCTGGAAGACGCTCCACGCCGCGTACACGTTGCCCTGATAGGGGCTGTTCACGCCGCGGTCGACCTCGATCGCGGTCTTGTCGTTGAAGCGCCCGTTGAGGGCGGGCGTACCACGGCCGACGATCCGCGTACGCACGTAGCGGGCGCCGTCGTTGTCGTAGGTCGCCACCCAGACCGAGGCGTTCTGCGGCGCGACCCGGTTGAACGCGTTACCCATGTAGAACAGCCGGCCCTGGTTGTCCCAGGCCTGCACCGGGTCGCCGGCGTTGGTGATGCCGCGCTGGTGCAGCGGGCTGGCCAGACCCTCCGGCGAGGTGTCGGTCGGGTATCCCGGCAGCAGGCTGTCGACCCAGCTCGCACCGCTGTTGCTGCTGCGGTAGTAGCCGGCCCATGTGCCGCCCGCGACCTCGACCGTGCAGTAGTCGTTGGACCCGGCCACGATGATCGTCGCGTTGCGCGGGTCGACGGCGGCGGACGGCTCGTTCTGCTGCCGCCGGTTCGTGCCACAGGTCGCGATGGCGTCCCCCTGTGCCACAGGACTGTTGTTCGCCTTGACGTAGGCCGCGTCAACCGTGACGGCGACGTTCCCGCCGACCGGTGTGGCAGCCGCCGCCGGCTGCATGGACACCGCGGTGAGCCCGGCCACCGCAGCGGCGATCCACGCGCTTCGGATGCTGATATGGCGCATCCCGTACTCCTTCCGGTGCGACTGATCGCACGAGGCACCGGCCTCCATGGCCGGGCGCGACGGGCCTGGCCAAACGCCGGCCCGCAACGTCGAGCCCTATCAACGTTCCCGAATCGCTGCAACGGCGGCCGTGGCATCCCCCGTGGCACGTGAAAAGGAGCAAAAACCTGTGACACTTTTGGACTGACCACAATGCGCGGATTCGCGTACGTAATTCCGAAGAGGGATGGGTTGCCATGTTTCATGCCCGAGCGGTCGACGCCCGGGTGCCGTCCGCCGTCCGGTGGATGTCCCCTGGTTGTGGACGCGTGCGAATATGCCCGGACTGTTGATCAGCGGGGAGTGTCGATGTCCAGTTCGCGAGGCGCCGGCCGGCGCGCGTTCCTCAAGCGTGGCGGAGCCGTGGCCGCTGGTGCCGTGGCGGGTGCGGTTGTCGCCGGTCCGGCCCAGGCAGCGCCGGGTGATGCGATGATCCTCGGGGCGGCCACGTCGGCTGGCGATGCGACCACGTCGCTGGAGGCGGCCGACAGTGTCGAGCTGGCGCTGCTGCTGGAGAACGCGAACGGGCCGGCGCTGCGGCTCACGCCTACCGCTGAGGCCGCGTTCCCGCAGATGTACTCGAGTGAGCCCGGAACTGTCCTGGTCGATGAGGCTGGCCAGGTGTGGAATCGCTCCGAAAACGGCGTCAAGTTCGGTTACGTGTGGTCGACGGATTGGGCCCAGACGTCGGTTTCGATCGATCCGGTGCGGGTCCTGGACACCCGCAACGCCGCGGGACGCGCGGCGATCGTGTCGAACCGGTCGGCGCTGGACTCGGCTGGCAGGTTGCGGGGCGGTCAGTCGATCGTGGTCAGCCTCGACTCCTTCGTGACCGAGGGCCAAGCGGTCAAGGCCAACCTAGCGGCCGTCGACACGACCGCTGGCGGCTACCTGACCATCTGGGGCAGCGGATCCCGGCCGACGGCGTCCTCGCTGAACTGGTGGGCCAAAGGCCAGGTCCTCTCCGCGTTCGTGTTCGTCAGACTTGGCGCCAGCGGCTCGTTCCGCAGCGTGGTCACGATCTTCGCCAACACCGCCACCCATGTGCTGCTCGACGTCACGAGCTTTGTCGTTGCACACCCGAGCCAGGTCAAGGTCGGCGACCAACCGGCCCCACTGCCCGGCCTGGCCCCGCGTCGGCCGGACGCCGCGCCCGAGATCAGCTGAGGCACGAAGATGAGCAACGGTGATCCGCTCCTGGCTGGACAGGTCAACACCAGCCCCACCACCACGATCCGCAGCGCCAGCACCGAGCCGACACTGACGCTAGCCAACGAAAATGGGCCGGCATTGCGCCTGGTCACCGGCAACGATTACACCATCGTTGCCGAGCCCGGCACCGTGGCCCCTAACCACATCGGCCTGCGCGTCAGCTTCGCCGAATGGGAGGTCCCGTGGGAGACGACGACCAACATCCTCAATAACGGCAACGCTCTGATGCCGGTGGCGGTGCCGCCCACCCGTGTGCTGGACACCCGCAACGCCGCCGGCCGCGATCGTCTGATCGACGGCCGCAGTGACATCGACGCGCAGGGGCGGGCTGTGGGGGGTGCTTTCCTTGTCGTCGACGTCGGCGGGCTCGTCTCTGAGGCGCAGGGTCTGTTCGCGACGGTGACTGTCACGAAGACCGCCAGCAGCGGGTACGCCACGGTGTGGGGCACCGGGCAGTGGCCCCGTACCTCGACGATCAACTGGTGGGACAAGGGCCAGGTGCTCTCCAACGGCGTGCTCAGCCAGTGCGGTTGGTACGACGTGAACGGCAAGCAGTACAACACCGTTGTCGCGGTGTACGTGTCCGCGGCTGCCGCGATCGTCCTGGACGTGACCGGCTTCCTCGTCGGTGACCCGCAGTTGGTCGCTAGCGAGCAGGTTCCGTCCACGTCGAGGGCGTCTGCCGGCGCGCGGACGACCATCGGCCGCCGGCCGGAGCGCGGGCTCGTGCGCCGATGAGCGGGATCAACGAGGGGAGAGCGGTAGAGGTGTCCACGGAGACGAACCGACGCCGGCTGCTGCGAGCCGGAGCGGCAGCCAGCGTCGGCGCGGCCGCCGCAGCTGTTTTTGCGGGCGACCCCGCGCACGCGGCACCAGGCGAGCCGGTGCTGCTCGGCCGTGACAACGACGCCGGCACCGCCGGCACCGTTCTCAACGGCGGCGACGCTCTCAACGCGACGCTCACCGTGACGAGCGAGGTGCGGATCGTGCCCACCCCGGTCGACCGGATCCCGCTCGACGCGCCAGTCGGCACGGTCGCAACCACCGACGCTGGAGATGTCATGGTCGCCGGGCCCGACGGCCCGACGTGGTTGCACAACGATCGCTGGTCCAACATGACAGAAGCGATACGACCGGTTCGGGTCCTGGACACCCGCCAGAAGTTCGGTCGGATCCTGTCCGGTGCCGAGTTCATCGACGCCAACGGCCGGGTCGCGGGCGGCAAGACCATCGTCGTCATGCTCGACGCCTACCTTCCGGACCTCTACCGTCGCCGGACGGTCTCGGTCTACGTCAATGTCACGGTGACCCGCACCGTGCAACGCGGCTACCTCACGACCCACAACCCGGTCCGGCCCCGCCCGGCCACCTCCTCGCTGAACTACTCAGGCCCGAACCAGACCATCGCCAACCTCGTCGAGGTAAGCACGTTGATTCCGGGCGAGACCCACAGCGCGTTCGCCATCTTCGTGAGCAGCCCAGCCGCCGTCATCGCAGACGTCTGCGGCATCACCAACCGCTGGCCGATCGGCTTCTAAGCCCCACCGCTCGCAAATCGTTCTGAGATCCGGTAGTGCGCCAGGAGCGGCATGACCGTGACCACACACTGCGGACAGCCGCTACCTCCCCGACGAATATGGCATCGGCTTCGCCGCCGACGCCCGAGGCCACGGCTTGCAGGCCCAACTCCAAGCCGTAGAGGTATGGGTGTGGGACGACGCATGGCTGCCTGACTTCATCGCTCGACTGGCCGCCGACTGCGAAGGCTGGACCCACGAGCGGACCTGCCAGACCAACCACCTATCGGTGCGCGCCAGCATCCATGGCGGCGGCCACGTCGCACTCACCTCGAACGCCCACTCCTGGCTGACAGTCGCTCGATTAGCGCCGCACCGGGCGGGCGAGGACGAGGCCCGGCTAGACCTGGTCGACTTCTCCAACACCGCCTTGTCAAGGACCAAGGCGATGAGCAGATGGCGGATCTTGGCAACGGTCAACGCGATCGATTCGCCGCGGCGTGGGGTGAGGCGCTCGGCGCTCCCCTGAGCTCAGGTGGTCGTCGCGACGACGGCGTACCCGCTCCCGCGGTAGCCGGCGACCACCGCCGCGCCGATGCCAACCCGTGGCGTGGTGACGACAGCAACCTTCTGCAAGGAGTCCCTTCGCCACATGCGGTGCCCCTGCCGCGCACACGTCGTGGTGTGTGTCGCCGGACGCGTGTGGAAGGATCGGCGGCCATGATCGTTGGTGGCACATCGGAGACGGCAGACGGCGGCAAGGGCTGGTTCGTCGGGCCGTGGAAGTCGGTCGTTCCCGTCGCGGTCGGCTGGGCCGACCGGGGCATCGACGAACCGCACCGACACGACCAGATGTTCGAGATCTACCTGGTGGCCCGCGGCGAGAGCGTCGCGCTCATCGCCGGTGAGCGGGTCCACCTCGACGCCGGCGACATGCTGGTGGTCGAGCCTGGCGAGTCACACACCTTCGTCTACAGCTCCGCCGACTATCTGCACTTCGTCGTGCAAGCCCCGTTCGTCGCCGGCGACAAGGTCGACCTCGACGCCTGACAGGCCGCGATCCAGGACGGCTTCGGCCCGTGAGAGCCATGCCCGCCGGCGCGCAGGCGAGGAACCACGTCGCCATGATGCTTTCGCCATTGTCCGATCCTGCTGCTCCAATGGCGGGACGGTCTACACCTGTGCCAGGTCGTCGACCATGGCCCCTGGGATTGGCCCAGCCCCACCTGCGGCAGCAGACGCGGCCGAAACCATCGGCTCGGCCCGTAGTCGGCGCAGGAAGTCGGTGAGGATCTGCGGGATCCAGTCAGGCACTGCCGGGGCAACGGTCGGTGTCAGCGGCTCCCACGGTTCACGCGTCGAACACAGACACGCAGGCCACTGGCCCGCCATGCTCGCAGCATGCATCGATGATCAGCTGTCGCGTGGGGCGCAGGTCGTCGTCAATCTCAAGGAAGTCATCGTCTGCGATTCCGAGAGGGCGCCACACAGGCGTCTTGGAAATCCCCGACTCAGGTGCGCCCTCAGACTTCGGATTCGTCGCACCTCGTACAGCGAGCTGACGACGCGGCTTGCGCGGGCGCGTCCGCCGGCAATTGCAACGGTAGCGTGCATACGACCGGGGCAGTCAACGCCTCGGTCGCGGGAAGGTGCTTGATTGGCGCGACGACCGCGCCAACCGAATGCGGTTCAACATCGATAGCGCTAAGAACCATGCAAACGAGGCGTTTAGCCAACGAAGCGACTCGGGACAGGAAATCGCGCTCTCGCGGTTTCGCCCCCAATTGTCGCGGGCCGCGACCTGAGAAAAAGTTGCTACAAGAGCGAGCAGGACTGCCCCGCTTGGTGGGATTGTGGGCCGCCAGGGACTCGAACCCTGAACCTATGGATTAAAAGTCCACTGCTCTGCCGGTTGAGCTAGCAGCCCGCGCCGCTTAGGGTACCTGACCTGCGGCGAAAGGTGGAGCCGGTTCCCGTGTTGGGGCCGGATGTCCGCATCGGCGTGACTCTTGAGCATCCGAGCGAGCCGTGATGCCGCAGCTCAGGGCCCTGCTTGCGCAGGAGTTGCGGAGCCCCGGCGGACGCGTTCGGCGGGGTGTGTGCCAGGCCACGTCATCGAGGTGGACGGGCTGGGTGGGTCAGCGGCCGGCTTTGGCGTGGTACTGATCGACGATGTCTTGGGGGATGCGGCCGCGGTCGGAGATGTCCTTTCTTTCGTTCTTGGCCCAGGCCCGGATGGCCTTGTTCTGCTCGCGGTCGATGCCGGGCGCGCCCTGGCTTCGGGTGGAGCGGCCGGAGCTGGTGGGGATGACGCCGCCTCGTCCGATCTTTGCGCCGGCCACGAGGCAAGGCGCAATTGCGTTCCGCATTTTGTCAGCGTTTTTCTTGGAGAGGTCGCGGCCCAGTGTTCCGCGCTCTTAGGTCTCGAGGGAGTCCCGCAGGTAGACGTCGAACCGCGGCGCAGCCGCAGTCGGCCCGCCCTCAACCGCCCCGACCCGGCGCCAGCCCCACCCTTCGTAGATCGCCTTGGTATCCACAGCAGTTGGTTGCACTGTCGACGTCGCACGCTCTTCACGCCTGCTGCCGAGCAGGCTGTCATGCAAGGAATGCCCGAGTCCGCGACCACGCGAGGCCAGGTCGACTGCGAAGTCAAAGAGTAGAAACGTGCGGCCTGGCCACTCCTGTGCATCTTCCGGCTCCAGCTGTGGCATGAAGGCCTTCCACCGCGTCGTGTCGGCAGCGACCGTGTACCCATGCGCGAAGTCTTCTCCCTGCCATGTAAGCCTCACGCCGAAGCTGTCGTCGTCCAGCAGTCACGTCGCCAGAGCCCTCGGCTGCGCACACCGGTGATGATTGGCCACTCCGTGGCGCCCGGATCTAGCGATGTGCGTGCACCCGATCAGGGCAGAGATTCTCGTTATTGATCTGCCAGCTTGATACGTGATCGGTAAATCTCGTAGGCGGGCTTGGGGAGGTAGTCACCGGTGCAGAGGCCGAAGGTGCCGAGCGGGGAATCCGCGGCGGAGTCGGCGTCGGAAAGGGCGAAGAGCTCGAACTGCGTTGCGCCGGCGGCGGTGGACGCGTCGATCAGCGCGGTCAGGGAGGACATCTGACCGGCGGGTGTGCGGTGCGCGCCGCTGGGGCTGCCGGCCTCGGCGATGTGGATCGGGATGCCGGGCGGGAAGTGCGCTTCGGCGAGGCGGCCGCGGAGGTGGTTCACGGCGTGCAGAGTGGCACCGTGGACGTCGTCGTGGGGGGAGAAGCCGTCCGGATAGAGGCCGAGTCCCACGTAGTTCACGTGGGCGGCGAACGCCGGGTACGGAACTGACGCGAGCTCTTTCCAGAACTGGTCGTCCCCGCCGAGCCATTCGGCGGGTTCGGCGAGGGAGAAGCCGACCTGGACGCCGTCGCGGACCTTTGTGCGCGCGTGCGGCAGGCCTTGAGTGAGTGCGGTGATGACGCCGGGCGAGCTGCCGTCGATGCGCGGGATCGGAAAGTTCGCCTCGAGGGTGACCTGTAGGTATCTGACGAGGTGCCCGTATCGGTCGAGGGCACGGTCGATGAAGTCGAGCCAGCCGTCGAGGTCGGCGACCGGTGGTAGGTAACTCAGCACGAGGTCCAGCTCGCGCCCGCCGGTGACGTACCAATCGTCGGGCATGGTCAGGTGGTCGAGGTCGCCGGAGGCGTCGATCTCCTCGTCCAGGGCGGTGTTGCCGCCGCACCAGCGGACGTATTCGCGGATCACGAAGGGCCGGCCGCCGGATAGTTCGTCGACCAGTGGGCCGATGCGACGTGGATCGGCAGGCCCGGCGCACATGGCACCGGCACGGCTGCCGACGTAGATTCCGAATTTCATACGACTACCTCCAGGTCGCCGCCGGCGAGCCGGTCAGCGGTCTCGGTCAACCAGGTGATCTCGGTGGCCAGCACGCGCAGCCAGTAGTGGACCTCGATCATCTGGATTTCGGGCAGGCCGGGCGGGATCACCGGTGTTTCGCGCCGCAGACGCTCGGCGCGAGCGCGCAGCACGGCGATCGCCTCAACGGCGGGCAGGATTCCCAGGTACGCCACGGCGGTAAGGAAGTCGGCCGAGGCGGGCGCGGTCTCGGTCAGCGCTTCGCGGACGCGTGAACGGAACAACCCGATCCCGGCATCGGTGGGCTGGTAGGTGGTTCTCGCAGGGCGGTTGGCGACGCTTTCCGGGGCGCTGGGAAGGAGAAGACCGCCATCGGCCAGCGACTTCAGGAGCGTGACCACGCTGCTGCGCCGAATTTTGAGATGGGGGTAGCGGCTTTCAAGGCGTGCGGTGACCTCGTAGGCATGGGCGGGTTGCTCGACGAGTAAGCCAAGGATCGGGAGCACGAGGCTGTTGCGGGTGGCGTCCAGCGGCATGCCAACCACCATATAGGCGTATACGACTATTGGCTAGCTCTGCTGCGAGCCCGCCGGTGACCGACACCCGCGGCGCCGGCGCCGGTCCACGGTCCGGCCGCCTACGTCCCACTGGGCCGTGGCGGTTGTTCGGCATGCCGCCCGGCCAGGATGCGGCCCGTCTCGCCCAGGTCGATCCCGCGCGCCTCGCCGACGTGTGAGTCCACCAGCCGCGTCACTCACATGGCGCCGGCGGGTCGAGCACATCGGCGATGCACTCGGCCTGACGATCCGCTTCGAGGTGTCTCTGCGGACGAAGCGCGAGCCGAACTGAGCAAGACGATCCCGGCGATCGGCGTGGAGACCTTCCTACGTCAGTGGGCGGCCCACAACGGCACCCCCGCCCAGGTCTCCACGACCGTCGAGGACGTCACCGGCCGCCCGGCGCGGACCTTCGCACAGTGGGCCGTGGACCACGCCGACGATTTCCGCTGACGGACTGCACAGTGCACACCCATCGGCATTAAGTGCCCCCGGGGAGAGTCCGATTGCCGCGCTGCTTTGCCCGCTTGGCGCCACCCCAGAGTGAGCCAGGGTTGGCGCGCCGCGGGTACCGTTCGAGCATTGCGCCGTACAACTCCTCGGCGGCGCCGGTGGTGGCGTCGAGGGCGTTGAAGTCTCGCAGGTACGCCGCGGTCTCGGCGAGGATGGCCGGGTCGTCCGGCCGGTCCGGGTTCGTGTGGCCGGCGACCACCGCGGCGGGGTTCAGTCCGCGCAGCCCTTCGGCGGTCGCCGCCCACTCGGCCCGGGTCGCCGTGGTGGTCTCCGCCATGTATTGGTGGGTGTCGTTGTAGGCGACGTCGCCGGCGACCAGTAACCGCAGGTCGGGCACCCAGAGGACGGCGGACCCGGCGGTGTCGGTGAATCCGGTCTCGATCGCCCGCAGTTCGTGTCCCTCCAGTTCGATGGTGGTGCCATCCAGCGGTTCGGGAGTCGGCAGCGGCTGCGGGATCTGGCCGGGGAACAACCGCTCCCAGAACGATTCAACCGACTCCGGTCCGGCCTGGGCCACCGATCCGGCGGCGGTTTCCTTGGTGGCCACCGCCCGTACGCCGGGGAAGGCCTCGAGGACCCGCCCAACGCCGAACTGGTGGTCGCCGTGCGGGTGGGTGATGAAGACGTGCGTGAGCCGGCGCTCAAACGACCGCACCCAGTCGACCAATGCCCGGTTCTGGTCCACTGTGGCGTAGGTGTCGACGAGCACGGCGTCGTGTTCGCCGTAGATTATGGTGGCCGTGTTGACGACCCAGAACAGATCCTCGGGGCCGAAAGGCAGGTCCCGGGTCAGGCCTGGCCTGCGCATGTGGTGCACGGCGTACTGCATGGTCTTCTCCCTTATCGGGTGTCAGTAGCGAACGTTGCCGGCGCCGCGAGGCAGCGGCACGGTGGTACGCCGACCGTCGACTGTCGCGCCGGCGAAGGCGAGGGCCGGCGCGAGGTCGCGGTTGTTGACGGCCGGGAAGTTCAGGGCCGGCTCGGAGACCTCACCGAGCCGTTCCGTCAGCCCGGCCGGCAGCTCTACGTCGACCGCGTCCAGATTGGCCTTGAGCTGGTCCAGGCGCCGCGCCCCGATCAGCACGGAGGTCACGCCGGGGCGGGCCGCGACCCAGGCGAGCGCCGCGGCGGCGGGAGTCACCGCCGCCTCTGCGGCGACCTCGTGCAGTACGTCGATGACCCGCCAGTCCTGCTCCCCGGGACCACCGATCAGGCCGCCGCGCAGCGTGTCGACGGTGTCGGTGCCGCGGGCGAACTTCCCGGAGAGCCAGCCGCTCTTGAGCGGACTCCACGGCAGCACTCCCAACCCGTGCTCGGCCGCCATTGGGATCAGTTCGCCCTCGCTGGTGCGTTCCAGCAGCGAGTACTCGAGCTGCATCCCGATCGCCGGCGTCCACCCACGAAAGTGCGCGACGACCTGCGCCTCTGCCGCCTTCCAAGCGGGCAGGTCGGACAACCCCACGTATCGGATCTTGCCGGCCGTGACCAGGTCGTCCAGAGCGCGCAGCGTCTCGTCGATCGGGACCCCACGATCCCAGTTGTGCAACCAGTAGATGTCCAGGTAGTCGGTGCCCAGCCGGCGCAGCGACTCCTCGGCCTGGGCGACCACGGCCTTGCGCCCGGCGCCGCCGCCGTTCGGGTCGCCGGGGAACAGGTTGCCGAAGAACTTCGAGCCGAGAACGATCCGCTCCCGCAGCCCGGGCCGAGCGGCCAGGAAGTCACCGATGATCTTCTCGGAGTGTCCGTTGGTATAGATGTTGGCGGTGGCGATCGAATTGCCGCCACGTTCCAGGTACTCGGAGATCATCGCCTCGGACTCGGCGACCGGGGCTCCCCAGCCGTGGTCCTCGCCGAAGGTCATTGCACCCAGCGTGTAGGGGCTGATTCGCAGGCCGGAGCGGCCCAGCGTGACGAAACTGTCGAGTGGCATGTGCCGAGTCCACCCCTCCCGCCCCGGCACCGGGTAGGTCGATGCTGCCAGCGCGTTGCCCGATCCTGCCAAAGTCGGCAGGGTGGCGGCATGTACGCGCTGGCCCAGATCCGGGACCTGGTGCTGCGCCACGCCGGACGCCTGACACCGGCCGGCCTCGTGCTACACCGCAGCGACCACCCCACCGAGTCGATGCCGACCCAGTCCACACCGGTCTTCGCCCTCGTCGCGCAGGGCGCGAAACACGCCGCAGTCGGCGCGGCGAACTCGTCGGCGCGCCCGCCGAGCGCCACTGGCAGGTGATCGACGTGCTGCAGGAGGTCGCGGCCGAGGCCGGGGTGACACCGGAAGCCACGGCGCTGGCGTGGGTCGGCGCCCGCCCGGCGTGTCGTCGGTGCTGATCGGAGGCCATGCAGGGCGTTCGGGTCGAGGTGGGACTTGTCATGTTCGAGGCTCATCCGCAGTCGACCGAAAACCCATGGTCGGCCATGACGGTGGCCACGCCGTCGCCTGGTGGTCAACCCGGGTGAAGCCGGGCCCGCGTGCCACGGGACCGGGGCTGGGGTGGTCCCGAAGTCATCCAGGGGCTACTTCGCCGCCGACGCGGCGACCATTCCCCCGTCCAGCGGGGCGTCCCGCAGCTCCCGGCGCGACCCGATGGCGAGCTTCGCGAAGATCTTGCGCAGGTGCCACTCGACCGTTCGGGGACTGATGAACAGCTCGGCGCCGATCTCCTGGTTGGTGCGCCCGTCGCGGGCCAGCGACGCGATCAGCGACTCCTGTGGCGTGAGATCCAGCATGGTGTCGGAGGTGCGCCGGCGCACGTTCTCGCCGGTCGCCTGCAGCTCGTTGCGGGCCCGTTCGTCGAAAGCCTCGGCGCCCATGTGGGACAGCATGTCGTGCGCGCGGCGCAGCTGGCCCCTGGCCTCGGCGCGCCGGTTGCAGCGGCGCAGCCACTCGCCGTAGACCAGATGGGCCCGGGCGAGGTGGGCGTTCATGTGGCATTCCTCGAGCCGGTCGATCGCCGTGCGGTAGAGGTCCTCGGCGTCCGGGCCGTGACTCAGCAACGCCCGCGCGTAGGCCTCGGTGCCCAGCGCCCACGGCGTCCCGCTGGCCCGGGTCCGCTCGGTCAGCTCCCGCAGCGCCGCCTCGCCGACGTCCCATCGATCGAGCCGCGCGGCCGCCTCCACCAGCTCGGGCAACGCCCATGACTTGGCCACCAGCTGGTCGCCGGTGGTCGCCCGCTGGGCCGCCGCCAGCGCCGTCGCGTACCGGCCGAGACCGTTGTTGAGCACCGCGGCCGCGTACTCCGTCAGCACGAGGGCGCTGCCCTGCCCGCGAGGGAACGCGTCCTGGATGCTGGCCTCGATGACCCTCCCCGCGCCGGACTGGTCGCCGCGCCAGGCCGCCAACATGATCGGGGTGTACGGCGGCGGCATGACGTGCAGGGCTGAATTGAGCGCGGCCGCCTCCTCGGTCGTGGCCGTCGCGGCGACGAAGTCACCGGCATGGATATGGAAGCTGCCGAGGTAGTCGAGGGCCAGCGGCAGCAGGTTGAGCGTGCCGGTCTCACGGGCGCCGCGCACGTTGCGGCCCAGCAGGTCGAGCCAGGCCGGCCCATCCCACAGCTCCGCCGCGACGAGTGTGGCCGTCAGGCAGACCAGCGTGAGACCGTCGCTGGACCGGATAGCCTCGACCGCCCGCCGCAACGTCGGCGCCCCGGCCGCGTACCCCTGGATGAACTGGGCCGACAGCCCGTCGAGCAGGAGGTCCACCGGATGGCGCGAGCCGGGGATGGCCGGCGCGGCGCGAGCCGCCTCGGCGACGGAACGGATGCCCCGGTCGGGCTCGAGCCGCCCCGCGCCGGCGAAGACCGCCGCGAGCAGCGCCTCGAGATAGGTCTCCCGGGCCAGCGGCACGTCCAGCGGGGTCAACCGGCGGGCCGCGTCGAGCAGGAGGACGGGCGCCTCCGCCTCCCGGCTGCGGGCGAACACGACCTTGGCGCGCAGTCGTTCGAGGCGGGCCGTCTGCAGGCTGTCGAGGCCGGCCAGCTCGGCCGCGGCGAACAGCTCGTCGGCGGCGTCGACAGCGCCGGCCGCCAACGCCGCCTGGGCCGCGTCCAGCGCGCGCCGGCCACGCAGGCCGGGATCCGGCGTCAGCTCGGTGGCCCGCCGCAGGAAAGCGGCCGCGGCTGCGGCCCCGCCCCGGGCCCGCGCCCGGTTGGCGGACTGCTCGAGCTCGCCCGCCAACGCCTCGTCCGGCGCGGTCGCCGCGGCCGCGAGGTGCCACGCCCGCCGGTCCGGATCGGTCCGCGGGTCGGTCGCGTCGGCCAGCGCTCGGTGGGCCCGCTGGATGTCCGGACGGTCGGCAGACCGGTGCACGGCGGACCGCACCAGCGGGTGGGCGAACCGGACCCGGGTCGCCAGGGTGATCAGCCCAGCGGCCTCGGCGGGCGCCGCGACCTCTTCGCCGAGACCCAGCGCCTCGGCGGCCCGCCACAACACGGTCGGGTCGCCGACGGGTTCGACGGCGGCCAGCAGCAGGAACTGCTGGGTCGGTGCGGGCAGCGCCCGCACGCGCCGCACGTACGCCCGCTCGATCCGGATGGTCCGGCTCTCGGTCTGCCAGGTCTTCGACGAGCCGTACCAGCCACCGAGCTCCGTGGCGGACAGCTCGGCGGGCAGTTCGAGCAGGGCCAGCGGGTTGCCCCGGGCCTCGGCGAGGATGCGGTTGCGCAGTCGCTCGTCGCGCAACGCCGGCGCCACGGAGGCGAGCAGGTCGCGGGCGTACTGGTCGTCGAGACCGGTCACGACCAGTTCCGGCAGCCCCTCCAGCTCATGGTCGTCGCTGGGCTCGAGCTGCGCGAACACGAGAGCGATCGGGTCGGCGCCCAGCCGCCGCGCTACGAACGCCAGAGCCTGCACCGAGGCGCGGTCGAGCCACTGGACGTCGTCGATCAGGCAGATCAGCGGGCGGCTGCCGGCGGTCTCGGAAAGCAGGGTGAGCACCGCGAGCCCGACCAGGAACCGGTCGGGCGCGGGCCCGTCGACGAGCCCGAACGCGACCCGCAGCGCGTCGCGCTGCGGCGCCGGTAGCGCGTCGACCTGGTCGAGCATGGTGACGCAGACCTGTTGCAGACCGGCGTAGGCAAGCTCCATTTCGGACTGTACGCCGGTGACCCGGATGATCCGCGCGTCCGCCCCCTTGTCGCCCAGATAGTCGAGAAGCGCGGTTTTGCCCTCACCGGACTCGCCGCGCAACACCAGCACCATGTGCTGGCCGGCGCGTACTTCGCCGAGGAGCTGGTCGAGCACCCCACACTCGGCGCGCCGACCGTGAAGCCCATGTCCTGGATTCATCCGGACATCTCCCGTGGAGCGGGTTCGCAGGTGGTTCGAGCCTAATCCGCCGGACTGCCAGCGGGGGCGGTAAGCCCTCGGGTCACGACGTCGACGGCCGTGCGGGTGGCGACGACCAGGAGTTCGGCGGTGACGTCCGTCGGGGAGTTCGCCTTGGGTGAGCGGAGCGCCAGCGCTTCGATGCTGATCGGCACGTCGCGGTCGAGGCGGCTCAGACGTATCGTCCGATCACGTCACGGATCACACCGTCGCGGATCAGGTAGGCGTAGGTGAAGTTCTCCGTGCCGCCCGACCCGGTGTCGTACCGGTAGGTCACCACCAGTCGGTCGCCCTCCCACCGCTGCTCACCCGGCTCGTAGCGACCGCCGGCGTCGAGCACCTCCGGGATCAGGAACCGTTCCATGATCGCGTCCCGGTCCGGGTAGATCCGCCCCACGCTGTCGAACCGCGCGTCGGGCGCGAACAACGCGGCAACGGCGGCCTGGTCGCCGGCATTGGCGGCGACGGCGAACCGTCGTGCCACGTCCGTCGCGGCGTTCCGCTCCGTCTCGGACAGATCAAGATCCGGCGAAGGCACAGGGGCCGCCACGCCGGCGTTCGGATTCTCGGCCCGCGGTTCCGGGTCGGCACCGCATGCCACGGAGCCGAAAAAGATGACCACGAGAGCGGCGGCGTGGAGTGTCGTTGTGCGCGGAGTCATTCGCATGTGGACGATCCTGGGGCCGGGGCGGCGGCCCGGTCCAAGACCCGTGGCAATAACCGTTGGCTATGACGGGATGCTGTGCTCGACCCAGCCGGCCACGGCGGCTCGGAGCGCCGTCACCAGTGGACGGTCGTCGTCGCGCCGCCAGGCCAGCACCAGCCGGGCCGGTGGCAGGCCCATGACCGGCACCAGGGCGGTCTCGGCACGGGCCAGCAGTGGGGCATTGCCGGCGGCCACCAGCACGACGCCCACCCCAGAGGCGACCGCCTCCGCGGTCTCCTCCGCCGTGGAGACCTCGCCGCCGACGATCGGCGCTCGGCCGCCCCGGCCGTCGACGGCCAGCCAGAAGTCGCGCAGTTCGCCGCTCTCCGGCGGAAGGGCGAGGAACGGCTCGTCGAGGAGGGCGTCGAACGGGATCGTGTCGAGCCCGGCGAGCCGGTGTGCGGCGGGGAGCGCGACCACCCGCTCCTCGGTGGCGACCTCGATCCACTCGAAGCGGTCTGGGCCAGGGAGCGGCAACCAGACGAATGCGGCGTCGGCCTCGCGCGTCCCCGACTGACGCGGACTCGCCGCGGGTCGACCGGCGGGCGCGGCGAGCCCGCCGGTAGGGTCGTCCCAGGCCACCTGCCGCATGATCAAGTCGGCTCCGGGCGCCAGCCGGGCGAACCGAGCCCGCAGCGCGGGTAGCAGGGACCGGCCGAGCCCGGTGCTCATGCCGACCACGATCTCCCGCCGGGACGCGACTGAGGCGAGCCCCGCCTCGGCGTCCGCCCAGGCGGCGAGCACGGCCTTCGCGGCGGGCAGCAGCGCGGCGCCGGCCGGGGTGAGCCGCACGACCCGGCGGTCCCGGTCAAAGAGGGGCGCGCGAAGTTGGCTCTCCAGTGCGTGGATTTGCTTGGACAGCGCCGGCTGGCTCACGTAGAGGTCCTCGGCGGCCCGGGTGAAGTGGAGCCGTTCGGCCACCGCCACGAAGTAGCGCAGATCGCGCAGGTGAACGTCCATTCCTCTTGGCTATCACAGCGGGTCTTGGACGGCGGCGGGGCCGCGCGGGACTGTTGGCTCTATGACCGATACGGACAGAGTGTGGTTGGTGACCGGCGCCACGAGCGGGCTCGGCCGAGCGATCGCAGCGGCGGCGGCCGCGGCCGGGGACGTGGTGGTGGCGACCGGCCGGCGTCCAGAGCGCATGAAGGAACTCGTGGCTGCGAACCCGGACCGGGTGGAGGCGCTCGCGCTTGACGTCACCGACCCGGCGGCGATCGCGGCGCGCGTCGCCGACGTGGAGCGCCGCTACGGGCGGATCGACGTGCTGGTAAACAACGCGGGTCGCGGGCACGTCGGGGCCGCGGAGGAGGACTCCGACGAGAGCCTGCGTGCCCTGTTCGAGGTGCACGTGTTCGGGCCGGCCGCGCTGGCCCGCAGCGTGCTGCCCGGCATGCGCGCGCGTGGCGAGGGCGCGATCGTGCAGCTGTCGTCCTACGGCGGAATGGTCGGCAACGCCGGCTTCTCGGCCTACTGCGCGACCAAGTTCGCCCTCGAGGGCTATTCGGAGTCCCTCGCGGCCGAGGTCGAGCCGCTCGGCATCCGCGTGCTGGTCGTCGAGCCCGGCAACTTCCGCACCGGGCTGCTCGGGCCGACGATGACACGCAGCACGCCACTGCCGGCGTACGCGGCGACGGTCGGCGCTACCCAGTCCTTCCTCGACCGTTCGCACGGCGCCCAGGAAGGCGACCCGGCGAAAGCGGCCGCTGCGATCCTGACCGCGCTGGCCGCCCGATCGACCCCCCGTCGGCTGCCCCTGGGCGCCGACGCGGTCGACGGGATCCTGGCCCACCTGGAGACGGTCTCGGCCGGCATCCGCGAGTGGGCGCCCATCTCTCGCGCGACCGCCTTCGACGGCGCGCACGACCCCTCCGGTGCCCTGCCCCGCCCGTGACTATGTACACCGGACACCCAACGCCGTTCGCACAAACCGATGTGCGGACCGGACATGATCGCCAAATGCCATGGCGGGCTCATAGACGCCGAACGGCGCCCCCCGACCAGCGAAGCTGACCCCACACCCGATGCGTCCGGCGGAGAGGGTCAAGCTCACACCCGCATAATGTCCACTATGGTGCGAGGCGGGTAGCGACTTGCACTGACAGCGATGTGCGCCTATCGAACGGAGACAAGCCGTTCACCGCGGTGGGCCGCAGCAGCCGGTCGAGTCCACGCTTGAGAAGGCTTGTGCGACTGGTCTCAACTCGAGCAGGAAGATGATCGCCGACTGTCCCTGACAGGAGATGAGGCCTTGGGTCGCATGGTGGCAGCGGGATTTACGACAGACCGTTGCGGCATTCGATGTCCAAGTTCGCGTCTCGCAGCCTCAGGTAATCCCGCGACGTGGGAGGGCGGTACGTCCCTGGCTGGTCCACAGCTTGCGCAGACCCGAGACCGCGACCGCCACTACCGCAGTTCCGGCACCCAGCCCGACGAGCAACAGCAACGCTCCGACGGCGTATAAACCGGTGTCGTCGTCGCGAGCCGCCTGCACGGTCCAACTCGCCGTGAACGCGACAGTCAACGTGACTGAGGCCGGCACCGGCCGCACGCCGGCCACCAGCGCGGTCCCCAACACCATCAGTAGCGACAATGCGCAGCCAGCCACTTGCCACGTCTCGAACGGCCCACTCTGCAGACCAGTGACCGGATCGACCTGGTACTCGTGATCCCACCCCATCCAGGCGAACCATGACAGGGCAGACAGGACCGCAACCACCGTCAGACCAATCGCCTGCAGCACATGGCTGTTCCAGGATCGGATCCGGTTCGAAGGCATGACTGAACCGTACGGTGGTCAGTGCAGCCGGCCTTGAGTACAGCTACTCAACAGACTGGCCGAGAACCGGCGACATGAGTTCGGCGCTGGTCGAGGTCTACTCCGGAGGCTTCCAACGCCGCGACGACGGCCACGGCCTGCTCGCTCAGCCGCACCGCATTGTCGTAACGTCCTGCATGTAAGAGCCTCACGGCCTCATCGACCGAGTCGCCAACCCGCTGCAACGACCCGTCGTCTGCACGCCGCCGTCCCAACCAAGACGTGAACGCCACGCCGCGAGAATAGAGCCAAATATCAATCCGCGGAGTGCCCACGAGGCCGACCACGCGACTCGTGCCCCCGGCCCATCACCTAGCCGCTGTCAGAGCCGTCCCGTCTGCTCTCCCTCCAGCAATGCGCCGTGGCGCAGCAATGCCGTCCAGCTGTGCGACTTGTAACGCCAGACCGGGTCCGCGTCCTCGGCAGCCGCCAGCCACCCGCACACGCGATGAAGCCCGCCTCCGGTGGTGAGGGCTTCCGCTCGGCGCGCGCAACGGCGTAGAGCGTTAAGACGCCGGGAACGTTCGGGTGTTCCTTGTCGCAGGTCAGTCCAGCGACCTGATGGCCGCGTTCCGACGACTCGGTGCCGCGTCCCGGTGACGTGGCGGTTCAGGCGCCGTCGCGGGTGAACGTCACATGGGTGACTCCGCTGGACGAGGAGGTGGCCTCGACCCGGTAGTCCTTCTCGATGCCCTCCAGCCCGTCCCAGAGGCGCACGCCCCGGCCGAGCAGGATCGGGACCACCACGACGTGCATATGGTCGACCAGCCCGGCAACGACGAACTCGCGAATCATCGTGGCGCCTCCGCCGAGGCGGATGTCCCGGTCGCCGGCGGCCTCGCGGGCCCTCTTGAGCGCCTCGGCCGGCGACGCGTCGACGAAGTGGAACGTCGTGCCGCCTTCCATCTCGATCGGTGGGCGGGTGTGGTGGGTCAGGACGAAGACCGGCGTGTGGAACGGCGGGTTGGGACCCCACGCCCCCTTCCAATCCGGGTCCTCGTGCCATCCGGGGTGGCCGAACTTCCCAGCACCCATGATCTCGGCACCGATCCCGGACTCGAACTGTTGCACGAAGAGGTCGTCGACGCCTCCGCTACCGCCCTGCTCCCAGGACCGGGTGGCGAACATCCACTCGTGCAGCCTGTCTCCGGCGTGACCGAAATGTGCGTCGCGGCTCTGACCCTCGCCGGTGCCGAAGCCGTCGAGTGAGATGGAGAAGTTCTGCACGCGAACGAGTGACATGGCTGGTGCTCCTTCGGTCGCCGGCGGTCATTTCGCGGTCATCAGCGATGTTTCCAGCCTCATTGTCATGACGTCTAATGCCAAGTTCGCCGATATCTCATAGATAAACTTGATGCATGTTGAACCTGACTCAGCTCACGGTGCTCGAGTCGGTCTCCCGCCACGGCTCGGTGACCGCGGCCGCGAAGGAACTGCGTTACTCGCAGCCATCGGTCAGCCATCACCTGGCGCGTCTGGAAGCCGCCACCGGAGCCAAGCTGATCCAACGCGTGGGCCGCGGTATCCGGCTGACCCCCGAAGGAGAGCTGCTGGCGCGACGAGCGGCGGAGATCCTGGGGCGACTCGACGCTGCGTCGGTCGAGCTCGCCGCCCGCGTAGGGCTTCGTGCCGGACGGGTACGGCTTGCCGGTTTCCAAACGGTCCTCAGCACCCTCGTGCCGAAGGCAGCCGCCGCGCTCTCCCGGTCGTACCCGGGCATCGAGTTGAACCTGATCGACGCCCATCCGGTCGACAGCCTGCGGATGCTGCGATCGGGAACCGTCGACAGCGCCTTGATCTTCCGCAACGCCGACACTCCCCCGGACGAGGCGGAGGGATTCCGGCTCACCCACCTGCTGGACGACCCCCTCTACCTGGTTAGCGACCACCCCGATCAGCGCCTCGAGGACCACCGCGAGTCCGCCTGGGTCGGCGGCTGCGAACGCTGTCGGGCCGCCACCATCACCGCATGCGAACGCGCCGGCTTCGCTCCACGCTTCGCTTACTTCTGCGACGACACCGTCATCACCCAGGCCCTGGTGGCCGCCGGAATGGGTCTCGCGATCGTCAACGGACTCGCGCTGCGGGCGCACCAGGCGCCGGGCGTCCATGCCACACCGTTCACCGACACCCCTCGCCGGATCTACGCCGCGACATACGGAGACCCGCCGGACCCGCCAGCCACCACCGCGCTGCTCGAGATCCTGACCTCACTGCCGTGACGCACCCCGGCGCCAGAGCAGCGCTGCGGTCTCGGCCCCGGCGTCCAGACCACGTCCTTCGCCGAGGGCGATGCCGTTGAGATCGAGGTCGGCCAGCACGCCGTAGGGGTCGGAGGGTGCGGCGTCCGCGGTCGCGGTGAGGACGACCCGGCAGGGGCATACGACCACCCGCGACGGCCAGCGCACCGGCGCCGCCACGAAGACGTAGTCGATGCGGCGGTGGTGCCGGCTGGACCAGCACCGCGGCCGCGAACAGTGCGACGGGTGACGGCGGAGCCAGACCTCCGTGGTCCGGACGAGCCACGGACGGCACCGTCCTGACCGCCGCCACCGTCCTGACCGCCGCCACCGCCATCAGTGGCCCGCTGCGGGTGCTCCCCGACGGCCCCGCCGACCCCGTGCCATTCGGCCCGTGGAACCACCGCGTCGACGCGGGACGCACGCTGCTCGGCGGAGCGATCAACGAAAGGCACCATCCCATCGCGGGTTAGGTGGACCTGGCACCTGATTCCGGATCACCGCCCGGGTTGCCGCTCCTTGATCTCCTGCAGGAGCCACCCGTTGCCTCCGGGTCCGTGAACGAGGCGAACGAGGCATAGCTGCGACCGTCAGGCGCGGGTCCGACCACCCGTTTCTGCTCGCCGCTGTCGTACACGTTGTGGTAGATCCCGCTGACCTCCGCGCCCCGGCTGATCAGGTCGGCGCGGGCCTGTTCGAGGTCGGAGACCACGAGGTAGGTCCCCTGAGCACTGCCTGGTGCCGCCGGGGTGACTCCGCGGCCGAGCTGGATCGAGCAGGCCGACCCCGGTGGGGTCATCTGCACGATCCGGAATCTCGGGCCGGGCTCGTAGTCCGCGTCGAGTCGCCATCCCAGTCCCTCGTAGAAGCCCAGGGCACGGTCGACGTCCGCCACCGGGATGGCGATGACCTCGAGGGTGGTCGGCTCCTGGACGGCGCTCGCTGCGCCGCCGTGCTCTTGCTGCCGGGTGCTCATCTTGACCTCCTGCGCCGCCCCGGGTTGCCTGACCACGCCGACCCGGGGCTCCTGCCTCTCTATCGCAGCGATCGGAACGTGTCGCGGAGGTCTTCCGAGAGCAGCTGCGGCTGCTCCCACGCGGCAAAGTGGCCGCCCCTGTCGTGCTGCACGTAGTGGACGAGGTTGGAGTACGCCCGCTCCGCCCAGCTGCGCGGAACCCGGTAGATCTCATCGGCGAAGACGCTCACGCCGACCGGTACCCGCACGCCCTTGGCGGCGAAGAACGGCAGCTTGCTCTCCCAGTACAGCCGCGCCGAGGAAACCCCGGTGTTGGTCAGCCAGAAGAGCGTGATGTTATCGAGGATGTCGTCGCGCGTCAGGTCGCTCGGCCTCTCCAGGCGGTCCTCGAGGACCTGCTGAACCAGGCCCGGCTGGCCGGTCCCGTCCCCGTGGTCGAGCATGAAAGCGGCCAGGTCGATCGGCGAGTCCGCCAGACCGTAGAGCGTCTGCGGACGCGTCCCCATGATGAGCCCGTACGCGACGTGCGGACCGAAGAAGCCGAGTAGCTGGTCGTACGTGGTCCGTTCCTCGGCGGAGAGGCCGTCCGGCGCGGGAGTGCCCGCGAACGACGCGGCGAACAGGTCCGGCGGAACCGCGCCGGGCATGTTGGTGTGGATGCCCATCAGCTCCGGCGGCGGCGGCTCGGCGGCCAACGGGTCGGCGCGGCCGCCAGCCATCGCATCGACGACGATCGCGCCCCAGTCACCGCCCTGCGCCGCGAACTGCGTGTAGCCGAGCCGCTTCATCAGCTCGACGTAGGCCGCTCCGATGTGGACGGGGTCCCAGCCGGTCCCGCTCGGCTTGCCGGAGAACCCGTACCCGGGCATGGAAGGGATCACGACGTGGAAGGCATCTGAGGCGGTTCCGCCGTATGCCGTCGGATCCGTGAGTGGGCCGATGAGCTTCAACTGCTCGATGACCGATCCGGGCCAGCCGTGGCAGACGACCAGCGGGACCGCGTCCTCGTGCTTCGATCGGACGTGGACGAAATGGATGTCCAGCCCGTCGATCTCCGTGGTGAAGTTCGGCAAGGCATTCAGTCGCGCTTCGCACTTGCGCCAGTCATGGTCGTTCGCCCAGTAACGTGCGAGGTTCTGCATGAGCGAGAGCGGCACGCCCTGCGAGTCGTCGTCGACGGTCTCCTTCTCGGGCCAACGCGTGGCGTTGATGCGGGCGCGCAGATCCTCGAGGTCCGCGTCGGCGAACTCGATCTCGAATGGCCGGATTTCAGCTGTGCGCGGTTGCGTTTTGGTCTTGACAGCCACAAGGTTCTCCTAATCTGCCTATGCACTCCTTCGAGATCGAGCGGATGGGCTCTGACCTCGTACCGCGGACGCTCGGCGCTCCCGGGCTCGTACCTCGCGAGGAGCATCTTCGGTGAAGGCGCGGCGCGAATCTTGTGGCAGATCGGCAGGGCGCCAAGTCCACGTGGTCCGAGGGTAAAACGGCTTTCTCCGGGTCGAGGCCATACGGGCAATCCCGCGGCGACGCGACCGCAGGGGCAATACGAAAGGCAACCAGACGGTGATGCTCGTTGATATCGTGCCGTGCTGGCGTGACGCCGGCGGGCAGCGGGCAATCCCTCGCTGCCGTCGGTGGTCGTGACGTAGCAGACGGTCTCCCGGGCGTGTGGAGAGTGAACCGCGACCCGTGGGTGAGTCGTTCGGCACGCACGCGGCGCCCGTTTCGCGACAGCCAGGCGGGGACGGTGGTAGCGGCGCGGGCGGCGAGGTGCCGCAGCGTGGTCGGGCGCCTGCCGCCATCGGCCGCGCGGGCGATCAGCCAGAGCAACGCGGTTTCGATCGGGTCGGGCAGCTCGAACGAGAACCCCGTCGCCGGGTCGGTGGCGGGGCTGGGTGGCGGTGTCGGCGGCCATGAGTCGGCGCGTGGCCCTTCAGCACCGCTAACTTGCGACGACCCAACCTGCCTGCCTGGCGCCCTAGCCCGCATAACAGTCCTAATGGTGTTGCCCAGACGTGATCGGATTCGCGGGAAGGCCCAAGGCGGGCATGATCTTGCCGGCGGCATCGAACCTCAGCCGTGGCTGACGTAAATCTCCCGCACGCGAGTACCAACGTCTCGGAGCACCCGGTCCAAACCCTCGGTGTACATATCCCACCGCGACGAAGCCTGGTCCCAGCCGTCGGCGGTGAGGACTGCGTGATTCAGCAGCAACATCGGCTCGACGCCCTCCCGAAGCCGATCGTCAAGGACAAGCTCGACGAGTCCTTTCACGTCCGCCTCCGCGGTGCGGGCCTCGGCCGCGACCGCAGGCTTTCATCGCTCTGAATTCGTAGATCTCGCCGAGTTCTGCTGCATCTTGATCGTCCCACCATCTGCGTTGCTGCGCATGCCCGAACCGTCGCAGGGCGGCGAGGAGACGCGTCAGGACGTCGAGTTCGAAAGCCTCCTGACGGTCGTCGCGGGCCTGCCGCCGAGTGGCGTTCAGGGCGTCGAGCGCCCCCTTCCGCTGCCGATTGTCGCGGCTAGCATCCGCGAAGTAGCCAATTCCGCCGCCGATAAGGAGGGAGGCGACAGGCAGGATGGTATCGAGCACCGCTACACGCTACGACGCCCGCACAACGTTCCCGTGTCTTCAGTCTTTCGCTCAGCTCGGCAACCGTGTTGCTGACTGGAGGCGGTCACCGCCTCCGTCTGTGCCCGTTTCGGGCGGCCGACTCTGCCAGCCCGCGCGCGATCTTTGGACAAGTCGTGTTGCCACCGAGCAAGTGGGTCACGGCGCTCCCCACATGGCTCGTTCGCTAGCTCGCGCAGGGGCGAAGCGGGGGCAAAGGCTCGGCCATTGCGTGGTGTCCATTATGGTGTCCTGGTGCCGCGTGGAGGTCGGTCGCCGCGGCCGGTCCACCAGTTGATTTTGACCCGCGCCGACGAGGACGGTCTGCGGCAGAAGAGGCGCTTCCCAGTTGCCGTCGGCGCACCTCCGCTGCGTGCGGGACCGGCCGCGTAGCGCACGTGCTGTGCTGCCGCGTGTCGCTTGCTCACCGCGGTGGCGGAGCGGGTCCGGTCGAGGAACTGGACCTCGAGCGGGCGTGGAGGCCGACGGGCGATTGTGCGAATCGCGCCAGCCAGTCAGGCGTGAGGGAGAGGCGGGCGGCGGCAGGAGTCGTGCCTAATTTTTGACGAAGGCCTTTCCCGCGGGGGCACCATCGATACACCGTCTGCCACGGTGGATTCGCCGCGCGAACGTCGCGCCGCCGTGACCTGATCCCCTCACCGGCTACCGGACCCCCGGGGCGATACGGAGTCTCATCGTGTCCATCTGCGCGGCTACGACCCGTTTCCGCAGGTAGCAACGGCTGCATCGCCGCCCACCGCACGTCGGTCACGTCGTGGGCTCTTCGCTGCCGCCACCCTCGGCACGAGGTCTCCGGTGTTCAGGTTTGTGGCGGCTGCACCACACCCCGAAGCCTCTTCAGCTTCGAGATCACCGCCACGGCGACATCGACGCCCTCCGAAAGGGTCTAACCGCGGGCGATCCGGCGGCCGATCAGTTTGCCGGCGGTCGACGTCGAGCGGTCGTAGCGGTAGGACTCGTGCACGACCTTGGTCAAGTTGACCAGCGAGTCGCGGCCGGGCCGGTACCACCAGACGTCAGCGAACCGGCGAACCACGTCGCTGGTGTCGCACACCGGGTCGTCACTGCTACAGACGCTCACCGCGCTGTCCCGAAACGGCGGGGCCACGTCGGCCAGCGAGTCCGTGCCGGCGCAATGCACCACCAGGCTGAGCACATCGCACACACCGTACGAGCTGTACGGAGCATCCGACATCTCCAGCACCGCAGAGCGTTTCATCCGCTCGGGATCGGCGAGCAGGACAGCGCCGATCACGGCCTTCTTGCCGGCGGTGTCCCGGGTCGCGGCCAACTGGTTCAGGAACTCGTGGACAACCATTGCGCCCTGGGAATAGCCGACCACCACGATCTTTGTCGGCGCCGGGCAGCCGAACCGCACGGCCGTGTATTGACCCCACAGCGCGGCCACGCCCTGCTTCTCGCCGGCCAGGTAACTGTCGATGTTCGCGGCAAGCCGGTTGCGGGCCTGGATCAGGTAGTCGGCACGGTTACGGGCCTTTATCGTGTTCAGGCCGGCGAACAGCGCATCGACCGAAGTGGCCGGATAGTTGAGCACCCGCGGCACGAGTGTCTTGCCGCCTGCGGTCGACTTCATAGCGGTGACCAACGTGGCGAGCTGCGGCGAGACGGACAGGTCGTGATCAGACTTGTAGTGCTGCCCGGAACCGGTCGCCGCGATCACGACCACGTTGGCGCACGGCCCGGACGAGGGTGGCATGCTGCCGCCGCCAACGGTCGTGCCTGGCTTGACACAAGATGGGTCGTTTGTGCCGGTCCAGCTGAGCTTGACGACCACCTGCCCGACCGGCGCATTCGGGTTGGTAAGGGTGATGAGGAACTGGGGCAGGCCAGTGGCGGTAGAGAGGTTCCGGCCGACCAGGCTGACCATGCCCGTGGCGTCCAGGGATCCGTCGCCGAGCCCGGGGATCGGGGCGGCGTCGCCGTCCTGGAACTCGACCGTGCCGGTGTCGTAGGTCGTCCGCGCGGGCTGGGTCACCTGCAGCGACGTGTACGTCGCCGGGCGGCAAAGCGCCGTCGGCACCACCATGCTGGAAGCCAGCACCCGGACCGGTCCGGCTCCGCAGGCGCCGCCGGTGTAGGCGTCGAAGTTCTGGATCTGGCTGGCACCGCCGTCCGCGTTCACCCAAATGCAGGTCGGCCGCTGCGGGTCGGCGTTAACCGTGTACAAGAGATTCAGGTCGGCCATCGCCTTGGGGAATCCGGGACAGCCCGCACCGGTCGCGTAGTCGAAGCAATCGACGGCGTTGCGGATGCCGTCCGGCACGAACACTCGCGGTCCGACTGTGACCGCTCCACCGTTCCACCCGGAGGTTTCCCCGACGGCCGCCGGCAGACCGGCGGGGGTGACGACGGACGCTCCGGACAGGTCGTAGCACGGGTCGGTCCCGGTCGGCAGACAGAATCCGGTGCTGCCGCCTGTCGCGTCAAGCAGCGGGAACGCGGCACCGTTCTGGGACACGTAGGAGCCGCCGAGCGTGATCGGCCAAGCGCCGGAACACGTGGCCGACCGGGTGGCGTCGAAGCATGCCAGTTGGTCGGTGCCATCGATCGCGGCCGGCACGAGCACCCGGGTACCGATCGCGGTCACCGCCGGCGGCGGGTAGCTCGTGGTGGTGACGGCGCCGCCGCCGAATCCGACGGCGTACGGCTGCGAGGGGCACGCCGTACCGGCGGTGAGGTCGAAGCAGAGCAACTTGTTCCGGGCTCCGCCCGAGGCGTCGGCAACGTAGTTGAACGCCCACCACTTCCCGCCGGCTGCAGCCGGGTCCGAAATGGCGCTGATTCCGTTGCTCAGCGGGGAGTCCACGGGCGCTGTCAGCGCCGTGAAACCGCAGAAGGACAGCGTGGCCGTGTCGACGCAGACCACCCCGCCGGTCTCGTCGGTGGTCCGGGTCGCGTAGACGTACAGCTTTCCGGACGCCTGGTCCAGCCAAAGACCGGGCTGCCCCGATGTGGCGAATCCGGCGCCGGCCGTATCCGTGACGGTTGCCGGGGACCCGCACTCCGAGGCGTCCGACTGCAGGTGGCAGGCCACGGTGAGGGTGGACGCATGGTGAAAGACGTTGTACACCTTGCCGGATCCGACGGCTACCGCCCAGCCGTCCCCCCCGCCGCTTCCTGCGTAAGCGGACGAGGGCGGCACAGGGATCGTCTGCGTGGCCGTGTAGCTCACCACGTCGGCGGCGGAGGCCAGCGGAATGACCGCCAGGGCGGCTCCCGCGGTGACCACGGCGACGATGCCAGCGAGCGCCGTTCTCCGTCGAAGCACAAAACGCTTTCTCGCTGCACCCACGGACTTCTCCTCATGCTGGCTAGCAACGCAAGGACTGTCCGACGGCGACACTCGCCAGTCAACGCCATCGGCCCGAATATGGAAGCTGGGGGTTCAACCGCATCCGACCGAACGACCCCGAACGGGTCGAGCCGCCCGACGGCGTTCTAACGACGCCGGCCAAAGTGATCGCTGAACGGATTGGCTGGGATCGGTCGTTACAGTGCACAAGGACCCGGTTCGGCAAGCGCTCGCCGGAACAGCAGAGGCGGCATAAGGCTTCTTAATCGTGGCTCCCATTTTGCAGGGTCCTGCTCGGCCGGTTGTACCCACTCCTCCGCTCACAACCGCAGTGGTGTGGCTGTTTCGGGGGAAGGCTCCGGCCTTGGCGGCGTAGGGGCCGTGTATAGCCCACGTCCCGAAGATCAGCTTCGTGCTCGGATCGTGCACAGACCACCGGATCATTAGGCCCTTACCGCTGCGGCATAACGATCCTTATGGTGCAACCAAGACGCTAGACGCCCCTCCCGCTGCCGGCCATCCCTAGATGGCGGGCCGGCCGCACTGCCTCGAAGGCTTCGGGCCGACAGTCGATGTCGTCGAATGGCAGCGGTTGCCTTCGCGTTGACCGAATAACGGCTGCAGAAGCGATGAGCGGGTGGAGTCGCGTTGTCAGCAAAGTATCTTGCCGGCGGCCGCAGCCGCTTCCGTTGTTCGGAGATAGCGCGTAGCGTCGTGCGCCCAGAACGCGTGGGATTCGAGGCGTTTGCTGCGGACCCGCACTCCGCTGCCGTTGACACCGAAATCGCTTTCAAGGATACCTCTAGCCGAGATTACATCGTCGCCGTCCCAGAAGTTTCGCCACTTCTGGACGCACTCCGGAGTTGCTAGAGGAGGGGAAGTAGGCGGGGCGCGCCGGGTCAACGCAGTGCATACTTCGACAGAACACGAACACATGAGACGCTTCGGAGCAACTCAGGTCCACATTGGATACCCCCGACCGACGAATCGGCAGGTCACCGCGCTCGGCTTCTGAATAGCCGGTGGATTAAAAGTCCACTGCTCTGCCGATTGAGCTAGCAGCCCGCGGGGCGCAGGTAACCTGACCTGCGGCCAAACGTGGAGTGGGTTCCTGGATTGGGCCGCGATGTCGGCTTCTGGCGAACACTTGAGCTGCTCTCGAGCATCCAGCCGGGGTAGGAGCGGCGCTGGTCGCGGGGGTGCTGCACTGTCCGGGTTCGAGTGCATGGCGAGGTTCTGGCCTCGGGGTGTGCCCCGGGCCACATCCTCGGACTGGTAACCGTGGTCGAGGTTGTCAGCGGCCGGCTTTGGCGTGGTAATCGTCAACGATCTCCTGGGGGATCCGGCCTCGGTCGGAGATGTCCTTGCCTTCCTTCTTGGCCCAGGCGCGGATGGCTTTGTTCTTTTCGCGGTCCACGCTTGAAAGCCCGCGGCCGCGAGCAGTGCGACCGCCGACGACCTCCCCGCCCCTTCCGACTCTGGACCCGGCGCCGACGTCGGGCGCAATTGCGTTCCGCATTTTATCTGCGTTTTTCTTGGATAGGTCGATCTCGTATTGCATACCGTCGAGGGCGAACGTCACCGTCTCGTCGGGGTAGCCTCCGTCGATGTCGTGGTCCCTTGCCAAACATGAATAGCCTAACCCGATGTGTGAGGGCCGCCGTGGTCGAATATCTAGGAAAATGCTGACAACGGCTTGCGGAGTCGGCTCATGAAACGGGCGTTGTCGATGACGACATTTGACAAGCCGAGGACATTGTCGCGAAACGAGCACCTCGTTGGCGCAGCCCGAGCCTTAGCGGCTCGCAACCCGCCAACACACTCCGACCCCGCCGACAGGTCACGTGCGCGGGCGGCTCGGCGACCGACCGGCGCGTACCTCAGCTGTTCAAGTACGCCAAGACGGCGTGCACCCGGCGGTGCACGTCGTCCGACGGCGGCAGTTGCAGCTTGGCGAAGATGTTGCCGATGTGCTTCTCCACCGACACCGCGGCGAGCACCAGCTGTGCGCAGATCGCCGAGTTGGACAGTCCCTGCGCCATCAGGCCGAGCACCTCCCGCTCGCGTGGGGTGAGTCCGTCCACGCCCTGGCGGCCGCCGTTGCGGTTGAACAGTTGCCGCACCACTTCTGGGTCCATCGCGGTGCCGCCGGCCGCAACCCGCTCCGCCGCGTCGAGGAAGTCGTCGAGCGCGGTCACCCTGTCCTTGAGCAGATAGCCGACACCGCCACGCCCGTCGGCCAGCAGATCCGCCGCGTACGCCCGCTCCACGTACTGCGACACGATCAGCACCTTCGCCTCCGGGTCGCCGGCCCGGATCCGCAGCGCCGCCCGCAGACCCTCGTCGCGGAAGCCGGGCGGAAGCCGCACGTCGATCACGGACAGGTCGGGTCGGTGCTCCTCGACCGCGGCGATCAGCGCCTCGGCGTCGTCGACGGCCGCGACCACAGTGTGCCCGGTCTCGGTGAGCAGCCGCACCATCCCTTCCCGGAGCAGGACCAGGTCTTCGGCGATCACGATGCGCATGGGAGCTCCGCTTTCAGGACGGTCGGCCCGCCGGGCGGGCTGGTCAGGATCAGGGTGCCGTCGAGGGCCTCGACCCGGCGGCGCAGGCCGTCAAGCCCGGCGCCGGCCGGGTCGGCGCCACCGCGGCCGTTGTCCCTGACCTCGACCCGGACCGCGTTCCCCACCCGAGCGACGTCGATCGCGCCAACGGTCGCGGCGGCGTGCTTCGCTGCGTTGGTGAGACCTTCGGCGACGACGAAGTAGGCGGCCGACTCGACCGCGGCCGGATATCGCGCCTCCGGGTCGCCGTGCAGCGCCACCGGAAAAGGGCAGTCCCCGGCCAGAGCGGCCAACGCGGCATGCAGGCCGCGATCGGTGAGGATCGGCGGGTGGATGCCGCGGACGAGGCGGCGCAGCTCGCCGAGTGCGTCGTCGAGCTGCCGCCGGGCCAGGTCGACGTCGGGCGCGGCGTTGCCGTCAGCGCGCAACTTGCGGGCGGCCAGCCCCAGGGTCATGCCGGCCGCCACGATCCGGGCCTGTGCGCCGTCGTGCAGGTCGCGCTCGATCCGGCGCAGCTCGGCGGCCTGCGCGTCGACCACCCGGCGACGGGTCTCGGCGAGCCGGGCGGCCTCGTCGACCAACCGCCGGTGTTCACCGGGAGCGAGCAGCGCGGCCGCCAGCCGGGCCGGTCCACGGGCGATGACGCGTACCACCCACAGCATCACCGGCAGCAGCGCCAGCCCGATCACGGTCAGCGCGAACCGACCAGGCGTGGTGGTCAGCAGCGGCTTCATCGGCCACGGCGCGTGCGGGTTGGGCACGGCCCACGCCCAGGCCGGCGCCGCCACCGCGGCGAGCCCGACGACCGCGACGACGATCCCGGCGACCCCGGTGACCAGGCCGATCGGCAAGCACAGCACCAGCCACACCAGGTCGCGCCAGGACGCCGGCTGCCGCGCGACCGAGCCGACCCGCGCTCGCAGCCGGTCACCGGTGACCGGCAGGTAGGGCGTAGCGATGGGAGCGCCGAGCACCCAGCCGGCCCGGCGCCGCTCGATCCCGGCAAGTCGCCGGGTGCCCCACGCCCCGCCGAGGAACGCGTACCCGCCGAGATGGGTGAACGACGTCGCCGTGGTGACGAGGGCGGCGGCCAGGCTCCACGCGAACCCGATCGGCCCGGCGATCATGCCGGTTGCCAGATAGGCCAGCGCCCGCCCGGTCCTCATGATCACTTGGCGCACGGGGGTGGAGCCTAGCTGCCGGATCATGCCGTCGCCGCCAGTGCCCGCCGGCGGATCAGCAGGCGGGCTGGCAGCACGCCGGCGAGCACACCCAGCGCCGCGACCGCGCCGGCCATCGTCGCGTACGTCGCCGGGTCGACGATCCAGCGCAGCGTGCCGTCCTGGGCCGTGCTGAACGCGCCGACCACCACCCCGGTGACCGCCGCACCGAGCACCAGCCCGGCCAACACGGTCACCAGCGCCTCGGCTGCGGCAAGCCGGTGCAGTTGCCTGGCCGTCGCCCCGGCGAGCCGCAGGTCCGCGTACTCCCGGCGCCGGCCCGCCGTGGCGATCGCGGAGGTGTTGAGCACGGCGATCGCGGTGAAGCTCAGCGAGATCACCACCATGAGCTCCCACGCGCCCTGTTGCTCGGACGCGTCGCCGGCGGCCGCAGCGGCGGCACTCGGCACGACCCGCAGGCCGGGCAACTCAGGGGTGTCTCCGGTGTAGCGCAGCCCGATCGTGCTGACGAGTCCTTTCGGGTCGTGCCTGGCTACCAGATCGGCCGGGAGCACCATGTCGCCGAAGCCACGGTCCCGGGCGTACACCATCGTCAGGCGCAGCTCCACGCGCTCACCGTCGGGCAGCCAGAGCGGCATCAGGTCCCCGACCTTCCAGCCCTGCTGCCGGGCCATCGCCTCGCTCGCGCCGGCACCGTCCGCCTGGTAGGCCCCGGAACGAATGGCGAGGTCGATCGAGGTCTCGCCGGCGGACAGCAGGCCTTGTGCGGGGTAGTCCTCCGGTTTGCCACCCTTGACCGTGATCACCCGGGTCGGCAGCAGCGCCGCCGCACCGGTCACGCCGGGTGTCGCGGCGATCCGCCGCACGGCCTCGAGCGGCAGGCCGCCGGGCGCGGAAACCTGCACGGCAGCCGGGGCGTTGCGGGCGGCCTGCTGCTCGTCGGCCAGTCGGGCGAGCAGGGTGCTGTTGAGCAGCATCGTCGCGTTGATCCCGAACATCAGCACGAGCGGCACGGCCACCGCGGCCACCCGGCGGTACTCGGTCCGGGCCAGCAGCCCGGCCAGCCCGAGCGGCCGGGCCAACAGCGTGAGCGGGCGCACCAGCCACGGCCCGACGGCCGCGACGGCGCACAGCAGCAGCGCCGACGACACGAAACTCATTCCCATCCCGAGCGGGCCGCCGAGCGGCACGAACGTCAGCACAGCGACTGCGCCGCCGCCGGTGACCAGCGCGACCAGCAGGCGGGGAAGCAGAGCGGCGGCTGGAGCGGCGGCGGCTTCGGTGAGCGCCTGGGTCGGCGCGATTCGCACCGCCCGCCGGGCCGCGATCCGCGCCGCCACGAAGGTGACCAGCATGCCGGCGGCCGCGGCCAGCAGCAGGACCGGCACGTTCGTCCGCACCTCGAACTGGGCGGGCACCGCGCCCAGTGTCTGGAAGCGGGCCGCGACCAGCCGGGCGAACACGAGCCCGAGCGGGATCGCAGGCACCGCGGCGACCGCCGCCAGCAGAACGCTCTCCAGCCCGAGCAGCCGTCGCAACTGGCCAGGGGTGGCGCCGGCGGTGCGCAGCAGGGCGAGCTCGCGCAACCTTTGCCGCACGCCGAGGGTGACCGTGCCGGTGAGTACGAAGACCGCGGCGAACGCCGTGATGCCGATGACGAAACCGAAGATGGAGATCGGCCCGATGTAGTCGGGCAGTGCCCCCGGCAGGTCGGCCCGCACGCGCTCGTCCCCCCGGTAGATAGCAGCGTCGCCGGCCACCTCCCCCAGCTCGGTCCCCGGCTTCGCGAACACTCCGACGGCGGTCGGCCCGGCCAGCCCGGAGACCGCGGCGACCTCGTCGTCGGGAACGAACAGCGCGCCCTGCGCCGGCAGCCCGTCGCGTCCGGCTGGCGCCGCGATGCCACTCACCCGCACCGGCCGTTCGCCGGTCCGGCTGGTCATCAGCAGCCTGTCGCCCACCTCGACCCGGCCGCGGGCAGCCAGATCGGCGTCGATCACGGCCTCACCCCGCACGGGCGCCTTTCCGGTTCGCAACGCGTACGGCGTGAGCGCCGCGGACTGCCAGCCGTGACCGATCACCGGAGCGTCATCGGCGGCTAGCAACGGCAAGCCATCCGTTCCGGACAGCTGGATCGGGAACGCCGAGTCCGCGACAACCCGGGTCACGCCTGGCACCCTCGCGATCTGCCCGGCCAGACCGGCCGGCAACGTACCCGCGCCGGTCAGCCGCTCGGCCTTCGTCTTCCGCTTGACCTTGGTCTTGCCCTCCTTCTTGTGCTTGGTTGTCTCGGACGTGACGCTGACCTCACGATCGCCCGAGACGACCAGCGTGGTCGCCGCGAACCGGTCGGCCGGCGGCTTCGCGGTCAGTACCGAGAAGAGCAGCAGCCCACCGCCGGCGAGCAGGGCGACGGCGAGCATCGCAGCCATCAACGTGCCGGCGTACGCCCCGCGATGGCGCCGCAGTGTGCCCAGAGCCAGCCGCATCATCGGGCGCTCACCGCGGTCATCCGCTCCGCGACCTTCTCGGCCGAGGGGCAGTGCAGCTCGTCCACCACGCGGCCGTCGGCCAGGAACACCACCCGGTCGGCCCAGCCGGCGGCCGCCGGGTCGTGGGTCACCATCACGATCGTCGTGTCAAGGTCGTCGACCGCCTCGCGAAGCAGACCGAGCACCTCACGGCCGGTGGCCAGGTCGAGCGCGCCGGTCGGCTCGTCCGCGAAGATCACTTGAGGCCGGGCCGCGAGCGCCCGGGCCAACGCGACCCGCTGCCGCTGGCCGCCGGAGAGCTGGGCCGGCCGGTCGTTCTCGCGTCCGGCCAGGCCGACCCGGCGCATCACCTCACGCGTCCACGCCTTGTCGGGCCGCGTCCCCGCGAGCCGCTGGGGCAACAGCACGTTGTGCCAGAGCGACAACGAATCGAGCAGGTTGTACGACTGGAAGACGAACCCGACCAGGCCGCGGCGAATCTCGGTGAGCTTCGGCTCGCGCAGCCGCCCGATCTCGTGCCCGGCCAGCAACACCCGTCCGTCGCAAGGCCGGTCGAGGCCGGCCGCGCAATGCAGCAATGTTGACTTGCCGGATCCGGACGGGCCCATCACCGCGGTGAACGTGCCTGCCTCGAAGCCCACTGAAACCGCGTCGAGCGCGCGCACTCCCGCGCCGCCCGCATAACTCTTCGTCACGCCGACCAGGTCGACCACCGTGTTTCCCATGACCATCAGCCTTCGGCAAGCGGCCGTCCGGAAACACACGGCGGACTGCCATCTCCGAGGTATGGCTGGCCCTCCTTGACAAGTGCCGGTCCCCCGCCGGGGGGAGGCGGTTCCCTTCGCCAGGGGAGGGAACCAGGGTCCTGGCTTGCGATGGTGGCGCTGCTACCCGCCTGGCCATCTCTGAACGAGGAGAACCGCGGTGCCCGCTGCCATAAGACGTTCTCAAGCCGGACCACACGTCCTGGCCGCCCGGCGCCGGTGGCCGGATTGGATGCCAACGGCCGCTGCCATCTGGGCTGTGCTGTATGCCGGAGTACAGGCAGCCTGGGCGGGGTTGCGGGTCGATGTGCCGTGGTCTCCACACATCTCCTACCACCCGGTGGTCCAGCTTCTGCTGGCCGGTGTCGCGCTGCTGGGCGGAGCGGCGAGCGTGGCCACGAGGCGGCGTTTCGGCCGACCCGGCCGGCTGGTCGTGCTGGGTTCGCTGGCGCTGGCGATCTCCGTGTTCACGGCCAACATGGCGACTCTTCCGGGCCATTTGGTGATGCTGGCGGCCCTTTCCATCGACAGCGTCACCGGTTTGGCGCACGTTTTGTTGAGTGCGGTCGGCACCGTGCTGCTGGCCTCGGTGGCGATCGCCTACGGCCGGCGGCTGCGCGGGCGGTGCCCCAGGTGCGGGGGAAGCCACGCCGGCGGTTACCGGGGCCGGCTCACGCACCCAGCGGCAAGCGTCGCGGCCGGACGGACCCGCATCAGGGTCTACCTACTCATGTCCGGGCTGTTGCCATGGGCGGCGGTCAAGACCATCTGGACTCTCGGGGGCGATGCGCTCGGCGTCACGGCCGAGGGATGGCGGTCGGCCGGCGCGGGAGCGTCCGCGCCGGTGCGAGCGCTGGCCGCGGCGGGCGTGGATGTCACCGTGTTGGCCGGGCTGGGCGGGGTCTTTCTGCTCCTTGGACTGATGTACCCGTGGGGCCAGGTGTTTCCGCGGTGGTCTACGCCGATCCTGTCCGGCCGGCGGGTGCCGCGGCTGCTGCCGCTGCTCCCGGCCTGGATGTGCGCGGTCGGCCTGGCCGGGTACGGCGTTCTGCTCCTGCTCTACGCCTCGCTCGTCAGCGTGACGGTGCTGCCCGCACCACCGCCCGAAGCCCCGTTCACCACCAGTTCCGGAAACATCTGGATGATCGCTTTCGGCGGCCTGGGCTTCGGTGGCCTCGGGTTCGCGCTCATCCTGGCAGCCCGCTCCTATGCCGAACGGACCCGACCGATCTGCAGCGAGGAGTCGGCCGGATTTCGAACTGTTAAGTAACTTGCCTTATCACCTCCGCGGGGTTACCGTGAGCCTCTGCGACTGACGAGGGTCGATGCATGGCGAGCCCCCGTCGCCGCTACACGCGCCTTCCCCCCGGAGGATGGCCATGACGAGTCGCGCTGGCCGAAGAACCACGATGCTCACCCTCGCGCTCGTGGCTTCTGCCACGTTGAGTGTGCCGGGAACAGCGCTCGCCGCGCCCCTTGCCGCGACGCCATTGACGTCGGTGGTGCCGGCGCCGGTCAGCGTGACGTCGACCGCGGGCGTCGTGAACACGCTCACGAGCACCACGTCGATATACGTCGAGCCCGGATCGGCACCTGCCGCACAGGTCGGCGGCTATCTCGCGTCGTTACTGCGCCGGTCGACCGGATACCCGCTGCCGGTGGCGGACGCGCCGAGCCCGTTGCCCGGCAACGGCATCGGCCTGCTCCTGTCGGGTGCGCCCACGAACGTGGGCGCGGAGGGCTACCAGCTTGACGTTACGAGCTCCTCGATCCTCATCCGGGCCAATCAACCCGCTGGCCTTTTCGCCGGCGTGCAGACGCTGCGCCAACTGCTGCCACCGGCGATCGAGAGCAGCACTGTGCAGTCCGGGCCGTGGACGGTCGCGGGTGGTCGGATCGTCGATTACCCCCGTTTCCCGTACCGGGGAGCGATGCTCGACGTGGCACGGCACTTCTTCCCGGTCGCTGTCGTGCAGCGCTATATCGACGAGCTCGCGCTCTACAAGGTCAACCGGCTGCACCTGCACCTCTCCGACGATCAGGGCTGGCGCATCGCCATCAACAGCTGGCCGAACCTCGCGATCTACGGGGGCAGCACCAACGTCGGCGGCGGGCCGGGCGGCTACTACACGCAGAGCGACTACCAGGCGATCGTGGCGTACGCCGCCTCGCGCTACATCACGGTGGTTCCGGAGATCGACATGCCCGGGCACACGAACGCCGCGCTGGCCTCGTACGCCGAACTCAACTGCGATGGTGTGGCGCCGAAGCTCTACACCGGAACCAAGGTCGGATTCAGCTCGCTGTGTGTGAACAAGGAAATCACCTACACGTTCCTCGACCAGGTGCTCGGCGAGATCGCGGCGTTGACGCCCGGGCCATATCTGCACATCGGCGGTGACGAAGCCAGCTCGACCACGGCCGCCGACTACAACGCGTTCGTCGTACGCGTACACCAGATCGTGGCCGCGCACGGCAAAACGATCGCCGGGTGGCACGACATCGTCCACGCGCAGGTCCCGCCGGCCGAGATCATCGCGCAGTTCTGGGGCACCACCACTACGGATCCGGCGGTGTCGGACGCGGCCCGAGCCGGCGCGAAGGTGGTCATGTCACCGGCCAATCACACCTATCTGGACATGAAGTACGACGCCCGCACGAAACTCGGCCAGCGGTGGGCGGGGTTCATCGAGGTCCAGACGGCGTACGGCTGGGATCCGGGTGCCTACCTGGCCGGCGTCGGCGAGGCGAGTGTGCTCGGCGTCGAGGCGCCCTTGTGGACGGAAACCATCCAGACACTGGCCGACATCGAATACATGGCGTTCCCGCGGCTGCCCGCCATCGCCGAGCTCGGCTGGTCACCCGCGAGCACACACGACTGGACCGCGTTCTCGCAACGGCTCGGCGCGCAGGGTCCGCGCTGGCGCGTCATGGGAGTGAACTACTACCCCTCGAAGCAGGTGGTCTGGCCGACCGGGTCGTGAGGAGAACCTGCCCATGTCTATCCGCACTAGTCGCCACTGGTTGCGCTCCCTGACGGTCACGGCGCTGCTGCTGGGGTTGGTCCTCAGCATCGGCGGTGTCGGTGCCGACCGAGCCGCTGCTGCCACGGTCGGTTCCACCGAGTTGACGTCGGGCTGGAGGCTCAGGTCCGCGACCTCGGTCACCGACACCGGTTCCACGATCTCGCAGGTTGGGTACGCCACGACCGGCTGGAGCCCGGTCACGCTACCGTCGACCGTTCTCGCCGGGCTGGTGGCCAACAACGTCTACCAGAACATCTACTTCGGCACGAACCTGCAATCCGTGCCCGACCTGACCAAGCAGAACTGGTGGTTCCGTGGCGAGTTCAGCGCGGCGGCCGCGACACCGGGCCAGGCATACTGGCTGCGATTCAAGGGGATCAGTTACCGCGCCCAGATCTGGGTCAACGGCACGCTGCTGGACAACAACGCGGTCGGCACGATGGCGGCGCACGAATACAACGTCGGCGCGATCATCCGGCCGGGCGCCCTGAACGCCGTCGCTGTCCTCGTGACCCCGCCCGCCCACGACTGCGCCGACCTGTCGTTCTGCACGGTCGACTGGAACCCCGAGGCGCCGGACATGAACGCCGGCCTGTGGGGCAAGACCCTGCTGGAGACGACCGGGCCGGTCGCCCTGCGCGACCCGTACGTGCGCACGACCCTGCCCTTGCCGGCGACCAACGCCGCGGACCTGACCGTCTATGTCGACGCGGTCAACGCCACCAACGCACCGGTCACCGCGACCGTCGCCGGAACCATCACGAAGGCGGGGTACCCGACCGTCTCGGTCAGCCAGTCCGTGACGCTGGCCGCCAACGAGCGTCGCGAGGTCGTCTTCGACACCGCGGCCTACCCCCAGCTCCACCTGACCGCACCGGCCCTCTGGTGGCCCTACCAGTTCGGTAGGCCGGAGCTGTACAACCTGAGCGTGTCCGCCGCCGTCGCCGGGGCGACCTCCGACACCCGATCCGTGAACTTCGGGGTCCGCCAGTTCACCGACTACCGGACAACTGTCAACGGCACGTCGTTCGCCGGGTACAAGGTCAACGGCCAGCCCATCTTCTTCCGCGGCGGCGGCTACATGTGGGACCTGCTGCAGCGTTGGGACACCCGGACCAACGCCGCCCACGTGCAGTACGTGAAGGACATGGGGCTCAACACGATCCGCCTGGAGGGCACGCTCGGCAACGAGGAGCTGTACGACCTCGCGGACCAGGCCGGCGTCATGATCATGTCGGGATTCGTCTGCTGCAGCGCGTGGGAGAACGACAGCGGTTGGTCGGCCGAGCAGGCCCAGGTCGCCAACGCCTCCCTCGACACCCAGATGCGCGCCTTGCGCGCGCACGCCAGCGCCTATCTTTGGACATACGGCAGCGACCAGCCGCCCACAGCGGCGCACCTCACCGCGTACAAGAACATCGCGAGCGGGCTCCATTGGCAGAATCCCGCGCTGGACAACGTGGCCACCTGGTCCAACGCGAACGCCGGCACGAAGATGGACGGCCCCTACGTGTGGGAGCCGCCGGTGCTGTGGTGGGACACCACGCAGGCGGGCAGCGCCTTCGGCACCACCGCGGAGGAGGGCACGGAGGCGCCGCCACCGCTGGAAAGCCTCCAGCGCTTCCTCGCTCCAGCGGACCTGTCCCCGACCAGCACCGCCTGGAACTTCCATTCCGGCAAGGCGCGCAGCGTCTTCGACAACACCAAGGCCTTCAACGACGGCCTCACCGGCAGGTACGGCGCCGCCGCCACGATCGCGGACTACTCGCGCAAGTCGGAGCTGCAGAACTACGAGAACACCCGCTCGTTCTTCGAGGCCTGGAACTCGCACGAGTTCTCGCAGTCGTTCGGAGTCATCTTCTGGATGCAGAACAACGCCTGGCCTTCCGTTCACTGGAACCTCTACGACTATTACCTCAAGCCCGGCGGCGGATACTTCGGCAGCAAGAAGGCCAACGAGCCGGTACACATCGCGTACGACTACGCCACCCGCGCCGTGTACGTGGTCAACTCGACGCTCATCGCGCAGGCCGGGCTGACCGCGAAGGCGACTGTCTACAATGTTCCCAACCTGACCCAGGCCTACACGACACAGGTGGCGGCAACCGCGCCGGCCAACGCCTCGACCCGACTGTTGACGCTTCCGGCTCTGACCGGCCTGTCCACGACGTACCTGATCCGCCTGCAGCTACGGGACTCCTCCGGCGCGTTGGTCAGCAACAACCTGTACTGGTACTCCACCAGTCCGGACCAGCTCGGCAACAAGAGCACCTGGTACAAGACGGCGGTGCGCAGCTACGCCAACTTGACGGGCCTCAATGCCTTGGCCGCGAACCCGAACCTGGCCGCGACCGCCACGCGAACGACCGCCGGCACGCAGCAAACCGTCCAGATCACGTTGACCAACAACGACCCGACGAACATCGCGTTCTTCGTACGTCCGGAGGTGACCGCGGGGAACGGCGGCACCGAGGTGGTGCCGGTGAGCTACTCCGACAACTACGTGTCCCTCTGGCCAGGCGAGTCCACGACGATCACCGCGACCTACCAGACCGGCGATCTGGCCGGTCAGGCGCCCCACCTACGCGTACGCGGCTACAACGTGCCGACCACATCGACACCGATACCGTGATGCCCAGGTCGGATCCGCGCGGCCGGGACGGCCGGCGGCCCGGATGGTAGGGGCCACCCCACCGCGCCGGTCATCGCGCCGTGGGGCGGCACCTCATGCCCGCTCGGGTGACAGCGATGGGGCGGTGACGACAAGGAAGGCGAAGTCCTCGCGGGCCTTGGCGTCGATGGACACGGGCAGGCGGATGCGCCCGGAGTCGACCATGCCTCGCACGGCGGGACGGCTCAGGCCGAACCCGGTGGTGAGCAGCTTCTCGACCCGGATGGGAGCTGGGAGTTCGAACCTGACGATGACCTCGAGTGGCGCGGCATCCTCGCGCTGGAGGTCGTAGAACGGTATGTCGGTGTCCAGCTGCCAGGTGCCGGTCCAGTCGAGCTGGTAGGCGCCCTTACGGGCGAGCGTCGGGTCCATGGTCAGCTGTCGCACCATTGCCGGATCGTTGTTCTCGAACCGCAGTAGCCGCTCGTTGCCGAGCGCCCGCACGTTGACGCGCTCGTGGACGGGGATCTTCGACGTGCGGTCGCACCGGTCGCAGCAGATCAGCAGCCACACGTCGAGCAGCTTGTGGTTCGCGTTGACCCGGATCTTGCCGGTGGGACTGTGCCGTGTGGACCCGCATGAGACGCAGGATCTGACGATGGTGGGCAGTCCGAGCTCGCTGACCACCCACAGCGCTTTGCGGTCGGTGCCAGGTCCGCGACCGTGGGCCGGCACGCGGATAGGGCGGGAACTATTCATGGCTTGGGCGATTCCAATGTCTTGGCAGGAGGCGCCCGGCAGCGCGATGGGTGCCTCCCGGATCCAGTGGCGGGCAGCCGGCGTCTCGGTGGGGAGCACGCCGGCTGGCGCGACGTCGCGGATCACGTCGCGTGAGGGAAGCCCGCACCGGTCATCCGGTGCGGGCTTCGAGTGGCACGGCGGTCACAGACGGGGAGGTGACTCGAACCCGCCTTCATCGCGCACGTGCGCCACTGGTCACTGACCCATGCGCGTCAGCATGGTCAACCCGCGGCCCGCCGGGCAACAGATTTTCCGCGTGGCCCCGTCGCCGGAGGGTGGGGAAACCCGCTGTCGGTTGTCGGAAGGGGGTGGTGCAAGGCCGCGGTGGAAAACCTCTGCAGCCTGTTGCGGCTGATGGGCGATCAAGCGCCTTCCGGGCGGCGGTCGCCGCGGCACCCAACCTCGACGCGCGGATGCCGAACTGTCCCGGGTGGACGTTTTTTCTCGACGTGGTGCAGCACCTCGGCGAGCGCCGCCGTGCGGGTGGGCTGAGCGGCGTCCTTCAGACCGCTGTGTACGCCAGCTTGGCACCGCGGATATGCACGACCCCCGTGCCGGTCGTGCGCGAGGTTGAGCCGCCCGCGGTGTGCAGACATGCTTGGCGTCGCCGACGACAGCCGGGAAGGTCAGCAGCCGGTAGTCGTCAACGCAACTCGGCGACCTTCTGGCTGTCCTCGGCGATCAGCACCTCGGTGATGCGCCTCGTGCTGGTCATCCGCGACCGCCCCGGAGGCGCTGAAACTGCGGTCAGGAGCTGATCGGTGCTGTGTACGTTCCCGACCGGTAGGTCTTGGTGCCGTCGGTCTGATCGTACGTCCAGTGCGTCCAGAAGACGGTGTGCCCCTCGGCCATGTCGAATGTGCACTCGTGCCAGGTCACCACGCCGTGCGAGTTGCGGCAGTAGCCGGTCCGGCCGTAGTCGGTGTACCAGTCGATCTCGGCAGAGGCGCTGTCTTGCTCCGCGTCATAGACCCAGAAGTCGTCACCGTCCTGCTCGAAGCAGGACACGACGAAAGCGTCGTACCTGCACTGCATGTCTGGTCCCGACGGAGGTCCACCCGGGTGGGCGGAAGCGGGTGTCGCCAGCCCGGCGGCCAACAGGGCGCCGACCGCGCCGGCCGAGATCATTTTGCGCATGCTCAAGTCCGAACCTTCTTGACCGGACCACAGATCTGGAGGTTCGAGGTGTTGTCGCACACCTTGAACGCGACCAGGCTGTTCTCGTGCATGTCCTTGTTGCACACGCCCCACCAGCCGTTGGGCGTGGCGGCCACACATTGGCCATTGCGATAAACGGTCGTGTCTTTGGGGTAGTAGTTCGTCCAGTAGACCACCGCGGTCGAACCGGTGGCGTTGTCCACGTTGCCGACCCAGATCTTGTCTCCGTACGCCTCCCAGCAGGCCTTGGCGAACTCCCACGGTTCGGCGAGGTCGGTCACGCAGGGCAGCGACCCAGGCGGCCCACCCGAGGTGCTGAGCACAGCATCGTCGTCTTCCCATGCGACCGCCGCGGCAGGCGCGGCGCCGAGGGCGAGCGAGCCGACAACGGCGACCGCGATCGCGGTCAGGCGCATGAAGTTTCTCGTCCGCACAGACGTCCTCCTAGGTGATTGCGAGATAGGAGAATCGTCGCGGCCGATGAGTCTGCACACCAGGTTTCCGGACGGAACCGAACGGACCCGAACACGGGCGGAACGGCCCGGGAACAGCCCGAGGATCTAACGGGTATGGAGAAGTACGCCGAAATCCACCGGCAGGCCGACGCGTTGGAGAATCCCTGTTCCCGGGGTATGGGTGGCTGCGGAGCGGGTGGACGGCGATCGTGCGAGGAGGAGCGAGCCCATGCGCAGACTGGCCAGCGGCTCGGCCCTCACACTGTCCATGCTGCTCTTCCCGCTGGGGCTGGTGGTACTGCTCGTCTCCGAGCCCGGGTTCCGGATCTGGGGCGCACCGATGATGCTCGCCGGGCTGGGCCTGGCCTTCGGATGGTGGTTCCTCACCGGTCAGACGGACGGCACGCGGGGCCGGGTTCCGCCGGTACGACACATGCTGCTCACCGTCGGCGCGATCTTCGCGGTCCAGTTCTTCCTCATCGGGCTGGGTTGGATCGCCACTGACCAGGGTGCGACCCGGGTCCTGGCGCTGCTCTGGTTCGGCGCCGCGGTCGCGCTCGGCGTCGCGTACTGGCGGGGGGTCATCTTGCACTATCCAGATTCAGAGGACTGACCTGGACGTCCAGTTCTCGTTGGTACGGCGACAGCGGCGCGGCCGGCCCGGGTCATGGACCCTTGGTTGGATCCCGCGTCGCGCAGGTCAACCGGGCGCCACGACCCGGGCAGGTGCGAGTGTGTCTAGTCCTTGCCGACGCGGACTTTCGCCGACGACGTCGCTGAGGTCCCCGCAGGCAGCTGCGGTGCCACCACCAGGCCGTAGTTGTAGTTGGCCATCAGCAGGTCCTTCAGGCCGTCGTTGTTGATGTCGGCTACGGCGAGCCCGCGCGGGGTGAACGAGCTCGCGGGCGGCAGTTGGGACCTGAGGAACTCGTTGCCCAGCCAGCCGTCCGGCCGTTGCAGCAGCACGCCGGCCGAGCTCCAGCCGCCGTGCGTGATGGCGACGTCGTCACGGCCGTCGTTGTTCACGTCGGCGATGGCGATCGCGTCCGGCACCTCGTAAACGGGATAGCGGGTCCACTGCCCGAGGGAGAGGACCTGCACCTGGGCGTCCGGTGCGTTGCCGGAGACGGTGACGACGACGTCGTTCCGGCCGTCGCCGGTCACGTCGCCGACGGCCATCGAGCCGACGGTACGCAGGTATCCGGCGGGAGCCTGGTACGTCACCGGGTCGGCGAAGGACCGGGGCGCCGTCTGGCTGCTGATCTGGATCACCTGGCCGAGCTGCACCACCAGGTCGGGGCGGCTGTCGCCGGTCATGTCGACGACGTCCAGCACGAAACCGCGATGGGCCGAGACGACCGCGGCGGGCGCGAACCCGCCGGCGCCGTCGCCGTACCGGACCAGCACTCCGTTGTCGGTGACCGCGACGATGTCGGTCCGGCCGTCGCCGTCCAGGTCGTTGAGCTTCAGGTCGTTGACGTCGTCGGCGAACGACACGTGCTCGGCAGCCGAGAGCCCGGACGCGGTACGACGAAAGACGTCGACGCCGTCGCCGGTAGCGACGACCAGCTCGTTGCTTCCGTCCCCGTCCAGGTCGGCGATGACCGGGTACATGCTGCCGCCGGCCGGCGTCGACATCGCCACCTGCTGTCGCAGCACGAGCTGGTTCTCCGCCTCCTGGACGAACAGGAAAGCCGAGTGGTCGTGTGCGTCGTCGGAATACTCGGTCGTCGTGACCACCACATCGGCGAGCCCGTCGCCGGTCAGGTCGCCGGCGGCGACGGCCTGCTCCCACGAGCCCAGCTCCAGCCATGACGGGGCGGCGAAGGCGACGGAGCCATAGCGCTGGGTAACCACGGGTACGGCATCGGCGGACGCGCTGGCCCCGGCCGGGTTGCCGTCGTTGCCCTGGAACTGGGCGTACACGGGCTTCGGAGTCCATCCGGCGCCGTTGACCATGGCGACCGCGGTCCCGTCGGTGCCGTCGACGTTCGCGAACGCGACCGCGCCGCCCGCGGACATGAACGCTACCTCTCCCATCGGAATCCGGCCGTCCGCGAACCGTACGCTCGCGATAAGCAGGATCCGCTGCCCCAACTCGACCGACCCGGGCGACACGGTGACCGTCGTGGTTGTGGCCCGGCCGGTGTACACACGCACTGCGTCGGAGGTTGCCGTCGCGCCGCCCGCGCCGATCGCCCGGATCCAATAGACATAGCGGGTGGCGGTCACCAGGCCGCTGTCCTGATACTCGGTCGACGTCGTGCTACCGACCACCGTCTCCACCGGCACCGCGTTGCTCAGCCGGACGATCTCGTACCGGGCGGCACCGGGCACCGTTTTCCAGCGCAGCGTCATGCTCGTCTCCGCCGCGGTCGCCCGGACCTCGACCGGCTTCGAGAGCGAGGTCAGCACCGACACCTCGACCGAGTCGGCCGACGCCCGCTTCCCGGAGCGAGACCGCACGACGTAGTAATAGACCGTCTCCGAAGCGACCGTGTTGTCCGCGTACGACGTTCCGGCCGCCGTCCCGACCAGGGTGTACGGTCCACCCGACACGGTCGCGCGCCGCACCTCGTAGCCGGTGGCGTCGGCCACGGCCTGCCAACTCACCTCGATCGATGTCGCCGACGTCGCCCTGGCGGCGACCGCCGTGGGCGGCCTCAAAGCCGCCGCGACCGCCGGTGTGGCCGATGCCACCATCGCGAGCACAGCTATCAGGAAGACAACGGCGATGCGGCCGAGCCTTCGGGTCTGCACCAACATTCACGCTCCAAATCCCCGTGGAATCCGTTCGCATTTAGCAGCGTCGGTACGCGCCGGAACGTCACTCTCGAGGGTGTCCATAAGAGACGGTGTTGCTGGGCTGGCTGGCGACATCCAGCCCTACAGCCTGTTCGGCGCCAGGCCCATTAAGCCTTCCGCGGCGGTAGGGCGGCCATGATCCGTTCCTGCGGTCGCTGCGACCGCACAGGCGGCGCGTACGAACGCGGCTACGGCCGGTGAGCGCGCGTCCTCGGGCCAGGCGACGGCCAGCGTGGCGTCCGGCAGGTCGCCGACCGGGCGGTAGGCGATTTCGGGCCGCTGATAGCGCCGGGCCACCGAGACGGGCGTGAGGAACACGACGGCGCCGATCTCGACGAGGCTGAGGATCTCGGCCAGGTTCGCAGGCGGCCTCTCCGCCTCAGAGCCGGACTCAGGGCTCGCGCCGGCCGCGGGCCCGCCGATGAGCCGGCGCCCGGCCAGGTCGGCCCGGCAGAACTCTGTTCGGGCGGCGAGGGGGTCGGTGGCAGCCAGCGCGGCCACGAGCGGCTCGGTCAGCAGCGGCTCGCTGTCCAGACCGCGGTCGTCGAAGGGGCACAGCAGCAGGGCCACGTCGGCGCGGCCGTCGCGCAGTGCCTGCGGCTGCGCGCCGAATCCGCCGAGCACCAGTTCGGTCGGCAGGGCCGCGTCGTCGACGCCGTACTCGTCAAGGATTCGCGGCAGCAGGCCGCCCTCGATGTCGGCCTTGAGCGCGACCCGCAGCCGCGGAGACCGGCTGCCGGCCTGCTGCGTCCGGCGGGCAGCCGCGGTGACCGCGTCGAGAGCGGTACGGGCGTCGCGCAGCAGGACCTCCCCGGCCGGGGTGAGAGCGACCTGCCGAGTCGTGCGCTCGAGCAGGACCACGCCGAGCTGCCGTTCGAGATGCCCGATAGCGCGCGACAACGCGGGCTGCGCCATGCCGAGCCGGTCAGCGGCCCGCCCGAAATGCAGCTCCTCGGCAACCGCGACGAAGTACCGAAGCTGGCGCACCTCCACGTCATTCATAACACCGAGGGTATCAACGGCGACCGAGATGGTCCTTCACCTGCGCCTTTGCTGGGGGGTTGGCTAGCAGTCGACAACGACACCCCGCTCACGGAGGTACTCATGATCGTCATCACCACACCCACCGGCGACATCGGCTGGCAGGTTCTGGGCCGCATCCTGGACAGCGGCGAGGCGGTCCGCGTGGTCGTCCGCGACCCCTCCCGGCTGGCTCCGGACGTGCGTACCCGTGCCGAGGTGGTCCAGGGGTCGCACAGCGACCCCGACGTGATCGTCAAGGCGCTCGCGGGCGCCGACCGGCTGTTTTGGCTGGTTCCCCCGGCATCGTTCGACAGCCCCGTCCCCGCCGAGCGGTATTACCTGGACTTCGCCCGTCCTGCCGCCGCGGCCGCGGCGAGCCAGGGGGTCGGGATCGTCGGCGTCACCAGCCTCGGCCACGGCTACCCGGCAGAGGCCGGGCTGCTGTCCGCCGCGCTGGACATGGACGCGCTGATCGAGGGCAGCGGCGCCGACTACCGGGCGCTGGCTCTGCCGTTCTTCATGGAAAACCTGCTCCGCCAGATCCAGGGAATCAAGGAGCAGGGAACCTTCTCCATGGCGAACACCGCCGACCGGCCCCTGCTGGCGATCGCCACCCGCGACGTGGCTCGCGTCGCGGCGGCGCTGCTGCTCGACAAGTCGTGGACCGGCCAGGCCCGGGTGCCCGTGGTCAGCCCGGACAACCTGACCCCCAACCAGATGGCCGAGGTCATCTCCGAAACGCTGGGCCGCCCCATCACCTACCGGCAGGTGCCGGTCGCGGACCTCGGGGCCATGATGCAGCGACGCGGCGCGAGCGAGGCCACGGTGCGAGGCATGACCCGAATGATCGGGGCCCAGAACGACGGCATCTATGACGCCGAGCCCCGCGATGCGGAATCCGTCGCTGCCACCAGCTTCCGCCAGTGGTGCCAGGACGTACTCAAGCCAGCCATCGAGAGCTGACGCCGTCGACCCCGAACCGTGGTCGGCTGATCCCGGCGCGACCAGCCAGTGAGACAAGCCTCGAGACGCCGATTCCACGAAACGCGCGGCTCACCTCGATGCGGTCCAGGCCTTCGATCAGGCATGGCCTTTCTCGTATTGCGTCAGGCCTTCGGCGAGGCGTAGCGGCACGAGGACGAGCTCGACGAACATCGCCTTCCAGTCGTAGTAGAAATTGAACATCTTCAGCGCGTAGAAGGACGGATACATCCACAACACCTTCAGTGGGTTGACGCGCCGCTTCACCATCGCGTACGCCAGCGGGGGACCCATGAGCGCGAGCTCTCCGAACGCCCACCACAGAAACACGTCCTGGGCGGCATGGTGGAGGACGAACAGCCACACCAGCGGTAGCGCCACGGAAAATGGCGAGATCAGGATTTCCAGAAGGGACAGCCCCACCCACAGTGCCAGCCATGGCTTGCGCCGAATCATGGACGTGGAGTGGCGGCGCACGTTCTGGAACCATCCCGACTTCCACCGCCACAGCTGTTTACGCAGGTACTTGGTCGAGTCGGGTTCCGCGGCGTAGGCGACAGCGTCGGCGACATAGACCGCGCGGAAGCCGGCGATCTGCTGCGTCCAGGTCCAGTCGATGTCTTCGACCATGGTCCGTTCCGGGAACCCGCCCGCCTCGATGAGCTGGCCGCGGTGGAACGCGGAGCAGCAGCCAGAGCAGACGACCGGCGCGTTGGTGGCGTTCTGGACGGGGCGGAACCAGTGGAACCCGAACAGGTACTCGATCTCGCGGCCCTTCTCCCAGATCGTCTTCTGGTAGCGGGTGCGGACGCACCCCGCCGCGACCATGACACGCGGGTCTTGGAACGGCTGCTTGATGCGTTCGATGTAGTCGTCCGCGAGGATCGTGTCCCCGTCGACCGGCAGGACCAGGTGGGTGGTGCAGTGTTGCAGCGCGTAGTTCTGGGCCCGCGCCTTCGAGCCGAGGTTTCGCGGCGGGGTGAGGACGGCAACGCCGTGCGCGAGTCCGATCTCGCGGGTGCGATCGGTCGAGCAGTCGTCGACGACAATGATCTCGTCGGGTGGGACCGTTTGCCGGTGCAGGGCGGCGATGGTGTCGGGGAGGCCGACCTCCTCGTTGTAGGCGGGGACGATGACGGTCAGAGACAGGTATCGGGTCCCGTAGGTCGCTATCGACGGCGTCGCCGGCCGAAGACACGTGCCGTGCCGCCAACGGCGATGGCGCCCAACCCCACGGCGAGGTAGATGAAAAGGCTGATACCAGTGACGGGTAGGCCGTACATCGGCGTCGCTCCTTGGGTCGCTTGGGTTGGGTGCACGGCCGATCGCGGTCGTGGAATGGTCTCCATGAGTGAGAGCGAGGCTCATCGCCGTCCGATCAGAACTAGGGCTCATCCCGCCGTCATTTGGGGGGCCGATGCGGCGACTTTCTCAGTCTTCTTGATTCGCACTCGGCGTTCCATCGGCAGCTCGGAGCGAACGTGACAGACGACAAGCGCTAGAGGACCGCGAGTGGCCTTGATTTGCTAACCCGCGCGGCTTACCCGCTAAGGGTGACCGAGCGCCAACCGGCATCCGGCCGCAAGGTGTGACGTGCGTGGTCAGCGGGGTCGAACCGTGCCGGGTCATTTCCGGCTGGCGAGCGGCGCGGGCTGCCATGGCACGGACCGGCCAGTGGCCACGAGCACTGGGCATGGGAGCGGCTACTGTCGCTGATCCACATAGGACACGCCTTACGCCCGCCAGCAATCCGGCAGCAACACCCGGCGCGAGGCTACGGCAAGAATCCGGGTTAGGGCCCCGCGGGTCGCGCAACTCAACCCCGACGAGGCATAGTGTCCCGCGGCGTCATCGGCCGATGTCGCCTGCGCGTGGAGAGGGTGGCAGGAAGTGACGACGCGCTTACGTGCCCGATGGGCCCGGGCCGCCGCATTGATAGCGCTGACCGGCGGGACGCTCGCGGTATTCGCGGCACCCGTGGCGGCCGCTGCGGCACCCATCAGCATTCTGAGCGTGTCGGCGGAGAACGTGAAGCCCGGCGACAAGGTTCGCGTTCAGTTCCGCGTCACGAACACCGGGAGCCGGGCCGAATCGGCCATCGTGGTGGTCGGTGGCGGCCTGAAATGCACCACCGGTTGCCGAGCGGAGCCGAACCTCAAAGCCGGCCAGAGCCAGGACTTCCAGGCCACCGTCGTCGCGCCCCAGGTGAACGCGGGCGAGACCCTCGGTCTCAACATCTCGGTCGCTGTGCGGCTCGGCGGGGAGAACAGCTACGCATTCAAGATGGTCTACGTCCACGGCCCAGGCGCGCCGCAAGCCGGTGCGCCAAAGCCGTCGTCGGAGGTGGCCGGGGTGTCCGGCCTGGTCCGCGACACCAGCGGCACGGCGGTCGGCGGCGTGGCGGTGACCGTCCGGGACAGCGCCGGGCACGAATACCGTACGACGAGCGACCGGAGCGGCCGCTTCTCGGTCAAGTCGGGCGCGGGCAAGACGATCGCCGAGGGCCGGATCACGATCGTCGCGGCCCTGGACGGCTACCGCACCACCCGTACGACCGTACAGGGCTCCGCCGGTCACACCGCGATCGTGCGGCTGACCTTGCCCGCCGTGGCCGCGCCCGCCAAGACCGCGCCGTCGCTCACCGCAACGGCGGCACCTGACGAGGCTCCCGAGCCGGAGGCCAGCGTGGCCGCGGCGGCACCCCCCGCCGTCAAAGCTGTCAGCGACGAGAGCAGCGGTTTGGTGCCGTTCATGCTGGGTGGCCTGCTGGTCGCCGCCGGCCTCGGCGCGCTGGCCCTGTTGGTGATCCGCCGCCGGAACACGCCGGACGAGCCGGATCCGCACGCGGCGACTCAGCTGACCGCGCCGGCCGGACCGGACATGAGCGACGCACCGACCGCGGTGCTGCACACGAGGCCGCCGGCTGACGGGTATCCCAGCCCGTACATCGGGCCCCCGCAGGGCAGCACCCAGCAGTTCAGCCACGACCCGTACGGCGGGCCGGCCCACTAATACTGTCACGGGGGTCTTTGCCCTCACGCGGGCTTGATTGCTGTTTCCCGTGCTCCGGGCGGGGCGGTAAGCGCTCCGTGGGCTGTTGCCGGCATTGGCGCGCTGCCCTCAGCGCGATCACGAGCAGGCCCGGCAACGCGACGACGGCGTTGGTGGTCGTCAGGAGCCGTCCTGACCCATGCGCGGACACACAACCGAAAACAGTCGCGGTGCCGTGGTGTACGAAATTGGAAAGCCGGGCGGATCTTGGCTGGTCATACTGGTGCCCATGAGGCTTGCTGAGGCTCTTGCGCTGCGCGCGGATGCGGCGCGTCGCGCAGAACAACTCCGTGCCCGCATCGTCGCCAACGCTCGTTACCAGGAAGGCGAGGCGCCGGCGGAAGATGCCGCTTCTCTGCTGGCGGAGGCGCGCGAGGTGCTCCAGGATCTGGAATCGCTGATTCGGCGGATCAACCGCACCAACGCCGCGACACCGGTTGACGGCGGCACACTCACCGATGCGCTGGCACGCCGCGACGTGCTTCGGTTGCAGCACAGCATGGTCACGTCCGCCGCGGACGCCGCCGTCGGGGAGGGAAAGCGCGCGTTTCGGCAGCTGCGGTCGGAGCTGAAGATGATCCCCGCGCTACCAGTGGCGCGCCTGCGCAGCCAGGCCGACGACCTCGCCCGGCAACTGCGCGAGGTCGACACATTGATCCAGCGTACGAACTGGGAGGTCGACCTACTGGACTGAAACATCGCGGAGCAGGTAGCCGACGTGGAGGCGTGCACGACCCCGAGAGCCGGCGGGTCAAATCCGGCTCACTCCTGGCGCGCCGCGGGCAGGCGCAGGGGTTCGACTCCCCAGCACACAACGCACGCCCAGCACAGCACACAGGTGACGGCGCACGGCGCAGGAATTACTACCGGGTGCAGATCCACGACGGCGAGGGTGGGACAGGGGCCTTCCGCAACGCGTACCAGCACAGCTCATTCGCCACAACTTCGATGTTCAAACGGACCTCCCGCTGCGGGTGGGCTGGCGCTGACGCAACACGGGGGCACGCGTCTTGGCGGGAGATCGCTCATCACCACGCCTACGGGGCCTCCCGACGCGACAGCTTGTCCAGGTCGCGCACGCAGAAGCCGTGGTGTGCCCATTCCTCGTTGAGCACGGTGCCGAGGCATTGGCGCACACGCCGACCCTTGGCATACGGGGGCCATCTGTCGTCGTCCGGCACCGGCGTGGGCCTTACGAGCTGCTCGGGTGTGACCTCGGCCAGCCACGCCTCAATCTCCGACGCCTGCCGATCGCGCACGGTTAGCACTTCGTCGAGGCCCGGCCGGGCGGACCTGTCCAGGCCAAGACCCTCCTGATCCGGCACAAACGCAGGTGCCAGGCCCATCGCCGTGAACGGCTCGGTCAGCCCGAGTACGCAGCGCCGGAACCACGAGTCGTGCACGAAGACGAGATGGCGCAGAGTCTCGACCATCGACCACTCGCCGTCGACACCGCGATTCTCGGTGCCCTCGGCCATCGACCCGGCCCGTTCGATGGTCGTCGCCCACGCCTTTCTCAGCTGTCGCCAGGCCTCGCGCAGGTCGGCCGGCTCATCGGAACGGATCAGCAGCCGCACAGGGTGCCGGCGGTCGAGCTCCGCCTCGACGTACGACATCACCTCCACGCCGTTGACCATCAGGTTGGTGACCAAACCGTCGATCTCGACGTCCTGCATGACCACGCCGACCAACCGCGCCCTACTCAGGTCACACTCGCGGAACTCCGCGCCCGTCAGGTCTTCGTCGTTGAAGCGTCGCATGCGGACAGACTAAGCCGCACCGCACGCAAGATTTGACCCTCGCGGGGACTCAAACGACTCATGCCGCCAACCGTGCGCGACGGCGATGCGCTGCTGGTGTCGAAGGTGGACGAGCGGGTAGAGATCTGATCGTGACGCATCGCAGCAGACTCTCGACGATCCTTATTGACGTGCCGACCAGTGAGGCGCCGGTAGCCGCGGCGTTCTGGTCGAAAGCGCTGGGCGTGCCGGCGACGAAAGTCTCCGGTGAGGAGCAGTTCATCGCGCTGCCCCGCGCGTTGCCGGACGTGGTCCTGTCGCTGCAGGCGGTTGACGACCAGGCCCGATACCACCTCGACGTCGAGACCGACGACGTCGACGCCGAAACAGCGCGACTGGTGGCTCTCGGCGCCGTCGAGATCGGCCGCTGGCTGGAGTGTCGCACTCTGCGGGCACCCGGCGGCCACCTCATCTGTGTCATTCCCTGCCACAGCGATCCTGAGCTCTTCAAGCGCCTCTCGCAAGTGTGGCCTTAGAGCCCGAGACCCGCGTCGGTGGCGAGTTTGAGTCGCCGCAGCGGGTGCATGGCGCCCGGCGGCGTAGTCGGTAGGCCACCGCGGCAGCGCCCAGCGCCGCACCCCAGATCGGCCAGAGCAGGCTCGGGCCCATCGTGGCCCAGTTGCCCTTGCTCGGGTCGAGGTAGAGGGCTCGCGCGAACATCAACCCGGCTGAGGTGACCAGCACCGCTACCGCCATCGCCGGCACCACGGCCAGCGCTACCGGCACCCGGCGCCCCCTGAGCACCGGTATCCAGCGGGGAAATGTCTCACCCCACGGACGGATCAGGCCGACCGTCAGCACCGAGCCGATCAGGCCCATGCTGCCCATGGCCGCACCGACCCACCAGATGCCCGGCATCTCGCGAGCCATCTCGCGGAGTTCAGCGGAGCTGAAGCCGAACGGGACGCCGAGGGCCCAGGCCCACCGGGTGGCGGCGTACAGCACAGGTACGCCGGCCGCGATCCACACGGCCACCTTGCCCCACCGGGCCGGGTCGTGGCCGTGGTCACGCCGCCCGCAAGCGGCGCAGGCGCCTGTGCGGGCCCGGCGGTGCGCCAGCGCCGCGAAGGCGAACAGTATCCCGCCGTGCATGCAGATGAACTGGTTGACGACCGGCCAGGGCACCTGCGACGCGAAACTCACGCCCTCGGGCCAGCCGAACGGCTTGCCCACCAGGAAGACGGGGAGGTGACCGATGGCCACCAGGGGGCGGTAGTCCGGCAGGATGATGGCGAGCGCGAGCGCGATCGTCCACGCCGCCGCCTCGAACGTGACACCGGTGCGGCCGGGCCAGATCCGCATGGCGAGAAGCCCGGCCACGACCGCGGCGGCCAGCGCACAGAACGCCATCACCGGTGCGGCGGTCGCCTGTTGCACACCACCAAGAATTGACATGCCCATTTCGATGCCGGGGTCAGGGTCGGCGGTGCCGAACGGAAAGCCAGCGCCACCGGTCGACCAGTAGAGCGCGAGCAGGCCGTATGCCAGCGCCCACAGCGCCGCCGCCACCGGCCACATCCTGATGCGTGAGGTCATGCGAGAACCGTCGCCCCGCCGGAGGAACCGGCGCCATCTCCCGATCGGCAGGTTGACGGCCCGCGGTCACGTCCCGCTCTGCCGTTCGGAGGACGGCAGGCACCTTCACGCGATGCTTACGCTTACGGGGTGATCCCGCCGGACGACGCCATCGGAGCGCTCGCGATCGTTCCCGCGGCGGTCGCAGGTTCCGCCGTTCTAGGCGCAGTGGCCGGCTGGCGGCAGCGACGCGCCTGGTGCGCCCGGTATGGCCTTGCGGCTGGCCTGGTTTCCCTGGCCGCCACCGTCGTCACCGTCACTTCGCGACCGGAGTACGGCGAACGCGCAGGCGTCGTAGGGCTTGCCGAGTGCGCGGCGCTACTCCTTCTGGTCGTCGGGTCGACTCGCTGGGCGCCCGCGGGGCAGGCCATCGCCGGCGGAAGCGCCGCCGGGCTCGCGGTAGCCGTATGCGTGTTGCGGTTCCTGCCATCCGACTCGCTCCTAGAGGCGGTCGGCGCCTGTGCGCTGTGGTCGACCGGGCCGGTCGTCGCCGTCGTGATCGGCGGCTACCCGCGCCTGGCCGAGCTGCGCCGGAAGCGATCCGTCGAGGCCGCACAGCGCGCACAGCGCGTCACCCTCGCCCGCGACCTGCACGATTTCGTCGCCCACGATGTCAGTGGCATCGTGGCTCTGGCACAGGCCGCACGGTTCGTCGCCGACTCGGACCCGGGCCGGGCGCTGGAGACACTCGCCCGCATCGAGGCCGCCGGTCTGCAGGCGCTGGACACAATGGATCGGGCCGTGCGCATGCTGCGCGACCTGACCGGTGAGCCGGGGGCCACAGCCGCCGCGGAGCCGAACCTCGCGGACCTGCCGGCGTTGCTCGAGCGCTTCGCCGACCCGGTGCGGGTCGCCGCGGACCTCGACCTGGACCTCGTGGGCCGCGTCCCGCCCGAGGTGGGCGCGAGCGCGTATCGGCTGGTGACCGAGGCGCTGACCAACGTACGCCGGCACGCGCCCACGGCCACCGCCGTGTCGGTATCGTTGCGTCGGGCACCCGGACCGGCGCTTGCCGTCACCATCACCAACGACGGCCCAGCCGGCCGTCGGCCACCGCGAGCGGCTCCTGGCGGCACGTCCGGCCTGGCCGAACTCGGGCAGCGGATACACCTGCTCGGCGGCTCGCTGACCGCGTGTGCCCACGGCGACGGCTGGCGGGTAGCCGCCCTCCTGCCACTGGAGCCAGCATGACCACCCGCGTCCTGGTCGTCGATGACCAGGAGAACGTGCGAATCGGCTTCCGGCTGATCCTCGACAGCCAACCCGACATGACGGTCGTGGGCGAGGCCGCCAACGGCGACACGGGGCTGGAACTGGCCCGACACCTCCGGCCCGACGTGGTCCTCGCCGACATCCGCATGCCCGGGATGGACGGTCTCGAACTGACCCGACGGCTGGCCGGCGCCGGCCCGCGGGTGATCGTCGTGACCACGTTCGATCAGGACGACTATGTGACCGCCGCGCTACGCGATGGCGCGTGCGGTTTTCTGCTCAAACGGTCGGGCCCGACGCTGCTCGTCGAAGCGGTCCGGGCCGCGATGGCCGGCGACACACTGATCAGTCCCCAGCTGACGCTGCGGCTGCTCCGTCGCCTCTCCACCGCGCCTCCCGCTCCGACCGTTGCCGATGCGGATCTGTTGACCGCTCGGGAGCACGAGGTGGTCCGGTCGGTGGCACGCGGCAGCACGAACGCCGAGATCGCGGCGGAGCTGTCCATCTCGGCGGGCACGGTGAAGACACACGTCGCCAACATCCAGGCCAAGCTCGGGGCACGGAACCGGGTCGGCATCGCCGCCTGGGCCTGGTCGACCGGTCACGCGGTATGACCCAGCAGCTCGCGGTACGCCCTGCGGCCAGTCATCTCGACGGGTCGCTTTCGAGTTCGTTGATCGAGTCGATCGCGTGATCGGTCGCGTCCTCGTCCCACCCGAGTTGCCGCGCTAGCTCGCGGGCCTGAGGTGCGTTCAACCTGCGGTAGAGCTCGTACGCTTCTGTCCGCAGGACTACCGCCGACGGATCGCCGGCCCGCTCAGCGACCTGGGCGAGGGCGACAAGGGTCCGAGCGCGCAGGGCGGGCACGTTCTCGTCGGTCCAGAATCGCAGCACCCGGCGGAGGCGGACGTCCGCGGCCGCGATGCCGCGGCGTGCCTGAGCTTCGCCAAGGCTGAGCTCGGCGAGCGCGAGGCCCCAGCTGTGACCACGGCTACGGAAGACCTCGGCGGCGGCCGCGAAGAGGTTCTCCGCCTCGACCAGGCGCGTCGGGTCGCCGGCCACCGCTTCCCCTTGGGTGCGCAGGCTCTGGGCAGCGCCGATGGGATCGTCGATGTCCTCGAACAGCTTGACGGCACGGCGTGCGGCTCGTTCGGCGGCGGTGTTGCGGCCCGCGGCGAGCAGCGCACCTGCCAGACCGCGCGACGCGTACGCCAAACCGAACGTGTCCCCACCACGGCGCGCGGTCATCAGCGCCGCCCGCACCGTCTCGATCGCCTCGTCGACGGCGCCGCGCTGGCGGAGGACCCAGGCCAGCTGGGTCATCGCGATCACCTTGACCGGATAGCGACCGTCCCGGTCCAGACCGTCGACCGCGGCGCGCAGCTCGTGCTCTGCCTCGTCGAGCTGTCCGGAAAGGCCGAGCGCGAAACCGAGTTCCTTGCTGGCCATGGCCATACCCGCGAGGTCTTCGAACGATTCCGCGAGCTCTCGCGCGGTGCGCAGGATCGACACCGCTTCGTCGTGCTGGTCGCACTCGATGAGGCAGGTGCCCAATCCCCGCAGCATTGCCGCTTCGGCGCGGCGGTCGCCGTCCTCCTGACAGGCACCCAGCGCGGCCTGCGTCGTACGCAGCCAGTCGTCGTAGTAGGCCCGAAGCTCGAAAAACTCAGCAGTGCACGCGGCAAGGCCTCGGGCGAGGTCGGCGCGGCGAGCCGTGCGGCAGGCAGCCACGAGCGCGACGAGGCTGTCGCGTTCGGCTTCGAACCAATCCACGGCATGCGATCCCGCGAGTACGGCGGCCGCGGGGTCGATGTCGCTGCCCGCGACGGCCGGGTCCTCCAGGTGGAAGCGTTCGCACTGCAGGCCTTCTCGCGCCAGGCGGGCCAGGCCGAGCCAACCTGTGGCAACGCGGGCGAATGAGGCGGCCCAGTCGGCGTCACTGATCTCGGCCTGGCGGCGTTCCCGCGCGTACAGGCGGGTGATCTCGTGAAACCGGTATCGCTGCTGGCCCACCTGGTCGAGGCCAGCCGATTCGAGCAACCGCGCATCGAGCAGCTCTTCGACTGCGGCTGATGCTTCTGGGCCGGCCGTGTCCAGCAGAGCGGCGACGGTCCACTCAGGAATCGTTCGAATCCCGGCGGCACAGAGGGAGCCGAGCAATGCGCACGCCCGCGCCGCCGTCGGGCTCAGCGCACGGTAGGTCACCTGCAACACGGGCCGCACGGAGAGGTCACCGTGGCGAAGCTCGTCGAGCCTGCGGCTCTCGTCGCTGAGCCGTTCGCCAAGATGACGCAACGTCCAGTGAGGCCGAGCGGCCAGCCGCGCGGCGACAACCCTGACTGCCAGTGGCAGATCCCCGCACGCGGCCATGAGTGCATCGGCGGACTGCTGCTCCGCCTCGACACGTTTCTCGCCCGCGACCTGGCGCAGCAACTCGATCGAGTCGCGGCGAGCCAGCGGTCGAAGGTCGAAGGTCGCTGCGCCGGGTAGCCCGGTCAGTGGTAACCGGCTGGTGATGATGGTCGCGACCCCCTCAGGTGGTAGGAGGGGCGCGACCTGTCGGTGGCCCGACGCGTCATCGAGGATCAGGAGCATGCGGCGGGCAGCGACCCGGCTTCGGAACAGGGCCGCTCGGTCCTCGACTCTGGCGGGGAGGGCGGAACCGTCCACACCGAGCATCCTCAACATGAGCGCTAGCACGCCTGCCGGCTCGGCGGCTTCGCCGCTCTCCCCGCCGAGCACGACGTAAAGCTGTCCGTCAGGAAACTCCGGAGCGAAGCGGTGACCGATGTGGATCGCCAACGCGCTCTTACCCACGCCGGGAGGGCCTGACACCGCGGCTAGTCGCCCCAGTCCCGGTGATGGGCGAAGCACCGTGCCGAGCAGGGCAAGCTCCTCGTCGCGCCCGACAAAGTCGACGATGTCTGGCGGCAGGTGCCAGGCCGGTCCCGCGGGGACGGACGGAGCCACGGCGGACGTGCCGCGGTTGCCCCAGAACAACGCCCGCCCAGCCTCGACGAAGGAGGCGCGCTCGTCGTCGCTGAGGTTCAAGGCGAGGGCGAGCTGTTCCAGGGTGCGCGGCTGTGGTCCTCTGCCGCGCCCGCGCTCCATCGCGCTCACGGAACGTGAGCTGATGCCGGCGCGTTCCGCGAGCGCCTCCTGGGTGAGCCGAAGGCCGAGGCGGTGACGTCGAAGCTGGGCTGCGAACCCGTCGTCCAAGACTCGACTCCCCATGATCATGTGTCGGCCGAAGATCAAGGCTGACCACCATTATCCAACGCTGTCGATCTGGCCGCTGCCGGGCCGGATCATCCGTCGGCGCGCCGCTCGGTCGTGGCAGGTACGCACGCGCGGCACTCGGGACGTCGTCGGTACCAGTAGGCCAGGGTGGCCGCGGCGAGCAGCGGCCCCCAGAGCGGGAAGGGCATCAACAGGACCAGGAGGTGATCCGAGAGGTCAGTGCCGGCGCCGAAGGCTTGTTGGACCAACGAGTGGCCGGCTATGCACATCATGAGGGAAACGATCAATCCGGGAATGACCGCAGCGCGGAGGGGCACTGGCCGACCGCCGAGAAACGGCAGCGAGCGTGGGAAGACCTCACCGCGAGGACGGATCAACCCGAGGGTCAGCCACGTGCCGCCCTCGCCGGCGACCGCCAGGGCCAAGCCGAAGATCCGGAGACCGGGGTGTGCGGCGAGGGTCTCGGCGCTTTCGCCGATGGGCCAGGGAGTCAGCCAACTCAGCCGAGTCACCACGTAGGGCAGCGGGCAGAGCGCGGCGGACCAGGTCAGGACACGCCCCCAGGACGCCGCGGAGGCCGGCGTCGTCCACGGAGCACCGGGCCGTCCGCAAGACTGGCAGCGGCCGCGATGGTGCCGCAGCAGGCGCACCAGCACTGCGGCCCAGCCGGCGCCGATCGCCAGGGAACCGAACACGACCAGCGGCCGGTACCCGACTGGTTCAGCGTCGCGCGCGATGTAGCTCAACCAGAACAGCAGCGTGACGAGGACCGCCGCACCGACGGCTATGCCCCAGACGCCCGCGGCTCTGCCATTGCCTGGTTTCGCGAACCTGACCAGGCGCGTCGTCAGCGCGGCGACGATCACCGCTGGCACTGCCAGCGTCATGAGATACGCGGTGATGGTCAGCACCTGGATGTCAGGAACCAGAAAGCCGAGCAACGTCGCCGCGACGGCAGCAGTCGCGATGCCGCCGACCCGGATCGCCGCACCGGCCCGGCCATTGAGCAGCAGACCGGCCAGCGCCACTCCGACGACGCCGACCGCCAGGGCGAACGCGACAGCCACATTCGAGGGTACGAACGTCATGAGGGAGAGGTCCGCGAATCGGTCCCGCGGGCCGAAAGGGTAGGTGTCCGGGCGCAGCCACCACAGGGTGGCGACAGCGACCAGTAGTAGGGAGCCGACCAGGACGCAGACCTCCGGCCAGCCGGCGGCGTACGGATGGCGCCGTGACGGCGGGGGGAACGATCGACGTGCGATAGGCATCACGGGAGCTCACTGTCCCCGGCTCGGCACCGCAGCGGCGGCGGACGGGCCGGCGGGGTATCGCGGGCACGGGGGTCTGGTGAGCCGGAAGTACGAGGCGGACGCCACGAGCAGCCCGATCCCCCACAGCGTGTAGCCGCCCAGTTCCAGCAGGAGGGGCCAGAACTGGCCGTCGATGTCACCGTGTATCCAGGCGCTCATGCCGGCGATGCCGAAGTACGCGGTCAGGCTGGCGCCCATGAACAGGCCGGCGCCGAGCACCAACCAGCGCGGCACCGGCCGCCCGGCCAGCGGACCCAGCCACGCCGGCCAGACCCGACCCCAGCGATGTGCCAGCGTCAGGGGCAGCAGCGTCCCGGCCAGGCTCATCAGCCCGAGAAAGATCACCATCGCGGTCACCGAGATTCCGTTGGCCCTGGTCGCGGCCGACGGCCACGTGCCCGCGACCACCTGGTCCAGCCACACGGTCATCCGGGCCAGGTAGCCGCCCACCGCCAGGTACGCGCCGGCGTAGGCCCAGCCGGGCGACCTCTCGCCGCGGTGCTCCGGCGACCGGCCGTGCGTCCGCCCGCAGGACCCACACGGCCGCGCGGCCACTCGTCGTTCCCGCGCGGCGACGATCAGGCACAGGACCCCACCGACGGCGCCGGCGCCCGTGGCCAGCAGGCGTGTCACGTCATCCGCGGCGGCATCCCCGAACAGGACCGAGGCGAGCATGACCGGAAACAGGAACGAGTACACACACAACCCGATCCCGGCAACGCCATTGAGAGCCGCGATCGCAAAGTGGCCTGCGGCGCTCAACGTCCCCGAGACGCCCACCACCGCTGCCCCGCACCCCACGAAGGCCGCCACCGCGATGCCCACGGGAAGCCAACCACCCGGAAAGTACGATTCGCGTACGCCCAGGCCATGTCCGGGGTCCATGGCCCACCACAGGTGCACCAGGGCGTACACCGCCTGCCAGGCCCACGCGACGACGCCGAACCTGACTCGCGGCGTTTCTGACGTCGTGTCCCCGGAGCCGCTATCGCTGTCGCTGTCGCCAAGCATGTGTCTCCTTAGGACAAGAGTCTGAAGGACAGACCCAGTCTCAGCACGTGCTGGTGCGAAGGACTCCCCCGGCCGAGCCACCCGCTTCCCCCGCGCAGGGGAGCAGTTTCGACGCTGCTTGTCGTAGCTTTCTGTAAGGAATTGCCGGGACGCCCCGGTTCACGTTCGCCTGCGCCGCCGAGGGAGCCGTGATGAGCACACACGTGACCACCTGGGATGCCGGCGACTACCCGGCCATGGCGCGGAGGCTGATGCCGGTCGCCGAGGTGCTGGTGGCAGCCGCCGCGATTCAGCCACATGACCGGGTGGTCGATGTGGCCACCGGCACAGGCAACGCGGCGATCCTGTCCGCACAATGTGGAGCTTCGACCGTCGGGGTGGATCTGGAGCCCGCGTTGTTGGACCTGGCCCGGTCGCGTGCCACGGACGGCGGCCTGACGGTCGATTGGCGGGTCGGCGACGCATGCCGGCTGCCCCTTGCCGATGCCTCGGCCGAACGGGTCCTGTCCGTGTTCGGCGTCATGTATGCGAACGACCACGAGGCGGCAGCCCTAGAGCTGAGCCGGGTATGTGTCTCCGCCGGACAGGTCCTGCTCGCGGCCTGGACACCGGGCAGTCTCCTACCCGCCATGGGGCAGGTCGTCGGCGGCTATCTGCCGCCGCCGCCGAGCGCTGGCGCCCCACCGAGCCACTGGGGTGACCGCACGCTGGTCGACGGGCTCCTGACAGCCGCCGGCCTGCGGATCACATCGGCGGACGTACACCGGTTGGATCTGACCTTCCCCAGCGCCGACGCGGCGACCAGCCTGCTGATCGACAGCGCCGGACACGTCGTCGCCGAACGCGGCCGGCTCGTCGAACAGTGCCGGTGGGAGGCTTTGCGCGCGGACCTGCGCACGTTCGTCGGCGACCGCGGCGTGGCCGACAGCGATGGCTTCCGGCTGGGGCTCGAGTACCTGCTCGTGACGGCCACACCGTCGTCGGCAGCGACAGCATGACGCGGGCAGATCTGGACAAGCAGCCGCCGGCGGTCGCCGCGATGTTCGACGGCGTGGCCGAACGGTACGACCTGGCCAACAGGATCATCTCGTTCGGCCAGGATGTCAGATGGCGGCGAGCGACCAGAGCGGCACTGAACCTGCTCCCCGGCGAACGCGTGCTCGACGTGGGCGCCGGCACCGGCGTCTCCACCGAGGAACTCGCTCGCTCCGGGGCGTTCGCGGTCGGAGTGGATCTTTCCACCGGCATGCTGGGGGTCGGCCGACGCGTCCGGCCCGCCGTGCCGCTAGTGGCAGGCGACGCGCTGTGCCTGCCGTTTCCGGATGGTGCCTTCGATGCGGTGACCATCTCCTTCGCCCTGCGGAACGTCGTCCATCTCGACGCCGCCCTGCGCGAGCTCGCCCGGGTCGTCCGGCCGGGTGGGCGCCTCGTGGTTTGCGAGTGCAGCCATCCGTCCAACGCCGCCTTCCGAACGCTCTACCTCGCCCACCTGCTTCGAGCGATACCCGTGGTCACCCGATGGGTGTCCAGCAACCCCGACGCGTACGTCTATTTGATCGAATCGATCCGTGCCTGGCCGAACCAGTCGGACCTGGCGAAGCGAATCGCCGCCTCGGGTTGGCAGCAGGTCAGGTGGCGCAACCTCAGCGGCGGTGTCGCCGCGCTCCACCGCGCCACCCGCGGCTGAGGTGGCCGCCGACACCCGGCAACGCGAGCGATGATCACCACCAGTAGTTGTCCTGGGAGAGGTAAGGGGCCTCCAGCGCGGCGATCTCGGCCTCGGTGAGATCGAGTTCGAGGGCAGCGACAGCGTGCTGGAGATGGTGCGGCTCGGTCGCCCCGACGATCGGGCAAGAGACGACGGGCTTGGAGAGCACCCAGGCCAGCGCCACCTGGGCCATCGCGACCCCGCGAGCCTCGGCGACGTTCTGGATCGCGTCCACCACCGGCTCGTCGACGTCACGGTCGAACGCCCTGGCCACGTTGTCCGACGACGACCGGGGCGTCTGCTGACCCCCACGGGCGGGCGGCCCGTCCTTTCGCCAGCGGTGAGTACGGGGTCAGGCCGACACCCTGATCGAGACACATCGGGATCATGTCGCGCTCTTCCTCGCGCTTGAGCACGTTGTACTGGTCCTGCATCGCCGAGAACGTCGTCCAGCCGTTCACCACGGCGGCGTGCTGCGCCTTCGCGAACTGCCACGCCCACATCGACGACGCGCCGAGATAGCGCACCTTGCCAGCCCGGACCAGGTCGTCGAGGGCCCGCATGGTCTCCTCGACCGGCGTCTCGGGGTCGAAACGGTGTATGTAGTAGACATCGATGTAGTCGGTGCCCAGCCGCCGCAGCGACGCGTCGGCCTGCTCCAGGATCGCCTTGCGGGACAAGCCGCTACCGCCCGGGCCGTCGTGCATCTTCCCGCTGACCTTGGTGGCCAGCACGATCTCCTCCCGCCGGGCGAACCGGGAGATCGCCCTCCCGACGAACTCCTCCGACGTCCCGCCCTGGTAGACGTTCGCGGTATCCCAGAACGTCACACCCAAATCGACGGCCTGCCGGAAGTACGGCGCAGCGGCGTCCTCGTCCAACGTCCACCGGTGCATGCCGGCCGCAGCCTGACTGTAGCTCATGCACCCCAACCCGATGCGGCTCACCCGCAGCCCGGTCCGACCCAGCCGTGTGAACTCCATCGCAAGACCTCCCAGATCAGCCAGCACTCGGCACGCCGCGGCGACACTGCCCAGCCAGGCACGCGAAGCCGGACGTCACCGGCAGCGCCGACCTCGGCTCCGTCACAGTGGAACCGCGGACCGTTGCGGGTCCACACTGGGCGGATGAAGGAATCGTCAGGGCTGGTCACGCGATCGGGCCTCGGTGGCCGGTTCTTAGGCTGGATCGGCATCGCCGGACACGTCGTCGTCTTGTTCTGGTACGTGATGAGCGGGCTCGCGATGCCGGCATGGGCCGTGGGCGTTCTGTTGCTCGTATGGGCAGCCCTACTGGCGGCCGCGATCGCCCTGCTACGAACTCGTCCGGCCTGGACGCCGGTCGTGCCGCTCGGAGCCGTGGCCATCTGGCTCGCGATCGTCTCCGCCGGCGATGCGTGGCTGGGGTGGACCGCTTAGAGCCCTTTCCGCAGGACCGGGTCCGTGGGTGGAAGGCTCCAGTTCATCGCCGCCGACCGGCCCGACACCACGGTGCGGGTCCTGCCCACGGACGCGCGAAGGCGGCGCAACGGACCGCCATCGCTTACGGAGACGGAAGTGCTTCGGGTCGCGACCGCGAGGACGGCCAACGAGACCTCCGGCCCGTCCGGGTCCGTCGAGTTGCCTGTCGGCTCTGCCATCGAGGCCAAGGCCGGCGCCGCGGAGCTCCGCGGCATCGACCAGATCAAGATCGACGAGGCCGCGAGCCTCCGGCTCACCGCGGTCGACGGCCACGCCGAGGTCGGCCGGGTTGCCGGCACCGCGCGCATCAGTACCGCACGCGGCGACATCCGGATAGGCGAGGCGGCCAGGCGGGTCGGTCGTCCTTGCCACGCAATCCGGCGACATCACGGTCGCAGCCGCCGCGGGGGTCTCGGCCGCCCTGGACGCCGGCACCGACTACGGCCGGATCAGCAACGCCCTCCGCAACGACGGCACCGCCGGACTCAGCATTCGCGCCACGACCTCCCACTGCAGCATCACCGCCCACAGCCTCTAGAAGACGCCGAACCCACCGCGATCGAGACTCTCTCGGCGCGGTGGGCCACGCGGGGACCGCAGCGGATCCCCGCCTTCGCGGCGGCTCGGCCGTGGTGCGCCCGCTCGGAAGCCGCCGTGGACATTGTTCCGACTTCGTTGAGCGCTCACTGACGCGTGTTGTTGACCGCGGTAGCCGAGGGACCGGCGCGGTGATTGAGGCGGCGAACGGCGATTTCCTGATAATGGCTAACCGCGGTGTCGACCAGCCGACCGGCGTGCTGTTCTAGGGTTGAGTTGGTGTGTGACCTGAGGGGAGCCGGCATGGTCACGATTCACATCCAGCAGTCCACGACCGCGACACCCGAGCAGTTCGTCGCCGCGTTGACTGACTTCGGGCCCGGGCGGTCCGAGATCTTCAGCCGCAGCGACGACGGGTTTCTCAAGGTCCACGAGCGGGGCGCCGATCAGGCCGACGTCACCGAGGGCTCGGGCGGGGTCTGGGAACGCCTGCACTACGACTGGTCCGACATGAACCGCGTCGTGGTCACCACCACGGATTCCAACACGTGGGGTGGCAAGTCGGGCTTCACCTATACGCTGAGCCAGCGGCCCGACGGAACCACCAATGTGGACCTCGTCGAAGTACGCGACGGCAAGAACTTCAAGGGGCGCGCGCTCGGCTTCGTGATCGGTTTCATCGGGCAACGGGTGCTGGGCAAGGAACTGGAACACGCCGTCAAGGCCATCGAGGCCCGCAACGACCGCGGCGGCAGCGACGGACAGTCACCGTCGATGTCGTCGACGTGAAGTGCGAGTAGCTCGTCAACGAACGCGGATGACCGTCTTCCCATTGATTTTGGTCGCCGGGTTGAAGGCATCCACGGCATCATCGAGGCTCGCGACCTGGCCGATGTTCGTCCGCAGTCGTCCGTCCCTCACCCGCCGGGCGATCTCACCGAGCTGCGCGCGTTCGGAGACGACAACGAAGTCGATCGCCAGACCGTCGGCTGGCCGTGCCGGTGGCGGGCCGGCGACGGTCACCAGTGTTCCGCCGCTTCGAACCAGACCCGCCGACCGCCTTCCGATGTCGCCGCCGAAGACATCGAACACCAGGTCGACTCCGCCGACGCCTTCCAGCGCGTCACTCTCGAGGTCGACGAACTCCTGCACGCCGAAATCGAGCGCCGTCCGACGGTGAGCAGCGCGTCCCGTACCGATGACGTACGCGCCGGCCTCCCGCGCGAGCTGTGTCGCCATTGAACCGACCGCACCAGCCGCGCCGTGCACGAGAACACTCTGCCCTGCCTGGAGGTGGCCGTGATCGAACAGCCCTTGCCATGCGGTCAGGCCGGTCATCGCGACGCCCGCGCCCACCGTGAAGTCGACGTCGCCCGGCAGCGGCGCGAGGTTGCGCGCCTCGACGACGACGTACTCCGCCAATGTTCCGTCGCGGGTCCATTCGGTGAGGCCGAACACCCGTTGCCCCACCGATACCCCCGTTGCGCCGTAGCTGAGGGCGGTGACGACACCGGCAACCTCGTGGCCGGGGATCGACGGCGTCCGGTCATGGCCGCGGCGATCGACCCAGGTCGAGGGCCACTCCAGCTCGTTCCCGGTGAATCCCGACGCGTGAACTTCGACAATGACGTCGCCGTAGTTGGCGCCCTCAAGGCTGCCGAGCAACGCCGCGTCTGGCTCGGGCCGGTCCGTCAGCCTCATCCCGGCCGTGCCCGCGGCCCGGTCCGTCACCACGATCGCTTTCATCTGTCTATCCCCTCAGTCACAGCCCTCGGTCAGATCTTCTGTGCGGGGAGCACCGGGGTAAGCCCTGGGTGCTCCGGGTCGATGAGGTCGGTGTACTCGGGGTTGTTCGTCATGAAGGTGTGCACGATCGGGCACATGGTGGTCACCGTCTTGCCTTGTTCGCGGATATCGTCGAGCACACGTCGGATCAGCTCGGTGGCGATGCCCCGTTTGCGGAACTCGGGGAACACCGAGGTGGCCCGCAACACGAGTCGGTCGTCGCCCGCGACGTCGTAGGTCAGCCCGGCCACCTCGCGGTCCCCGGCGATGGCGGCGTAGATGCCGGCCTGCCCGTCGTTGACGACCTCGAAGTCGAACGCGGGGACGTCGGGACCGTCGGTTGGTTCATCGATGGGGACGGTCTGGTCCTGGCCGAGGGTGCCTTTCGGCTCGCTCGGGTCTGTCATGGGAGTATCCCCTTCATTGATGGCCGCCAGATGCCATCGGCGTGATTCTCGTGCTTTGGCTCGGAGACTGTCGTGTCCCGAGTGTTCAGGCGGGCTGTCGCACCGCGGTCCCGAGATTGTTGTCGATAATGTAGCGCCAGAATCCATCCGCACCCCGGCGCACGACATCACAGGCCGAGCCTCCGACGTGCACCTGCTCGCCGTCGCGACCTGTGCCCTCAATTGACCAGTCCAGCACGATCTCGGCGATATCGCCGGCAACGAACACATGGCGAGCCTTGGCGTGCAGCGGCAGGCCGTGCTTGAGGTCGGGCTCGAGTTGAGCAGCGATCTCGGTGTGACCAATGACGGTTCCGCCGTCTTGCACGACAAGCACTGCCTCCGGCTCGTACAAGGGCAGCATCGCGCCGACCTCGCCGGAGTTGAAGCGCTCGACCAGCGACGGTACGACGCCTTCGGCTTCGGTGGGTAGAGAATAGGAATCGGACATCTCGTCGTCCTGTTCACATAGGGTGTCGGTCATTAACTGGACTAACTCGTCCAGTATAGCAAGGGTCGTTCAGCACCCGACCGCGGCGAGTTCGCACCCTGCTGGATGTTTGCGCACAGGGAATGCACCCCCGATGGCCGATGGGTCGCGCCGACGGGGCATCGACAGTCAAGCCTCGGCCGTCGAGACCAAAGCGTCCAGATCTGGCCCGACGGCCGCGCTTGGCCACGAGTGTTACGGCGGTGCGCAGAAGGGATCGCGGCCGCGACTCTCCCGCGGCATGCCACCAAGAAGCCGGGCTTCGGCGGCGCGGGCGGCCGTGACCGGTTGTGCCTCACGACGCACCCCTGATCAGCTCACGAGCACCAGCTCCCGCGAGGACTGGACCAAACAGTCCAGATGACCACTCGTCCCACTTGGTGGTCTCGCGTACGCAGTATCCGTTCGAATGCGGGCGTTCGCCCTTCAGCAGCGCGCAAAGGCGACCTACGTGACACGGGATGGACTCCATGGTCCCATCCAGCATGGCTTATCTGGCGTGACGATGGATAGACTTCACCAATGGGCGACGAGCAGGTGGTTGCGCCGACGAAGCAGCGGAGGATAAGTCAGCGGGGGATCGCGACCCGCGAGCGGATCCTCGAGGCGGCAAACCGGCTGATGCTCGTGCGCGGAGTGAACGCGACCACGCTTGACGACGTCCGCGAGGCAAGCCAGACGAGCAAGTCTCAGCTCTACCACCACTTCGCCGACAAGCAGGAGCTTGTGCGCGCGTTGGTCAAATACCGAGGCGCGCTTGTGCTTCAGCGCGAGCGCGGAGGCCTGGAACGACTAAGATCGTTCTCAGGGCTGGTCCGGTGGCGAAACGCGCTGGTCCAGGCCAACTCTCTGAACAACGGCAAATACGGGTGTGGTCTCGGGTCCATGGCTGTCGAGCTGTCCGATCAAGACGAGCAGGCTCGATCGGTGCTGTCGGAGACGTTCGCGAGCTGGGAAAAGCTGATCAGTGATGGTCTGCACCGGATGCGGGACAGCGGTGCACTGCGCCAGGACGCCGACCCGGAGAAGTTGGCCACGGGGCTGATGGCGGCTCTGCAAGGGGGCTACCTGCTGGCCAACGCCGCGCACGACGTCGCACCCATGGAAGTGGCTCTGGACATGGCGCTGGAACACATCAAATCGTTCCTCGTGGAGGGCGAGCAGCCCCGAGATCGATGAGGGCGAGGCGCCAGCTGCGCCAGGCCCCGCACCGACGTGACGACTCTCGCTTACAGGGGGCGCACCGAAGGTGCAACGATGGTCGCGGTGCCACGGACCGATTGGTCCAGACTTTTCGGCCGGAGCATCTCGATGCCGAGGATTCGACGGGTGAACGGCCATTGGCATCGAGCGCAGACTGGACTGTATAGTCCGCGAAGACTATTACTGCGGTAGTACCAGGTCATGAGGCCGCACCCGGACCGTCGCTACCAGGATCTACAGGAAGACGCAGCTGATGAATCCCGATCGTGATCGTGTCGTCGCATCCGCCCGAGCTGTCCTTCCGGCCACCGAGCGCCGGCGCACGGACATGACCACCCGTGGCTTCTCGTTCGTCGCCGACGAACCGCACAACGGCGCAGTCGGCGAAGGCCCCACGCCGACGGAGTACCTGTTGATGGCCCTCGCGTCGTGCACCGCTCAGACGCTGCGTCAGTACGTCGACTATAAGTACGACACCGCCGGTGACATCACCGTCGAGATCGACTACCACGAACCCGAGCAGGAGGGGGCAGAGCGTTACCTGCAGCGCACGATCACGCTGAGCGAAGACCCTGACCCCGACGACTTGAAGGTGATGCATGAGATTGCCGACAAGTCGCCGGTGACCCTGCTGATTCAGTTCGCATGGAGCGTGCGGACCGAGTTCGTCGGGCCGCGCTGAACTGACCACGACCGCTTTGGTTGGCGCCCCACCGGCATTCGGCGCCGAAAGTAGGGAGCGGCCGGACCCGGCGTCGTTCACCGCGGCGACCGCGACGGTCGCGTGCGATCCGGGCGGACCGACGGCCAACGACGCGGCGTTGGCACCCGGCAGGTTCCCGGTCCAGAAGGAGTCGGCGACCGCGTCCGAGCGGCGCATGTTCTTGTCAGAACCGTGTCGCCGCACGGTTTGGCGTCGTGGTTACCGCGGTGGACGTCATCACCTCGCCCGAAAGGCCTGGATACTCGGGCAGCGGCGGATCCCCGGGGACGCTCGCCGCGGTCGCCGCCGTGTCCGCCGCCGGAGTGCCAGGCGCCGCTGAGCCTGTTGTCGGCACCGCGGCCAGCACCGCGACCGGTGCCAATGACCAACGGGCCAAGCAACCGCCCCGTCGAGCATAAGAGCGCATGTACGTTCCCTCCCGAGTAACGGCGGGCTACCGCTCGCCTGTCGAGAGTGTGGAAGCCGCCCCTGACGTGCGGCTGGAGACCCAACTCCTGTAGTTGACCCGTACCGCCATAGCCGGCATGACGGCCCCTCAACGCCGGTTGAACGCCCCCTCAATGACCTGGCGGGAGATGAGTTCTCGCGATCCACTCCTACCGTGCCGGCAGTAACGAGCAGCGTCGCAAGATCTATCCGCCATGTGCTACCCGCCGTTGCGCGGCCCGTCTCGCCCGGCCGGCACGACCGTGTTCCACCAGGTCGCACCCATCCCGATCGGGAGTGCAATGCCAAGGGCGGACGCCCGTCGGCTTATGTTGGCGGGATGAAGGTCGACGGCTTGGGGTCGGCCGACTGGCTTCCGACGACCAGACTCGGGGCGACGGCGTGAAGGCGACGCCCATCGCCGAGCACGATGTCGGCCACTCCGGTGAATTGCCCTCGTGCCATCGGCAAGGTGAGGTCCTCGGTAGGAACTTCCGACCGTCCGGGCCCGAGTTCGTACCCACTTTGGTGCTTGACAGGGATCCGAATCCTGAACCGGCTGTGTCCCTCAAGGCGATGGGGCACCTCGTCCCCAGCTTCGCCCATTGACCACGATCGTCCTGTTCGGAACGTCGCGATCCAGGCCCGCACCTCCACGATGGTGATTGCGCCGCGACCCTTGTTGTAAACAGTCACCTCAACCGCGTTGGCGTCGTAGTCCGCCACCGCATCGGCCTCCACCCGCGGGCCCGCCTGGCGGTAGGCGAGAAATGCGACGACAAGGGAGCAGGTGGCCACGATGGCCGCGTAGGTCGCGATGGCCAGCGTCATCCCGACATGGTGGACGAGCGACGCATCAAACGCCAGCTTGCCCTGTCGTAGTCCTGTTAGCGGGTGGTTTGGTCGACTTCGGCCGCGATGATGCGGGCCAACTGCGGGTTTGCTTCGTGTCGCTCCAGCGGTCCGCGGCCGATGCTGAGGTCATCGCAAACCCCATGGATGGGAGAGCACATGACCAGAATCCGTCGGATCCGCCGGCTGGGGATACGGGCACTGCTCACCGCCGTGCTCGTCGGCGCGGGGACGTTGGTGGTGGCGGCACCCGCACAGGCCGCGTTCGTGCCGCGGAGCGACACCACGTACAAGATCGAGTTGGTCGGGTCGGCTCTGAGCTATCAGAAGTGCCTCAACGTCGAGGGTGCCAACACCGCCAACTACACCGAGGTGCAGATGTGGCAGTGCGACCTCGGCTGGAACGCGCAGTGGTCGTTCGAGCCCTACGGCGTCATCTACGGCCGGCAGACCTACCGGATCAAGTCACGGCAGTCGGGCAAGTGCCTCGACGTGCGCGACGGGGTCCACTACCAGAGCCGGATGCAGATATGGAGCTGCGGATCGGGCTGGAACCAGCGGTTCGTCTTCGACGTGAGCCCGCATACCGACCCGGCAATCGTCAAGATCGGCGCGGTTTACACCTACGACAACAACCCGTCGTACCCGCCGTTGTGTGTGACGGCGCTCTCGTCGCTCGACCTCGACATCGGCGTACGCAACGGTGACCGGACGGTCGCCTCGGACTGCAACCAGGACGCGTCCGTCAGCGCGTGGCTCCAGTCGTTCTGGATCCACCCGGCTGCCTGACCGCTAACGGGGGTGGGCGGCGCACCGAGGCCGGTGCGCCGCCCGTTTGGTGCTCCGCGCCGCCGCTGCTGCACAAAAATCGCAGCCGCGGCGTGTCGGATCCGGGCGGTGGTGTTCGTAGCGGGGGTGAGGCCGCCACGAGGCGCGGCGCGACCAACGTCCCGCAAGGAGACACACCTTGACTGCCACGTACACCTTCGACGTCTTCTCCACGCTCGACGGCTTCGCCAACCACAACGGTGACTGGTGCGGCTACTTCGGAAAGCAGGGCCCCGAATTCCTCGCGCATCGTGCCGCTGCCTACCGCGACCCGCTGCGCATGGTGCTCGGGGCCAAGACCTACTCGTCGAACGCGCCGTTCCTCAGGGCAGATTTTGACCGCAGCGTGTTCGACGAGTGGATCACGCGGATGTTCGACTCTCCGGTCACGGTGCTCTCCAGCCGGCTGACCGAGCCGATCGAGTGGCCGGACACGACCATCGAGTCCGGCGATCCGGTCGAAGTGGTCACCCGTCTCAAGGCCGAATCCGACGTGCCGCTGCGCTCCCACGGCAGCCTGACACTCAACCGGGCGCTGCTGAACGCCGGCCTGATCGACACCATCGAGCTGACGGTCTTCCCATTGATCTCCGGGAGGACCGGCGTGGACCGCGTCTTCTACGGTGCCGACGACTTCGACCTCGAACTGCTCGAGGCCCGGACCTTCGACCGCCACACGCAGGTGCTGACCTACCGGCCGACCCCCCACCGTTGATCGGCGAAGGGGGTCATCCGTAGACGAGTCCCATGGCGTCGGTATGGCCCGGCCAGCTGAGGTTCAGGTGCCAGCACCCATGTTGGGGAAGGTCGATGATGGAGGGGCCGGGACCGCCCGGAACGCGGCGCGTCACGGATACGTCCGAATCGTCGAGCTTCGCCTCGATCACGAGATCGCCGGGCGGGGCTTCGACCTTCGACACCCAAAGAATCTTGTTGGACGAGCCGTCCGGCCTGGAGACGGCAAGCGGGTACCCGAAGATCGCCGCGACGATGTCTCCCCGGTCGCCCATGGCGTGCGGCATGCTCGAGTCTCCGGAGAATCCGGCTCTGGCCCACTCGGGCAGCGGGCCGAAATCGATCGGGGACGCGCAGGTCGTGCGAGTCGGGCTTGGCGTCGCCGGCGCGGGCGACGCCACACCCGCCGACGAGTCGCTGCTGGTGCACCCAGCAAGGAGAACAACGGTCGAGACGAGCAGGCCGATAGGCAGCAGAGATCTCACACACTCAAGAGTCGCCGTGGAGGCATCAAGGTTCCCGCTTGGCGGGCGGACGCGGGTCGGAGAATCAGGTCGAAGCGATCACACCATCGTCGTCATCCGGCCGTAGCTGCGACTCGCTTACGGACCGGGGCCCCGGGCTGGAGATGTCGACAGCGATCCGCCAGCGACCGTCTGCCTCCCGCCTCCACAGCGTCAGATACCGGAAGGTTGTCACCCCTTCGCCTATGGCGACGACGACCCTACCCCGCAGGTAGCCCAGGTCGCCGTCGCTGCCCGTATCGTCCACATGCACCGTGCGTCGTACCCCGGCCGCGGTCGCTCTTTCAGCGGCGCGCAGCCAGAACCGCTCGATCGCCGGGCGCCCCTCGATCGTCTCCATTTCCGTCCCGATCAGGCGGGCGTCGTGCGTGTAGTACGCGGCGACAGCGCGGTAGTCGCCCTCGTTGAAAACCGTCTCCCAGTAGCGGACGAAATCCCGCACCGTCTTGGCTTCCAGATCCGCGAGACCTGACATCGACCTACCCCTCCGTTCGACTCACCATATGTTGACCGCTCGCCCTGTTCGAGGAGAAGCGACGAGATCGCGGCCGCGGTCTCGCCGCGCACTGTCCTCGACCGCACTAGACAGCGGTCATCCGAGCGCGGCGACCAGTCCGTCAGCCAGGCCGCCGCGCCAACAGGCGAGGTCGTGTCCACCTTCGTACTCTCGGTAAAGGACCTCCTTCGCGGAGCCCGTCAGGGCGTCGCGGAACGACCGGGCTGAGTCCAGGAGGGCACCTTCTGTCGAGCCGGCCTCCAGGAAATAGCGCGTGCTGCCGTTCGCCGGCCGCTCGACGTGGCTGTCGATGACGTCGCGCCCGGACAGCCCACCGCCGGCGTCGCCGGGCCACCACAGTGCCGGCGACTGGCCGATCATCCAGCCAACGAGTTCGGGACGTGAACGGGCCAGGTGCGCGGCGGCGATTGCGCCGAGGCTCTGCCCGGCGACGATCAGGTCTCCCGGGCGAGCCGACACCGACCAGCTCGCCCGCAGCCAAGGGAGCAGTGTTTCCCACACCAACGGCTCGAACACGCTCGGGTACGTCAGTTGGCGCCATCGCTCGGGGCCGCGTCCCGACTCGATTCCCGCGACGACGATCGGCGGTATCCGGCCGGCGGCGATGAGGTTGTCGAAGGTGGCCGCAACGTCCACATTGGCCCACATGCCGGCATCGAACATCACCAGAACTGGGTACGCCACGGTGGCTCGGTGCCCGCGAGGCAGGTAGAGATGCACCTGGGTCGGGGTGCCCGCGGACGAGACGACAGCATGTCGGGACGTCGAACCCGCGGGTACGCCCGCCTGCCGAACCTGCCAGGGCTGCGTCGGTGCCTCAGGAAGTTCGAGGACCGACGCCTGGCGGGCGTTGCCAAACGTCACTCCGGCGGGGAGGGTCTTCGGGTTGGTGGGGTCAGGCAGGCCGCGATGGCAGATCTCGGCCCACCGCTCGGGTGAGGGCTGCCCCACCCGACCGTCGTCCGGGATCGGGCAGATCTGATACGAGGTCCGCAGTGCCGACGGCAGCGTCAACGTCAGCTCCCAGCCCTCGCCGTGCTCGCCACGGTCCATCATGTAGCGATCGAGGTCCCCGGTGTCGAAGGCGGCGTCGGTGTGCGAGACCAGGCGCACCAGCACCGCTCGAGAAGGCTCGACCGAGCTGTGGTCGCGCCAGGTGAAGGTCACGTCGTGGAAGCCGGGCTGGTTACTTGGCTCGATCCGCATGCCGAATCCCTCGGGTTGGAAGGATACGGTCGTAACATGAGACAAGGTGTTTCATCCAGGCTCACTCGTGGATAGCCGGTTACTGCAGACCGCGACCGCCCTGCTCGCCGAGAGAGGCTGGTCCGCGCTGAGCATGGAAGCCATCGCCGAGCGTGCGGGCGTGTCGCGCGCGACCGTCTGGCGGCATGGACTGACCCGCGGCGCGGTCGAGCGGGTGCTTCGCCAGCGCCTCGCCGCCGACTACCAGGATCTGGTCTGCCGGCAGGTCTCCACGGACCGGTCGGCCGAACAGCAGCTGACCTCCGCGTTGATCAGCCTGTGTGCCGTCGCCGAACGCAACCTGCCGTTGCTGGCCCACACCGAGACCGCGTTCCACGGCCCCGACCTGGATGCCGCGGGCATCTCGCTCGACTATTTCGGCCCGTGGTTGCGGATCCTCGAGCAAGCCGCCGCTGACGGGAGCATTCCCGTTCCCGAGGATCGCGTAACGTTCATCGCCACGGTGACGAACATGGTGTTGCTCACCTATGTCCACACCCGCGCACACCACGCCGACGCCTACCCCACGCCCGAGCACACGGCGCGGTCGATTGTGGACCTGGCCACCCGCGGCTTCCTTCCGTCGTCGTAGGTCGACGCGAAGCCACGGCCCTGGGTCGCTCGACCACATGATCGCGCGCGCGAGCATCTAACTCACCGCGACCAGCTTCCGGCTCCCTGGCGCGATGCGGCAGTGGTCGGCACCTACACGCTGCGGCTCGCACCCTCTGAGAGCTCGCGATCGGCGCGCGCGACGGTCGCTACGTTCCCGCGTGAGCTCCGTCGGCTTGGTCCCAGCCGATCGACAGCTTCCACCATCTCGGACGACGGCAGATTGAGGACGCACTCCCGGTTCGGATCAGGATCTCCGTGGTCTCGTCCAGACCAACACGGGAATCGATGTCAAGGCCGATCACGCATAGCCATACGGCTTCCGCGGCCGATAGGAAGCGTTCAAGATGCCGATATCGCCGGCGCTGGGCATCAGGTCGGCGGCCGCCACCGCGCTGTCGATGTGGCCGTTCCTCGTGGCACCGACGACCGGGGCGGTGCTGTTCACGACCCACGACAACGTGTCGATGTCGTTTTGAGGCGCGTTTCAGGCCGGGGGAAGCATGCCGTAAGCGGGCTTTCCCTGCCATTCGTACGCGGCGAACAGCACACCGGAGTCCGTGGTGCTCGAGTCGGTGAGCCGCAGCCCGGCCGGGGTGGTTCCGTCCGCGAACAGCCGCTTTCCTTCGCCGAGGACCACCGGGAAGATCAGCAGGCGGTACTCGTCCACAAGCTCGGCTTCCTGCAGTGTTCGAAGAAGGTCGCTGCTGCCCTGCACGAGAATCTCGCCGTCGGTGGTGGCTTTGAGCTCGGCCACCGTCTGCGCCGCCTCTCCGACAAGAACTCGTGTGTTATTCCATTCCGCCTCCATCGGCGAGCGCGTGGCGACATACTTCGACATATTGTTGATCTTCGCGCCGCCGTCCTCGTCCGACACCTTCGGCCAATACGAGTTGAGGATCTCGTAGGACTTCCGGCCCAGCAGCATTCCGTCGGACCGATCGAATACGTCACCCATGATTCGTCCGAATCCCTCGTCGACGTGCGGGGTCAGCCAGCCGCCGTGCGGAAAGTCGTTCGAGTCGTCCTCCCCTCGCCCGCCCGGACCTTGCATGACACCGTCCAACGACAGAAAGGTCGATACCACCAGCTTGCTCGCCATCGCGAACCTCCTCGCGTCGTGCCAACACCGAATCGAGCCACCCGCGAACCGGCCGGCCGTGACGGGGGCCCACGGAGTCTGGCCAGCCGCGGCACATGACAGGCACATGGTTGGCACATTCTGACGTTGCGCCGGTGCTACGTAGACGGGCCTCCGTCGCGGCGCCGCCGCACCGCCGAAACACCTGATCGCCGATCCGATGTCCGGGCGAGCTGGCGAAGCAGAAGCTGATGGAACGCTAAGAGAGCCGGAGAACGGTCGGCGGCACGTGTCGTCGCGTAGACCTCGCGGAAGAGCCGAGCCGGCCTTTCGATCGGCAGAAGCGTCACCGCCCGTGGCACGCTCGCCGGGGCCGGCAGCATCGCGACGCCGAGGTCGGCGGCAACCAGGTGCAAGGTGACCGCCGTGCTGTCGACCCGCGACGTGATGTCGGGTTCGAAGCCGGCCGCCCGACAGGCCAGTTCGGTCATGGCTTGGAACTGCGCGTCTGTGCGGGTTGCGATCCACGCCTCGGCCGCGTAGTCGACCAGGCGTGCCCCTGTGGGTTGTGCCGGACGCAGCCGTGGCGGGACTGCGAGGAACAGTCGCTCGCGGGCCAGGGGTCGCTGTGACAGCGCGTTCAGGTCGGGCCGCGTCAGCGGCGTGTACTGGCTCGTCACCGCCAGGTCGACGGTGCCGGCTCGCAAGGCTGGAAGGGCGTCCTCGGGTTCCAGTTCGCTGAAGGACAGCCGCACGCCGGGATGCTGCCGGCGGAATGCCGCCAGGGCCGGGACGACGAAGGTCGCGGACGTGGCATACGCGGCCACCCGCAGACAACCGCCGCTCAGCTCGGCGGCGTCACGGGCGGCGCGTTCAGCCTCGGCGAGCTCCGCCAGGACACGGTGGGACCGCTCTGCCAGCACCAGTCCGGCTTCGGTCAACCGGACGCTGCGGGGCGACCGCTCCAGCAGCGCCACACCGACCTCGCGCTCAAGGGCCTTCAGTTGCTGCGACGCCGCCGCGGCCGTGCACCCGGCACGCTCCGCCGCGGCGGCGATCGTCCCGGCGGCGGCCAAGTCCCGCAGGAGACGGAGCTTGCGAGCGTCGAGCATAAGAAAACCTTAGCCTCACCCTGACTTTCCCTATCTGGTTGCGCACATCGTCGGGCCATACGGTGGGCCCACGAACGGGAGGGCTGTCATGACCTTTGCTGAAAGAACGGTGGGATCACCGGACGCCCGCGATCTGGCCAGAGCCGCGACGCGAATCCGCTCGCTCCTGGCGCCGACGCCGTTGGTGGATACCGACGCCGCTTCAGGCGCCGCTCTCAAGCTGGAGTGCTGGCAACCCACCGGCTCGTTCAAGGTGAGAGGGGCGTTGTGGAGCCTGACCGAGCTGAACGCCGCGCAGCGAACCGCGGGCGTCGTGACGGCGTCGGCGGGCAACCATGCCTTGGGCATCGCGTATGCCGCCGAGAGGCTCGGGGTCGAGGCGACGGTGGTCGTGCCGACAACCGCGTCCCCGGCCAAGGTTCGAGCCCTCCGCGGACGCCGGGTTCGTCTCGTCGAACACGGCACCGACTTCGAGGCGGCCGAACGCCACGCGCTGGATCTGGCAGCGGAGGGTCGGACCTACATATCCGCCTACAACGACACCGCGGTCATAGCCGGACAGGCGAGCATCGCCTCGGAACTGCGGGCACAGGCTGCGGGTCCGTTGACCGTGGTGGCACCCGTGGGTGGCGGTGGGCTGGTCGCGGGACTGTGTCTGGTCGCCGCCCAAGACCCGGAGATGCGGATCGTTGGCGTCGAATCCGCGTCGTCCAATGCGTTGTCGGCAGCGGTCGCGGCGGGCCGGGTCGTGCCGGTCGAGGTCGGTGCCACCGTGGCCGACGGTCTGGCCGGCAACCTCGAGCCAGGCAGCGTGACCCCGTCCATCGTCGCCGAACATGTGTACGCGCTCACCGCGGTGACCGAGCCGGAGATCGAGTCCGCGATGCGATTCCTCGCCGCGCACCACGGCCTGATGGTGGAAGGCGCCGGCGCCGTCGCCCTGGCCGCGGTGCTCGCCGGCAAGATCGACGGGGTCGGTCGCGTCGTCGCTCTGGTCACGGGCCGCAATGTCGCGTTGCCGGTGGCGGCCCGCGTCTTGAGGGGCGCCGGGGGCGCGGCATGACAGAGAGCCCCGGCGCCCGGACCCGAGAACCTGTTCTGACCCTCCTGGACGACGGCTACCTGACCGACCTGCGTACGGCCGCCGCCGGCGCGATCGCCGCCCTGGCGCCCTGGCCCTGCCGGACAGCTCCACCGCCACCGTCGTCGGGACCGGTGGACAGGCCCGCTACCAGGTCCTGGGCCTCCTGCACGTGCGCCGGCCACACGGTCTCGAGTCTGTTAGGCGACGACAGCAGAGCTGCGACCTAGATCATCTTTTCGTACGATATGCGCCCGGCTGGCGACGAGCCCACACCGACCTTGCGGGTCGACCAACGCCATCGGCTGCTGAACGGCCGCGGCGTAGTACGCGACGACACGCCCTACCGCGGCCGAGATGTCGTTGCGCGACGCTTCCGCCGCCGCCTCCGTCGCGCACAGCCCGACCAGGTCGTAGCACGAGAAGCGGCCGGAGTCGTCCACCTCCAGCAGGTGTGCGTCTGCCAGCCGTTCGAGGACCCGTTCGGCCCGGTCCGCGGGCCGGCCGAGCAGCGCGGCGGCGGTGGCGACATCGATCGTGCGGAGCCGAAGGACGCCCATCAGCATCAGCGCCCGCGCCGCCTCTTGATCAACGTCATCGGCGCTGCTCAGCAGTGCGCTGTGGGAGACTTCGATGCTGCTTCGCAGGCAGACCTCACCCACGGCGAGTTCGGCAAGGCGCCGGTTGGGATCGCACAGCCGGTCCACCAGGTCCGCGACGGTCCAACCTGGACGGTTTCTGAGTCGGGTTGCCGCGAGATGGATGGCCAACGGCAGGTGATCGCAGAGCGCGGCGAGTTTTCGCACCTGCGGGCCCAACCCGCGGCCGTCGACGAGCCGCTCCACCAACAGTCGTGCGTCGTCGGGCGCGAGCGGCCGCACCTCGAGGTGGGTCGCGCCGGGCAGAGTAGCGAGCCGACGGCGGCTGGTGATGATCACGTTGGTGCCACCACCGCCCGGCAGGAGCGAACTGACCTGCCCGACCGAGGAGGCGTTGTCGAGCACGACGAGCATGCGACGGTTCGCGATCAAGCTCCGGTAAAGCGCCGCGGCCTCCTCCGTGTTTTGCGGTACGTCCGCGACGGAAACGCCTAACGCGCGCAGGAACCGGCCGAGGCACTCCGCCGCGGTCAGCGGCGCTACGCCTGGTGACGCTCCGTGCAGGTTGACGTAGAGCTCGCCATCGGGGAAACGCGACACGTTGCCGGCCGCGCGGATGACGAGGGCCGACTTGCCCGCGCCGGCGGGGCCGTGTACGACGACGACCGGGCTGCCTCGGGCCAGGATCCGGTTCAGGTCGGTCAGCTCGGCACCGCGTCCCACGAACGTCTCGACATCGAGCGGGAGCTGGTGCGGCACCGTCGCGGCGGTTCCGCGAGCCAGCAGGGAAGGGTCCGCCTTGAGTATCCGGCTGTGCAAGTCGCGCACCGGAACGCTCGGCTCCATGCCGATCTCGTCGGTCAGGCGCTCTCGCAGCCGCTGGTAGGCCCGCAGCGCCTCGGCCTGCCGGCCGTCACGGTAGAGGGCGAGCATCAACTGTTCCCACAGTCGCTCACGCAGCGGGTGACGGGTCACCCAACCACGGAGTTCACGTAGCGCTTCGCTGTGCCGCCCGGCCGCCAGCCTCGCGGCCAGGAGATCCTCGACCGCGCCCAGACGCAGTTCCTCGAAGCGACAAATGGTGGCGTCGAGAAGGTCGCAGGATGGCTGGACGTCTTCGAACGGCCGACCGCGCCAAAGCGTCAACGCCGACTCGAGCAAGGAGACGCGCACATCCTCGGCGCCCCGCCTGGCGGCGTCTCCGGCACGGGCGATCAGCCTCTCGAACCGAATCGCGTCGACGCCATCGGTGTCGATGTCGATGGCATAACCGTTCGGCGCGGTACGTATCGGCGCCTTCGACGGCGCATCAGGCGATAGCGCGGCCCGTAACGCCGACACGTAGGTCTTGAGGTTGGAGCGGGCCGACGGCACGGGTGAGTCGCCCCAGAGGCAGTCGATGAGCCTCTCCGTGGACACCACGCGGTTGGCGTGGATCGCCAGGAGCGCCAGCAGGAGCCGCACTTTCGGTCGACCAACCTCGATCGTCCGCCCGCCCCAGCCGACCGACAGCGGCCCAAGAACCAGCAACTCCACGGCATCAAGATCCCATCAGCCCGATTCTCAACTCTGAATACGCGCGATGATGATGATCGTTGCGCAGGTCGGCTCGGGTAGCCAGGCGCTCGAACGAATCCGAACGACTTCGGACTGCTCCGGAATGCACTGGAGACATCGGATCACGCGGCCTAATGTCGGATCGTGTCGGTAACGAATCAGCCCCTCGAACCGGCGGAACAGCCTGATCCGTCGACCGTGACGGACGTCGCGTCTTTCGTGCGCGATCTGCGACGCCTTCGCGTCTGGGCTGGTTCACCGTCGCTGACCACGCTGCAACGACGCACCGGCATCCCCCGCACGACCATCCACGACAGCCTGGATCCTCGACGGCGGAAACTGCCGCCATTCGAGTTCGTGGGTCACTTCGTGACTGCCTGCGGCGTAGACGAGGACCAGGCCAATCGGTGGACCGAGGCCTGGCGTCGCGTCGGCCTCGGCTCGGCGAATGAACCCGACAGGCCCGACGACCATCCGCACATTCAACAGCAGCTTCCCCCCACACCGCGGACGTTCGTCGGCCGTGCGGCAGAGCTCGCTGCCCTTTCGGATCTGATGTCCGGCGCCGCGCCGGCGCCCATCGTCGTCATCTCCGGCCCCGGCGGGGCTGGAAAGACCTGGCTCGCGCTGCGCTGGGCGTACGACCATCTCGATGATTTCCCAGACGGGGCCATGCACCTGTCGTTGCGCGGTTTCGATCCCGGCGGCCAACCGGTGACGGTCGAGGCCGCCACCCGGACGCTGCTGCAGTCGCTGGGCGTGGCGCCCGCGGCGATTCCGACGGACTGCGACGCGCGCGTCGCGCTCTATCGCAGCCTTCTCGCCGGCCGGCGGATGGTGCTGGTCCTCGACGACGCCCGCGATGCCGCGCAGGTGCGGTCGCTGCTGCCGGGCACGTCGTCTTGCACGGTGCTGGTGACGAGCCGGCGCCCGCTGCAAGGCCTCGCAATCTCCGCCGGCGCTACCGCGTTCCCGCTTCCGCTGCTCGACGACGCCGCGGCGGAGGCGATACTGACGGGAGAGGCTCCGGAGGGTTCGACGCGCGCCGAGCACGCCGCTCTGACCGCCCTGATCAGCTGGTGCGGCGGCCTGCCGCTGGCCCTGGGCATCATCGCGGCCCGACTGCGCGGACCTTCTGCCCCGTCGCCGACCGCGCTGGCCGACGAGTTGCGCGACGCGTCGCTGCGCCTCGACGCACTGGCCACCGACGACCTCGACACCAACCTGCGTACGGTGATCGGCTGTTCATTCCGCGCCCTCAGCGGCACGGCGGCCCGACTGTTCGCTCTCATCGGGCTCGTCCCGTTCGACGAACTCGGCGTGGACGCGGCATCAGCGCTCCTCGGAACCGGCCACACCGGCACGCTCGCCGCCCTCCGAGAGCTCGTGACCATCAACCTGGCCGACGAACCTCGACCACATCGATTCCGCATGCACGACCTCGTCCGGCTCTACGCGAACGAATGCGCGGACACGTTGCCCGCGGAGGAGGCGGGCGCGGCACGACTGCGGCTGGTGCGCTACTACACGCTCACCGCGTACGCGGCAGAGCGGCTGCTCGACCCCCGCCGTCCCGCGATCACCGCCCCCCGAGCCCTGCCCGGCGTCGTGCCGACCCCGCTCACCGACGAGCATGCGGCCTCGCGGTGGCTCGACCTGGAGCATCGCAACGTCGGCGCCGTGCAAGCCATCGCGGCCGGCGACGGCCAACCGTTGACGGCAATACAACTGGGCTGGTCGCTGGTCAACTATCACCGCACCCACGGGCAGCGACAGGCACAGGTCGACCTTTGGCGGACCGGCCTGCGGGCAGCGGTGCAGCTCGGCGGCCCCACCGAGCAGGCACTGGCACACCGCTACCTCGGCCACGCGCTGGCCGGCGTCGAGCGATACGCCGAAGCGACCACCCACCTGGACGAGGCACTGTCCAGATTCGACGGTCTCGGTGACGTCACGGCGCTCGCACATACCCACCACGCCTACAGTTGGGTCCGCGGACAACAGGGAGACGACCGCAGCGCGCTGGAGCACGCCGAACAGGCGCTTGCCCTGTTCAAGAAGCTCCACGACCCGAGTTGGACCGCCGACGCTCTCAACTCGGCCGGCTGGTACCACGCCCAACTCGGCCGCCTCGATCGCGCTCAGGACTACGCCGAGAGCGCACTGCGGATCAGCCGTCACATCGGCTACCGCGAGGGCGAGGCATACACATTGGACACGATTGCTTTTCTGGCCCTGCGGCGCGGCGACAACGCCGGCGCGGCATGTCACTACGAGCAGGCGCTCGCGGTCTTCATCGAGCTCGACAACCTGGTGATGCAGGCAGACGCGCTGGGCCAGCTGGCCGACGCCTACGAGGCTCTCGGTCGCGGCGCGGCCGCACGCTGCGCGCGACACGAAGCCGACCGCCTGGGCGTGGTGCTGGGGCGCGGCGCCCGGGTCGACCGGCAGGTGGACGAAGCGGACCCGCTCGACGAGGAAGCGGCCCACGCACCCGACGGCACATCACCGGCCTGACGGCATGGGCCGCACGGGGTTCCTGGGTTGCCGGGACAACGCTTGCGCACACCCCGAGCAACCCGAAGCGCCCTGGTTGAGGACTTGCGGTCCACAACCAGGGCGATCTTCGTGCGATCTCAGACGGCCGCGGGGTGGATGACGATGTCGTCCTTGCGGGTGCGGGCGTAGATCTTGACGAGGCTGTCCTGCGCGGGCACCGAGTTGCGCACCGAGCCCTTGGTGCTCTCGGCGTCGACCGAGGCGCCTACGCCGGCGACCACGCCGACCTCGATGCCGCCCGCGGCGTTCGTCAGCTCCGCGTAACCCTGGGCCAGCTGGCCGATCCGGATCGGGCAGTTGGCGGCCTTGATGATCACGTCGCCCTCGGCGCGGTCGATCTCGAAGCCGTCGGCGCCGGCCCCGGTCAGGTGGACGTCGGAGCGGGCGTGGCCGATCCACACCGGGCCGGACGAGCCCGTGTAGGTGACGAGCCCGGCGACCTCGCCGATCCGTACGCCGGCAGCCGCCCCTTCGATGTTGGCGGTGCCGGCCACGTGCCCGATCGCGACCTCACCGGCCGCGAGTTGACCCCGCAGCGCGGCGACCCTGTCGACCTCGATCCGGCCCGATGCGATGTTGAGCTCGCAGCTACCGAACGTGCCGTCGGCCCGCACCTGCGACCAGGCCGTGTTCAGCACGAGCTGCGAACCGGCCGGCAGCTCGACCGTGATCGCGACGGAGCCGTCCTTGTCGCCCGCCTTTTTCGTCTCGATCGACAGGCGGCCGGCGGCGAAGTCGACCTTGGTCTGCTCGGCAACCTTCACGTGCGACTTGTTGGTGCGGTCGATCGGCTCGACGCGCACGACCGTGTCGGACCGCTCGCTCGCGGCGACCCGCACCTGGGCGCCCGCGGTGGTCAGAGTGGCGGTGATGGGCTGCGGGGTGGCGAAGGCGGTCATGTCAGTCTCCCTTGTCGTTCATCGTGGCTGATGGAACGACAATCGCCGGCCCGCCTGACACGCCGCCGACACGGCGCTGACACCGGCCTGCCGTCACGGCCGAGCAGCTCGCGGTGCCAGCTCTCCGCGCGGCGGGCAGGTAGCTCGGCAGGTCGGTCATGGCCGGCCCACGATCAAACGCATCGAACCGGCAAACTCGGATTGGGTACGCAGGTGCCCGTAACGGGCGTCCCAGGCACCGGACGCGAGGTCGGCGCCGAGCCGGTCGACCGCCCGCGTGATCGCCGCCTCGTCGACGAAGCCCCAGGCCGACTGCGCCGCCCGGACCTTCGGGTCCAGGAACATCTCCGGGCGCGCGTAGTAGGCCTCGGTGAACCCGTCCACGCAGTCGATCGGGATCGGCACCTCGACCACCGCGGCGGTGGAGCCGATCGCGGCCGCGATGGTGGAGATCGCCGGGTAGCGGCGGCGTTCCGCGGTCATCAACTCCGGGGCGTAGTCGGCCAGCCAGAACCGGTCCAGGGCGACACCGTCGAAGGTCAGCACGAGCACCGGGCCGCGGCCGACCCGGCGGAGTTCGGCCAGGCCGCGGGCGGTGTCCGCCCACTGGTGCACGGTGACGCTGGCCAGCACCGCGTCGAAGGAGTCGTCGTCGAACGGCAGGTGCTCGGCGCTGGCGTCCAGAGCGGGCACCGCCGTCGCTGGCCGCTGTGCGCGCATCCGCGCCGACGGCTCGACCGCCACGACGTAGCGGTCGGTGGGTTCGTAGGAGCCGGCGCCCGCGCCGACGTTGAGGACGGTCCGGGCATCGCCCATGGCCGCGTGGATCATTGCCGCGATCCGAGGATCCGGGCGCCGCTGGACGGCGTACCCGTGGCCCTTGGTCTCGTAGTCGAAGTCGCCCTTGAGCATGCCGCGACGCTAAACCCGCACCCTTGGGTACAGGTCAAGGGTTTAAGGTCGCCGGGTGCGGGTTGGTGAGCTGGCGCGCCGGACCGGAACGACGCTCCGGGCCCTGCGTTATTACGAGTCGGTCGGGCTGGTGGTGCCGCGGCGGCTGGGCAACGGCTACCGCGAATACGACCCGATCGCGGTGCGCCTGGTCGATCAGATCCGCGAGCTGATGGCGCTCGGGCTCAGCGTCGAGGAGACCCGGCCGTTCGTCGAGTCGATCGCCGCCGGGGCCGACGAGGCCGATGTGTGCGCCGCCGCGCTGGCGACCTACCGGAGCACGATCACCGGGCTCCAGGAACGGATCGGCAAGCTGACCGAACAGCGTGACGCCCTCGACGCCCGCCTCGACGCGGTCGCCGCGCGGGTGGTGACCGGCCGACCGGTCGCCGGAGCGCAGCCGGCCAACCTGGTCGGCCAGCCATTGCCGGCGCTGGTCTTCTACGCCACCGACGGGCGCCCGGTCGACCTCGGCGCGCTCGGCCCGGGGCGCAGCGTCATCTTCGTCTACCCGCTCACCGGGCGGCCCGGCGTCGACCTGCCCAACGGCCTGCTCGAGGTGCCGGGCGCCCTGGCCGGCACCGAGCCGGCCGCCTGGTTCCGCGACCACCACGCGGAGATCCGCACGGCCGGTGCCGCCCGGGTTTACGGGCTGTCCGCGCAGTCGACCGGCTATCAGCGCGAACTCGCGCACCGGTTGCGACTGCCCTACCCGCTGATCCCCGATCCGCGGCTGACGCTGGCCGCCGCGTTCGGCCTGCCCACCTTCACGGCCGGCGACATGACGTTGTACGAGCGGCTGACGCTGGTCATCGCCGACGGAGTGGTCGAGCACGTCTTCCACCCGATCCCGGAGCCGGCCTCGCACGCCCTCGACGTGATGCGGTGGCTGACCCAGCAACGGTCTACTGCTGGAGGCGAAGGCTCCAGGTCGCGTCGCCGGGCGAGCTGACCTGGACGGTCAACTCGGCGCCTTCGGTCAAGTCGATCTGGTTGCTGGTGGCGTCACCGGTGCTGGAGCACGACACCGTGAAGTGGTCCAGCGGCTTCAACTCGACCTCGATCTCCGTGCCGGCGGCCGCGTGGCAGGTCACGATCGCCCAGAGCGGCACGCCGGGGCGGACCCGGGCCCGGCCGACGATCGACGGCCCCTGGGTCGGCTCCTGGTAGAGCAGCGTCTGTAGGCCGGGCAACTCCGTCGCCTCCGCCGGGATCGGGCTGGAGCGGTCGTCGGCCGGCGTGGTGGCCGGCACCGAGGCGGGCACGACGGCGACGGCGGGAGGCGCTTGTTCGGCGGGGTCGGAGATGCACGCCGAGGCTGCGGTGGCGAGCGCGGCCAGCGCGAGGAAGCTTCCGATCCAGCGGCGCATTGACATCCCCCCGGGTTGAGTGGATGCACATCGTAGGACCCCGATCTTCCGGCGCGCTACGGTCGTGGGATGCGCGTACCTACCGCGGCGATCACCGCAGGGTCTCTCATCGGGGGCTGGCAACTGGCCCGCAAGACCGGCAACCGGCCGCTCGGCGGCGTGGTCCTGGCGGCCGGCGGGGTGCTGGCCGGCCGCGAGTGGGCCCGCCGCACCAACCCGACAGTGACCGGGGCGTTGGTCGCGACCTACCTGGCCGCCTTCGGCCTGTCGCACCCGCTGGCCAAGAAGATCGGCTCGTGGCCCGCGGTGCTCACCGTCTCGGCGCTCACTGCCGGCGTCTCCTACGCCGCCGCCGACCGCCGCTAGGCCCCGGGGCCGTCGAGCAGGGCCCGCAGCGCGGCGCAGTGGGACCTGTAGGCCTGCTCGCCCTCGGCCGTCATCCGGTAGGTGGTGCTGCCGCCGCGGCCATGGCCGTCCTTTATGGACTTCACGTAGCCGGCCGACTCGAGCGTCGACATCTGCTTGGACAGGTCGGATTCGCTCAGGCCCAGGTGGTCGCGGAGAAACCGGAACGAGGCCGACGGCGCGTTGGCCAGGATCGCCATCGCGGCGAGGCGTTTGGGCACGTGGATGATCGGGTCGATGCCGCCGATCATGCGAGCCGCGACCTCACCTTGGCGGCCGCGACCGCGTAGCGCCGCTCGTACGCGGCCAGGCCGGCGGTGACCAGTACGAAAGCGACTGCGGCGGCGCTCGGCGCGCCGGCCAGCCACCAGGTGAGGCCGACGACGAACGCGACTACGGGCACCGCGATGCCGTAACCCCGCCAGACCGCGGCGATCTCGCGCGGCGGCGTGCCCCGGCCGGGCATCGGCAGGGCGCCGTGCCGCCGGCGCATCCAGCCGATGAAGCCGGCCTCCAGCGCGATCAGGAGAACCAGGAGCCCGATGGCGAGCGGAAGGTTGGCGCGCCACCAGGAGAAGACACCGATCATGGCTGCCGCCCAGGCTCCGATGGCCGGCGAATACCACCACGGGGTCGCCGGATAGTCGATGTAGGGCGCCGCCTCGGACCGCCGCACGATGTCCAACTGCTCCCGGGCGACATAACTTTCCACACCGGAAACTTTAGGCGATCACTTTCCAACCTGGCAAGTGCAGGCTGTTTTGAGGCTTTTATGACGCGACGAGCGGATCGTCGGATTAGCCTGTGTCCACTATGCGCAACGTCTCCAGGCGTGCCCGCCTGACCCTGATCCCGCTGGCGGTCGCTCTGCTCGCCACCGCTCTGGCCGGCCCCGCGGGGGCCGCACCCGACGACGGCTATTCCGGCGCGGGCTCGGTTATCACGGTCACCACCACGAGCGTCGGCGCACCGGGCAACCCGGCGGTCGCGGTCGTGCCGTTCACCGATGCCGTCTACCGGTCGTGCGCGCAGGCCCCGCCGAAATCGCGCGGCTGCCTGGAGGTGGGTCGGGTCGGGTACCCGTACCAGATCGGGCAGATCGAGGTCACGGTCGAGCAGTGGGTGGCGTTCCTGAACACCGCCGACGCCACCGGGCGCGACCCGCACGACCTCTATGACGTGACCGAGAGTTCCACCGCGTGGCCCCGGTTCGGGCAGATCAACTTCGCGCCCCGCGCGGCGCTCGGCCGCCACTATTCGGTCGCTTATCCACAGTGGGCGGACAAACCCTACGGGTTCGCGACGTTCCTGCGGGCGGCGCGCTTCGTCAACTCGCTCGGCAACGGCCGGATTCTCGGCACCTCGTCGAGGAGCGTCGGCCGGTTCCGCTACACCAGCTATCGGGTCAAGCTCTCACCCAACACCGAGACTGGCATGTACGACATGGCGCGGCGCGCACCGATGCGTACGAAGAACACGGGGTTCGTGCTGCCCAGCCAGAATGAGTGGATCAAAGCGGCCTACTACGACCCGCGGCGGGGCGGCACCTACTCGTACTGGAAATACCCGACGAACGCCGGCGTATTCGGCGACGGCGACGACACCGCTCCGGCGCCGACCGTTCTGCACCCGTCGACCGGCGACGTCACCAACGCGACGACCCAACCGCTGGCGTCGTATCACGCCAGCGACATGCCGGCGCCGGCCTGGTGCCCCGGGCAGGTGTCGCCGGAGGCCTGCACCACGGTCAACCCGCTCGGGCTCGACCCGACCACCTACGCGTCGCTCTACCAGGGCAGCCTGAGCACGGTCGGGCAGGCCCGCACGCTCTCCCCGTGGGGCACCCTCGACCAGGGCGGCAACGCCGTGGAGTGGACCGACACGGTCGCCGCACCGCCCGCCGGGCAGGACGGCGAGCGGGTCTGGCGGCGCCTGCACGGCGGCATCTCCAACGCGCCGGCCTTCCAGATGTGGCCGTCGGCGGTCGGGTTGCAGCCCCAGGACAATGCGTTCTTCGCGCACAGCTATCCCTGGCTGGGCCTGCGGATCGGCGTGCTCGGCACCCTCAGCTCTTGAGGTTCTGCCGAATGGCGGCCCAGTAGGCACCGATCAGGACGGCGCCGATGGCGGCCACGGCGCCGGTCGCCTTGCCGCTGCCGAAGAAGACCGCGATCAGGATCGCGACGACGTAGAGCATCGGCACAAGGGTATCCAGAGTTCGTCGATTCATGGCCGCCAGCCTAGATCCATTCGCGTTTCGGGGAGTCCCCTTATTCGCGCGCTCAACCCGGCCGTTCGACGCGGGTGGGGTTGCCGCGGACGAGTTCGTCGTGGATGTGCCAGCGTGCGGTGACAACGGTGCGGCCGGGCGGCCTCGTCGCCGCGTTCGAGGCGCTGCCGCAAGCGGGCGAGGGCCAGGCGGCGGTTCTGGGTGAACTGGCGTTCGGTGTCGACCACCACCACGATCCCGGACGGGCGGTGGGTGGCCCGGACCGCGGTGCTGGCCTTGTTGCGGTGTTGCCCGCCGGGGCCGCCGGTGCGGATCGCGACGACCTCGACGTCGGCCGCCGCGAACCGGGTCACGGGCGCGTCGACGGCACACGGCGCGGAAACGACGTACCAGTTCTTCCGGCCGACCGTCCGATACGGACTCGGCGCCTGCCAGCACAGCGTGCCGGTCCACGAAGCCACGAATTCAGCCGCGCCCGACCCCGTGATGTCGAACAGCACCGAGAGAAACGTCGCCGAGCGCGGGCCCGGCACCGACTCCAGGCGCCGGATCGACAGGCCCTGGCGGGCGCCGGTGGTCTCCAACCGGCGGGCCAGCGACGCCACCGCCCACGCGCACTCCGACGGGCCGCGGCCCGCCGACATCAGCAGTGCGGTCACGACCGCCGCCGCGGTGCGTCGCGGGTCTTGTAGGTGACCAACGGGACCGTCGTCGCGATGGGAGTGGCCAGGTCGTGGTCGGTCAGGTCGGCGATCACCTGCTCGATCCGCTTGTAGGCCGTCGGCGCCTCCTCGAAGAGCAGTTGCCGGTCACCGCAGACGACGATCGAGCCCAATGGCGTACGCCGTAGCTCCTCGATCGTGTGTTTGGCCTTCCCCCGGCGCAGCGCGTCGGCGCGGGACATCTTGCGGCCCGCGCCGTGTGCCACCGAGCGGTTGGCCTCCGGGCCGGCGTGCGCGGCCACCAGGTAGGAGTTGGTGCCCCGGGTGCCGGCGATGAGCACATCGCCCCCGTCGCCCGGTGCCGCGCCCTTGCGGTGCAGGAACACTCCGTCGCGGACCTCGACCAGGTTGTGGCACCGGTCGACGATCGGCTCGGTCGGGCGCGCGCCCAACGCCTCCAGGACCCGCTCGGCGATCAGCCGGCGGTTGAGCGAACCCCACCGCACCGCGTCGTCGTGCGCGGCCAGATAGGCCGCCGGATCCGCGGCCGGGCCGGCGCCGTGCACATCGGTGTGCGCCCGCAGGATCCGTTCGCCGAAGCCCCGCGAACCACTGTGGACGATCAATACCAGGGAGCCGGCGGCGAGCCCGAGGCGGGCGGCGTGGTCCGCGGACAGCACCGTGCCGATCCGGGCCAGTTCCACGAAGTGGTTGCCGCGGCCGACGGTGCCCAGGCTCTCGACATAACCGCCGGGCGGCGCCGAGGACGGTGCGACCGGTCGGTCGAGGTCCGGGAAACGGCCGGCCAGTTTCTCGGGGACCGCCCGCTTGAGGCCGACCGGGAACACCGCGATGCCGCAGCCGATGTCGGAGCCGACCAGGTGTGGGTAGAGCACGGTCGAGGCCATCGCGGCGCCGATCGGGGCACCCTTGCCGGGGTGCAGGTCGGGCATGCCGGCGACGTGCAGCATGCCGTCGAGAGCGGCGACCTGGTGGCACTGGTCGACGGCGGCGGACTCGATCCAGCTGCGCGGAGACGCGAAAACGGTGACGGAAGACATGACGTCCTTGGGGAAGGAGAAGGGGCGGCCGGAGCGCGTGGGTGCCCGATCAGAACGTCATGGGCCAAGGATCGTGGAGATCACCCGGCACGGCAACGGATTTACCGCCCCGCGCGCGCCACCGCCCCCACGATCCGGTCCGTCTCGTCGTCGAACTCGCCGATCAGCTCTTCCAGCAGGTCTTCCAACGCCACCACACCGACCACCTCGGCGCCGTCGCTGACGACCGCGAGTTGGGCGCGGTGCTCGCGCATCAGCCGCACGGCGCCGGCCACCGGCACCGACCCGCCGAGGCTCAACGGTGACGACATCAGGTCGGCCGCCGTCTGCGGCATGCCCGAGAAGGTGGTCGACCGAGCCGCGTCGCGGACGTGCACGAAGCCGAGGACCTGGCCGCTGCCGGACACCACCGCGAGGCGCGACCGGCCGGAGCGCCGGCTGGTCAGCTCGACCGAGCGGGCCGAAGCCGACGGCGGCACCGAGACAACGGCGGTCAGCGGAGTCATCACCTGCGCCACCGTCGTGTTCTGCACCGCCAGCATCGCGGTCAGCAACTCGTGCTCGGCCGCCTGGATGGTGCCGTGCTCGCGCGACGACTGGAGCAACAGCCGCAACTCGTCGGGGCCGTGCACCTGGGCCAACTCGTTCTGCGGGCGCACCTTGACCAGCCGCAGGCAGGCGTTGGCCAGCTCGTTGAGGGCGAGCAGCGCCGGCCGGGTGAGCCAGGTGAACGCCCGGAACGGGCGGGCCAGCAACAGCGCCGACCGCTCCGGGTGGCTGATCGCCCACGACTTCGGAGCCATCTCGCCGACCACCACGTGCAGGAAGCTGACCACCACGACGGCGAGCAGGAACGCGAAGACGTAAGAGAGCCCCGACGGCAGGCCCGCCGCGCCGAAGACCGGTTGCAGCAGGTGGCTCACGGTCGGCTTGGCCAGGGCACCCAGCGCCAGCGTGCACAGCGTGATGCCGAGTTGGGCGCCGGCCAGCATGACCGACAGTTCGCGTACGCCGGCGATCGCGGACCGGGCCGACTTGTTGCCGTTGGCCGCGGCCTGCTCAAGCCGGTGTCGCTTGGACGCGACGAGCGCGAACTCGGCCGCGACGAAGAACGCGTTCGCCACCAGCAGGAGCAGCGAGAAGATCAGGGACCAGGTCGTGCTCATGCCCGCACCACCCACAGCGAGACCTCGTCCGGCACGTGCCGGCGCACCGACTCGACGCGCAGCCGGGCCCGGCCGGGCGACACCGGTTCGGCGTCCGGCGACAGCACCGGCGGCAGGCTGGCCAGCACCTCGTCGCCCGGCGCCGGCACCCGGCCGAGGTGTTGCAGCACCAGGCCGGAGAGGGTGTCGTAGCGGGGCGAGGTCGGCAGCACCACACCGGTCGCGTCGGCCACCTCGTCCAGCCGCCAGCGGCCGGGTAGCGACCAGCCGTTGTCGGTGCGGCGGTGTGCCGACGGCTGCGGCAGGTCGTCTTCGTCGTGGATCTCGCCGACCAGCTCTTCCGCGACGTCCTCCAGGCTGACGATGCCGGCGAAGCCGCCGTACTCGTCGATCACGCAGGCCAGCTGGCGGTGTTCTGCCCGCAGCCGTTCCAGCACGGCGGGCAGCGGCAGGGTCTCCGGCACCAGCACCGCGGGGGACGCGAGCGAGCCGATCGTGACCGTGCCCCGCTGCGACGGCTCGACGTCGACCACGTCGGTCACGGAGACGATCCCGCGCACGTCGTCGACGGCGGCACCGAGCACCGGGAACCGGCTGTGTCCGGTGTCGAGGAGCTCGATCACGCGTACGGCCGGCTCGTCGGGGTGCACGGTGACCACGTCGACCCGCGGCACCATGGCGTCGCCGGCGGTGCGGGTGCGGAAGTCGAGGCCGTGGTCGAGCAGCCGGGAGGTGTCCTGGTCGAGCACGCCCGAGGCGCGCGAGCTCTCGATGATCGCGTCCAGGTCTTCGGTGGTGGCGCCCTGTGGCAGCTCTTCGACCGGCTCGATGCCGACCGCGCGCAGCAGCCGGTTGGAGGTCGCGTCGAACAGCTTGATGACCGGGCCGGCGACGGCCAGGTAGGCCAGCGTCGACCGGGACAGCGAGCGGGCCAGCGCGTCGGGCTTGGCGATCGCCAGGTTCTTCGGCGCGAGCTCGCCGACCACCATCTGCACCACGGTCGCGACCAGCAGCGCGATGGCCACCGAGATGGTCGCGCTGACCGCGGTCGAGGCGCCGGTGAGGCCGACCAGGTCGGCGACGCCCTCGCCCAGGTAGGGCTCGGCGACGTAACCGGCGAGCAGCGCGGTGACGGTGATGCCCAGTTGGGCGCCGGAGAGCACGAACGAGAGCCGGGACGTGACGTGCAGCGCGCGCTCGGCGGCGGCGTCACCCGCTTCGGCGGCGGCCCGGAGCTTGGCCCGGTCGACGGCGACGTAGGCGAACTCCTGGGCCACGAAGAACCCGGTCGCCACGGTCAGGACGATGATGATCGCCAGGCCCGCGAGGATCAACATGATCTGGTCAGCCGGTCCGAGACCGGCCGGGTACTACAGCCTTCAGTCACCTGCCAAGATTATCCGCACTCGCTGGACGTTCGCTGGGAGACCGCTCAGGCGAGGTAGCCGCTGGCCTGCAGGTGGAACAGCTCCTGGTAGAGGCCGCCGGCGGTGACCAGGTCGTCGTGCGTGCCGTGCTGCACGACCCGGCCGTGGTGCAGCACGTAGATCTGGTCGGCATGCCGCACGTTGGCGAGCCGGTGTGTGATCAGCACCACGGTGCGGTCCGGGCGCCTGCGTAGCTGCTGGAACATCGCGTGCTCGGCCCGGGCGTCGAGCGCCGACGACGGCTCGTCGCAGATCAGCAGCGGGGCGTCGCGGTAGAAGCCGCGCGCCGCGACCAGTCGCTGCCATTGACCGCCGGACAGGTCGTGCCCGTCCTTGAACTCCCGGTTGAGCAGTGTCGCGTACCCCTTGGGAAGTTTCTCGATCATCTCGTGGGCCAGTGCGGCGCCGGCCGCGTCGATCACCGACGGTCCGCCGCCCCGCTCCCGGCGGCCGACCGCGATGTTCTGGTGTGCGGTGAACGGGAACTTCCACCAGTCCTGGGTGATCACCGCGACGTGGGCCGCCCGGCTGTCGGAATCCAGTTCGCCGATGTCGACGCCGTCCCAGGTGATCTGGCCGCCGGTCGGTTGGTAGAGGCCGCTGAGGAGCTTGGCCAGGCTGGATTTGCCCGAGCCGTTCTCGCCGACCAGCGCGATCACCTGGCCCTTACGCAGGGTCAGCGAGACCTCGTCGACGGCGGGCTGTTCGGTGTCGGGGTAGCGCAGGCTGACCCGGTCGAGCCGGATCTCCTCGAAACCGGACACCGGCCGGCCGCCCGGTTCGGGCGCCCGTTCCCGGGCCCGGTCGACGAAGTCGCGGAAGTCGCCGTAGTAGAGCGCGTCCTCGTAGAGCTGGTTGGTCGCGTAGACGGCCGTGTTGAGGCCCATCTGGGCGGCCTGCAGGGCGAGCAGCGCGGTCGCCGCCGCGGCCAGCGGGATGGCGCCGTCGACGAGCAGCCAGCCGAGCACCGCGTAGAGCGCGAGACTGGCGAACCCGCCGAACGCCGCGCCCAGCGTGCGGGTGCCGGTCTGCGCCCGGATCAGCCGCATCTCGGCGACGGTCTGGATCTGCATCACCCGCGAGTATTCGCCGAGCAGGAAGTCGCGCATCTGGTAGCTGCGGACCTCGGCCGCGGTGTGCCGGTTGGCCATGATGCTGCCCAGCAGCCACATCCGGCGCCGCCGGCTGATGTAGGCGATCATCGCGAGATACTCCCGCCGGGCCATCCGCACTGCCGTGATCGCCGACGGGATGGCGGCGGCGATCAGGCAGGGCAACAGGATCGGCTCGATCACGGCGATCGCGGCCGCCGTTGCGGCAACCCGCACCAGGCCGGTCAACAGGTCCACACTGGAGTTGACGATCGACGCGGCCTCGGTCATCCCGCGCTCCTTGGCCCGGTCCATCTCCTCGGCAAAGCCCGAGTCGTCGAACGCGGCCAGGCCGACAGCGGTCGTGGCGCCGAACAGCCGCAACTCGACCGCATAGTTGATCTGGGGCGCGATCCGGGCCTGGGCCCAGCCCGCGGCGATGGTCAGCCCGCCCCGCATCGACACCGCGACCGCCGCCGCGATCAGGGCGGGCAGCGCAGCCCTGATCCGGTCGGGCGTCGGGCCGGCCGCGAACAGTTCGGTCAGCACCGTGCTGGTGGCGAGCAGGCCGAACGTGGTCGCGACGCCGGCGAAGATGTTGAGCCCGATCGCCGCTACGGTGTCGCGCTTGTTGGCCTGCCAGGCCAGCGACAGCGCCTCCCGGACGATGGCGGGGAGGCGCCGGGCGACCGACCAGAAGCTGGTGGCCGCGAACGTGTCGACGTGGTGCAGCCAGGCCGGCGATCCGAGTTCGGGTAGGACGTCGTCGTCATCGGCGAGCGGGGTCTGCCGGACGGTGGTCTGCTCCACTGGGCCGCTCCTCGGTCACACACCGGATCGGGCAGGTAGGCAGCGGACCCGCGCATGACGCCCCGGGTCACCGCCCACTTTAGTCGCTCGGTGTATATCTCGGCATGACCCTACGAGGTGTAAGCCTTGACTTTGACCCGGCCGATAGCCTCGGCGCGTGGAGATTCGCGACGCGTCGCCGGCCGACTGGCCCAAGATCTACCCGTTCTTCGCGGCCATCGTCGACGCCGGCAACACCTACGCCTACCCGACGTCACACTCCCTGGAGACGGCGCGGCCGTGGTGGATGGAGGAGCCGCCCGGGCAGACGGTCGTGGCTGTGCACGACGGGCTGATCCTGGGCTCGGCGAAGATGGGCCCCAACCGGCCGGGCCGCGGTGCGCACATCGCGACGGCGAGCTTCATGGTCGACCCGGCCCAGCAGGGTCGCGGCGTCGGCAAGGCGCTGGGCACCTACGCGGTCGAGTGGGCGCGGTCGCGGGGTTATGTCGGGATGCAGTTCAACGCCGTGGTGGAGACCAACATCGTCGCCGTGCGGCTCTGGCAGCAACTCGGCTTCACCATCATGACGACGATCCCGGAAGCCTTCGACCATCGCGTGCACGGTTTGGTCGGCCTGCACGTGATGTACCAAAAGTTCTGAGCGGCTCTTGCCGGCCTTTGTCCCTTTTGGAGGCTAAAATCACTCATACTTTCGGCTAGCTTCCCCGTGCCGATCGGCCTAAAGTAAGCGTCGATCGGTCGAAGCGTGCTCTATAGCAAAGATCGCTATCGGGGCACCACCGCTGGGAGGCCACCATGACGACGCAGACAGTTTCCGAGTCCACTCCCGACACCGTCCTGGCGTCGGAGAGCGCGACCGAGCTGCTCACCGCGATGGCCGCGCTGCCCGCCGGCCACCCGACCCGGGCACGACTACGCGACCGCACGATCGAAGCCTGGCTCCCCC
>NZ_JBFAPI010000009.1:0-290783 GCF_040676615.1 Asanoa sp. NPDC049573
CGTAACGTTCGACGTTCTCGGCCAGCTTCTTCAGCCCGTCCTCACCCTCGCGCGGATCCCACCGGGTGTTGGCGATGAACTTGCCCGGGTGCTTCTCGCCGAGAGCCGCGTTGCGCTCGGTGGTGTTGAAGCCCTCCTTGTACCACTCGGTCAGATACGTCGGCTGGAACACCGCGACGTCCACGTACCCGTCCTCGAAGACGTCCTTCATCAGGTCGTCCTCGGTGTAGGCCATGAACTTCTCGATCGGCCAGTGCGTCTCCGCGGGTGCCAACGAGTGATACGCATGGAAGCACTCGATCCAGCCCTTGGCGTACTGCTCAGCGCCCGGCACCCAGTTGTCCGGCGCCGCGTTCCAGTAGTGCATGTGGCTGTCGACGACGAAGTACTTCTCCCCGTCCTTCTCGTACACAGCGATTACCTCGATCCGGCGGTGAGGTCGAAGCCGATGTACTCGGCCGCGCCCTCCGGGTTGGCGACCATGATGGTCGGGCGCGTGCGTCCCCGAGCGCGGTGATGTCGAGGCCGGCCGTGGTCGTAGCGCGGGCGGCTGCTAGGAGCCCGGCAGGCGGCTGCGCTTGTCATCGTCCTCGTGTAGCACACACGTCACTCTAAGTAATCATACTCCTCTGCGCCGACGATCGGGCCCTCGCGGGAAACGACATTGATGCCGGGATCTCGGCCAGCGCGCACGTGTCCGGGAACCGGATCGAACTCCTCAGTCGGCCCTGCCGCGGGGTTTGGCCAACGTCTCCACGCAGGACGGCCGTGCCCGGGCGGCCGTCCTGTCTCTCGCGGGCGTCATTTTCATATCGGACCGCGGGTCAGCGGGCGACTGTGGCTCGATGTGAGCCACGTCGGCGTTTCGCGCCTGCTGCGGGTTGACGAGCGTCGGCCGGTGTGTCGCGCTTGCGACCGAACCATCGCGGGTGCCACCAGGCGTTCCTCCGCGGCTCGCCGTTCTGCGTTCGGCCGGCGACGGCGTCGGTGTTTCCATCGGGTGGTGAGTCACCCGTGCCGGCGGACGCCGTCGCTTCGGCCGCATCCTCGCCGCCGGTGACGCGTCGCCAGACCTGTTCCCAGCGTGCCAGGTCGACGGTGCCGCCTCCGGCTTGCGCGACGATCCCTCGCACGACGGCCCAGGTAGGCGGCCGCCGGCCGGTGAGCACCTCCCACTCGGGGCTACCGCTGCGCCCCGCCTCCTGCGAGTCGGCACCACGGGTCCGCCACGCGTCGAGGTCGAGGCGCTTCTCCATTGCCAGGTCCACGAGTGACGTGACAAGGTCCTGCATGCGTACGGCGTTCGCCAAGCTCGGCGGAACGGCCGTGGTGCGGAGCGGATACTCGACCGACACGATGGGCACATCGACCGGGCCCTCGCCCTCGCTCGTATCCGGAACAACGGTGGCGTCGGTCGGCGCCGGCGGCCTTGCCGTGTCCGCTGTGGACCGCGCGCGCTGTTGCTGGTTGCGGTGGGCGATTCGATGCAGTGCCCGGCACTCGCGCACGTCCTCCTCGGTCACCGCGCGGCCGACCTTCGCAAGCGCGTCGAGGAACTGCTCCACCGACGGCCAGCTCTGGTAGCTGCCGTTAGCCGCGTTCGACAAGGCGCGGTGGTCGGTCTGAGTAACTTTGCCCATGGCCCGGTACGAGATGTCGCGGCCCTTGAGCAGACGGAGCTTCTCAGCGAGGAGCTTCGCCGGCATGTGGTCGGGAATCGGCAACGGACGACGGCCGGCCATCAATCACATCACCCCTTCTCGAGCGTGGCGCCGTCTTGACGACGAAAAGCCACGCGAGACCCAATGGGTTAGGGCAGCCACTGTGGACACCTCCCTGGACGGGCTGCGCCGCCGCGTCGCCGCCAACGTTCGCGGCAGCGCCAGCCACCTATGAGGTTCAAGGCTCGCGTCCCACCGGCCGGGCAGTCGGCCAAGGTGACCAGCCGTCCGTCAACGGAGCGCTCAGAGCAGCCTATGCACCTCACCTGGCGCAATTCGTCGAATGTCCCGTTTAGGTGACATGATTTGGCGGCAGATGGTCTTGTCCGTACCTTTTATCAGCTGGTTTGCGCCCATTCACATTGGCCCACTGCGAATCGCGTGAGCGACTCGCGCCGGAGCGGCCGCGGGCGGCACCCGGCGCGGTATCGCCAGGCAGGTGCGACTTACTGCCTGGCCAAAGGTGCCGTCGACGTCATGGATGTTCGTTGGACGGGCTGTCGGCCAGGCCGGGCAGGACCCTTGGGTCGAGACTTCCTTTCGCATCGGGCGGCGCGGCGATCCGGATCGACGCGCCGCGAGCGTCGCCGTCATCCTCGACTACACCGTCTTCGATGTCCGCAACCGTCGGGCAGCAGCGGTCGCCTCGGCGGCGGCACCGAGCCGACCGCGGCATATGCACGCCAGGTGGTCCCCCCGTTGCGGAGACCTCGGCGGAGACGGCAGGTCTTGTCGACGCCTCCTCTTAACCTTGCGCGATCGCTGGCAACGCCGTGGCGCCCTACCGATCGAAATTTGCGCGCTGTCTTACTCCAGGCCGGCTCGATGCCCCGTGGTTCAGCCCCTACTTCTTAGCGGGAGTCGAAGTGGTCGGCGTGACCGTGCCTGGCAGACATGCGGTAACTGAGGTCGCGTCCTGCCCATCATCGGACCCAGATCAGATGGCGATTATTGTTTGAAGAGGGTCCAAGGAGCGTTCGAGCCGCGCTGGCGGCGACCAGATAGACATGCGCGCCGGTCCAAGCCTTGACCGTCCGCATCCACGCGGCCTGCGGCCGGGCCCTTCGTGGGCCCGGCCCTTGGTCGACGGTCAGCTGCTGAGGACGGGAACGCGGCTGGCTGGCGTGATGTCGCCGGTGTTCATGCCGGCCGTGAGCGTGGCGGGTTTGAAGCCCTTGACGATCAGGTAGACGCCGAGCGAGAACTCCCACACCCCGATCGGGATGGTGAGGAGGCCCGACGCCACGGAGACCTGTGTCCAGAACCCGAACATTGTGGCGAAGAACGAAATGGTGAGCAGGGTTGCTCCGATGAAGCCCAGCACAGGAAGGACCCTCGGCACGAGGCGGGACTGGTAGAGCAGCGATCCCAACAGCAGTCCGTTGACGGCCGGGATGAGGCCTTGCCCGGTGAGGAACGTCCAGTTGTGCAGGGCGACCAGTGCCTTGCCGGTGGTCAGCGCTTCCGGTCCGGCTCCGTCCTGTCGCAGGGTGACCATCGACATCACGATCACGATGCCGGCGAAGATGGTGGCCGCCTCGAGGACGCGGGTGCCGACGAATGCCAGCGCGCGGGCTTCGCTCTGCCGCTTGACCACCGGGTAGAGCACGACCGCGGTGCCGATCCCGGCGAGGGCCACGATCGTCTCCAGGACGGCGCCCCAGATCGCGCCGGTACCCGAGGCAGGGCCGAGAACGTAGTTCGGGTCCCGCAACCCGGCGTACAGGCCGAGGGTCGGGATCGACACGAAACTCAGCAGGTAACAGACACCCGCGACGAGCGCGGTCCTACGCAGAGGAGTCACTGCGGCTCCTTCAGGTCGTGTCGCGCCGCGCCCGAGGGTGCGATGACGGCGGTCGCGGGGTCCCTACCGCCAGTGTCCAATCGGAACGGCGGGTACGTGTCGGTCATCAGCGAGGTGTAGGCGGCGACCCTGAGCACCCACCGGTTCAGGCCGAGGATGAGGTCGTAGAGCCCAGTCGGGTACCGGCCGGTGACAGCCAGGATGACCGCTGCGATGAGCACCAGCAGCCCGATCAGTCCGCCGCCGGTCCAGCTGTAGTTCTGGGTATCGGAGTTCAAGGCGAGCCAGGTTCCGCCGCCGGCGAAGATGCCGACGAGCAGCAGATGCGGCAACGCCAGCAGCCACCATTTCACCAGGACCAGCCCACGAGACAGCTGCTCCGGGTACGGCACGTGCAGGTGTGCCGGATAGTCCGGGACCTCGGCCAGCGTGAACGGCGGGTATTGGTCCGTGCCGAGCGCGCTGTAGGCGTAGTAGTTGACTCGCCAGGTCCAGCGCATCACGCCGACGTTGAACTCGAAGAGCCGGCGCGGATATCGGCCGGTGAAAAGGATTGCGAAGAACGCGATCACCGACGTGACACAGAATGCGATCCACAGGGGAATCAGCACGACGAAGTGCGGGATGGCCAGAACCCATTTCACCAGCCAGAGCCAGCGTGACAGGTGCGGGTCCAGATGCGCGTCGACGCGCACCGGGTAGGCGGACGAAACACTCATGATCCACGTGCCTCCAACGGATCGGCTTTCCCAGCCGGTCCGCGGACGCGTTAAGGCGCCGACGGGACCAAGCGGTAGTTGCGCGGGTCCGTCCGGAGATCCGAGTGGCTGCAACGTCATCGCCGATGGCGACGTGCCGGTCGCCGTCCCCTGCATCGCTCGGTTCTAAAACGCGGCGATGCCGCGTTTTCGCTGCCGAGGTCTGAGGCAGCGCGCCCGGTGGGCGCCGGCAGTCAAAGGCGCTGACAAGCCGATCCGACGCTGACTGTACGCGCTATTCGCGGCTCCAAACCGCGACGGGCAACTTTATTTACAAGCCTCGACCTCCGGACTGACTGGGACCCTGGCACCTCCGGTGTGGACACGTCAGCTCAGCCCGGTGGTGAATCCGGCCCGCCAGCTCGGATACACGGGCGCCCAGGCCAGGTCGCGTTTGACCCGTTCGTTGGAGATGCCGGGCGCCCGGGTCATCATGTCCACCGCGAAGTCGCCAGCCAGCCTGCGGACCAGCCAGGCCGGGACTCGCCGCGGCGGCTTGGCGCCCAAGGCCTGGGCCAGGTACGGCAACCATTCCCGCACCGGCGCCGGCTCGTCATCGGCGACGTGGTAGATCCCGGGCCGGCCTCGCTCGATGGCCGCGGCATCGGGTACGGGCGATCGCCGAAACCACACCCCGTCACCACCGGTGGGGTTGGTCGATCAAGTGTCGCGATCGCGGCGTTGTTTGGATGCTCACCGCCATGTCTGATACTGCCGCACTTTCCATGACAGTTGAGATGCCCGGCATAGCGCACGGTGCTCAGCACACGGATGCCACCGCGGTTAGCGCGGCGACCATGGCCGCGTTCGCCGGCTACCTCGGTGTTGCGGCGGTTTGGTGGTGGTTAGTCGGCCGGCGCGGGAGCGATGCAGCGCCCGACCACCCCGTCGTTGCGGCCACGAGCGCGCGGTCGACGGCGACGCTGCATCCGCTCCTCGGCCGGGCCGGCGCGATGGCGTTTTAGGCTGCGATGGCTGCCGCTATGAGCGTGGCGCTGTTCGCCTCACGCTGATCGGCTCGGACCCGGGGCTGGGTGGAGTACACCGAGATCAGCGCTGCGCATATGTGGCCGAACTCGACGAGCCAATACAGCGGGTCGGAGACCGTCATGTTCGACTCCGCGAACGTGGGCACCGCGAGTCGCAAATGCGGTCGAATTCTTCTGATCTTTACCGCGGCAGTGTCGAGTGGCGTCGAGTTTGTTCGTAGCTGAGGTGAGGGCAGCGCGAAGCGCCAGGGGCACTATCGAAGGAGCAGGTTGTGACCGCTGCGAACACGAGAGCCTTAGCTGGGCGGCGGGGATGGGTGGGGTTGGCCTTGCTCGGCTTGCCCAGGTTTCTCGTGTCAATGGATTTCTGCGTGCTGTACCTCGCTGTTCCGCATCTGACCGCCGATCTCGCGCCGAGCGGCGTCCAGCAGCTGTGGATCGTCGACATCCGCTCAGCTGCGGGCAGAGCAGAGCGGAGTTGGCCGCGGCCCGCGACGCGTTCACCTCCGGCGTACACGTGGTTGGCATTGTCCTGCCGTCTTCTACGCCGGCCTCGCCCTACTCGCAATACGGGCGTTCCGGCACGCAACGCCCATGGCGGCGACAACCCAGCGAACAAAGACCAACAGGCAGGCCTGGTACGCGACGCCCCGCCAGCCACCAGTGCGTAGGCCCGCGCACACGATAGAGCCTGCGCCACGGGGAATATGGCCACTGAATAGGTCCTGGTCGTGCCGCCCTTTCGCCACCCAACACCGATCGCAAAGGAGTTCTGCTGTGAAGCACTACCTGCTCGCCGTCCAGGACGACGAGAGTGCAACGTGGCCCCCCGACGAGTACGCACGGCAGTGGGCCCGGACTAGCCAGGTGACCGCCGAGATGCGGGCTAAGGGTTGCTGGGTGTTCGTCGGCGGCCTGGCGGGCTCGCATGCCACGACGGTCGTGCGCCCCGGCAACGGCACGACCACGATGACCGACGGCCCGTTCGCCGAGACGAAGGAGCAGCTCGGCGGGTTCTGGGTGATCCAGTGCGACGACCTCGACCAGGCGCTGTCATGGGCCCAGAAGTGCGCGCTGGCCTGCGGGCGCCCGATCGAAGTGCGCCCGTTCGAAGACGTGCCGGGGGCTTGAGCACGGTGGATCTGGACAGCGTCTTCCGGGCGGAGTACGGCCGGTGCGTGGCGACGCTGACGCGGGTCCTCGGTGACATCGGGCTCGCCGAGGAGGCCGTGCAGGACGCCTTCGCGGTGGCCGTCGAGAAGTGGGACGAGGCCCTGCCGCCCAACCCGGGCGGGTGGATCGTCACCACCGCCCGCAACCGGGCTATTGACCGCTTGCGCCGGGAAACCACCCGTGAGGCCCGCCAAGCTCAGGCGCTGCTGCTGCACCAACCCGACGAGCCGAAGGAAGTGGGACCGGTGCGCGACGACGAGCTTCGCATGATCTTCACCTGCTGCCACCCGGCGCTGTCGCCGCTCGCGCAGACCGCGCTTACCCTGCGCCTGCTCGGCGGGTTGGAGGTGGGGGAGATCGCGCGGGCCTACCTGGTGCCGGAGGCCACCATTTTCCAGCGGATTGTCCGCGCGAAGAAGAAGATCCGCGACACCGGCATCCCCTATCGGGTGCCCGAGGCACCGGAGCTCCCAGATCGGCTGGCATCGGTACTCACCGTGATCTACCTGGTCTTCAACGAGGGATACACCTCCACGTCAGGCGAGCTACTGCGCACCGACCTATGCGTGGAAGCCGTCCGCTTGGCCAGGGCGCTCGCTGAGCTGATGCCCGACGAGCCGGAGGTGATCGGGCTGCTGGCACTCCTGCTACTCATCGAAGCCCGGCGCCCAGCACGGGTAGCGCCGTCGGGCGAACTGGTGTTGCTCGCCGAGCAAGACCGTTCACTGTGGAACCGCAAGTTGATCGCTGAAGGGCATGAGTTGGTACGGCGGTGTCTGCGCCGCGCCGAGCCGGGGCCGTACCAGTTGCAGGCCGCGATCAACGCTGTGCACACCGATGGGCCGGCGACCGACTGGGCGCAGGTGCTCGCGCTCTACGACCAGCTGCTGCAGCACACCCCGACCCCGATCGTGGCGCTCAACCGCGCAGTCGCCGTCGCCGAGGTGCACGGACCGGCGCTGGCGCTGGCGGCCATCGAAGGGCTCGACCTGCCGGGCTACCACCTGCTGCCGGCCACCCGCGCGGACCTGCTCGCCCGCCTCGGCCGGACCGCCGATGCCGTCGCCGCCTATGACGAGGCCATCACCCTGGCCACCAACGACACCGAACGAACCTTCCTGCAGACGCGACGGGCGCGCCTGACGCGGGAGACCTGAGATGACAAGGAAAGGAGAGTCACCATGACATTGACTGCCCTTCCGACGGAGTCCTTCCAGCGCTTGCTGTGCGTCGCCGCGCACCCTGACGACATGAAGTACCGCAGGTCGACGACGTTCAGGGGGACGTCAATGTCGCTGATCGCTCAGCTCGTCCTGACCGCCAGCGGTGGGTTGCTGGCTGGAATCGCGGCCGGCGCAGGTGTTCTGCGGCGGCAAGGCCGCCTGCTCGCCAGCGCCCGCTACGACGCCGAGCACGACGACATCACCGGCCTGCCCAACCGCCGTGCGTTCCTGACTGCGCTCGACGGACGACTGCGCTCCGGACAGCCGTGTGGGCTGGTCATGGCGGACCTCGACCGGTTCAAGGTCATCAACGACACGTTGGGACATGCGACTGGAAACCACGTGCTCGCCGAGGTCGGCCGGCGGCTGATCGGCCTGCCGAGCCCGGTCGCGGTCGCCGCCCGCCTCTCCGGCGACGAGTACGCGCTGCTCGTCGACGGCGACCTGGACGCCACCGCCGTCGTCGCGCAGGCCGCTCACCGGGCTCTGACCGCCACCCCGGTTCGCCTTCCCGACCGAAGCTGCGGCATCGACGCCAGCGTCGGCTACACCGCCTACCGGCTTGGCGTCACCGCCGCAGACCTGCTCACCGAGGCCGACGCCGCGATGTACCACGCCAAACGCACCGGGGCAGGCGTCACGCGATTCGGGCACGAGTGCGCGTTGCGACAACAGGACCGCCCTCTCCACCACTGATCAGGCCGCTCGTCCCACCGATAGCGCCGGGCATGGGCCGTGCTCTGCATGGATCAGCGATGTGTGGTGCACGCTCGGCGGGTGGCTGGAGGCCTGGCGCGCACCAGCCCCGGGCGCCCCAGTTCCGGCTGACGCTGCCGGTCCGGACGGTGACCGGCTCAGCGGATCGCCGCTACGGCTGGTGCCCGACGACATCGAGTTGGCCACGGTGACCCAGCCGATCCAGCCGCGCGACCGTTACGGCCACCTTTCAGCAGCCGGTGCGCGAACAGTAGCGTGGCGATGCGGACCGGGAACGTTGATGAGCATGGCCAGGACACCGTTTCAGATCCAGCCGCGATCGCGGGCCGCCATGCCGGCCTGGAACCGCGTGCCCGCGCCGAGCAGACTCATCAGGTCATGGATGCGCCTCTGGACGGTGCGCAGGCTCAGTCCGAGCGAACGTGCGATGGCTTCGTCAGTCAGGCCGGACGCAAGCAATGTCAACAGCGCGTTGGTGCCTTCGTGCGGTTCCGGTGGAGACGCACCGTGCGTCGAGGCGTGAGGCGCGGCGGCCGGACGCAGGGGCACCGCGCGCTGCCAGACGAGTTCGAAGAGAACGATCAGAGCATCCAGCAGGGCCGAGGGATGCACGACGAACGCCGCCGCGATCGAGTACGCCGAACTCCGGATCGGAATGATGGCCGCGCTGTCGTCGACCATCCACAGCTTCAGCGGAGCGTTCACCATCACTCGCGCCTTCTCGCCTCGCTCGATGGAGGTCCGGATGTCTTCGAGCTTGCCTGGAATGACGACGGCCTCCCGGTCGTAGATGACCCGGTACTCGATCCCCTGAGCGAGCCGGCGCAGTTCGCGCGCCGCGTTGACGTTGCCCGAACCCATGACGTACGGCGGCTTGTCGATCCCCCGCAACATGCTCTGCATCGTCTCCTGCAACGCGAACGCCCGGCTGGCGATGTTGTCCGCCCCGGTGATGACCTCGACCAGCTCGGCTGGGTGGGTGTGGCGGGAGGCGCGGTGGAACGCGGCAGTGAGGTCGTGCACGGCGGTCCGGACCTGATTCAGCTCGTCTTCGCGGCGGCTTAGGAGCGGTTGGATCGAGACGTCCGGCGCCACCGCGATAAAGGTGGGTTGCTTGCCCGGCAGGCGGCTAGCAAAGCCGCGCCGCACAAACTGCCCGAGGGCACGGGCGGCGGCACGCGTGGACAGCTCGCAATGCTTGGCCAACTCCGGGGCGGTCGATCTCGGGTTATCGACGAGCGCCATGTAGAGACGGCTTTCGACGGGTGTGAGTCCGATCGCCTCCAGCATCTGAAGCCCCTTGATCTTGGCGGTCCTCCGCCACCTGGCGGGTATTGGTCGGCTGACGCACTTGCGTCGATGCCCACGCAGCCTCAGGTTAGATCACCAGAGCCCGTGAGATCCACGACGTTCGCTGGCCTCCGACGCGACCCGCCGGACCGCCACCCCTCGTATGCATGGAGGATCCAATGCGGTTGACACCTTCGGCCCGCTGGCGCGGGCTCCGACTACCGTTGGCGGCGCTGAGCACAGCGGTCCTGGTGGCCGTTTTGGGGACGCCCGCCGGAGCCACGCCCGACCTCGCGACCGGCGCCACAATGCCGGCCGCTGTCCCGTTTGCCGACAGCGCCGGTCCCGGCCTCGCCGTCAACGGCCCGTTGCGCATCACGATGATTACCGGCGACACAGTCGCTTACCGGCGGGACAGCGCCGGGCGGGTCTCCACCACGGTGACGCCGGGATCCGGCCGCGGCGCCGTCGCGTTCCGGGCGACCCGTGACACCAATGGCTATTACCTCGTGCCCGGCGACGCCGAACGATACGTCCTGGCCGGTCTCGTGGATCGGCAACTATTCAACCTGGAATACCTGGCCGCCAACGGCTACGACGATGCCCGGTCAGCCCAGCTGCCTCTCATCGTCCAGTACCCGAGCGTCCCGGCGGCATCGCGAGCCGCGCTGCCGGCTCTGGCGGAGAGGGCCGCAGCGTTGCCCGCCACCACGGGACAGCGCAGCTTGCCGAGCATCAACGGCGTGGCCCTGCGGGTAGGCAAGAAAGGCGCGACGACGTTCTGGAACACCGCGCGCGGCGCTCCGCTGGCCAGTCGCCCGGCCGCCGGCGGACCAGCGGGTTTCGGCGCGGGCGGCGGACCGGCAACCGCTGCCCTCGGTGCCGGCCTCGGCCGGGTATGGCTCGACGCGAAGGTGAAAGTCGCCGACCAAGCCAGCAACGCCCAGATCGGCGCCTCTACCGCATGGGCCGCCGGCTACGACGGCACCGGCATCGCGGTCGGCATCATCGACACCGGCGTGGACGCCGGACATCCTGACCTGGCTGGCCGGATCACCGCGGCGCAGAACTTCGTGCCCGCCGGAGCCCCAGGCGGCGGCGACCCCGCCGATGTGACCGACCGGTTCGGGCACGGAACGCATGTCGCGTCCACGATCGCTGGCACCGGCGCCGCCTCGGACGGTCGGCACAAGGGCGTCGGCCCAGGCGCGAAACTCATCGTCGCTAAGGCGTTGGACGACGACGGCGCCGGCAGCAACTCCACCGTCATCGAGGCGATGCAGTGGCAGGCGGCTACAGAACACGCCCGGATTGTGAACATGAGCCTGGGCGGTGGCCCAACCGACGGTACTGATCCGATGAGCCAGGCGGTGAATGAGCTCAGCGCGCAGTACGGCACGCTCTTCGTGATCGCCGCTGGAAACGACGGACCCGACCGGGGCACCGTCGCAGCGCCTGGCGCGGCGGACGCCGCACTGACCGTTGGCGCCGTCGATCGCTCTGACCACATGGCCGACTTCTCTGCCCGCGGCCCCCGCCTCGGCGACGACATCGGTCTCAAGCCCGAGATCGTCGCCCCCGGTGTCGGGATCATCGGGGCACGCGCAGCCGGCACGACGCTGGGCGAACCGCTCGACGAGCGTTACAGCGTTGCCTCCGGCACGTCGATGGCGACGCCGCACGTTGCCGGCGCCGCCGCCATCCTTGCTCAACGCTTCCCGGACTGGGGCCCGGATCGGCTCAAAGCCGCCCTGGTCAGCACCGCCAAGGACATCGGGGAGACGGTGTACGCGCAAGGCGCCGGCCGTCTCGACATCGGGCGAGCAGCTACCCAGCACGTCTTCGCCAACACCGCGGCGGTGTCCACCGGATTCCCCTTCCCCCACACGGGTCAGGTCCTCAGCCGCCAGATCGCCTACACCAACACCGGCGCCGCCCCAGTCACTCTGGCGCTGTCGGTGTCACTGAGCCGGCGCGGCGAAACCCCGAGCGGACCCGGCCTTGGCACAGTCAGCCCCGCGTCGCTGACGATCCCCGCCGGCGGGACCGCCACCGCGAACCTGAGGATCGATCCGAATGCCGGTGCCAACGGCCTCTACTCCGGCCGTCTGCTGGCGACCGCAGGCCCGGGTGGCGCGCAAGTGAGCGTCCCGATCGGGTTCTACACCCAACCCCAACAGCACAACCTCACCGTGAGGATTGTCGGCGGATACCGCCAAGTGGTCATGCTCCAGTCAATGGTGGCGAACCGGCTCAACGACACCGACCCGGCGTTCGGCGGCGAGCCCAACGCCATCTGGTCTGGCGAGTTTCACGAAACCGACGTGCCGAACACACTTGAGGTCACGCTGAGGCTCGCCCACGGCGGGGTTTACGCCTTGGACACCCAACTACTCTGGGAAAACCAGTCCGACGGCGCGAAAAATTTCGCGATGTTCACCAAGCCGGAGCTAACGCTCGACCGGGATACCACGGTCACGTTCGACGCAAGCAGGCTTGTGCCAATCCAGGTCCAGACGCCGCGTCCGTCCGAGCAGGTCGGCATGAACTACCTCTTCTCGCGTACGTCCGCGGCTGGCACCGAGTACAGCGGGGGCATGATCTTCAGCTACCCGATCGTCGCGCCAAGCCGATTCTGGGTTTTGCCGACCGATCCCGCTCCGTTGCGGATCGGCAAGTTCGCCTTCGTGTTCGACCAACTGAACATCGAGCCGCAGGTGACGCTGGCATTGCGGGGCCGCGAACGGGTCGAGCTCCATCCGCGCTACGTGACCGAGGGCAACGACCTCCTCGCCAAGTTCCACTCTGACCTGCGGCTCGATCTCGCGGACGAAGCCGCCCTGCGGGCCGGCCGAAGCGTGCGGGGGAAACTAGTTTTCCTCCAATCGCGCACATTGGAGCCGTTCATAGAGGCGATCGACCTCGCGATCACAGCGGGCGCGGCCGGCGTCCTGACCGACACCCGCCTCTCCTGGGCGATGTACGACCCGGCCTACCAGGATCAGGCAACGATCCCGCTGCTGTGGGTGGACGAGGCCGAAGGCGCACGTGTACGGGCCGCGCTGAACGCCGGGCGACCGAGCGCGGATATCGGCGCACAGTTGGTGAGCCCGTTCGAGTACAAGTTGACCTACACCTTGCGCGGCCACGTACCGACGAACCTCACCTTCGCGCCACGCTCCAGCGAACTGCACGCCATCGACACCACCTACCACGCGCAATACGACGGCTTGGCCGGCCGCTACGGGTTCGGGCCGAACGCGGCGGAGGCGAGCCACACGTTCGTCGACGGGCAGCGGATCAGCATCAAGGCCGGCCACCTCTTCCGCATGCCTGCGCAGCGGGTGGAGTACTTCACCGTCGCTGGACCGGACGTCCTCTGGAGCCGCGAGTACTGGTTCATCCCGCCGGACGGTTCTCTGGCGCGCTCCGCCTCCGCCTACCGGGTCTACGATCACGGCGACGGCACCTCTGACGCCTCAGCACGCGAACGTGAGGCCTGGAACGAAAGCATCCTGCCGACGCAGTCGCTGGCAGGCGCGAACCTTGCCGCCCGGTACGGTGCAACCTTCCCGTGCGACGGCTGCCGACAGGGCGACCGGCTGCGAGTGCGGTCGTTGAGCGCGCTCATGCGAGGTGACTACGCCGATGCCGCCGACGCTTCCCACAGCTACCGCGGCGAGCCGGGCACCGAGGAGAACCGCCTATTCAGCGGCGGCAAGGAGGTGCGGCCGACCTACGACGAGTTTGGGCTGCCCTACTATCAGGTGCCGGCCGGATCCAGGACCTATCGGCTGAGCAACACGTTCCGCAGCGCATTTACTCCGAAGCACCCCGGCACCTCGGTCACCACCGACTGGATGTTCCGCACCAGCCGGCCCGCGACCGACACCGTCGGTGCGCCGTATGAGTGTCTCGACACGCTCAGCGTCGGCGACACCAAACCGTGCAGTTGGCTTCCCCTCATCTATCCGCACTACCAGTTCGGTCTCGCCCCCGATGACTCGGTTCCGGTGGGACGCCCGCACTACTTCACAATCACCGCACAGCAGGCGTCGAATCCGTCGGTCCGGCTGGCCGGGCTCCGGGTGTGGACGTCGACCGATTGCGGCAAGCAGTGGACCGAAGCCGCGGTACGGCTTGGGACGAGCAACAGCTATCGCGTACAGGCCGCCAGCCCCAAGCAGGCCGGCACCATCGCGGTCCGCATCGAGGCCCACGACGCAGCCGGCAACTCGGTGCGGCAAACCATCCTGGACGCGTACGTGGTGCGTTGACCAATCGGTGGATCGGGCGGCGGGTGCGCTCTTCAGGTGCTGAAGTAGTTCGCGCCGCCCGACTGCTGTGGCTCGGTGTCCTAAGGAGAGAACAAGCGACGTTGTTCAGGCTTTGCAGCCCGAAATCCGCAGAGTCCGCCAAGCTTGGCTGTGGCAGCAATGATCAACGCCTCTGGCCGGTCGTGGCAAATGCGAACATGGCTAGAGGTGGCGCGGCGGTGGTGGAAGGCGTCACCGGAGGTGATGAGCAGGCCTGCGCGGCGCGCGTTGTCGACGATCGTCGTCGCGTCCGCCGTCCCGGTGTCGATCCAATGTGTAAGCCCGCCGTGCGGCATGACGACGTTCCAGTACGGCACCTGTTCCGCGAGTTGTTCGCGCAGCAGGCGTGCCTTGCGAGCCAGGTCATTGCGGCGGGCGGGCAGCAACGTGGCGTAGGCGGCCAGCACACGAAGTGCCATGAGTTGGCTGGGAACGGGCAGGCCGAGGTCGCGGTCGAAGGCGCCGAGTAGGCGGGGGCGTAGTTCCTCAGAGAAACGGATCCAACCGGTGCGCAGTCCGGCCCATCCGGTCTTGGAGACAGACTCCACGGTGATGCTTGGCCCGTGCAGCATGCTCGCCAGCGGCGTCGGGCGGGTCTCATAGTGGAGCTCTGCATAGGTCTCATCAACGACAACAGGCACCAGGTGGGCGTTGAGGACGGCGGCGAGATCGCGAAGTCGGCCGGGGCTCGTGGTCTGGCCGCTCGGCGAATGGATTGACGTGGCGAGCAAGACGAACGCGGGTCGGGTGCGTCTCAGGGCGACGTCCAATCGCTGCGGATCAACACCGTCGGCATCGCGTTCGATCCCGATCAGGGCAGTTCCATTCCGGGCGGCGAGATCGAAAACCGCGCCATAGGTGTACTCCTCCACGAGCACCGGTGCAGTGGGTGCGGCGAGGGTCTCGAAGGCGACTCGCAGGGCGTGATGACCACCGGCTGTGACGATGATCTGATCCAGCCGGCTTCGCAGACCCACCTGGCTGAGTCGCACGGCGGCAGCCTCCCGGAAGGCATCAAGGCCGAACGGCACCACGCCGTGGTCGGGAACGGCGCTCAGCAGATCTGTTGGTGACAGTGATAGACCGGGCAGATGAGAGGCATCGAACGGTACGGCCGCAGCTAGGTTGACCACGTTGGCGCCGAGGACCGCGCTCGTGAAGGGAGCCGGCTGTGCCTCCGTCCGTGACCGTTCCGGATGCGTGGCGACTTTGGTCCCGCTTCCCTGCCGCGACACGACGACGCCCGCCTCGCGCAGCTGGTCGAGCGCTGCTGACACGGTGGGCCTGCTGACATGCAGGGCGTGAGCCAACAAGCGCTCCGAGGGCAGCTGCTCGCCTGGCGGGAGTAGCCCCGACTCGACGAGTTGCCGGAGGGCCAGAGCAAGGCGCGCGGCCAAGTTGGGCCCGTCCAGATGGACCCACCCCTCGAGCAGCTGCTCGATCGACGTGCCTGCCACCTGCAAGATCGTATTCCAATTGGCTAGTGCCGTTCCAGCCAATTCCGGAAACTCTGGTGGGGTGCTCGACAGATCACCGTCCGAAGAGCGGCTCCCGCCGTTCACCTCGATCCAGCTCACGGGTGCCAATAACCGCTGGCTGGTGACTACGGCAGGGACTTTGCTCAACTTCAGCGCGCCCAACTACCTCGGCCTCGCTGATCATCCAGCCGTGGTGTCGGCTGCCCACGAGGCACTGAACCGGTTTGGATCGGGGCCTGGGGCAGGTCCGACCGTGTCGGGTCGCTCGATCCTGCACGAGGAACTCGAACAGGCGTTGTCGAGCCATCTCGGCGTTGACTCGGCGGTCGTCATGCCCTCGGGTAGCGCCGCCAATCACGCGGTATTGGCGGGCTTAGTCCAGGCCGGCGACGTCATCATCAGCGACGCACTGAATCACGCCAGCATCGTCGATGGATGTCGGCTGAGCCCGGCCGACGTGCGTGTGGTGCCCCACCGTTCCGTGGCAGCGGTGCGTGACGCACTATCCTCCGCGCGGGCGGCCGGCGCTCGCCGCGTCCTGATCGTTACGGATGGTGTGTTCAGCGTCGACGGCGACATCGCCGACCTCGCATCCCTGGCATCGTTGCGCACCGACGAGGACATCCTGATCGTGGTTGACGACGCGCACGGCCTAGGAGTGCTCGGTCAAGGACGCGGCACTGCTGCGTACGCCGGCGTCGATCCCAACACGGTGATCACTACGAGTTCGTTCTCGAAGGCCCTCGGCGGGTTTGGCGGCGCTGTTACCGGGCCCGGATGGGCGATTGAACAGATCCGGGAAAGGGGACGCAGCTACATCTTCTCCGCCGCCCTGCCACCACCGCTTACCGCCGCTGCCTCGGCGGCACTTGAACTCGCCTTCACCACGCCGTTGATCGACAAGTTGTGGACGAATCAACGCCGTTTCGTTGCTCTCCTGGCGTCGTACGGGTTCGCCATACGATCGCCAACGCCGCTCCTACCACTCGTCCTGGGCGACCACGCCGTCACAATGCAGGCAGCTCGCGCCTTGCTGAGGGCTGGCGTCCTTGCCGTGCCGCTGGGCCCGCCCGTCACACCAGCGGATGCCGCCAGGATCCGCTTCGTCATCACGGCTGCCCATACCGACGACGACCTGGCGACCGCTGCGGACGCCCTCGATAACGCGATCACCAGACGAAACCGGATATTGCTATGACACTCGATGTCGCTCGTGCCGAGTCCATCCACCTTGCGGTCGCGGATCGACGGGCGGAGATGGTCCGCCTACTGACCGCCTTCTGCTCGCTGCCAGCGGAGAATCCGCCGGGCTCGTTCCTCGACCAGTCGCAGGACTGGATCGAATCAACCCTGACCGCGTACGGCGTCGCCTCCCAGCGCTACGACACATCACGGTCCGGCGGCGATCACCGGGTCATCGTCGGGTCGATCGGCGAAGCTGGACCCATCGTGTACCTGCACGGCCACTACGACGTTGTCCCCGCGTTCCGTCACGAGCAGTTCGCCCCCGAGGTTCGCGACGGCGCAGTGTTCGGCCGCGGCGCCTCAGACATGAAGGGCGGCTTGGTCGCCATGCTGACGGCGGCCCTGGTGCACCGTGACCTCGGCGGTACCGGCCAGGTGCGCCTCGTCTACGTCCCCGACGAGGAGACCGGCGGGGCCAACGGTTCAGAACGCATGCAGGAGCTGGGATTGATTGACGCCGAGAACTGCGTCGGTGCGATCGTTGGCGAACCCAGCTTTCCCGAGATGTGGTACGCCGCGCGGGGCGCCTTCACCATCAAGGTGACGGTCTATGGCCGTCCTGCGCACGTCGGCCTCCACTACACCGGCGACAACGCCGTCGAGCACGGCCACCGCCTGATCGGCGAGCTGCTGAGGTATCGCGACCGGATCACCCAGCACCGAACCCGCTTCGCCATCACGCCCGAGCCAGCTCGCAATTCGATCATGCTAATCGGCGGCGTGGTCAGCGGCGGAATCAACTTCAACATCGTGCCCGACAGCTTCAGTTTCACGATCGACCGCAGGCCCAATCCCGACGAGGACTATGCGAAGGCGAAGCAGGAACTGCTCGACCTGCTCCACACGTTCGGCAACGACCACGAGATGACGGTCGAAGTACTGCAGGACGTGCTTCCCGCCAGCACAGACGAAAACAGCGCACTTATCCGCACCTTGCGCGAGGCGGCCCGCACCGCTAGCGGTCGACAAGTGCCGGTGTCGATGTGCCCGGGCTGCCTGGAGACGCGCATCTACAGCCAGTTGGGTATTCCGACGGCCGCGTTCGGACCTGGTCCGTTCAGCGAGATGCACGGACCGGACGAGCACGTCCCGATTGACAACCTCGTGGAATCCGCGGCCACCTACGCCGTCACCCTCGCTGAGTTGCTGGGAACCCGCCAAGGTGACTCGTGATAGCGATCAGACGCGTCGCCGTGCCCACGCTGGGGGCCCCGGATCACCGCTACCTGCTCGACAACGCCCGGGTGGAGGCGGGTAAGCGGTTTGGCTGGCTGGCCGAGTTGTTCGATGGTGTCACGCGTGGGCTCTTCGACCGGCTCGGCGTGAGGGCGGGCTGGCGCTGCTGGGCAGTCGGCGCCGGAGACCCCAGCACTCCCGTGGCGCTCGCCACGGCCGTCGGACGAACCGGCTACGTGCTGGCCAGCGACATCAATCCGGCTGGTTGAACCCGCAGGGCGGGTACGACGTGCGCCGGCACGACATCGCGGCCGACCCGGGCACGTTCGACTTCGTACACGCGCGGTTGGGGCTCGTTCACCTACCCGACCTTGCCTGGGCGCCGGCGTCGATGGTGGCGGCGCTGCGGCCTGGCGGTTGGCCGTTGGTAGAGGATGCCGACCGAGTTGCAGCCGCTGGCCTGCCTCGACGAGTTCGGTGCGGCGCAGGGGCGGGCCGATCGGCTGCGGCGGGCCGTCGCTGCGGGCCTCGGCGATGTCATCCACGAACCTTCAACGAAGGCGCACAAGGCAACCCTGCCGCGCGGCACCCGAGGACCGACTTGCCCGCCGACGCCATTGCCGGCGACCGGTCCGCCGAGTTCGGCATGTGGCGCGTAGGCCGCTGATCGAGCACGGGCGACGGGCCGGTAGTCCACCAATCAGCTAGGTATGATCATATCGAGTATCGCCTCCAGCGTGGCCACCAAGGCGTCGTTATCGACCGATTCGTCCCAGACAGTTTGCAACACCAGGCCCTGGTAGATCGCGATGAGGATGCGCGCGAGAGCATCGGGATCGAGGTCCGCCGGAACCGCGCTGTTCCCTTGCGCCCTGCTGATCAGGTTGGCTGCGGTGGTGCGTGGCCCGTCCACGCCGCGACGGACCAGCTCGCGTATCGCCGGCGTACGAACAGCCTCAGCCCACACTTGTACGCCTAGTCGAAGATCTTCTAGCGCTTGAGGTTGGCCAATCGATCGCACAAGGTCCAGGTATGCCTCAGCCACAAGGTCACGGGACTCGTTCGCGTCTCCAGTCGCGTGCTGCCCGGCCTCGATGAGGGCCTGGCGTCGTTCGTGCCATTGATTGACGATCGCGATGATCATTTCGTCTTTGCCGGCGAAGTAGCGGTAGACCAGACCAGCGCTGATCCCGGACTCGTGGACGATGTCCTGCATGGATGTGCGGTGGAAGCCGTCACGAGCGAAGCATCGTCCGGCGGCGTCGAGGATCTGGCGGCGACGGGCCGTAAGGTGTGCGTCGCTGACCTTTGGCATCTAGAGCACCTGCGTCGCAGCAATGCGGTAGAACTCCGGCGCTGGCTCGTGTCGGTGGAGCGGCGTGAGGTACCGCTCAGCGACGTCCCGCGCGGATACGTCCTCGATAAGGCGCATCCGGCGCTCGGCCAAGTAGTTGGGTAGTTCTGCGGGGTGGAACCCAAACGTCCATCCCTCGCCGACGCCGCGGACCGAGGCGTGCCATCTCTCGTAACCCGCAAACCGTGAGTTGTCGTCCATGGCGGCTCGGTCGACATACGTGAAGATGATGCGGCTGCCGGCAGGCAGCTCGGTGGCAAGACACCTCATGGTGGTGTCCACCGCAGGAGCCGTCAGGTAATTCGTCACGCCCTCCCACACGACGACAGTGGCCCGGTCGCGGCGCATCCCACCGCGCCGCAATGCCTCCCCGAGGTCCTCAACCTCGAGGTCGACAGGTACGAAGTGCAGGTTCGCGCTGGTTGTCGGCAACGCGCGCCGCTTGGCCGCCTGGGTGGCAGGGTGGTCGACCTCGTAGACCGGCAGATCCGCCAGCTCCGGGAGACGTAGGGCACGGCTGTCATACCCCGCTCCGAGGAGGAGAACCTGTTGCGCGCCCGCGGCGACAGTCGCCGCTACGAGATCGTCGATCAGCTTGGTCCGGACCACGGCCGAGGCCCGCGGGCCTGCGCTCCACCTGCGGTCGATGTACCACTCCACGGATCTCGTCACGACGGGACCGATGGCCGGCAACCGGGACACGTGGATGATCGCCCGGTATCGGGCGGGCAGGAAGGCTTCCGCGTACGGGTCGACGAAGAGCTGGGGTCCGCTGCGCACGGACTCTAGGGCGCGGAACAGCGCGACGTGCTCGGCGGTACGGCTGGGTCGGTTGAGCATGCGCAGAACTTTAATGAATGAACGTCCACTTTCCTAGAGCGAAGATCAGCCGGCTTACGGCCCACCGCGGCGGCGTCATCTGTAAGTTCCGGCGGCTGATTACGGTGTCTGTCATGGCGATAGGTGGTCCATCGGAACGCGCGGATGCGGCGCGGAACCGTGAACGCGTCCTGGCCGCGGCGGCTGAGCTGTTCGCTAGCCGGGGACCCCAGAACGTCACGATGGATGACATCGCTAAGGCGGCAGGGGTGGGGCGCGCGACGCTGTATCGGCGTATCCAGATCGCGCGCCTCGATCGGGGTGGCGTTGCTCGACGACCACGAACGTGCTCTGCAGGAGGCGTTGCTCTGAGGTGAGCCGCCCCTTGGGCCCGGGGCGGATCCCGTGGCGCGAATGGTGGCTTTCTACGGGGCCATGGTCGGCTTGTTGGAGCGACACGCCCACCTGATGCTGGCAACTGAGATCGGCGCATCTTGTTTTGCGACCGGCGCCTACGGCTTTGGCGTCATGGCGCTACTGATCGCTGCCGAGCTTCCGGCCGCGGGAGCTTTGTCCGACATGGTTCTTGCTCCGCTGTCACCTGACCTGTATCGCCATCAACGCAGACCTTCCACGGAGTGAGCGATCAGCTCAGCCATCGGCACCGACATCAGTCGATCATATGTATGGCGGTGACTTCTCAAACATGCTCTTAGGGGGTGGCTCGGCGCTTGCGGGGGGCAGCGGAGCGGGGTGGCTGTGCGCGCATATGGTCGCGCACCATGGCCATGATGTCGCCGAGGCGGTGCAGGTCATCGTCGGACAGGGAGTCGAACAGCTGGCGGCGAAGGACCTCGACGTGCCCGGGCAGGACGCGGTTGACCAGCGCTCGCCCTTTATCGGTGATGGTTACCGTGATGGAACGCTCGTCGTCCGGGCTCGGGCTGCGTGTGATCAGGCCGGCGTCCTCGAGTAGGCCGGCTTGGTATGTCAGGCCGCTGCGGCTGTATACGACGCCGTCCGCCAGCTGTGTCATGGTCAGTTGGCCGTCGGCGGACGCGAGACGCGTGAGTACCTGGAACTGGACGTAGCTGATTTTGCCGTCGGTTCGTAGGTGTTGTTCCACGCGGTGCTGGAGCAAACTGACGGCTTCCATGAGCGCAAAGAAGGCCGCCAACTGCTGAGGGTCAGGCGCCTGAAAATCTTCGGACATCCTCGCCCCCAACGTCACGAACTAGTTCGATCATCCCCTTCATCTTACATGCTTCGAATTCGAATAATGTGGCGACCGTCACGCCGGATCGGTTGTGCTTCGAAGTCGAAGCAGGTTACGCTTCTACTACTTCGACTTCGAAGCAGCGGTTGAGTGGATCTTGAGGCCGACGGCCGGCCGCGTGCTGAACCTGCTTCGCCGGACCGAATGGAGCGAGCCATGAGGTGGACAGCCGGTTTCCGGACCGCAGTAATTAGTCCCTACGAGCAGATTCAACTCACTGAACCCCGCGGCTTCGCCGACCAAACGGTGCGTCAGGTGCTCCACATGGCGGGCGGCGGTGAGCGTCTCCGCGTGCGCCTGACGAACCGCTATGGTCGTACGCCCTTGACTATCGCGGCCGCCACCACCAGCACCGGGTCCGGGCAGGTCATCGTCACATTCGGCGGTGAGCAAAAGGTAACCATCCTGCCCGGAGAAGAGACCACCAGCGACCCCGTGGATCTGTCCGTCGCGCGCGGCGCCGACCTGTTCCTCAGCCTCTACCTGCCTGAGGAGACCGGCCTTGCCACCTATTCCCACAAGCCGATGGAAACCACCCAGGTCGTCCGCGGAGACCAGGCTGAGACCGCGGTTCTTTCCGACCCCGAACGGGTGGAAGCCAGGTTCTACGTCTCGGGCGTCGACGTGCTCACGCCCGACGACACGGCGATTGCCGTGGCGTTCGGCGACTCCTGGTTCGAAGGGGTGGGATCCACGGTCGGCGCGAACCACCGCTCCGTCGACTTCCTCAACCGGCGCCTCAGTCGCGGATGGATCGTCAATCAGGGCATCGCGGGAAATCGCCTACTGCGGGACGAGGTAGGGGAACACGCGCTGGCCCGTTTCGACCGCGACGTCCTCGCGACGCCCGGCGTGACCCACGTCTTGGTCAACTTCGGCATCAACGACCTCGGGCTGCCCGGCATGGTCGGCGAGCGCCCTGCCAAGACCGGAGACATCATCGAGGGCTTCCGGGCTCTGGCGGACCGAGCCCATGGGGCCGGCTTGAAGATACTGGTCGCGACCATCGGCCCATTCGGCGGCGCTGTCTACCCCGGGGTCAGTACCCCCGAAGGCCTCGCCGCGCGACGCGAGGTGAACGACTGGCTCCGTGTCACCGACACCTTCGACGCTGTCTTTGACGTGGCTCGAGCTGTCGAGAACCCCGAAGCGCCCGACTCGATCCACCCAGCGTTCGACAGTGGCGACGGTATGCACCTCAACGACAAAGGCGCCCAAGCGATGGCCAATGCCGTTGACCTGGAGACCCTCGCCCTCTAAAGACGTTCTCGAAGCGATCCGGCTAAGGCGATCCGTGCACGTGCCGCGCGGCCGACGCGGCACGACTTCGATACGGAAGCTCAGCTGGGGTCCACCGGCCACTCTGGAGGTGGTCCAACGTGTTCAGCCCGGTAGCGAACTTTGTCAGCGGACGATTGGGTCGCCTGGAATTGGACAGGCAACCCCAGTCGCACGCCGTCATTTTCGGCCCCCCGCGGTTCGGCTTATTGCCGCGCCTTCGGTCGCTGGTTGCGGCCGATTGGCGCGGCGAGGCGTTGCCTTCGACGCGGCTGGGGGGCGTAGCTCCACGAACCGCGTGGCGGATTGCCTTTCTCCCCAGGACCGTGGCGGTCCTGGCGGTGGCGTTCGGGGGAACCGGAGCAGCGGCCCTCGTCCACGCATTCAGGTGCCAGACCCTGCGGAGGGAGCTCCAACACGCGCGCTACCGGGCAACACATGACCCGCTCACTGGCGCACCCAACCGGGCTGCCGTCTATGACCACCTTCAGCGGTCGGTGGAAAGGGGTACGGCACTATGCGTCGCCATTGCCGACGTCAACGGCCTCAAGTGGATCAACGATTCCTTCGGGCATGCGGCTGGAGACCGTGTTCTACGGCACGTAGCAGCTCGGCTGGCTTCGGCCATTCCAGGGGGACTGGTGGCCAGGCTCGGTGGCGACGAGTTCGTAATCATCATGCCCGGGGATCCTTCGGCGGGATGGTCCGCGGCGTGTCGGGCAGAGCGCGCCATCGCCAGCCAGCCAGTTCCTTTGCAGGGCCAATGTTGCACGATCACGGCGAGCATCGGCGTTGCCGCGACTCTCGGAAAGGCGGAGTCCCCGAGTCGGCTGCTCCGTCGCGCCGACTCGGCGATGTACGTCGCCAAGCGCACAGGCGTCGGCGTCAGCGCGTGTGAGGCCTCGTAACGATTGCTCCGAGGAAGGTGTTTGAGTTGATTGGTAGGACGGTGATTGTGACCGGCGGCGGCTCCGGCATCGGCGCGGGTATCGCGGCAGAGCTGGCTTCCGCCGGCTACCAGGTGGCCGTCGTCGACCGTAACGCTGAGACCGCCGGGCGTGTCGCTGAACAAGTGGTGGCTGCCGGGGGTACCGCGATGCCGGTGGTCGCTGATGTCAGCGACGTGGCCGCTGTAGCGGACACTGTCGCCCAAGTGCGTGATCGTTTTCGCACCATTGACGTCCTAGTGAACAATGCTGGCTTTGCGCGGGACAACCACATCCTGGAAATGACGATCGAGGATTGGGACACGGTGCAGGCTACGCATCTGCGTGGGAGCTTCCTCATGCTCAAGGCCGTTGCTCCGCTGATGAGCGCGCAGCGCTGGGGTCGCATCGTCAACATCTCGAGCATCTCTGCATTAGGTGACAGTGAGCGCGTCAACTATGTCGCCGCCAAAGCCGGCGTGGAGGGATTCACCCGAGCGGCGGCGCTAGACCTCGCACATCACGGCATCACCGTCAATGCGGTGGGACCTGGTGTTATCCCGACCGCGATGACCGAGGTCAGCGCTGCCAGGGCAGGTCGCAGCCTGGAGGAGCATCTTGCCGCCCAGGCAGCACAGATCCCGTGCGGACGGGTTGGATCGCCACACGATGTGGCCCGTGCCGTCCAGTTCTTCATCGCCGAGGACGCGGACTTCATCACCGGCCAGGTTCTCTATGTCAGCGGAGGTCCCCACGGCTGACCGAAGGCCGATCTTCCCGGTGATGCAGTTCACACCAGCGCGGCCTGCGATGGCTGTCGAAATTCTGCCTACCTGCGCGACGACGTTATGAGGCCCCGTCTGGCGACGGACGGAAAGCGGCCCGTCCGAGCGCAGGAGAGGACACTAAGCATGACCGATGACGAGCATCGCAGAGAGCGGGCCGGTTCCCGGGAGTGGGTCGGCCTGGCCATTCTGGCCCTTCCCACGCTCCTCGTGTCGCTAGATCTGTTCGTGATGTTGCTGGCCCTGCCGAAACTCAGCGGTGCGCTGCACGCCAACGGCGTCCAGCAGCTATGGATCATGGACGTGTACGGGTTCATGGTGGCTGGATTCATGATCACCATGGGTAACCTCGGTGACCGTATCGGCCGGCGGCGACTCCTGCTCGCGGCGGCTCTCGTGTTCGGACTCGCCTCCGTTGCCGCCGCCTGGTCCGCCAGCCCGGTCATGCTGATCGCCTCGCGGGCCGTGTTGGGCATCGCGGGAGCCGCTCTCACACCGACGACGCTGGCATTGATCAGCCACCTGTTCCGGGATCCGCGCCAGAAGGCCACCGCTATCGGGATCTGGGCGGGGTGCTTCACGGTGGGCGCGATCATCGGACCGATCGTGGGCGGGGCGATGCTGGAGCGGTTTTGGTGGGGATCAGTGTTCTTGCTCGGTGTGCCGGCAATGGTGCTCCTGCTGGCCGTCGGGCCGGCACTGATCCCTGAGTACCGCAACGCGTCGGCCGGCAGGCTGGACCTGCCCAGCGTCGTCCTGTCACTGGCCGCTGTGCTCCCTGCCATCCAGGGCGTGAAGTCGCTCGCCCGAGACGGCTGGGCGGTGACGCCGGCCGTGCTGGTGGCCGTCGGGGTCGTGTTCGGGGGGCTGTTCCTGCGGCGTCAGCGACGTCTAACCAACCCACTAGTGGACCTGAAGTTGTTCGCGAACCGCACGTTCAGCGCCACGTTGGGGAGCATGCTCGCGTACTCGACGCTGTCCGGCGGCACGATGGTCTTGGTCGCGCAATACTTCCAGCTGGTGGATGGCCTGTCCCCGCTGCGGGCCGGCCTCGCGCTGGCGCCGGGCATGGCTGCCTCCGTGGCTGGGTTCCAAATCGCGCCGCTGCTGGCCCGTCGGGTCCGGCCTGCGTTCCTGATCGCCGGCGGAATCCTCATCACGGTCACCGGACTACTGGTGATGACCCGCTCCGGCACCTCCGGCGCCGGCGTGCTGATGGTCGGCTTCGTGTTGAGCTGCCTGGGCACCGGCCCGCTGGTCACGTTGGGTACCAACCTGATCGTGGGCGCCGCACCGCCCGAGCGAGCCGGCTCCGCAGCGGCCCTGGGCCAGACAAGCGGCGAGTTCGGGTATGCACTGGGCGTCGCGGTACTCGGCAGTATTCTGGGGCTGGTATACCGCTCCCGGATCCCGGCCGGCGCCCCGGACGCAGCCCGGGACAGCATCGCGGGTGCGATAGAGGCGGCGGGTCACTTGCCCGCGCCGGCTGGCCACGCTCTGCTTTCCGCGGCTGACGAGGCATTTGTCGCCGGATTGCATACCGCGGCCGGGGTCAGCGCCGTGATCCTCTTCGGGACGGCGATCCTGCTGGCCGTCGTCCTTCGGCACCTGCCGCCGCTCGGGCAGGCGCCATCCGATGCCGCACCGTCCGACGCGGCGCTTGCCGAATCTGTCCAATGAGAACGGGAACTGACATGACTCAGTACGCGATCCTGCTGTACACGCCGGCGCCGGCGGACTTCGCCGACCTACCGGTCGAGGAGCAGGAGGCCCACATGCGCCATGAGGCCGACGTTGAGGCTCTCGGTGGCCGCATCGTGAAGGGGTACGCACTTCACTCCAGCAGCACGGCCACTTCAGTACGCGGGGACACGGTCACGGATGGGCCGTTCATCGAAGCCAAGGAAGTCATCGCGGGCTTCTACATCCTCGAGGCAAGGGATCTCGACCACGCGTTGGAGATCAGCAAACTGAACCCGGCGACCTGGCGCGGCGGTGTGGAGATCCGCCCGCTGCTCGGATGAACGACGCCAATACCGCCGACGCACGCCGGGCCGTCGCGGACGCGCACCGAGACCAGTGGGCACTGGTGCTCGCCGCGACAGCGCGCGTCACGCGCGACCTCGACCTGGCGGAGGAGTGTGTCCAAGAGGCATACGCGCAGGCTCTGGTCGGTTGGGCCCGCGACGGTATACCGGACAACCCGGCCGCTTGGCTGGTCACGACTGCACGGCGCCGCGCGCTGGACGCTAACCGCCGGGAGCAGGCACTTCGGGCAAAGCTGCCGCTTCTCGCGATGCCGGATGAGGCCGGCGGGGCCTCCTTTGAACCCGGCGACGACATCCCGGACGACCGGCTGCGCCTCATGTTCACGTGCTGCCACCCGGCGTTGGCCCCGGACGCTCGGGTGGCGCTCACGCTCCGGCTAATTTGTGGGGTCGGCACCGGGGACATCGCTCGCGCATTCCTGGTCTCCGAGGCGACCATGGCGGCGCGGCTCACCCGCGCCAAGAAGAAGATCGCAACGGCGCGGATCCCGTTCCGAATTCCATCCCACAAGGAACTGCCCGAGCGGCTAGACACCGTCCTGTCGGCCATCCACCTGCTCTATACGACCGGGCACACGGCCCCGTCCGGTGACCGGTTGCTCCACGCCGAGCTGCTGGACCAGGCGGTGCACCTGTGCAGGACGCTGCACGTGCTGATGCCCGACGAGCCCGAGGTATCCGGCCTGCTCGCGCTATTGCTCCTTACCGACGCGCGGCGCGCTACCCGCGCCGACGCGCAGGGCAGGCTGCTGCGCCTGGCCGACCAGGACCGCACCCGCTGGGACCGCACCGCCATCGCGGAGGGGCGGGAACTGGTCCTGGGTGGCATGCGGTGGGGCCATCCCGGCCGCTACCTCTTGCAGGCCGCGATCGCCGCGCTGCACGCCGAGGCGGCGTCGTACGACGACGTTGACTGGCCGCAGATCGTCACTCTGTACGACGCCCTGCAGCAGGTGTGGCCATCGCCGGTCGTCGAACTGAACCGCGCGGTGGCGTTGGCTATGGCGACGGATGCAGATACCGGACTGCGGGAGGTCGCGGCACTGGAGCGCGACCCGCGGCTGGCCCGTTACCACTACCTTCCCGCGATCAAGGCGGACCTGCTACGCAGGCTCGGCCGCTACGACGAGGCAGCCACCGCGTGCCGGGCGGCCCTGGAGATGGCCGAGAACGTTGTCGAACGCGAGTATCTGGCCGCCCGGCTTGCCGAGTTGGCTGGTGCGGGGGAGCAGCGCGGGAACCCGCCGTAGGCCGGGTCCGCACCGCCAACTGTCGGATGCATCCAACGCTGGTGCTGGCCGGCCGTCGGCGACAGAATCAGACAGAGGTCGGAATGGTCCCAGAGGGCCGGGACGGGGTCTGTGTGGCAGAAAGCTTGGGATCGCGCCTTCGCGCGTGCCGGGTGCGGGCAGGGTTGACCCAGCAGCAGCTGGCAGCCCGATCGGGCGTGGGCGTGCGTACGCTACGCGACATTGAGCACGACCAGGTCCGACACCCGCAATCGCGGTCGCTGCGCCAAATCTCTGTTGCATTGGGCCTGGCCGATGAGAACGAACCGTTCGGACGCGTAGCTCCGCCGGATCAGGTGCGGGTGGCGATCCTCGGGCCGCTGCTGGTGTTTCGCGGCGAGACCGAGGTAGTCGTCGGCTCGCCGCTGCGGCGCCGGTTGTTGGGGCTGTTGGCGCTGCACGCCGGTCGGGCGGTGTCGATCACGGAAATCGTCGAGGTGCTGTGGGGCGATTTACCGCCGCCAAGCGGGGTAAGCCTGGTGCACAGCCACGTCGCGCGGTTGCGCCAGTTGCTGGAGGTGGGATCATCCGGGCAGCGGCACCCTCGGCTGATTGTTCGTCGCGGCGCCGGATACCTGCTCGAAGCCGCTGGCGAGCTGCTCGACCTCGCCCGGTTCGACAAGCTCGTGACACAGGCTGACTCTGCCCGGAAGGCCGGTCAACTGAGCGAAGCGGTGGACTTACTGGGCAGCGCGCTGGATTGTTGGCGGGGGCCGACATTGGTCGACCTCGACTCCCTGACCAACCATCCGGCCTCGGTGGCCGCTACGCACCGACGGGTTGAGGCCGCTCTCACATACGCAGACTTGTGTCTGGAGGCAAAGCATTACCAGCCAGCGGTTCGACGGCTCCGGGCGATCGCCCATGAGCAGCCGCTGCATGAAGGGCTCCATGCGCGGCTGATGCTGACTGTGGCGTTCGGTGGCGAGCAGGCCGCCGCGCTCGACGTGTTCTCGTCCATCCGCCACCGGCTCGACTCGGAGCTGGGTATGCAGCCCGGTGCCGAGCTGCAGGCTGCACACCTACGGGTGTTGCGCCATGATGTGACGCCTTCTTCGGATACGGCCGGTCAAGGTCGTCCCCCGGTCGAATCGATGCAGAACGAAGTGCCGAGTACGGCAGCGCCCTGGCACGGTCTCCCACGCGACACCGCGGACTTCTCCGGGCGGCGGTGGGCGGTTGCCGATCTGGTCCGGGCGACGGCGGAGAGCGTGGATACGACCGGGCCATTGATCGCCGCAGTGGACGGGATGGCGGGAGTGGGTAAAACCGCGCTAGTGGTGCACGTGGCGCACAAGGTCGCTAGCCGGTACCCCGATATTGCGGTGTTTCTCGACCTCCATGGCCACAGTCATGACACGCCGCCGATGGAGCCGGCGGCCGCGTTGGGGGCTCTGCTGCGCCAATGCGGTGTCGCGGCTGAGCGAATACCGCAACAGATGGAGGACCGTATAGCGCTCTGGCGCAGCGTTCTGAGTGGTCGCCGTGCGCTGGTGGTTTTGGACAACGCGGCGAGTAGCGCTCAGATCTCGCCCCTCCTGCCTGGCAGCAGCGGCTCACTGGTGCTGGTGACCAGTCGGCGTCGGCTTGCCGGCCTGGACGGGATCCACGCCTTGTCTCTGGACGTGTTCTCCCTTGACGAGGCCGTCGCTCTCCTCGGCCGCATCGTCGGACGCCGCATTGCCGACGAACGCGGTGCGGCCGAAGAGATTGCCGAACTCTGCGGATGTCTGCCGCTGGCGGTCCGGCTAGCCGGCGCGCGCTTACTACACCGTCCACGATGGAGCGCAACCGACCTCGTGGGCCGCCTACGCGGGGCCGCCCCGCTGGAACAACTTGCCGCCGAGGGCCGCACTGTCGCCGCCGCGTTCACAGTGTCTTACGAGCAGCTGAGCGAACCCGCCCGGCGGGTCTTCCGACTGCTGGGTCTACAGCCCGGTGCGGACATCGACGCGTACGCGACCGGGGCGCTGACGGGGTGCACGGTGGCCCAGGCCGAGGCCGTTCTGGAGGACCTGGTCGACGCGCATCTGATCGAGGCGACGAGCGCGCACCGATATCGGCTGCATGACCTGCTGCGCCAGTACGCCCGCCATCTTGCCGGCACCGATGAGTCAGAGGCGACGCGGCATTACGCAATCCGCGCGCTGCTGGAGTACTACCTGGGCGTGACCGCGCGTGCGACGGCGCATTTTGAGCTGGCCGATGCGCGCGTCGGCCTTGACCAGGTGCGCGGCCCCGTCGAGGCGCCCCGGCTAGACACCGCAACGGCGGCCGAGCAATGGCTGGACGCGGACTGGCAGAACGTCGTGGCTGCCATCCACCTCGCCGACGAACTCGGCTGGCACCGCTTCACGTGCCAGCTCACTCGCGCGGTCTGGAGCTACCTTTGGCGGCGAGGCCACAACGCCGAGTCCATCGATGTCCACGAGCGGGCTGTGGCCGCGGCGCACCACCTCGGCGACCTTGCACTGGAGGGGGCAGCGCGCAATTACCTCGCCTCGGCGTGCCTTCGGCTCAACCGAATTGACGACACCGTCCGACAGCTGCACCAATCCCTCGCCCTCATACGAGGCAGCGGAGACCCCACCGCCGAGGCGAACACGCTGGGCAATCTTGGCACCACGCTCTACCACACTGGCCGGTTCATCGAAGCGCTTGGGTTCGTGCAGGAAAGCATCTCCGTCTTCGCCCAAGGCAACCAGACGAGCAAGCTGTCAGCTACGCAGACCCAGGCGCTGATCCTGGTGCGGCTCGGCCGGCACACCGACGCCTTGCCTATCGCACGGCGCAGTCGCATCGATGCGCGCCGGCGCGGTCACCAGTACGCGGAAGCGTTGGCTCTGGCAATCCTTGGCACCGTACACCTGGACCTGGGCCGCCACCGCCTGGCGGCAACGCTGCTGACGCGCGCCGGGGAACTCAAGCACGAGTTGGGTCAACGTGCCGGTGAGGCCGAGGCGCTTAGCCTCGTCGGTTCTGCGTATCGACAGCTCGGCCACCTCGATCTCGCGTACGACTTGCAGGACCGAGCGCTGCAACTGGTCCGTGAGGTTGGCGAGAAGTTCACCGAAGTGACTATCCTCAACGACCTCGCGATCACCATGCGCCATACCGGCAATCTCGCCGGTGCTGTCGACCTGCACCACCACGCTCTCGGCGACGCCAGTCGCATCCAGGCTCGCTACCAGATAGCCAGAGCCCATGACGGGCTCGGCGCGACGCTGCGCGACCGCGATCCGGCGGCGGCACAGCAACATTGGCAACAGGCGCTGACGCTATACCGCGACATGCAAGTACCGGAGTGCTCCTCCGTTCGGCGCAGCCTTGCCGAACTGGCAGGGTAAGAAGATTCGGCGGCCGTGCTGGCGGCGTCCCGGGCAGAGCCCGCAGCTAGCGGCCCAGGACCGTGCCGCCGTTGACGTTGATGATCTGCCCGGTGACGAAGCCGCCGCCCGGACCGATCAGCCAACGAACGGCCTCTGCTATCTCACGGGACTCGCCGGGGCGCTTGACCAAAGTGGCGTCGACGCGTTTCTGATGGCCCTCGGGCGTGTTGCGACCGAGGAAGAACTCGCTATCGGCGACGTAGCCGGGCGAGATGACGTTGGCGGTGATACCTGCCTCACCGAGCTCGACGGCAAGGTCCATGGCGTAGCCATGTAGGGCGGACTTGGCTGCGGAGTAGGGGCCACCGCCGCCTCGCTGGGCCGCGATCGAGCTGGTCAGGATGATCCGGCCGCCGGGGCGGCGCATGAAAGGAATGAGCGCCGTCGTCGTCAGCACGGCGGTAAGCACGTTGGAGTCAAAGTTGGCCCGCCAGTGCTCGGCAACATTGTCGAGTGTTGAATCCGTGCCGGGGATAAAGGCACCGGCGTTGTTGACCAGCACGTCTAGTGGGCGATCGCCGATCGCCTCGAGCACCGTTGGGATCTGAGCCGGGTCGGACGCGTCGGCGGTCACCGCAGACGCCTGGGGGCCAATCCATTTCACGGCGTCAGCCAGCACGTCGGGACGGCGACCGACGATGACGACGTGGTAGCCCTCCTCCGCCAGCATGCCCGCCGTTGACCGGCCAATGCCGGTTCCACCACCGGTAACAAGCGCAAGCTTGGACATGGGCCAAGCCTAACGACGGTCGCGGAAGTATGCAGCGGGATTATGGCGGCCGGCTGGCCATGTCGCGTGTGGATAGTCGAATCTGCTGAGGGTGAAACTTCCGCCGCGAGGTCAAGGGCGACTTGTGGTGTTGTTCACCGCACGAAAGACGTTCGACTGGGCCCCATGCTCTTCGGCGGTATCTGGGCCGCATCTGGCGATCCGTCACCTTGCTTCAACCGTGAGAAGCCGACAGAGGGGCCCGGCACCGGCTGCCGATTCCTGCCGGTAACTCTGCCGGTTTCAGCTTCCGACCCGCCGGCCCCTGGTGGCTCAATAGGTCGGATCACCCTGCCGACGGCGGCTTGATGCCGACGCGGCGCAAGCGGACGCAGGCCGCCATCGCCATGCCGGACGAGCACCACAACGCCATACAGAAGTTCATCGTATGGTCCTCTGCGACAGGGACGGTGCTGCTGTGCGGTCGAGAAGTACCAAGCGATCGAGGGCGGCCAGCAGACTCTGAGCGGCCTGGCGGACTACGTCAACGAGATCATTTGGAAAGAGCGGAGGGCTGATGGCCGGGAAGGTGTTCTTCAGCGTTTCTATGTCGCTGGACGGTTTCGTCGCGCCCGAGTCCCTCGAGGAATTGATGGGGCCGCAGTGGATGGAACTGCATGCGTGGATGTTCCCGCTGCGGTTCTTCCGGGAGAACCTGAAGTTTGGTGAGAGCGGTGAGGAAGGGCCCGACAATGACATCGCCCGGGAGACGTTTGAGCGCACCGGCGTGAGTGTCATGGGCAAACGGATGTTTGACGCTGGCGAGCAGATGTGGCCCGAAGAGGCGCCGTTCCACACACCGGTCTTCGTCGTAACGCACGAGAAGCGTGACCCGTGGGAGCGGCCCGGCGGGACTACGTTCCACTTCGTCAACGACGGCATAGAGGCCGCCCTCGACCAGGCGCGGGCAACCGCCGGCGATCGCGACATCCGCATCGCCGGCGGCGGGGTGACGATCGTGCAGTACCTGAACGCCGGCCTGGTCGATGAGTTCTCGATCGCACTGTCGCCCCTGCTGTTCGGCGCCGGCGTCCGCCTGTTTGAAGGCGTGGACGCGTCCAGGGTCGCGCTGGAGTTGGTCCGTTCGGAGCAGTGGTCGCGGGTGACGCACCTGACGTACGCCGCGCACCGTAAAGCTAGGCGGAGAAGCACTCGTATATCCGTCTGAGCACTGACGGCGCACCCGCTGAAACGGCAGCCCAGCTACGGCTAACTGCGAACAGCCGGTGCACCGCACCGAAGCGGCTGGCCCGGCCGATTCCCTTTCGCCCCTCGGCCGGGCCAGACCATCCCCAAGTCTTCCTCCGCGCGAACGGCAACGATAGGAGCAGATGTGAGCCCTAACGATGTCGGGCGGCCTCTGTTCGCATCCGACTCGGCGAGCAGCGCGATCCTTCTGGTGAGCTGCGTACTGGCAAGGACGGGCGAAGGCTGATGGTCCAGGGAGGACCCGGCCATGGACCCGTCGACTTCGCCGCATGGGTGCGGTCCCGGCGGGTCGCTGCGATGCTGACTCAGGAGCAGCTCGCAGGACGTGCAGGTCTGAGCGTGCGTACGGTGCGCAGCGTGGAGGCTGGAAGCCAAAACGGGCTGCGGCTGGAGACTAGGCGGCTGCTGCTCGCTACGCTGGGAGCGCCGACGACGCAGACCGTGGAGGCCGACCCTTCGACGGCCGCCGCGGCGTCCGCGGTCACCGCGGTACCCGCTCAACTCCCGGCAGACATTGCTGGCTTCGCCGGCCGCACAGACTTGCTTTGCCAGCTTGATCAGCTTGTCACGGCCCGGCAAGCCGCCGCGTCTGGCCCCATGGTGATCAGCGCTCTCGCAGGTATGCCTGGAGTGGGGAAGAGCGCCCTCGCCGTGCACTGGGCCCACCAGGTCAGGGAGCTGTTCCCCGATGGGCAGCTTTACGTCGACCTACGAGGATTCACAGTGGGCGCCGCATCGCTGCGTCCCGTCGATGCGCTGGCCCAGTTCCTCCGTGCTCTCGGCGTGAGCGCCGAGCAGGTGCCTGCAGGACTCGATGCCTCTGTGGCCCTATATCGGAGTTTGCTGGCCGACCGCCGAATGCTGATCCTGCTTGACAATGCGCAGTCGGCAGAGCAAGTGCGCCCAATGCTGCCGGGTGGCGGAAAGAATCTTGTGCTGATCACTACCCGAGATCGCCTAAGCGCGCTCATCGCGCGGGACGGAGCGGTTCGTTTCACGACCGGCGTCCTGAGTTCCACCGAGGCGTTGGAACTGCTGGAGGGTGTGCTGGGGCCCGAACGCGTGGCGGCGGAGCTCGAGGCGGCGACAGAGCTGACTGAGCTGTGCGGCTACCTCCCGTTGGCCCTGCGGATCGTCGCGACCGCATTGCAGGACCAGCCGCTGATGTCCATCTCCGAGTACACCGAGCGGCTGCGCCCCAATGTGCTGGGCGGTCTGGTGATCCACGATGATCCGCATTTCGCGGTCCGGGCAGCGTTCGACCTCTCCTACACGGCCCTACCCGAGCGAGCTCGTTGGCTGTTTCGACGGCTGAGCCTGCTGCCGACGCACGGCTTCACGACAGAATCGGCCGCCGTCGCTGCGGACTTGGATCTCGTAGAGGCGGCTGAGGTCCTCGACCTGTTGGTGCGTGCTCACCTGATCGAGAAGCAAACACCCGGCCGGTTTACCTGCCATAGCCTGCTGCGCCTCTATGCGTCAGCCGGGAAATGAAGGAGAACGCCCGCCTGCACGGCGGGCGACGGGAGCGTCATTTACGGTCCGCACCGCCGGACCGTTACTACCCGAGCAGTGTTGGCAATCTCCGACGTGGCCGGATCGGCGCGTCGGCTTATCCGCCAATGCGCTGACGTTGGCGCGCTGCTTCACCCCTCCCCACGACCAAGCCGAAATGCCGATGTTCTGCATGTTCGTTGCCTGGCTGCGCGCGGTGATCCGCTCCTAGCGTGTCGCTGACACCTCTTGCAACACCGAGAGCATCACTGGCCCGCTGCCTTTCGCACCTGATAGCAGGGCCGCGGACGGCACGGGGCAGCGCAGGCGAGTCGGGAATCTACCTATCACTTCAGGGGACAGCGTGGACGCGTTCGCAGCAGTTCGTCGTACTACCTCCCACCGGAGCTTCCAAGTGCCCGGCGCGCCGGTGCGCGGTCGATTCCGCCCGGGCAACCGCGGCCGCGTCGCGAGTCTCTCGGCGCTCGCTTTGCTGGTCGTTGCGCTGCCGTTTGTCGGTGGGATGGGCAGGGCACCGGTGGTCGCGGCGTCATCGTGTGCGAGCGAGGCTCCAGACGCGGCTTCGGCAAGCGCACTGGCCAGCGCATGCAACATCCGGGTCGAAAACCTGGCTGGACGTAGTGAGCGTACACAAGCGTTCGTGAACCCGGACGGCACATCAACGTTCGTCAGCAGCGTGTTGCCGGCCCGAGTGCAGCGTTCGGACGGGTCGTGGGTGGGGATCGACACCCGACTGCTTTCCCGACCAGACGGGTCGTTCGCGCCCTTCGCAGCATCGGCGGACGTGACGTTCTCCGGCGGCGGCTCCGGCCCGTTTGTGACCTACCGACAGCGTGGTGAGGTGCTGACGCTGTCGTGGCCAACAGCCCTACCAAAGCCAAGCGTGTCGGGAGCGACGGCCACGTATGCGAATGTGATGAAGGGCGTCGACCTGCGGGTAACCGCGACGGCGACCGGGTTTCGACACGTCTTGGTGGTGAAGTCAGCAGGGGCCGCCGCGAACCCAGCCCTGGCTCGGATCCGGTACCAGATCGGTGGCGACGGAAAAGCGAAGTCGACGTCAGATGGCCACGTCAGCGTCATCGACCGCAGAGGCCGGACACTCGCGACTACATCTGACACGTCGATGTGGGACTCCTCGATCAGGCTCGGCGCCCCCGGTGGAGTGGTGCCGTTCCTGAACCCGCAACCTGCCGCGGATCCGCCAGCGGAACTGATGTCGACGGAGTACGGCCCAGGTGCTACGGCCGCGTCTGCCGAGTTGGGAGTTTCGGCGGACGGCGCCAACGCCCTGACGGTGGTGCCCGACGCGACGCTGCTGACGGGAAGCAACACCGTCTACCCGGTGTTCATCAGTCCCCAGATCAGCCCGCAGATTGGCCCGCAGCGATCCAAGTGGGCCTGGGCGAACAACGCTGATCATGACTATGAGGTCGGTGGACAGGCATGGGCGGGCCTGAACCCGCCGGCATACGGGGGAGATGGGCGCCTGTACCGGTCGTTCTTTGACTTTCCCACCACGTATGGCGGTCAGACGTACAAAGGCAAGCACGTCTTGGAGGCCAGCTTCTCCATCACATTGACCCACTCCTACTCTTGCGCCCCAACTCCGGCCAGCCTGTTCCGCGTCGGCGGAATCACCGTGAGCAACGGGGCCCGCATGCCGTGGTCGACGCGACCGCTCGGGTCGGGGGCGATGTTTCTTGCGTCAGCCTCGGGGAACGCCAACAAGACCGGTAACTGCAGCGGCGGCGCCCAGCCGAACACATTGATGACGTTCGGCAGAAACGAGACGATGCGCGCCGATGTGCAGCACGCGGCGGACTCGAACTGGAACGGCTACACCGTCGGGCTCTGCGCGTGCGACAACAGTGGCGGTAACGAGGACGAGTCGGTGCAGGACCGGTGGAAGCGGTTCCTGGTCGATAACCACACCACGATGAGCGTCACCTACAACACAGTTCCTGGCGCGCCGGCGAACCTGTCGCCGCACCAGGGGCAGGCGGCCTGTGGCGGAGTGGTGGGTACGTCCTCGCCGGTGTTGCAGGCGCGATATGTGGACGCCGACGGTGACGACACGTTGTCGGCCACCTTCAAATGGCAGGACCTGTCAAGCACCGCGACCACCAGCGTGGCCGGCACTACGGCCCCGGCCAACAACAACGGCACCGCCCCGCTCAACCTCGGCGCCGGTGCGGAAGGCAAGTCCTACCAGTTTCAGGTGCAGACCTTCGACGGTCACGACCGCTCACCGTGGTCGCCGTGGTGCAAGTTCACGGTGGACACCATCGCACCGCTCGCACCGGTGGTGACGGCCGTAACTTCGGGCGCTGCGCCCGTGTACACCCCGTGCGATCCGGGCAGCTTGTCGTCGTGTGTCGCCAACGGTGGTCCTGGCGTCGCGGGTGCGTTCAAAATCAGCGAACCAACGGGCCCAGCCGGGCAGGACGTTGTCAAGTACGTGTACGGCTGGGACTCGCCCAGCGTCCCTGTGACGGTTGCGGCTGGCGGGGCTGCTGGCCCTGTTCTGTTGACCCCGCCGCACTACGGCATCAACACCCTCGTCGTGTACGCCGTGGACGCTTCCAACAAGCAGAGCCCGAGCACGGTCTACAGGTTCCTCGTCCGCGGGCCGTCCTCGCCCCAGGCCTACTGGCCGCTGGACACCATCGACGGTCACAACTTCGTCGACCTGGTCAACCCGTCGCGGTCGTTGACTGCCGCGGGAGTGACGTGGACGCCGGACGCACGGTATGTAGGGAAGAGCGCTGCCACGTTCGACGCGAATGGAGCGGCCACCGAGGCCGTGAGCGCATTCGATACCTCGGGGTCGTTCAGCGTCGCGGCGTGGGCCAGGCTCTCCTCAACCGTCTGTAGCGGTAACCAAACCGTGGTCTCCGTCGACGGCGACGCCCAAGCCTCCGCCAACCACACCAGTGGCCTACTCCTCAGCTATGACTGCACCAGTAGGAAGTGGAAACTACGGGTGCCTGACCGCAACGCCCAGAATCCATCCACGACCGAGGCGGCCTCGTCTACCACGGCAGCAGCGGGGAAGTGGACCTTCCTGGTTGGCACATGGGACGAAGACGAGCACAAGATTCGCCTGTACGTCAACGGAACGTTGAACCAGGAACTCACCCCACCGGCCAGCTGGCTGGCCACACGCGGCAGTGGATGGAAAGCGACCGGCGCGGTAACGCTAGGACGAGACCGTTGGAACGACGCCAACGATGATCACTTCGTCGGTGAGATTGCCGATGTTCGCCTATGGAACCGCGTCGTCACCACTGACGACATCACCGGTACCGACGCCGACGCGGTCAACGGCATTCCCGCGCAGGTAGGACTCGCGTCCCCGCTACAGGTGGGCTGGTGGCCATTTGCCGACGGAGAGGCAGGCTGCTCGGACGCCGCGGACGCCTCGAAGTTCGCACGTCGCGCCTTCGTCTCGCCGAACTGCTTCCTGGACCCCAACTGGAACGGTGACCCTGCGACGGCACCGGCATGGCTGACCATGGACTCCCATGACGGGGACGGTGGCCTGCGGTTGGACGGTCTCACCGGCTACGCCTCGACCACCGACGACAGCGGAACCATCGACGGATCAGATGACGTCGTTCACTCAGTGCTGCGGACCGACCAGTCGTTCACGATGTCCGCGTGGGTGAAGCCGACCAGCGTCAACGGCACCGATCAGCTGGTCCTCAGGCAGGGCAACGGCCCGTCCGCGGTCAAGCTCGGCCTGCGCGGGTCTGACAACAGGTGGACGTTCGCGGTGTCAACCCCAGACGGGGCTGGCGGCTACACCTGGGTGACCGCCAAATCCGACGCCGCCGCCACCGCCGGGGTGTGGACACATCTCGTCGGCGAATTCGATGCGTCCGTCGGGCTAGTGCGGATCTATGTCGACGGCCAACTCCAGGTAGCCACGATGACGGGCGGCTTGGGCTGGAACTCCACGGGCAGCCTCCTGATCGGGACCGTGGGCTACGCCACCTTCTTCAGCGGCGTTGTCGACCAGGTCCAGACGTGGCAGGGACTGCTCAACGGCCGCGAAATCCGCGATGTGTACGACAACAGCTGACTCGAGGCGCGTCTTCGGCGTCCATCGTTCACTGATCCCACGAGGAGTGTTCATGTTTGGTTGGGCGGCTGCGGGCCACAACGCAGCCAAATCCCGCCGGCGAGCGGTCGTTCGTCGCACCGGTGGGCGGTTGTTGGCGGCGGCATTGGTGTCGGGATTGTTCGTAACCGCGCTCGGCCAGCAGCCGGTATGGGCGAAGCCGCCAAAACCCCGTACCTTGTCAGCGCAGCGGGTACCGGCGACGCACGGCACCCGGGTCGTCCCGAAGCCACGACCGACAGACCTGAGCCAGGGTGCGAGAGCGGCTCGGTCGAAGGCGGTGCGGTGGCCAGTGGGTGCCGGAGAAGCCCGGCTCACGCCGGCGGCGTCGAGTCTTAGCGCACCTGGCCGGGCGGCAGCCCGGCCAGCCGCGGTCCAGGCAGGAACCCTGCCGGTCTGGATCGCCCCAGCCGCCGGAGGCGAAACAGCCGCGCCGGCAGGGCTACACGTGAACGTGCGCGACCGTTCGGGCGTCCCCTCTGCGTGGCGCAACGGCGTCGTGTTGGAGCTGACCCGCGGCGACGAGGAGTCCAGTGCGGCGAAGGCGAACGTCGCGATTGACTACAGTGGATTTGCGACCGCCTTCGGCGGCGACTGGGCGGCGCGGTTACGACTGGTATCGCTCCCGGCGTGTGCGCTCACGACGCCGGAAGTTCCCGCGTGCGCACCGGCCCCGTTGGCCACCCGCAACGACGCCACCTCGCGACGGGTATCAGCCGATGTCGCCCTCGGCGCTACGGGCACGACGCTGGTCGCCCTGACGGCCGGCCCGACGGGACCCACGGGTGATTTCACCGCCACATCGCTGCAAGGGTCGTCGACGTGGTCGGCCGGGGGAAACTCGGGAACCTTCACGTGGAACTACCCGCTGCGCACTCCTCCATCACTGGGCGGCCCATCACCCGCAATCACCCTGGCGTACTCCTCAGCAGCAGTCGATGGACGCAGCGAGGCGACCAACAACCAGCCGTCCTGGGTAGGCGAGGGATTCGACTGGTGGCCCGGTTACATCGAGCGTCGGTACAAGCCTTGTGCCGACGACGGGGTCTCGACCGGGGACCAGTGCTGGGGCACCGACAACGCAACCCTGTCGATGAATGGGTCCGGTGGCGAGCTCGTCAAAGACGCTTCCGGGCTGTGGAGAGTGAAGGACGACGACGGGTCGAAGGTGGAGCACCTCACGCAGGGTGTCAACGGCGACGACGACGGCGAATACTGGAAGGTGACCACCGCCAACGGCACCCAGTACTTCTTCGGCCGCAACCGCCTACCCGGCTACACGGGCACCGCGCCGGCGAACAAGACCACCGGCTCAACCTGGACGGTGCCGGTGGCCGGCGACGATGATCACGAGCCCTGTCACGGTTCGTCGTTCGTGTCGTCGTTCTGCCAGCAGGCATGGCGCTGGAACCTGGACTACGTCGTGGACGTCCATGGCAACACGATGTCGCTGTTCTACGGCATGGAGACGAACAAGTACGCCCGCAACAACACCGCCAGCGATACGGTTTCGTACACCCGGGGCGGCTTCCTGGACCACATCGACTACGGCACCGACAACCGCTCCGGCACGGACACCGAGAACACCTCCACCGCGGCGCCGATGCGCGTGAGCTTTGCGACGGCCGACCGTTGCTTGTCATCGTGTAGCTCGCACGACTCTTGGAAAGACACGCCCTTGGACCAGGAGTGCACAGGGTCGACCTGCGTTGGGCAGTACGCGCCGACGTTCTGGACCACCAAGCGGCTGGCTGCCGTGACGACGCAGGTGTGGGACTCGGCAACCTCAAAGTACAAAGACGTCGACGCGTGGACCCTGACTCACAACTTCCCCGACCCTGGCGACGGCACCCGGGCGGGGATGTGGCTGGACTCGATCTCCCACAAAGGCAAGGCCGTCGGCCCGGCGGTGACCGGCGGGGACGTCACTTTGCCTGACGTGAACTTCGACTGGGCACAGCGCCCCAATCGGGTCGACTCAACCACCGACGGCAAGTTCCCGATGAACTGGATGCGCATGTCCACCATCTGGACCGATACAGGTGGCAAGATCTCCGTGCGCTACACCGACCCAGAATGCGTGCCCGGCTCGCGAATGCCCTCCAAGCCGGAGAACAACACCTTGCGCTGCTACCCGGTGCTGGAAAAACAGCCCGATGGATCACTCATCCCCGTGTATTTCCACAAGTACCTCGTCACGACGGTGACGCAGGAGGACCGCACTAACAGCAGCCCCGACGTCGTCACCTCGTATGAGTACGTGGGGACGCCGGCGTGGCGGCACACCGACGACGACGGCATCACCAAGGACAACCTGCGCACCTGGTCTGACTATCGGGGATACGCCCAGGTCAACACCCGTGTCGGCGACCCCGGGTCGGGCACTGAAACCCTCTCCACGACGTCCTACTTCCGCGGCATCCACGGCGACCTCAACGGTTCTGGTGGTACCCGCTCCGTCTCGCTGCCGGCGGTGGACGTCAACGGCGACGGTGACACCACCGATGCCGCGGACGCGCCCGCTGTCAAGGACGAGGATGCATACGCTGGCATGTCTCGCCAGACCACCGTCTTCAATGGAGTCGTCTCGGCACCCGTGTCCACGACGGTGTTCGAACCCTGGCAGTCCGCCCCGACTGCCTCGCGGAACATGGGTCAGACGACCTCCTATGCCCGCTTCACCGGGACCAAGACGACGTGGGCTGGCACAGCGCTGGCTGCGGGTGGCTGGCGCGTGTCTCGCGCCGACACCACCTTCGACTCGTACGGCATGACGTCACAGGTCGATGACCAGGGCGACCTGGCCGTCAGCGGCGATGAGCAGTGCACGAAGACGACCTACGGCCGCAACGCCGGCATCAACCTGCTCGACCCGACCAGCCGCGTAGAGAAGTACGCACTGCGGTGCGCGACCGCCCCGAGCAGCGATGCGGACGTCATCGCAGACGCCCGCACCAGCTTCGACGGCAAGGCGTACGGGACGCCACCCACCAAGGGCGACGCCACCCAGGCCGAGCGGGCCGCGAGCTGGACAGCCGCAAGCGGGCCGGCCTGGCAGACCATTTCGACTGCGGCGTTTGACCCATCGGGCAGGCAGACCGACCTCACCGACGTGCGTGGCAACAACACCCACACCGATTACAGCCCCGCGTCGGGCGGGCCGGTCACCTCACAGGCGACCACGACGCCGCTGGGCAAGACCACCACCACCCTCGAACCGGCCTGGGGCACACCCACCGCAGTGGTGGACAACAACGGGAAGCGCACCGAGGCAACCTTCGACGCGCTAGGACGCACTCTGCAGGTATGGCAGGCCAACCGGCCAAGGGCGCAGTTCCCCGCAGCTCCCTCCGTCTCGTACACCTATCAGGTTCTAAGCTCCGGCGGCTTCAACGCGGTGACCACGGCGACGTTGAACGCGGCCAGCAGCGGAACGGACGCCTACTACACCACGTCCTACGCGCTGTTCGACGGGCTCCTGCGGCCGCGGCAGACCCAGACCGCGTCGGTGGCGAACGACCACACCGGTACCGTCTTTTCCGAGACGAAGTACGACGCGCTGGGCCGGGCGATCAGCCAGTCGCAGCACTTCGACGAAACCGTGCAGCCCAGTACCACGTTGTTCACGATCGCCGACTGGCAACCGAAAACGCAGACGGTGTCCGTCTACGACCGCGCTGGTCGGACGGTCGCGTCGGTGTTCCGCTCCGCCGGAGACGAGAAATGGCGCACGACCACCACTTTCGGCGGGGACCGTGTGAGCGTTTTGCCACCCAATGGCGGCACCGCTACCACCACGATCAATGACGCCCAGGGCCGTACCGTCGAGCTGCGCCAGTACCACGACCGGGCCAGCCTTGGCTCCAACACCCGGAGTCTCTACGACGCGGTGACCTACCACTTCAACCGCAAGGGTCAGCAGGACTTGGTCACCGACAACGCCGGCAACAAGTCGACCTACACGTTCGACTTCCTTGGTCGGCAGACCGCGAGCCGCCAGCCGGACAAGGGTGATACCTCAACGAAGTACACGGCAGTCGGTGACGTCGACACAACCACGGACGCGCGAGGCACGCTCGCATACCAATATGACTCGCTCGGCCGCAGGACCGGCGAGTACGCCGGATCGGTGGCTACCGCGAACAAGCTCGCCACCTGGGCGTACGACCCGTTCGGGGCCAAAGGCCAACTGGCCTCCTCGAGCAGGTGGCTCAGCGGCGGCACGCAGGAATACAAGGTCAAGGTCCACGGCTACACCGACCTCTACCAACCCACCGGGGAGGACTACGTCATCCCGACCACTCTCACCGGCCTTTCCGGGACCTACGCCGTCGGCATGACGTACCGATTCAACGGATCGCCCGATTCCATCACGTACCCGGCCGGTGGTGGTCTCGACCAGGAGACGGTGACCTATACCTACGACAAGGTGACCGGATTGCCCGAGATGTTGAAGACCAACTCCGGACAAGCGCAGTACGTGTCCAACACCGACTACACCGCCTACGGCGAGCTGGCGTTCGTCCAGTACCAGCTGCAGGCCGGAGCATGGCTCCAACGGACATTCAAACACGACGACGCCACACACCGCCTCAAGCAAGCGACCACCCTCCGGGAAACCACCCCGCAGGCCGTCGACGACACGCAATACAAGCAAGACGAGGCTGGCAACTTCACGAAAATCACCTCAACGTCCTCAACCGGCGCGGTGGACACACAGTGTTTCGGATACGACTACGTTGGCCGCCTCACGGAAGGATGGACACCGGCTTCCAACGACTGTGACCAGCCGAAGGCCGCGTCGTCGTTGGGCGGGCCGGCACCGTACTGGCTGTCATGGACCTTCGACTCGGTCGGCAACAGAGCGAGCCAGACGAACCACGGCCTGGCTGGCGACACAAAGACGGACTATGCCTACCCTGCCGCGACGTCTGCGCAGCCGCACACATTGACCGCCACTACCACTGGGGCGACCACCCAGTCCTACGGCTACGACGCGACCGGCAACACGACCTGCCGCCCCGCCGGGACGACCGCCAACAGCTGCCCGAGCGGAACGGGCAGCCAGACGCTGACTTGGGACGCCGAGGACCACCTCGGGTCCGTGACGGACGCAACGGGCACCAACCGCTACACCTACACGGCCGACGGGACCCGGCTCACGGCTGACGGTCCATCGTCGACGACCCTGTACCTGCCGAACATGGAACTCAAGCGCACGAAGTCGACCGGTGTTGTCTCCGCTACCCGTTACTACACCTGGGCCGGTCAAACCTGCGCGATGATGACCACCGGCGGCCAGGTCACCTGGCTCGTCACCGACCAGCAGAATACACAGACCATCGCGGTCGCTGCCGGCAACCAGGCCATCACGACTCGCCGGCAGCTTCCCTTCGGTGAAACGCGTGGCAGCGCACCGTCCTGGCCGAACGCCAAGGGGTTTGTCGGAGGGGACAAGGACCCGTCCGGTCTGACCCACGTCGGCGCGCGGGAATATGATCCGAGCATTGGCCGATTCATTTCTGCTGATCCAGTCTTCGACGGCTTAGATCCGCAGTCGTTGACCGGATACGCCTACGCCGCCAACACGCCGGTCACCTCAACTGACCCGACCGGGAAAATGCGCGACTATGACGGCCGAAGCGACGGCGGAAGCGCATCGTCCACCACCGGCTCCTCCTCACACGGCGGCAACTGCAACTACTCGAATGCAAAAGCGGTCGACGAATGCCAGCACAGCCAACACGCCTCCGCGGACGCCGAAAGCGCGCGCCGCGCAGCGCAAACCACTAAGCAAAAGAACAGCAATCCGTGCTACGAGCTGGCGATGGAGCACGTGTCGTGCGATCCCACCAAAGATCCGGGAGCCCAGCTCGCTCAGTACAAGGCGAATGTCGATTCCGAGAACCGTACCCGTCAAGCCCAGATCAACGCTCAGCTAGCGGCTTTGGACGCGGCGCGAGAAAGACAGGCGCAGAAGAACAGCTGCAGCGGACTCTTTGGATGCGTCAATCAATGGATGAGCGACAACTCCCTGGTCGTCGGCATAGCGACGGGAGTACTAGTGGGCGGCTTTTGCCTGCTCGCCACCGCGGGCGCGGGCTCCCTGGGTTGTCTCGCGGTCGGCGGGCTCGCCGCGGGATGGACCGCGTCGATGCTCGAGGGTGATGATGCAGGTGAGGTAGCGACGTTCACGGTGCTAGGCGGGGCATTGGAGGCGGCCCTAGGACTTGCCGTCTCGACGGCAGCAGCCACAACCGGGGTTGAACTCGCGATTGAGGAGGAGTTCGTAGCCCACACGGCCCTCTCGACGGAGTTACACCTCTCGATACACGGACTAGCCGACGAACACTACGATGATCTCCCTGTCATGTATCAGAAGACCCAGACTCCCGTGACCTACGGACCGCGGAGCCCTTCGGCGCAAGGCACCCCGAGATGTCAGATCCCCGCCCTCTGCTGAACAGGTAGCAGACTCGCTGACCTCTCGCGGGCGTGCGACTAAAGCTTGGCGTCAGGCGGAACCCAGTGTGCGTCACCGACTGGGAAGCTGACGAGACCGATTGACTGGGCACCCGGCGCGGCCTCCCTCCCTGGGGGCCCGCGCCGGGCACCCCGCATGCACTGGGGAGTTCCTGTGTCGCTACGAGTCAGCATGTCGCGCGCGCCTCGCCTGACGGGAGGTCATCGCGTGGTTCTCCTCGTATGTTGCTTGCTAGTCGCGTCGTACCTGCCAACCTTGACATCTGCTTGGGCAATGGACGGTCTGGACGCTATGAGGTCGCGGTGGCTTCAGCTGCTGGCCGACGCGCCGGTAAATCACGGCGGCGACCCGCGCTACACCGCTCGCCTTGACACGATCGGTCGGGCGGAGAGGCATCGCGACACAATGTCGCTGGCCGCCGGGGATGGCCGGCTGTGGCCGGCCGACTTCGACTACCGCACGCCCGACGGCGTGTCCGGATCCTTTGCTCGGCTGGAGGACATGGCGAAGGCGTACGCGACTCCAGGCACCGCACTGGACGATCGGGCGTCGTTGCTGGAGGCCACGGTCGCGGGCCTTAACCAGATGACGGCCGCCTTCTACAACGTGCAAACGCCAACACCACATCCACTGACGACGTCCTCCAGCCAGTGGTACACATGGGAGATCACCATCCCCCAGTCCATCATGGACGTATCGATCCTGTTACGCGGTTCGCATCCGGACCTGCAGATACCCGAGTACGTCGCGGCGATCACGCACTTCAGTCCCACCTGTAGTCGGTACGGGCGTAGCGCGCGAAGCGATGGCGGTGACTTCATCGATCCAGCCACCTCCGCCAACCTGGTATGGAAATGCACCATCCAGGCGCTGTCCGGAGCCTTACTCGACGACTCGACCGTCGTCGCAGCCGCTCGCGGCCTAGTGCTGCAAGCCTTCGACACCGTAACCGTCGGGGACGGCTTCTACGCCGACGGTTCATTCATTCAGCACGGACGCAATCCGTACACGGCTAGTTATGGCAGTGCGCTGCTGAACACCCTCGCCCGGTTGACATTCGTGCTGGACGGCTCCGCGTGGGCGATTCCCGACGATGACCGTGATCGAGTCGTGGGTTGGCTGCGTGATGGCTTCAGGCCGCTGATCTACCGGGGAGCGACCAGCGACGGCGTCCGGGGTCGGACGATTTCAGATGCGGGCAACCGCGGTCGGCTGAGCAACGTTTACCTTGGCGACCACGAGGCAGGGCAAAGTCTGATCGGGACCGCTCTGCTGCTGGCCGAGGTGTCACCGGCATCAACCGCGGCCGAGTTGCGCGGTATGGCCAAGGGGCTCATGCGCGGCGACACGTTCGCCCCGTACCCAGACGAGTACTGGCCTACTCTCTTTACCGTCGCTCTCTCCTACCGGGCATTGGACGACACCACCATCCCAGCACTTACCGACCTGACCACGACGAAGATGTACGCGGGCATGGACCAAGTCGCGCATCAACGCCCTGGTTTCATGTTCGGGGTCAGCATGTTCTCGAACCGGACCTTCGACTACGAGGGAATCAACGGCGACAACCGCAAGGGCTGGTTCACGCGGTACGGCATGACCCAGCTCCTGACACCCGACGACCTCGGCCAATATGCGGACGCGTACTGGGCGACCGTAGACCCCACCCGACTGCCCGGCACCACGGTGTCGACTGCTGTTGCCCGCAGCACGTCCGAAGACGGCGGCACGGTCTCCACCGCGGCCTGGGCAGGTGGCGCCGTGCTCGACAACCGCTACGCGTCTGTCGGGATGGAGTTGCGCGATCCATACTCGACACTGGCCGCCAAGAAGTCGTGGTTTCTCTATGATGATGAGATCGTCGCCCTCGGAGCTGGGATCACGGGCACGGGTGGTGTGCTGACGACGGTCGACCAGCGTCGGGTGACTGACGCAGACACGCTGACCGTCAACGGATCGACCCACTGCGCCGCCATTGGATCGACGGAGTCGGTTACGGGTACTGTGTCGGCTCACATCAGCGGCCAGAACATCGGCTACTACTTTCCCGGCGGTGCGACCCTCTGGTGTAAACGCGAGCTGCGGTCTGGCAGTTGGAAGGATGTGGGATCCAACTCGGATACCACCGTCTATCAGCGGTCTTATGTGACGCTGTGGATCGATCACGGCACCAACCCGACCGCTGGCTCCTACGCCTACGTCGTGCTGCCCGGCGTCACCAACGCACAAGCCAGCGCCTACGCGGCCGCGCCGAAGGTGACGGTGGTGCGCAACGACGCCGACGTGCAGGCAGTACAACACTCCACGCTGGACATTGTGGGTGCGAACTTCTGGCGGAACGCCACTCAAACCCTCGCCGCACGCGGCGACACGTCATACCTCACAGTAGACGGCGCGGCATCGGTGGTGATACAGCACACCGCCGCAGCGGTACGCCTGGCGGTCGCTGACCCGACCCAGCAGCGGACCGGTGCGCTGCACCTACGCCTCGACGCGTTGACCAACGGGCTGACCTCCAGGACCGCAGGGGTCCGTCTGCTGCAGGCGGCCCCGGCGATCCTCAGCGTTCCCTGCCTTGGAATGGCGGGCGCCTCCGCGACCGCCGTCCTGGCCCTGGACACGCGGGTGCTGGAACCGACAGACGATGCCTCGACGTGGCCGGCCAACCCGACAACCAACTACGGCAGCTCCGGGCTGATCGTCAAGACGACGAACGACTCGTACACCCGCCGCACCTACCTGAAATTCGACGTCAAAAACATCCCGCCAGACCAGATCACGAGCGCCACGCTACGCCTGTACGGCAGCAACCGAACCGGATCGCTGCCGCAGGTCGACGTGGCTCTACAAGCGGCCGGCACCGACGCATGGAGCGACTCCGGCGTCACCTGGAACAACCAGCCGGCCATCACCGGCGGCCCGGTCGGCAACATCACCGTCGGCACCAACGTGCAGTACTACGACGGAGACATCACCTCCTACGTGCGTGCGCAGGCCACCGCTGACGGGCTCGTCTCCGTCGTACTGACTGATCCCGCGACAACGGGGGAGTACCTGTTCTTCAACAACCGCGAGGCATCCGAGAACCCACCACAGCTGGTGTTATCGATGGCTGCTCCGGAGACTGACCTCACGCAACAGCCCAGCTCCTCCATCGGCGCTGTCGCGGACGGCTACGTGGACTCGGGTGACATTGGCAAGGTCGGCGGCCAGGACCTGGCCAACGTCGTCAAGTACGACAGCGCACGTCAGCGCCTCACCTACCTTGCCTTCGATCTGAGCCAGTATTCGTACGTCAGCAGCGCAACCCTCCGTGTCTACGCAAAGATCGCCAGCGGGCCCACCACCGGCACCGTGAACGTTTCAGGGACTACGGACACATGGAATGAGTCTCTCATCAGCTGGGGCAACAGGCCTGCCGCGGGCACAGCGCTGGGCAGTATTCCGGTAACCAGCACCGGCGGCTATGTCACGCTCGACGCGACAAGCTACGTGCAAGCACAACTGGCCGACGGCCGAGCGTCCTTCGTCCTCAACAGCACCTCAGGCAGCGCCGGCCGCTACGTGACCGTGGACTCGAGGGAGACAGCCGCCCACCCGCCGCAACTGGTGCTCAAGACCGAGCGAGTCGCGTCGGTAGCGGCCGACACCTATGTCGACAGCGGCAACATCAACTCGCGCTTCGGGTCAGCAACCTCGCTCAAAGCCAACGCCGGCCAACAGGTTGTCGTGCTACAGGCCGGCATCGCCTCGGCCCTCCACGTCAACCGCGTCACACTTCGCATGTATGCACGGTGTACTACCCCCTACACGATCCGCGCGTACGGTAGCGCGGATGGCGGCTGGTCCGAGCCGAACACAAACTGGAGCACCCGGCCATCACCGACCTCGCTTCCACTCGGCGACATCGCGTGCACGAGCACGGGGTGGATCGAGCTGGACATCACCGGTTTCGCCGTGGCCCAGTGGCTCGAGGACAAGATGGTCAGCGTGCAGATCGTTACTACCAGCGCCACCGATCTGATAATCGACGCCAGGGAAACCGCGAACGTCCCCCAACTAAAGGTGTCTCAGAACTAGCTACCTCGACCCTGAGAAGCCCTCGTTTTTCAAGGTGATGCGGTGGTTGACCGCCCGTACCGACGGCATCCGTAGCGCGACGGCTGGAGCGATGCCAACGACCATCGGCAAATCGCAAAAACGCCCATGTTCTGCAGGTTCGTTGCCTGGCTGCTGGTGCCCGACTGCTCCTACCTTCTTCGGAATGAGGGGCGGCGCCGGCGCCCCCTTTCCCATAGGAGATCAACGCGATGAACAAGCGACGATGGGTCGCATTAGCCGTCGGCGTCGGGATCTTTGCCTCGCTAAGTGCGGCAGCGTCGGCTCCTGCCGGGGGCGCACCAATCCAGCGTGTGAGCACAACCGTGACGGTCGTGGACAACACCTACGACCAATCTGGTCACCTGCTCTCATCCGGCACGGACGAGCGGGCGGAACCGGCCAGGTCGCAGGGAGGATCGTATCTGGGGAAGTCCGCGAGCGGCTGCCGAGAGTTGACCGTCAAGTTCACCAGCACCACGGTGATCAACACGGGGACAATCACGTACGGCCAGACCAAGCGGTGGTGCTGGAGCGCCAACAAAGTAACCGGGCCTAACGGCAGCGGCGCACCGGTGTTCACCCGATACGTCTGCTGCAACGCAACCAACGTCAAGGAGGTGAGCTGGAGTCCGTACTCGTACTTCTTCCAGTACGACGGGCTGGGCCCCAACAGCGGCCACTTTTCTCAGGTCAACGGAAAGTTCACCATCTGCCTAGGCAGCCTGTGCGCCGACCAATACCCGTACATCAATATCGAGACGCATGGCAATGGCACGTACAGCTGGTACTGGTACGACGGCGACTACAACTGACCCGGGCCATCTACTTCGACGGGCACCCATCGGCTGGAAGGGTGGCCAACCAACGCCGTAGCCGATACCGGCGACTCACTGCACCGCTCGAGTGCTTGCTAAGCGGAGTCGTGTAACGCGCAGACCGTCGTGCGCCGGCCCCGCATACCCGTGACGCTGGGCCGGCGCACCGACCTCGCGAAGGTCACAACGAAAAACGACCGGAGGAATTTGCGCAATGGGCACAACGCCTGCGGGGCGGAAGGAATGGATGGGACTCGCTGTCCTCGCCCTTCCGTCATTGCTCGTCTCGATCGATCTGTTCGTGTTGCTCCTGGCCGTACTGCGGCTCAGCGGCGACCTCGCCGCCAGCGGCACCGAGCAGCTTTGGATCATCGACATTTACGGCTTCTTGCTGTCGGGCTTCCTGATCACTATGGGCGCGGTCGGTGACCGGCTCGGTCGGCGTCGACTGCTGTTCGCGGGCGCCGCGGTGTTCGGTGTGGCCTCGGTGGCCGCGGCCTACGCGACCGACCGCATCGCGCTGATCGTGGCCCGCGCGCTGCTCGGCGTCGCCGGCGCGGCCCTGGGGCCGACAACGCTCGGGTTGATCACGACCATGTTCCGCGACCCGAAGCAGCGGGGCACCGCGATCGGGATCTGGCTGATGTCGCTCATGGGCGGCGCCGCGATCGGCCCGGTCGTCGGCGGAGTGCTGCTCGCCCACTTCTGGTGGGGCTCGGTATTTCTGATCGCCGTACCCGCGATGATCCTGCTGCTGGCCCTCGGCCCGGTCCTGCTACCGAAAGACGAGCCCGCGGAGAACCACGCGAAGGCGCCGCTCGAACTAGTCAGCGTTGCTCTTTCAATGACCGCGATCCTGCTCAGCGTCTACGGCATCAAGGTACTCGCCCGGCACGGCGCCGAACCGGTGCCCCTGTTCGTCCTCGCCGGCGGCCTGCTGGTCGCGGTGGTCTTCGTACGTCGTCAGCGCACCCTCGAGGACCCGCTGGTCGACTTGCGGCTGTTCAGCAAGCCGACGTTCCGCACCGCGCTGGGCGGCATGTTCGTCAACACCATGCTGCCCGGGGCGACGATGGTGCTGATCACGCAGGACCTGCAGCTGGTCGTCGGCTACCCGCCGCTGCGCGCGGCGCTCGCGATGCTGCCGGCCGTCGCCGGCGGCATCGTCGCCACCCAGGTCGCGCCGCTGGCCGCTCGCCGGTTCCGGCCGGGCCCGCTGATCGCCGCCGGGCTGGCCGTTTCGGTCGCCGGGCTGCTGCTGCTGGCCACCGCCGGCGAACCGGCCACCGTGGTCACCGGCTTCGCGCTGTTCAACATCGGCGCCGGGCCGCTGCTGACCCAGGGCACCGGGATTGTGGTCGGCGCGGTGCCACCCGAGCGGGCCGGGTCGGCGGCGTCGAAGGCGCAGACCGCCAACGAGTTCGCCTTCGCCCTCGGTGTCGCCGTCCTCGGCAGTATCGCGGCGGCCGTCTACCGCGCCGCCGCGCCGGCCGGTGCCGGCGACTCGCTGGCCACGGCCCCGGCCGCGCTACTCGACGGGGCCCGCGCCGCGTACACCGACGGTCTGCACGTGGTCGCCGCCATCAGCGCCGTCGCCATGGCGATCGTCGCCCTGCTGTGCCTGCGGGTGTTCCGGCATCTCCCTTTGCGCGGCGTGACGCAGCCGCCATCTTCCTGTTGACCAGGGATTGGTCGACCACGTTGTGGTAAAGGCAATGACTGCGATCACGTCACGCGATGAGCGGGGGAGGATAAGACCATGAGGGTCGTTGCACCGGCGATCGCCGCCGCGGTGCCGCGCTCGCCTGTGATGCCGCGATTTCGACTGCTCGGTGCCTTCGAAGTATGGGTCGGTAGCGAGTCGATCGAGGTGCGTTCACCGAAACATCGTGCATTGCTCGCGATGCTGCTACTGAGGCCAGGCGAGCCCGTCCCACTCGAAGAGCTTCTCAACGCCGTCTGGGGCGGGGCGCAGCCCGATCATCCCCGGCGAGGAGTGCAGCTGTACGTGACGCGGTTGCGTCAGTTGCTCGCAACCCGCTGGGCGTCCGAACTGATCATTACCGTGCCCGGTGGCTATCGCATCGATGTCGGACCAGAGCAGGTGGACGTCGGGCGTTTTCAGCGATACGTACGCTTGGCGGCCAGTCGTGCCGAGGTGGGTGATCTCGACGGCGAGGCCGCGGCTTTGGCCACGGCGTTACGCCAGTGGGGTGGTGAACCGTTGCCTGGCCTGCAGTCGGACGTGCTCCAACGGGAAATCGCGCCACGCCTTCGCGAGCAGTGGCTGCAAGCAGTCGACCGGCGGTTCGACGTGGACCTCCAACTCGGACGCCACGAGCAGCGCATCGGCGAACTCTTCTCACTTACCGCGAAGAACCCGCTACGCGAATCGTTGTGGCTGCGGCTCATGACCGCATTGCACCAATCTGGCCGGCGCGCCGAAGCCTTGGGAGTATTTCACGACGCTCGACGGCAGTTGATTGACGAACTGGGCGTCGAACCTGGCCCTGAGTTGCAGGAGCTGTACGCCGCCGTGCTATTCGGGGGCACGCGAACCTCTTACGGACGCGCAGTAGCGGTTCCCGCCGCGCCACGGCAGCTACCTGCAGAGGTGTCGGCGTTCGTCGGCCGCGCCGTCGAACTCGCCCAGCTAGACGGTCTGCTCAAAGAACACAACCAGCCGGCGAGCCCGATGACTCTCGGAGTGATCACCGGAACGCCAGGTGTCGGCAAAACCGCGCTCGCCAATCATTGGTCACGTCGTGTCGTCGATGATTTTCCAGACGGCCAATTGTGGATCGACCTAATGGGGTTCAGCGCCGGACATGCGATCACGCCCAGCCAGGCGCTCACCCGGTTCCTGCGCGGGTTGGACGTCCAGGACGCCGAAATCCCACCCACACTCGACGAGAAGATCGATCTCTACCGGTCCGTCATCGACGGCCGTCGGGTCCTGATCGTCCTGGACAATGCCAACGATGTCGGGCAGGTACGTCCTCTACTGCCGGGCGCCCCCGGATGCTTTGTGCTGGTTACCAGCCGACGACAGTTATCCGGTCTGGTGGCAGCCGAAGGGGCTCATACGGTCGGACTGGAACTGCTGAGCCCGACCGAGGCACGTCAAATTCTCGTTCGACGGCTGGGCAAGGAGCGGGTCGAGGATCAATCCGGCGCGACCGAACAGATCATCAAGTCCTGCACGAGGTTGCCGCTGGCGCTGGGTATCGCCGCGGCCCGCGCGGCCGCTCGACCAGGTTTCGCGTTGGATAGCCTCGCCGCTGAACTGAGCAACGCCCGCAGCAGTCTAGACGGCTTCCGGGCGGGGAACTATTCCGTAGAAGTCCGCGCTGTCTTCTCCTGGTCCTACAGGGGACTCACTGCCCCCGCCGCGCGGTTGTTTCGGCTCCTAGGCCTGCACCCTGGTCCCGACATCGGCACGTCCGCCGCTGCCAGTCTCGCCGGAGTACCGCTGTCGGCGGCACGGTCGCTGCTGACCGAACTGACTGACGCGAACTTGGTGACCGAGCACAGGCCCGACCGATACGCCTTCCACGACCTTCTCCGTGCTTACGCCACCGAGCTTGTCCAGCGGCTCGACACGCCAGCAGAGCAGCGCGACGCCGAGTTACGCATGATCGACCACTATCTACAGATGGCGTACGCCGGGACCCAGTTGGTGCCGGCATGGGAGTCGCTGCATCCGCCGGCGCACCGACCAGGAGTTGCGCTCGACCGGATCAATGATCACCGTGAGGCCTTCGAGTGGTTCGCGCGAGAGCACCACGTTTTGCTTGCACTGGTCCAGCAGTCAGCCGCCGACGACTTGGCGAAATACGGGCAACAACTGGCGTCCATGCTCGTCGAGCACCTGTACCGCTAGGAGCATCGGCACGACCGAGCTCACACGCCGCGCGTCTTCATCGCAGCTTGGTGTGGGCGTACCTCAGACTCGAGCGGATCAGCGCCGCAGCCGGGCACACCTGTCACACGGTCGGCGAAGCCAGCTGCAGCGAGGGCTGCTGCAGCTGGCTTCGCCCTTCCCGGCGACCGGATGCGGGCCGACCGGTTCCAGGCGGCGGCCGGGCATTCACAGCACATCTGGGAGCTGCTGCGGCAGGAGAGCAACGTCGCGATCGGGGAGATCAAACTCGGCGGCACCAACAACCGGCGGCGCGTGGACATCTCGGTGGCTGTCGACGGGACGGACACCCCGGCGCTGGCGGTGATGAGTCAGGGCGAGCTGCACGCGTTCGGGTTGGCGTTGTTCCTGCCCCGCGCCTGTGCCGATGCGAGCCCGTACCGGTTCGTGGTGATCGACGACCCGGTGCAGAGCATGGACCCGGCCAAGGTGGACGGGCTCGCCGAACTGCTGCGGGAGGTGTCACGTACCCGGCAGGTCGTGGTGTTCACCCACGACGACCGGCTGCCCGAGGCGATCCGCCGGCTCGGTGTAGAGGCCGACGTCCGCGAGGTGACCCGGCGTGAGGGATCGGTCGTCGAGGTGCGCAAGAACCTGTGGCCGGCCAAGCGCTACCTGGATGACGCCCGGGCGGTGGCCCTTACGGAGGACATCCCGGAAGACGCCAGGCGGTTGATGGTGGCCGGTTTCTGCCGGTCCGCGCTCGAAGCGGCGGCGATGGACCGGTACCGCATGGCGCGGTACGCCGCCGGCGCCTCGCAGCGCGAGATCGACGCCGTGCTCAACGCGGCGCACACCGTCCACGACAAGCTGGCCCTGGGAGTGTTCCGCGCCCCTGGCCGCCGTCGTGCGCTGAATACCCACTTGGACCGCTGCGGCGTGCCGAGAGCAGTCGACACGGTGAAGGCCGTGGCGAAGGCGATGCACGAGCCCTGTGACATGGCGAGCCTCGAGATGGTCGAGACTTCCGAGGCACTGGTGGAGATGCTGCGATGAGCGTGTTCCTGGAGACCGCGGACCGGCTTCTGACCACCGTCGTGCGAGGCGCCCGCGGATGCTGGCCGCGGGCCTGCGCCTGGCTGCTGCGATACGAGCTCGAAGCCGCGATCGACCGTTACTGGCAGCGGGTGTGCCCGGAGATCGGGCAAGCCCGCGCCCAGCGGCCGAAGCTCGTGCTCCTCAACCACTACGCCGGCTCGGAGATCGGGCAGCGGACCAGCTACCTATGGTGGGTCCTGTCCCGGGCCGGTCACCACCACACCTACGAGCTCGGCATCACCGCCGCCGAACTGGTCCGGCTCCGAGCCGAATTGACCGACGTCATCACTCTCCTCGGCTCCCGGGAGGCTCCGTAATGGTTAGACGCGACCACGCCCTCCTAATGCTCGCCATCGAGGCACTGGCGGTGGTGGGTGTCATCTACTACCTGGTGAAGTTCGACTTCATGAGCCTGGCCTGGTCCGCGTCGGTCGCGGTCGCCCTCCCGGCTTGGTTGCTCGCCGTCAAAGCGCCGACCAAGTGCGGGGTGACCACCCAGACCGGCGGTCGGTGCAGTCGTCCAGTCAACGGTGTGATCTTCGGCTGCGGGCGGTCCAACCACACATGGGCGAAGTTCTTCTCCCGCTTCGGCTGGCGCCGCCAGTCGGACCCGAACGCGTCCGGCGCTCGGCCGGGCAGGTTGACGAACGGGGCCGACGACGTCGACATCGTCACGGTGAAGATCGCAGAGGATTGGAAGTGCACGGCGGCGTTCTGGCTCGCCCTCACCGCCACCCTATGCGCCATCACCAGCGCCACGATTGACGCCACCAACTTCGTCCACGACCGGCAGCACCCGACACCGACGGCCGCTACGCCCTCTCGATGACCATGGAGAGCCGCTGTTGGATGGACCATGGTGGCAACGGCTGGATCCCTCCCGTGCGTGTGATCGTGGAGGCTGCGGAGGGCCGTCGCAAGGCCGGGCGGCCGCCCGTATCACAGGTACTTAGCGTTACTCCGAAACGCATCCGAGGATCGGCTCATGGCGACATCCGAGGAAAACCCGCCGCAGTCGGGATGCCAGACGTGAATTTGATTAAGCCAGGTCTACTGATCTGGCCGATTTCCGGCAATGTCCACAATGCAGGACGGGTCGGCATCACCCGGTCCTCCCGGGTCTACCCCGCTTCACGACATCCTCCGATCTCGAAATCATCGAGACGAGCAGACCATGGCGAGGCCGAAGACGTCGACATAGCGTGAGGCCGATCCGTGCCCCGACATCGAGGAGCAAACGTTGGAGAACGAGATTCAGCTGATCAGTGACGGCGATGGCCTGGCGGTCATCGGGCATCCCGCGGCTGTCGACCGTTTCCTCACCGCAGAGCGACTGCCGTCGTCGAAAGACCTCGGACTAAAACGGCTCAGCTCCGCTCTCCGTACCGGATCCACGATGGCCAAAGCCGGTTCCGAGATCGCCGAACACTCCGGTCGCTGGGTCCAGTTGACCGCGAAGTCCGCCGAGGCGATGAAAAAGTACAACCTGATGAAAGGCTCCAGCAGCGATGTCAGCCGTGCCGTACTGACCGACCACGGCAAGATCACCGGCCTGCTCGAAGTGGTGAAGCGTTCCCCCGGCGGGCTGCTGACCAACCCGGCGATCCTCACCGGCGCCGCCGGACTCATGGCGCAACTCGCGATGCAACAGACCATGGACGAGATCACCGACTATCTCGCCGTGATCGACGCGAAAGTCGACGCCGTGCTCCGCGCCCAGACCGACGCCGTGGTGGCGGACATGCTCGGGGTGGAGCTCGTCATCAACGAGGCCCTGACGATCCGGGATCGGGTGGGCCGGGTCTCCGAGGTCACCTGGTCGAAGGTGCAGGCCACGCCGGTGCCGCTGTCACGGACTCAGATGTACGCGTTGCGGCAGCTCGACGCCATCGCGGAGAAACTGGAGACCCAGACCAAGGTCGCTGACCTGGCCAAGACGTCCAAGGAAGCCGAGATCAAGGTTCAGGAGTGGCTCGCCGTTCTGGCCCGCTGCTTCCAGCTCCAGGACGCGGTCGCCGTGCTCGAACTCGACCGGGTACTGGACGCGTCTCCGGAAGAGCTGGAAGAGCATCGCGTCGCCATCCGGATCGCCCGACGCAACCGCCTCGAACTCATCGCCCACAGCACGCAGCGCCTCATGGCCCGGATGGACGCGGCCGCCGGCACGGCCAACGCGAAGGTCTTGCTGAACCCAACTACATCCCGCGCCGTGGTGCACTCGACCAACCACGTCGCGACCACTGTCGTCGATTTCAACGCACGGCTCGGCATCGAACGCGATAGTCAGTCATGGAATGCCAGGCGATGGCTGGACGCAGCCGTGGAAGTGCGGGACAAGGTCCTCGACACCGGGACCGAGGTGAAGGACAAGGTCCTAGAAACCGGGGTTGAGGGGGCAGGTGCTGCCAGTCGTTTCGGTGTGCAGGCCTTCGGCCGGGCCAGATCGATCATGGGCAAGGTTTCCGGCGAGGTCACCGAGCGGGCGCAGCGCCAACTCGGGAGTAAAGAGGAATCTTGATCGAACGTGGCGCCCGCGTAGCGGGAGAACGGGCGGAGAACGATCGATGAGCTCGGTTCGAACCGTCTCCGGGGGCCTACCCACCCTGGGCAAGCGGAGATAGGACGGATAGACACAGCCATCAGCGACTCCGACTCGCCGACCCTCACAGACCCAGGGTCGTCCAGCGCGGTAAGGCGCCAACATCACGCGGTCGATGTCGTTGTGGATGGCACTGCGGCGACCGAGCTGCGGCGACCGAACCTCGTTGATCCCCTGTCGCTTCTATACAAGACCGGCCGCTGACGTCGCCGTAGCATGGGCTTTTGCGGTCGCTGCCCGATCAGGAGGCTGAAGTGTCCAGATCCGTGCTTGACATGTCGATGTCGCTGGACGGGTACATCGCCGACCCCGACGACTTCCTCGGCGGCGAGGACGGCGAGCGGCTGCATAAGTGGGCCAGCCAGGCGTCCGAGACGACCAAGGCCTTCGAGGAGGAGTGGAAGGCCGCCGGGGCCGTCGTGTCGGGACGTCGCACCGCCGAGTTGATGGACCACTGGGGTGGCTCCCACGGCGGCCTGCCTATCTTCGTGCCCAGCCATCGCCCGCCCGGTCCCGCCGCCCGATGGGGCTATCCCCTGGTGACGTACGTGAACGACGGGATCGAGAGCGCAATGAGGCAGGCCAAGGCCGCGGCGGGTGATCGGGATGTCCAGGTCCGCGGCGCCTATACAGGCCAGCGGGCCATCGAGGCCGGGGTGCTCGATGAGGTGCAGCTCCACGTGGTCCCAGTCCTGCTCGGTCGCGGCCGGCGGCTGTTCGACGTGCTGTCCGCGGAGACCGAGCTGGAGACTATCCGGGTAATCGATACCCCGGAAGCCACCCACCTCCGCTACCGGATCAGCACCACCGCCGGATAGCGCCTATCAGCCGCGCACGTCCCTGCAATCAGGTCACCTCAAGAAGCAGGTCAGCCGCGACGCGGATCGCCTCGCGAATGCTGCCGTCGTACCCACGCACGTACCGGGGACAGATCTGTCCCTGGTCGCGGCAAGGTAGCGAAGCGGGCCGAAGACGCAAGCGATCCGTCTGTCTTGAAGAGCGTTAAGAGGCACCCGCGGGCCGTGATCACCTTTGCGAAGGTGCGGCGCCCACCGTCTTCAAACCCGTACCCACCACTGCCGTCACTCCCCCACATAGACGTCGCCGACCAGGGACAACCGCCCAGACGAGGCGCAGTGGTGGGCTGTATCCCGCCATCGAGATCGACCTGCTCCTCCATCGCATCTTCCCAGCTCAAAGCATGTGTCTCGATGCGCGTAGGAGCGCGTCTCGGCCCGTCCAGGCGGGGCTCGAACCTGCGCACGCTTTGCCTGCAACACGACCGGGGCTCGCCAACAGTCACGACCGGTAGCCTCGGCCGTTGCGAGTTGGCTGCCTCAGGACTTCGTCCATCCCATCCTCGTGCCCGTGCCCAACACCGCCTTTCACCTGCGGCCGATCCGGGAGGCTGACACCGCGCTCGATTACCCCGCCGTGATGGGCTCCTAGGAGCGCCTGTGGGAGATCTGCGGGCCCGCCTGGGCATGGCCCAAGGAGACGATGACCTATGACGAGGACCGCATCGACCTTCTCCGGCACGAGAACGAGATAGCCGCCCATCGGTCGTTCAACTACGCCCTGTTGGACGAGGAGAAGACGGGTGTCTACATCGACCCGGCCGAGCGCATCGGCTCTGACGGCGAAGTCTGCTGGTGAGGTTGACGAGCTGGTCGGCGGCGAGCTCGAGCGCGCGCTCGACGCGCTGGTGCCGCAATGGATCGCCGCCGACTGGCCATTCGAGCAACCTCGCTACCTGGACCGCGCCATCAGCTGGCAGCAATGGTTCGCGCGGCCGCGCGCGTCGTGACAAGCCCGCGGCGGCAACCAGAGCCGTTAGACACGCTCGCGTGCAGCCCGAGCGCGCTCGGCGCCGACGAGGTCCACATAGCACCAAGCCGCCGTGACAGGTAAGCGGTACCGGAATCGAGTTAACAGCGTCACAGTTCCGGTTCAGACTGCGGTGTAGCCACCGTCGGCCACAAGAATCGAGCCGGTAATAAAGGATGCGGCGTCGCTGGCGAGGAAGACGACGCTGGGGGCGATCTCCTCGGGGAGCGCGAAGCGTTGCTGCGGGCAATCCTCGACCCAGTAGCGCTGGAACTCCGGCCGGTCAACGGGAGCCATCTCGGTTTTGACGTATCCCGGTGCGACCGCGTTGACGCGGATGCCGTAGGGCGCCCATTCGACGGCGAGTGACTTGGTGAGGTGGTGGACGGCAGCTTTCGACGCATTGTATGCGGGCTGCCATTGTGGGCGGTTGACGATGATGCCCGACATGCTACCGATGTTGATGATCGAGCCTGAGCGGCGATCGCGCATGCTGGCGCCTACGGCGAGGGAGGTCTTCCAGAGCGCGCGTACGTTAAGGTCGAATACCTCGGCCCACTGCTGGTCGGTCACGTCGAAGGCGTCGGCGTGGTAGCAGATGCCGGCGTTGTTGACGAGGATGTCGATGCGACCGTCGAAGGCGCTCATCGCCTGGTCTGTCATGGCGGAGATTTGGCTGTCGTCGGTGATCTCGGCGGTGATGGGAACAAGGTCGAAGCCGGCTTTCTTCGCTTCGGCCGCGGCGGAGAGGTTCGCTTCTTCCCGCCTGCCGGAGATGGCCACCCGCGCGCCGGCCTGTGCCAGTCCGAGGGCGAACGCCTTGCCGAGTCCTTGGTTGCCGCCGGTGACGAGGGCGGTCTTGCCGTCGAGACTGAACAGGGATGTCATGCGTGGAGAACCTTCCGCCGGAATTAGTCGAGCCGGGCCCGTCCGCGGTCGCCGCGCTGTGCCTATCAGCCCACCAGGCTGGGAAGCAAGGCACGACCTTACGGGAAGTGTTCCTACCCATACGCGGGTCGCCCCGAAGCGACCGCTACGACTCGCCTGGTGAACGACCGCAGAGGGCCAGCGACGAGCGTTGGGCTCGTTCAAGGCGTAGTCAACTCGGTGGATGCGTGTGTCCGCTCGAACGACATGGGCGCGATTGCCCGCCAGCGGGCTGGGGTGATGAGGGAGCGCATGGCGCGCGTCCATCGTGGCCACGGCCCCGCGCCGAGGGCGCCAAACTCCGCCGACAACCGCAGGCAACAAGCCAGGCCGCACCCGACGCGTGATTGAGCTTGCCTGTTTCCCGGACAAGCGGGTGTTAGCGGCGACTTCGTGTAGGCGGTCCTTGGCGACCCGGAACCGGTCGGGCTCCTGCAATCATGCCCCGCCAGCGGCCGCCCAAGTCGGACCAATAACGTGAGCCGACCCCAGATCAATTACCTGAGCGCCCACACTCGCCGGGAAAATTCCGCTAGCACGGTCGCGAAGGCCTCCGCCGCGTCGTCAACGATGCGGCCGTCGCGCGTCGCCGCCGTCAACTGAGCATCTGAGCCCGCCTGAGGCGCGGCCGGCTTGACTGGTAGGTCGGCATCACCTCGCTGATCGACGTCCACGTTGGCGAGTTCGAACGAAAGGGCGGCCGTCGGTTTCGCTCCTCACCGCGCCGGGGCTGCGTAAGCCCGTCGTCTTAGCCCTTGATCGGCAGGGAGCGGCCGCCCGCACGATGCTCTCAGTCACGCGGAGGGCGCCAACCGCTTGGCGCCCGTCATGATCGCCACGCCTTCACCCATGTCGTGTGACTGCGGAGTGATCACTCCCGCCAGAGCACCCAGCCGCTGGATGTGGATGCGGTCTGCGACTTCCCACACGTGCGGCATGTTGTGGCTGATGAGGATGATCGACAGGCCGCCGTCACGCAACTGCTTGATCATATCGAGGACCATGCCTGACTCCTTGACCCCAAGGGCTGCCGTCGGCTCGTCGAGGACGACGACCTTGCTTCCGAACGCCGCGGCGCGGGCTACCGCGACGGCTTGGCGCTGGCCGCCGGACAAGGTCTCGACGGCCTGACCCATGTTCTGGATGGTCTGAATGCCGAGGCGCTGTATCGCCTGGCCAGCGCGGCGTTCCATGCCCTTCTTGTCGAGCATGCGGAAGACCGAGCCGAGCGGACCCTTGCGACGCTCCTCGCGGGCGAGGTACAGATTGCTCGCGATGTCCAGGGCCGGGACGACGGCGAGTTGCTGGTACACCGTTTCGATACCCGCCATTCGGGCGTCTTGGGGCTTCCTGAAGTGGACCTGTCGCCCATTCATCAGGATCTCGCCGGAGTCGGGGATGTACGCCCCGGTGAGGCACTTGATGAGGGTGGACTTGCCGGCGCCGTTGTCACCGATGACGGCGAGGATCTCACCGGGGTAAAGGTCGAGGTCCACCCCGTCCAGGCCAACGACCCGACCGAAGGTGATGACGAGCTTGCGCGCTGACAGGATGGGCTGCTGGCTGTATATGCCCTCCTTGCCCACGGGAATGCCACCATGGGCGACCTCGAGATCTCGTGTGGTCATGACTTGACCTTCCTGATCCATTGGTCGGCAGCGACGGCCACGACGATGAGGATGCCGGTCGCGAGCACGCGCCACTGCTGGTCGACGCCCATCTGGGATAGTCCGAATTGGAGCGTCTGGACGATGAGGGCGCCGAGAAGGGTGCCGATCAGGACACCACGGCCGCCGAAGAGGCTCGTGCCTCCGATGACGACAGCCGTGATGGACTGCAGGTTCGCATCAGGAACGGCATTGGGCGTCGCGGCCCCAGCACGTCCGATGAGTTCCCAGGCAGCGACGGCGTAGATCAGCCCGGCGACCGTATATACGGCGAGCAGGATTCGCTTGCTGGGCACGCCGGAAAGGCGCGCAGACTCGGGGTCGTCGCCCACGGCATACACGTATCGGCCCCACGCCGTCTGCGACAGGGCGTAACCGACGACGGCGTAGATGATCACCATGACGACGATGCCCCAGGTCAACCGGAAGCCTCCGATGGCGAAGCCCTCGCCTAGGACGTTGAGCAACCCCGGCAGGTGAGAGGCCTGAATGCTCTCACCACCGGAGTACAGCAGGGCGATCGCTGTGTAGACGCTAAGCGTGCCGAGCGTGACGATGAACGGCGGCAGGTTGATCCGGGTGACGAGAAATCCGTTGAGCGCCCCGGCCGCCAGGGCGAGCACGAATCCGATCAGCAGCGCGAGAAGGCCCGGCATGCCCCCGTCCCTGGCGAGCGAGGCCATGACCATCATCGTCAGCACCATGATGGCCCCGACCGACAGGTCGATTCCCGCCGTGAGAATGACCAGCGTCTGGCCGACCGCAAGGGTCGCGACGACGGCGGTCTGCTGGAGCAGGATGCCCATCGAGTTGGCGGTGAGGAACGTGGGCGTGGCGATGAAGAACACCACGAAGGCCACGAAGAGCAGAAAGAGCGGACTCAACCACGGCCGAGCGTGCAGCTGGTGCTGGACGCGTTGAACGGGAGAATGCTGCCGCCGGGCGAACTCGGCGGCAGCAGACGTGACCGTATTACTCATGGTCAGTTACCCCAGCAGATCTTGGCGCCCTCGTCAGAGGAGATGCTGTCGACTCCATCCACCTTCTTGTCGGTCACCAGCGCAACGCCGGTGTTGTAGAAGTCGAGGCCGGGTGAGGTCTTCGGCTTCTCACCACCGCGGGCGATCTTGGCTATGGCCTCCATGCCGAGAGTCGCCATCTTGAGCGGATACTGCTGGGCGGTCGCGCCGATAACGCCACTCTCGACGCTCGCGACGCCGGCGCATCCACCATCCACGGAGACGATGATGGCCGACTTTCCGGCGGCCTTCAGGCTGGCGTTCGCCCCGACCGCCGTCGGCTCGTTGATCGTGTACACGAGGTTGATGTTGGGGTTCTTGGCGAGGCACCTCTCCATAGCGGACCGGCCACCGTCCTCGGCGCCCTGTCCGGCCTCGTTGCAGACGATGGTGTACGTGCCACCCTTGCCACCCGTGTACTTGCCGGTCTTCGCTTCGTCGCCGTTCTTCTTCGGGTCGGCGACGTCGATGCCCATCCCCTCGAGGAAGCCCTGGTCGCGGTTGTAGTCCACCGACACGATCTTGTCGTTGAACAGGTCGATCAGGGCGATGACCGCCGGCTTGCCGTCGAGCTGCGCGGCTGCCCACTGCCCGTCCAGCTTGCCAGCCTGACGATTGTCGGTGGCGAACGTGATGTCGACGGTGTCCGCCGGGTCCGGCGGGGTATCCAGCGCAATGACGTACAGGCCCGCATCCCGAGCCTTCGTCATGGAGGCGTTGACGCCGTTGCTCATCGGGGTGATGAGGATGCCCTTGTCGCCGCGGGCGATGGCGTCCTCGATCGCGGTGATCTGGCCCTGGTCGTCACCCTCCTCCTTGCCTGAGGCGACGGTCAGCTTCACGTTGTTCTTTGTGGCGTCCTGCTTCGCGCCTTTCTGCATGGCGACGAAGAACGGGTTGGTGGAGTCCTTGGTGATGAGGGTGACGCCGATGGCCGCCTCGCCGCCGGTACCCGAACTGGAGGATTCGCCGCGGTTGCAGGCTGCCACGGTCACGACGGTCGAGACTGCCGCGATGATGGCGATCGCCCGTCGGCAGGACGAGTTGTTGAAAGTCGTACGAGTCATGGGGGGTTGCTCCTCTCTCCTAGGCGGCCAGCAGGTCGCCGACTTGACCGGCGGCTAGCCCGGCCTGGGACCGTCCTGGCTGCGCAACCAGCAATGAAGGAGGAGGCCGGCTCCACTGCTGAACTGGTCGCTACTGCCAGGCTGACCGTAGCTGCCAGATGGTGATCTGGTCTAGTTACGCCCGCCGATGAAGAACACCTGGATCCCTTATCGTCGCGGTCGGACAAGATCTGGTCGGTGGTGGTCCGCTGGCTTGGATGTTGTCGGGTCGACCGAAGGTGTCAGGCGCGGCGTGGCTCGTCTGACGATCATCCATCGAGTGCTCCGGATTACCGGTTTGCAGAACTTCTTGGTCTACCGCCGAGCTATGGCGATTCGCCGGCCCGTCGAAACGGCCGACGGCCATCCGGCGGAGCGTGACAGGCTGGCAGCCACCGGCTCAGGGCGTTCCGTCATGCCGCCGCCCCTGGGCCGTCGACGCCCACCCGCGCCCGGACGGCCACGCTCGGTCTGACCCCCGCACAGGGCAACGCGCTGCGCGAGCTGACCCACCCGATGGCACTGCGCGACCTCGCCGGTCGGAGCGCGAACGCCTCCTCGCGCTGCTAGCCGAAGACTCCCCCTGGCCCCGCTGGCCCCCGAGGAGCAGGACGCCCTGCAGCAGCTACTCAGCCGAGCCCTCATCCGCTCACCCGCTTTGGATAACCCGGCCAGGAGGAAGACTCCGACCTGCCAAACCCTTCGGTCCACGTCGGCCCGGCGTACCTACGCGTGCGTCGCGTTTTCCCCGCTCATCGCGTACGCCTCGACGCGCTTGGGGTCAACGCGGAGCAAAACCCGGCCATCCTGACCGGCGCCGGCCCCGATGCGACGACCGCCGGGCGTCACCGCGCTCGGCAGCAAACATGGCCGCCGGGATCATGGACTACGGCGGCGATGATCTTCCGCCTCATTGGACACCCCACCATGTCCCTGGTCGAAGGGCTCAGCCAGTGAGCGTCACGTCTTCAGTGCCACCGGCGCCATCGGCCGATTCGTCGCCGACCTGCTCGCCGCCGGGCCGCGTCGACTCGGTCGCGGGCCGAGTGCCCGAAGCCGCAGACCCTCGTGCGGAAGCCCGCAACGACTGCCGGGGCGCGGACGAGGACAAGCCGACCTCGATTCGCCACTATACCGCGTCAGGTACTCAATCTGATACAGTAGTTTCCGTGATAGAGAAGGGGCAGGAGGATGTTCTCGCGGCGGATCTGCTGCGTGGCCATACCGAGACGATCGTGTTGGGGGTGCTGCGGAGCGAGGACCGCTATGGGTTCGAGATCTTCAAGCGGATCCGGGAGGCCACCGGCGGGCGGCACGAGATCAAAGAGGCGACTCTGTACGCCACGTACCGCCGACTGCTGAAGGACGGTCTCATCGAGGCCTACTGGGGCGACGAGAGCCAGGGCGGCCGACGCAAGTACTACCGAATCACCGACGCGGGCCGCGCCGTGTATCGGCGCAACGTCGCGGCCTGGGCGCTCACCCGCGATCTCATCGACACCCTGCTCGACGTGGACCGGAACGCCGGTCCTCGCGACTCGTCCTCCGGAAGGCGATCATCGTGACCAAGCCCAACGACACCGCGGACGTTCACCGCCTGCTCGACGAGGCATTCGCGGGCATCGAAATGACCCCTGAACGGCAAGACCTGAAGGAGGAGGTCCGTGCGAACCTGGTCGCCCGGACCGCCGAGCTGCAGGCCGAGGGCCTCTCCGGCGGCGCCGCGGCACGCCGGGCCGTCGAGGAGTTCGGCGACATCCACACGATCGTCGACGGCACAGAGCCTTCTGCATACGTGGCGAATGCGCTCCTCCGCGTCCGTCCCCGGCCGGCCTTCGTGCTCCGAACCGTGATCCTCTCGGTTGTCGGCGTCACCGGGCTCGCCGTGCTGGCGCTCGCCGCTACAGCCGGCGGCGTTCCGCTGGCCGGTGAGGCCGTGGCGGCGTTCGTCGTCGCGCTCGCCTCTGGTGCGATCACCGCCGACGCGTTGTGCCAGGAGACCACCAGCAACCACCCGATGCCCACCGGCCGTGCCGCCGGGTATGGCGCGGGGGCAGCGCTCACGCTGGCCGGGCTGGCATGCGGCTGGCTCTACCTGCGCGGAGCCGATCTCGCTTGGGTCTTCGCCGGCGCGGCGCCGGCGGTGTCGGGCATCGGGATCCTGAGTTACCTCGGAGCGACCCAGACGAACCGGCACAAGCAGTGGGTGATGCGCATGGCCGAGTCGCACGCCGCGGTCGGCGACCGTTTCACCGAGGATCCCTCGGCCGCCGCCCGATTCGGCATCTACACCCTGGTCATCTGGCTGGTCGCGATCGCCGTGTTCGTCCTGCTGACCCTGACGGTGGGCTGGCTGTGGTCGTGGCTCTCGATCGTCGGCGGCCTGGTGGCCATGATGATCCTGGTCGCACGCATGTTGTTCGTGACCGAGTCCTGAAGTTTTCAGAACCGTGGCCGCGGTGCGCCAACACCGCGGCCACGGAATGACACACCGGAGTCGTCGACCGAGACGGCCGAGGCTGCGTGCGTGCCCACAGCAACACGGTAGCCGATCGCCCCTCCCGGCCCCGCCGGCTCCTTCACCGGAAGGAGAGCACGATGCCCGCAGCGACACCCGCCATCGAGGCGATGGAGCTGGGCAAGACGTACGGGAAAGGCGCGAAAGCGGTCCATGCCCTGACGGGCCTGAGCTTCACCGTCGAACCCGGGACCGTCTTCGGACTGCTCGGCCCCAACGGCGCCGGCAAGTCGACCACGGTCCGGATCCTCACCACGTTGAGCCGGCCTGACACCGGCCGGGCCCGAGTCCACGGCATCGACGTGGTGCAGCACCCGGAACGGGTCCGGCAGCTCATCGGATACGTCTCCCAGAAGCCGGGCTTCGACCCGGTCGCGACCGGGCTCGAGAACCTGGTCCTCCAGGGGCGCATACACGGTGCGACCGCCCGGGACGCCCGGTCCCGCGCGGCCGCCCTGCTGGAGCGGTTCGGCCTGACCGCGCCCGGCCGCCGGCTTACCGGCACCTGGTCCGGCGGCATGCAGCGCAAGCTCGACGTGGCCATGGGTCTCATGCACCGGCCGCACATGCTGTTCCTGGACGAACCCACCACCGGCCTGGACCCGGAGGCGCGCATGGAGTTGTGGGCCGAGATCGCGCGGCTGGCCCGGCAGGACGGGCTGACCGTGCTGCTCACCACTCACTACCTGGAGGAGGCCGACCACCTGGCCGCGCGGCTGGCGATCGTCGACGCCGGCCGGGTGGTCGCGGCCGGCACCCCCGACCAGCTCAAGACCGCGCTGGGCGGGGACACGATCCGGGCGGCCCTGGCCCGGCAGGCCGACGCCGACCGGGCTCGCGCCGTGATCGGGGCGATCCCCGGCGTCAGCGCCGTCGTCGCAGGCGGCGGGGCATTGCAGGCTCGCGTCCCCAATGGAGCAGCCGTGCTGCCCGGCGTGCTGGCCGCGCTGGACGCCGCCGGGATCGAACTAGCTTCGGTCGGCGTCGCTCGGCCATCGCTGGACGACGTGTACCTGCACCACGCCGGCCGCAGCTTCGGTGAAGCCGACCGGCTCGGCAACGGCCGAGAGGCGGTGCTGCTGTGACCGTCGCATTGACCCACGCCCGGCTGCTGACCGGCCGCTCGCTGCGTACCCTGTCCCGCCAGCCCGCGTACCTGTTGTTCACGCTCGTCCAGCCGATGATCTGGCTGCTGCTGTTCGGCCAGCTCTTCCGCCGCGTCGCGGAGCTGCCCGGGTTCGGCGGTGGGAACTACCTGGACTACCTCACCCCCGGCGTTGTGATCATGACCGCGATGATGTCCGCCGGTTGGAGCGGCACGTCGATCGTGCAGGACATGGAGCGGGGGGCGATGGACCGTACGCTCACGTCCCCGATCCGCCGCTCCGCGATGGTCACCGCTGGGCTGACACACCAGGCGCTGGTCACCCTCGCCCAGTCACTGATCATGTTCGCCACCGGCCTGCTGGCCGGCGCCCGATACCCGGGCGGTGGCGCCGGGTTGCTGGTCGTGCTCGCCTGCGCGATCCTGATCGCCGTGGTGTTCGCCGCGCTGTCCAACGCGATCGCGTTGGTGGTCCACCAGCAGGAGGCGCTCATTGCCGTCTCCCAGTTCCTGGTCCTACCCCTGGCCTTCCTCTCCTCGATCATGATGGCGCCCGCCCTCATGCCCGACTGGGTGGCGCGGGCAACCCGCTTCAACCCGGTGGACTGGGCTGCGGTGGCCAGCCGCGAGGCGTTGGTGGCCACACCGGACTGGGGCATCGTGCTGGACCGCATGGCGCTGCTGTCGGCTCTGGCAATCCTGATGACCTGGCTGGCGGCCCGCGCGTACCGCTTCTACCAGCGTTCTCTGTAGAGCACGATGGCCCCGACCCGGACGGTCCAAACCAGGTCGGGGCCCGCTGGCCGCGTCTTCCATGCGCACCGCGGGTGACCGACACCTGCCGTCAAGGCCGGATCTTCCTCGTCAGGGCAACGGCCGCGTGGGCTGAGCAGCAGGCGGGACGACAACCGCATGGCGCACCAAGTGCGCGGTTGCGCGAGGTGCTATCGAGCTGCCGAGCCGCCACCAGCGTGGCCGATCCCCCGACGTCGACGTCCGTGGCCAGGGACAACCGCCCAGATGGTGCGCAGTTGTGGCCCGTATCCCGCCAGGGGTTCACGTTGCAACTGCGCTCAGTCACGGCCCGCTGGCCGACAGCGCGAAAACCCCTGTTGGCGACCGGCTATCTGAGCAAACGCCATGACGCGGTCACGATCGCCAGATCAGCAGTGATCAAATCCCGTTCCCATGATTGGCGTGACCCGCCCTCGATTCGAGCCTGCACCAACTCGATCGCGACCGGGGGGGCTGAGCTGCACTTTCTTACCGAGTCTGGCTGCGTCCAGGGGCGCGTCTGCTCCTGTCCGGGTGATTCGAACCTGCGCGGCGGTGCGGAGCAATCTCGAAGTCGTGGATCGGGATCGGGATCGGTGCGGTGTTTGTGCTGGTCGCTGCACTGACTTCATCACTCGCTGGCGGACAAGGGCCGACCAGCGTGACTCTTCTTGACCTGCCCGCCGCACGTCCCCGCCCCTGGAGTCACGGTCACCTGTACCTAGTCTGGGGTCGAACGACACGAACGATCAAACTTCTCGCGGTTCCGATGCTTGGCATATCGAGCACTCTGCGATGTCCTTAGGCCCGTGGGTAAGGCCAAGGTCATGAAGCAGCAGCCCCCACAGATCGGCGATCCGGTCCGGAACCGGGGTGCGGTTGGCGAACCGATATCCCAGAAGTGGCTTGTCTTTTCGCCCTGGGTCCTGGTTCAGTTCCGCCCAGAGAGTCGCGTCGACGCTTGAGAAGAACGCTTCGATCTCACCGTGTCCCTTGCGCTCGCCCGTACCGAACTCTGTGGCGAGTGTCAGTACGCGGTACGGTTCCCATCGGCTTGCGGCCTCGGAGAAGGACTCCGTGGTTGGATCGGCAGGGTCCGGAGCTGGGTCAGGCAGCTTGGACAGAGCTTTGCCCGAAGCGAACGCTGGGCCGTCGGCGACGATCGCATACGGGATGCCTAGAGCCTTCAGCAGGTACGCGTGCTTGGCGAACCGCTCGTCTCCGCCAACGCTGAGGAACACCACGTGCGCGTACTCGGGAGTGGGATGGCCCGGCCGATCGATGCGGGACAACCAGGTCTCGAAGGCGTCCACCTCGGTGGGACCCTCGACCAGCACCACGCCCGCTGCGAAAAGGAGCTCACGCAGTTGGGAGTGCCGCAGAAGTTCCTTGAGCTCATCGAAACGGCGTTGGTCGAGCCGCGGCCGGTGCGTCGTGGTCGCACCATACTGGCGGGTCAGTCGCGTGACGGCGGCAAGGTCGGACGGGTCCTGGACCGGCACGAGATCGGCGCTGTGGGTGATCATAATTGTCTGCTTGTTCCGGCGGAGATCCCGCACGACCCGCAATAAGCGGCGCTGCACGACGGCGCTCACGTTGCTGGCCGGCTCGTCGAGGACCAGAAGGTCGTGATCGTCAGTGAGGAGCGCCGCCAGCCATGCGCTCTCCTCCACACCGGCGCCAGCCAGGTGCAGTGGGAGGTCGACATCCCGACCGGTATCCGGGTCGACGTCGACCACCACCGGGGTGATGAGCAGATCGCGTCGCTCGGAGTCGGATGCCCGCTGATGCACGTCAAGCCGCCGATCGGTGATCTCCTGGAAAACGTTCTGCACGGCACGGAAACGGGCGCGATCAGCGGCGTCACCGGTCTTGAGGCGCAGCAGTTCGACAGCCAGGCCGCTGCCGTCGGTCAGGTTCGGTGCGGTGTTGATCTCCGCTGGGTCAATGATCGTCGTCGGACGGGCCCGTCGGTTGTCGGTGACGACGAGCGCCGATGACATCAGGTGGTCAAGCACATGAGCGAAGTTGAGGTGGTCGGGTGAGTGATCGCGGAAGGTGAGGTCGTCGCGCAATGCTTGCAGATGCGTGATGCGTGCGTCGAGTTCAGTTCGCCAGACGGCGGACAAGCGCGCCCAGTCGTCGTGGGTGGGGGTGCGTTCGCTCGGTAGCTGGTTCAGTGCGTCCCGGATCATCGCCAGCGAGATGCCCACGTACTGGGATGCCCGGATGAACGCGACCCGTCGAAGCGTGTCACGGCCGTATCGGCGCTGGTTGTTCGCCGTGCGGGTGCTGCGGATGAGCCCGTGGCGTTCGTAGAAGTGCAGCGCGGAGATAGCGACACCGCTGCGATCGGCGACCTGCCCGACTGTGAGCTCATGAAACGAGGTGCGCGGCCTTGGCATGGGTTGGAAAGTATCGCTTGACCTCAACCTTGGTTGGGGTCAGAGAATCGGCGGCGTCCACGCACTGCGATCGAGGAGTCCTTGTATGGCCACCGTTCTTGTCGTCGGCGCCACCGGAAAGCAGGGCGGTGCCGTCGCCGATCTGTTGCTCGACCACGGCCACGACGTCATCGCCTACGTGCGGTCGCCGGAGTCACCGTCCGCGGCGGCGTTGTCCGACGCGGGGATCCGGCTCGTCGTCGGCGACTTGGCCGATCCGGAGGCCCTCGCCGGTGCCGCCCGCGGCGTTGACGCAATTTTCGGTCTGTCTGTGCCTTTCGGCGCTGGCGGCAAGGTCGAGGAGATCGCTCAGGGCCGGTTGCTGGTCGATGTCGCGGTACGGTCCGAGGCCCATCTCATCTACTCCTCTGTGCGCGGCGCCGACCGGCTCGCGGCGACCGACATTGACCACGCCGGCAGCAAGCAACTGGTCGAGGCTTACCTGCGCGATCAGGAAGTGAGGGCGACCGTGCTCGGGCCGGTGTACTTCATGGAGAACGTGCTCAATGTTTCATTCAGCCGTTTGGGCGACGGCGTGCTCGCCAATCCCCTCTCTGCCGCCAAGCCGCTAGACCAGGTGACCGTGCGGGACATCGCAGGCCTCGCTGTGCAAGCCGTGGAGCACCCGGACAGGTTCGCGGGCGTTCGAATCGATGTCGTTTCCGATCGCGTGACCGGCGAACAGGCAGCCAGGGTGCTCAGCAGGGTCCTCGGCCGTGAGATTCCGTACTATCAGCTGCCAATGGACCAGGTTCGTCAGTGGGCCGGCGACGAGATCGCCGACACGTTCGAACGATTCGAGGAGAACACCAACTTCGTCGACGTCGACGAGCTACACGCCCGATACCCAGAGGTCGCCTGGCACAGCTACGCCGCCTGGGCCGAAACCGTCGACTGGGATCTCGTCTTGGGAAGCAGGACAACGGCGCAATAATCTGCGATGACGCGACGAGGGCGCTTAGTCCTTTGCGGGACGGAGCGGCGAGGTCTGGTGGCCGCTAGCAAAGCGGGACCCGCTCAAGACCTTGCCGGTCATCGGATCTCGAGACGGCGAGTGCTGGAATGGCCGCCAAGCGGGCGTCAGCCAAGATCGGGCGTGCTCTCATGCCGCCGACCGTGCGCGACCCATTCGCCGCAGGCATTGCATTGGACGAACGTGACGGCCGGCCGTGATCGGATCGTTCAGCTGGCGTGCGACTCTGGGCCGAGACGCCGCGAGCCATACGCAAGTACACGGCGCATCTGGTTCTCTTCGACGTGCTGGCCGCGTCCGACGGGTCGCTGGTTGCGGCACCGCTCGCCGAGCGTAGACGCATGCTTGAAGAGCCCCTGGCCCACCGACGAACCGGTGCCGTGCCCACGCTGCACCAGCCCGAACGCCGCATGCGAGAGGATCGACACCCGAATCACGACAGGGCGCCGGGCGTTCGCTGGCCTTGTCGAGATGGGCGAGTTGATCCGGAGTCAGGCTCCGGCCAACCGAGCCCAGGTTGTCGCGCGCTTGGCGTTCGTCGCGGACGCAGATGGTGACGGAGGACGGCATACCCCGCGAGCCAGAACGCGTTCGTCACGTTGATGTTCGTAGAAGGCATTACCACTGTGCTCATTTGCCGCATGCTCACGGCGTCGGGGCAGGCGCACCAGCGGATACCTTGATCATCGGGTCTCTGAGGCGGACGAATGTCCGCATGGGGTAGGCAGTATGACCCGCATGGGCGCTCTGCCCGTGGTGTCGATCCTGTAGTGCGGTCATCAGGCCGATCGATGAGGCCGATCGCCCGCGCTCTGGAGACTTCTTCCGCGCCGCCGACCGACCGACCGAACGGCTCGTCGCCGGCCCCCGGCAACGCCGTCTCGACTAGACGGCCGGAAACCGTGCGCGGCGGCTTCGCGAGCTTCGCCGACCACCTACTGCGCGCCCGGCAACACGCAGACTCACCCGCCCCGGCGGGCCTTGAGAACCGCCAGAACCGACCACGTTGAAACCAACCGCAACGGTCCGTAGAGCAGATCTTGAAAGGCGACCGTGTGACCTTCGGTGTGTTGTTCGATCGCCGCTCGACGGGTCTGCAACCGTTACTTGCACAGGGCGTGAGAGCTATTTGATTCGCTCAGCCGTCCGACGACCAAGTTCGCTCGGAGAGCCAGCCTTATCGATCGAAGGGATATTCAGCGTTGAGACCCGTTCTCCGCAGCGCACGCTGAGGAAATATGCGGTAGACGTCGGAATGCCCGGACGGCGAATTTCTCCGCGCACGGTAAGTGTCTCGTCGCAGACATTCGGCGTAGGCAAGACCGTGAACGAAATGCTGCCTCCCCAAGCGTCGTACCTCCCACATGCCCGCAACACTCTACGCACGTCGTTGACGGCTTGCGCCGCCCAGCCAGGCTCATAGGTTTCGACGACATGCAACGCCGACTGTCCCGTGGCGGCGTTGGCGTATGAACGCTGGCTCGCCTTGAGTCGATGCGATTGGGCAGCGTAGTCCGCATCCCGGTAGGTTGGGCAATCCTTTTGAACCCACGGCCACGGTGGGACGGCGCTCGATTCCGAGGCGACCCAGCCTCGGCCTACGACTTCCGCCGGAAGCAGCACGTCGACGGAGGCTCCTATGGACGGCATGGGATTTGGAGTCGAGAGACCGGAGACTCCTGGCGTCAAGAAAAAAGCAATCACCAACGCTAGGCAAATCAACAACTCTGCAACAAGCTTGACGGCATCAGATCTAGGCAGCGTCAAAATCGGTGACCCTTCGATCAACGAGGCTCGACTGAAGCGGGGTGCCCTCGACTCGGCGCACCCCTGCTGGATGAGTCATGCAGACATCCGATCACGAGCCGTTTTCACGGCGCCTTCACGTCGTCGGTCCGGTCGGCGTTCCCGTTGTCACGATGTCGTCGTTGGCAGCTCGCGGAGCTGGCCGAGGGTGCGTTTGGCAACCGCCTCGACCATTCGTACGCCCGCTGTCTGTGTCTTGTGGTGGTTGGAGAGCACGGCCACAAGCCAGTCATGCCCCGGCTCGACGAGCCGTCCGATCGAGTTGACCTGCCACAGCCCGTCATCGTTGGCGACCGTGTCCCAGCCGTTCTTGACGTAGACACCAGTGGTCTCGGAGGTTGCAGCTGCGGGGACCCCCCAGCCTTGGGCCTCCTCGACTTCGCCCATCAGTCCGAAAAGGTACGTCCGGTCCTCGTGGTCCAACGGACCTTCCTCATCCGCGAGCGTGGTGAGCAGGCGGATCTGGTCGGCTGCGGTTGTCGTGGTCATCCCCCAGGACGTGTTGGGCGTGGTCTCCTTCAGTCCGAGGGTCCGGTTAACGGCAATCAGCCCCGACTTGCCACCGATGCGCCGGTACAACGCGGTCGCGGCGGCGTTGTCGCTCTCGGTGATCATCGTCCTGGCGCTGCGACGGTCGCGGTTGGAGATCGCCTGTTTGCTCTGCCGCGCGTGCAGCAGTAGTGCGGCCAAAATGTCGACCTTGACGATGCTGGCCGTTTGGAAGCGAGTGTTGCCGACGCAGAGCGCAACGTCGGTTTCCCTATCCCTCACCGACACCGTGACATGGCCTTTCCCGACCATCTTCACGTAGGCTGCGACCTTCGTTCGAGCCGCAGCAACATAATCCGGGGTCGGACTGGGTGTTGGCGAGGCGGCCGCGGCTCGATCGGCAGCCCGGGCTGGCGTCTCGCGCTCATGGGATAGACGCCAGATAGCACCCGCCTCGGCTGCACCGGCGGCGGCAAGGGCCAAGACCGACGCGGCCAGCACGGCACGCCGGGACGGCCTGCGCCCGCTCATGTGGCTCGCCCGATCGATCCTTCGTCGCGCGTGTTCACTGTCGGTTGCCCAGCGGCCGGCTTCGGGGCGTCTTCATCAAAGTCCTTCTCGCGTGAGGTTTTCGCTCGACGTCATAGACCGTGGCGGGAGCATTCGCTGCCGAATGCACCGACGTTCTGCGCTGAAGGCGAGGCCGGGCTCGCACCATGATGGAGCGGTGCCTTCCTACGACCGGCCGACCCGAGCCGGCCGCTTACGCCGTGCGGTGAGGATGGCAGATGGCGGCTTCAGGTCGCCTTCACATCGAAGAGGACCAGTGAAGCGGAGCCGTCTGCGTCCTCGAGTCTTGACGCCACACAAGGCCAGTGACGCGGCCGCTCAACCAGCTCACGGGGCACTACCGACGCCCGTCGCGGCGACAGCCGAGCTGGCCTTCGCCCACAAGGGCCCATCAATCAGGCCCGTCGGAGGTGAGCACCGCCACGCCGGGCTTGGCATGCGTCTCGTGGGCCATTGACCAGCAACGAGCTGCGAGCCGACGAAGAAGACAAGTTGAGGGGCCGCGCCCGTACGACTGGGCCTGGCTCAACTAGGTCACTACGGACGCTGATCCAGTCGACTGCGGCCACCACAGCCCAGTGAGCGATTCCGCGCAACGGGTCCATCACTGGATGTGATCCCGGGTGATGCCACGGTGATTGCGACTGGGGCCGGAGCCGCAGGCCAATGATCAGACTATGGCCATTACGAGCCTGCCTGCCCGAAGGGTCACTTGCTCAGTCGTAGATGGGGTCGTGCGGATTGGCTAATACGAACCGCATGTCCACAGTGGACGGCTGTTTGCCGGACCGCACGTCAGCGCATAGGCGGTAGGGGTTGGCCATCCAGGCCGCCGGCCGGCACTCAATGTGGGGGTCGGAGTCGAAGCCATACCAGGTCACCCGCCAGCCCTTGGTCCGCTCCAGGTGCTGGCCGAGCCCCCGGGTCAGATCCTGGACCGGCGCGTTGTCAGTGGCCGCGACCGTGAGCCGGCGCCAGCAAGTGCGTGGAGGGAACTGTTTGGGCGTGGCGCAGCCGGCCTCCTCGTGAGCCACGGTCATCGCCGGAGGCAGCGGTAGGATGGCGTCACGCGGCGGCAACTGCTCGTCGCCGACGACCGATATCGCGAAGATGGCAGCCACGCCGACTATCCACACGAGCACGCCGGCCGCCCGGCGCTTGCTCAACTGTTGCCGCAGTCCGCGCCGCGAGGCCTCGATCACGGTTGCGGACGCGACGATGACGCCGGTTCCCACCAGATGCCAGCGCAGTCCGTCGTCGACGTTGGGTCGGGTGCCGTAGCTGCCGAAGGTGCTGGTCCACAGCGACCATCCGGCACACGCGGCGAGCACGCCAGCGGCGCGCCCGGCATACGGCCTGCACCAGCCGAGCAGGGCCCACGCAGCCGGAACACAAGGACCACAGGGACGATCAGCGACCTCGGCGGGCTCCAACGTCTCGTCCGCGAAGGGATCTCCCGGTTGGATGATCGGCCACACCGGCGCCGTGGTGGCGAGTGCACCCACCACGGACAGCAGCCGTGACCACCAACGCCACGGTCCCGACGGGCGAACCACGGCCATAGGGAAACGGCCGCCCCACCGGCGAATCCGCTCACCTGGCGGGAAGCCTTGCCCCGTGAGATATCCGTGCAGCGCCACCGCAAGAAACATAAGCATGTCCAGAAGCGTGTCCACGTGCCTTCGACGCTGCGAGACGGTCGCCGGTTCGCGCAAGTTTCCTTGACGTCGCAGACCCGGACATCGATCCGGCATCGGTCCTTGTCGAGCTGGTCGAGGGACCCGACCACGCCGCCAGCGAACAACGCCAACGCTTTTCCTGGGCGCAGCTGGCCGAACAAACTCAACGCACAGTGTTCATCTCGCGCAAAGATAGCGGTGACTGTCGGCGGCTAACAGGCGATGCCATCCGACACGCCGAAACCGTAGGTGTGCACCAAGACGCGGAACCCGGTATGGAGAGGTCCTTCCAAAGATCAACTTCATAGAAGTTCAGCGTCGCTGATGAATGTCACATACACCGCCACCTTGAACGTGCGCGAGGAGATCGTGCTGTTCGTCTCGGGCCTGCTAAGGGCCGAACGCCAGCGGCGAGGTACCCGCGCTGGCACCCGCGCGTTGGGCTGTTTCGAGCAGGCCGCGCTGGTCATCCGCTGGTTCCTGGACGGCACCCGCCTGACGCAACTGGCCCGCGACCCGGTTGCCTCGGGATCATTACGTGCGTCTGGACAGTAACGACTACTCCGTGCATCCCCTGGGTCGTCGGGCGTCGTGTCGAGGCCACCGCTGACGCCGCTCAGGTGGAGGTGTTCTGCGACGGCCGTCTGGTGGCCCGCCATGCCCGGTGCTGGGCGAAACATCAGAGCCTGACCCACAGCGCGGACACCGGAAGTTCCGCCGAGGCCGCTGCGCGACCCAACCACCCCAGCGTCAAGGACGTCGGCGAGCTGGTCGACACCCACTACCTCCGGCCCATCCCCGCCCAGTCGAAGTACCTCGACACCGCGGCCAGCCCAGTGCGATAACCCATCCGCGCCGAAACCCGGCAGCCCCCGAGGCGGGCGACCCATGCTCGGCGCCGAGAAGCGGCTAGCTGCTGGCCAGTACGTTGTTGACGTCGTGCAGTTCGCTTTTCGATGAGGTTTCACGCGGGTGGCGCGAGCGACGCGAGCCCGGCTTCTCCTTCGTCTGTGACGCCGACGCTGCGGGGAACCTTGTTCCGTACGATCCAGCCGAGTTCGAAAAGTCGGTGGGTGACTGCTGTGCCAAGTGGACCAGCGAGGTGGTGGGCTTGTTCCGTCCAGTCGATGCAGTAGCGCAGCGGTCGCGTGGTCGAGAGCAGTCTGGGCTCGATGCCCCATGCCGCAAGCGATTCGGCTCCGGCCAGCGAGAGCCGGTATTGATCACCTTTCCCGGAGGAAGACAGCCTCTCGCCGACAAGGTCGGGACGATGGAGCCCGTCGCCGCCGGTGACCCAGCTGGCCCGGATGAACCGCTGGAACAGCTCCACGCCCGCCTGCCCAGCCAGGTGGCGATAGCAGGTGCGGGCAGCGCGTATCGCGTGCGCACGGGTATGCGCGCGTAGTGACGTGATCGGGGTCCGTGGCGCGAGCCTGGCGAGGGCTTCGAGGACCCCTTCGACTTCGCTGGTTGCGAGGCGGTAGTAGCGGTGCCGGCCCTGCTGCTCGACGGCCACCAGATCGTGGTTCAGCAGCACCGTCAGGTGGTTGCTGATCGTAGACGCGGACACGCCTGCCTCCTCGGCGAGCCGCCCAGCAGGTAGGGCGCGGCCGTCGACCAACGCCATCAGCACCCGCGCACGCCGGGGGTCCGCGAATGCCGAGGCGAGCCCCGCGATATCCGGCTCGCCCTGTGCGGTCGGGTTCTGGCTCATGCTTCGAGGCTAGTACGGAATGCTTCGACGCCGGCTGAAACGTCCCGTGCTGAGAATCGGGGTATGGCACCGACTCGTTCTCGCTGGCCGCTGATCTTTGCACTGTGCGGCGGTTACTTCCTCGTCCTGCTCGACGTGACCGTCGTCAACATCGCGCTTCCGCAGATCGGCGCGCAGCTGCACGCGGGTAGCAGTGGACTGGCGTGGACGGTAGACGCGTACTCGGTGCCCCTAGCTGCGCTTCTGCTGGCATCCGGGGCGATCGGTGACCTCATCGGCCACCGTCGAGTTGTGCTGCTCGGCATGGTCGGCTTCGGGACGGCTTCCGTGGCGTGCGCGCTGGCCCCGACGATCGGCGTTCTGGTCGCGGCCCGTGCGGTTCAGGGCATTGGCGCGGCTTTGATGTTGCCGGGCACGTTGGCTCTCCTCGTCGATAGCAGCCCGGATGAGACATCGAGGAACCGTCTAGTCGGGGCATGGGCCGCGATCGGCGGCGCGGCACTTCCCGCAGGCCCCGTCGTCGGCGGACTCCTGGTCCAGGCCGCAGGGTGGCGAGCCGTGTTCTGGCTGGCGGTGCCGGTCATCGCCGTGGCGTTGGTGCCCGTCATCCGGCTGCAGCGGCCCGTCCCAGGGGCAAGGCCGGAGCGGAGCGTGGACTGGACGGGCGCCGCACTGCTCGTGATCGCACTGATCTGCCTGGTCACCGGCATCATCCAGGCCCCGATCTCGCCCATCCTCACCGTGATCCTCGCGGCCACGGCGGCCTGCGCTCTGTTCGGATTCCTCGCCGTCGAGCGCCGGGCGGCGCACCCGTTGCTGCCCGTGCCGCAGTCTGCGCGCCGCCCGCTCGGGCTGGCATCCCTGGTAGCGGGGCTGATGAACCTGTGCGCCCTTGGCGGGCTGTTCTTGCTGACTCAGGTCTTCCAGGACGTGCACCGGCTCAACCCACTGGAGGCAGGCCTGCTGACACTGCCAGCAATGCTGCCACTACCTTTGCTCGGAGCACCGGCCGGGCGACTCGCCACCCGCATCGGCGTATGGCGGGCCAGCGCGTTCGGCGCGGTCATCGCGGCTGCCGGGATGACAGGGATCGCAGCCACGCTCACGAACACCGGGACGGGCTACGTCGCTCTGGCCTTCTTCCTCGCCCTGTGGGGCACCGGGCTCGGCATGCTCACTCCCGCGATCGTCGCAGCTGCACTGAAAGCGACACCCGGCACGCCAGGCCTGGCCTCCGGCGCGAGCAACACGGCCCGCCAGACCGGCGGCGCGCTCGGGATCGCACTGTTCACCGCCATCGCCGGATCGGCGGCCTCCCTGGGCTTCGCCTCGCAGTCGGCCGCGCTGTTCATCGGTGCTGCTGCCGTACTCGTGCTCGCCGGTGCACTCTGCTTCGGAGTCGCGCTCGGCCAGCGCCCTCGACTCGTGACTCATCGCAACAGCCCGCTGACTCCGGAAGGCCGGAAGCGACTGGTCCAACGTGGCCGGACCGGCCGATCGCGCACGTAGCGGCTGAGACGGGAAGCCCGCGCGGCACCGCGTCGAAATGGGTTCAACCGTTACCGCAGTTCGGAGAGATCGGTCTCGTCGACCGCTCATCCGCTCCAGCACGCAAGCCGACCGCAACCCCCGGCCACCCTCTGCAACGGGATCGAATCAATGCGGCGCGAGCACAATTGGTCGGCATCGCGCATCGCCTTCGAGCTTGCCCAAGAAGGCACACCCGTCAGCGGCCGCACCATTACTCGGGCTGCTCGCGCAGCTCGGTCTCATGGCCGACCGGGTCGACGCGCTCAGCCTGCACGGGCGCGCGCCGGTAACCTGGCCAGTGCGGGTCGGGGCGGTCCCACCACTGGCCGACCGGCGGGTCGAGCGGCCCGCCGACCGTTCCCTCGCCGAGGCCATCGCCGCGACCGACGGGCAGGCCGTGGTGCTGGGTCAGGTGTTGTCTGGGCTGGGCGGGGTCGGCAAGACCCAGATCGCCGCCGCGCTCGCCCACCAGCAGTGGACGGCCGGCCGGGTGGACCTGCTGGTGTGGGTGCCGGTCACCTCCCGCACCGCGATCACAACCGCCTACGCCGACGCCCACGCCCCGGTCACCGGCATCGACGAGCCCGGGCCGGCCACCATCGTCAGAGATCGACCTAGCCGTTCTTGACATAGACGCCAGGGGTCTGCGGTGTCTGCGAAGTGGCCGCAGCAGCGACGCCTCAATCTTGGGTCTCTTCGACCTGACCCATCGAGTCGAAGAGTTACTTAGGGTGGCCAGGACCGCACGCCGGGACGACCCACGCCAGCTATTCAGCCTTCCTCGCTGATCGTTCGTCGGGCGGGTCACCGCCGGTTCTGCACCGGGACGAGGTCAGGCCCGCACATGGAAAAGAGGGCCTGACCTCCTTCGACCAGACGACCCGAGTCGGCCGGTCGCACCCTCGGGATCAGGATGCCGGACGGCGGTTTCAGTACGTCTTCACGTCAACGTGACGAATGAAGCAGCGCCCTCGGTGTCTCAGAATGTTGACGTCACGTATGACATTAAGGACGGCGCCACCGTCAACGGGGAGTACGGCCAATGATACCAGCAACCACAGTGGAGTGTTCGTCGACGAGCTCAGGCACCGCTCGGAGAAGGGTTCTGACGATGACCCGAGCGGCACGCCTGGCGTCGGGACTTCGAGGCCCTCGACCGCTTGGACGCGTCTTCGGCCATCACAGGTCAGAAGCGAAGGCGCGGCTTCGAACATGTGCTCAGCGCCGCGGTGTTGCCGAAGCTGACTGCTTGGTCGATCCGGTTTCACCTCGTTTGCCGCAGAGGCTTTAACCATGCGCGATCCATTGTTGAAGAGTGGGTGTAGCGAGCGGTGCTCGTCTGTTGCATGAACTAAGCGAGACACGGCGGGCGATCCTTCAAGAAGTTGGCATGAAACCGTGGCACCGTAACATTTGGTACGCCAAGGCTCAGGGTTGGCATTGCGGGCAACGCTCATATAGAGCCAATTCACAGGGGTCCGCTGCGCACCTCCGAGGTCTCGGTTCCTCAATGGAGAAGCGGATGCCGCTGGCTGTCGCCGTTCCCCCCGTCGGCGGCGGTGACGTCGACCAGGACGTGGCGCGCCTTGGTCAGCAGAGCCAGCTTGTCCGCCTCGGCCCGGACCACCGTGGCGTCCTCCACCCAGCGGCGGATCGCCGCACCGGGCTCCAGCCATGCGTCGTGCCGACGGGCAAGCCACTCGGCCGCCGCCGCGACGAGCTCGTCACGCGCCGCCGTGACGGTTTCCCAGGGGCCCTCATCGACCGCCATAGAAGCCAGCGCCGTACGCACCGCGGCGGTCTGCCGCGGCAGCGGTGCGGCGAGCGCCGCCACGACCGGTTCCAACATCCGGCGGACGTCGTTGAGCTGCCCTTCCACCTCCCGGTGCAACTCCTGCTGCCGACGGGTCGCCGCACGGACCGTCTCGGTGGCCGCACGCAGCCGCTCGACCTCCTGTTCGGCACTTTCCCGCCAGGACGCGTTGAGAACGCCGACCCCGCACACGGGGCACGACTGATCGCCGAGGTCGCGGTGCACCTCCAGGGCGCCCCACAGCAGGTCCGCCACCCGATGCCCGATGGCCATCTCCGTACTGGCGAGGTTCTGTACCGTCGTGGTGGCTTCGGCCAGTTCGCGTAGCGCGTGGGCGGTGTCGGGCATCTCCTGCTCGGCGAGTCGCCGCGCGGCTGCCGCCGCACGCGCGTCATCGCCAACGGTCTCGCCGCCGGCCAGCGCGGCGAGTGCCGGGAGGTTCGCCCTTCCCGCCTGCCGATCGAGCAGGCGTACGGCTTCCGCCGCTCGCGGGTCGTCCATGGCGTCAAGTCGCGTACGCAGATCGTTGAACGCGGCGCGGACCGCCACGACCCGGTCCTCGCGCTCCTTGCGCAGAGCCTGCAGCCGGCCGCTGGCGGCGACCAGTGGCGCCAGGCCCAGGATCGGCGCGATCGAGTCGTACAGCTCGGTGGGCTTGGAAGCGATCACCCGTTCCAGATCTCTGGCCGACAGGAACGGCCGGAATCGGTCGGCTGAGCGCAGCCACTCGGGCAGGTCCTCGGACGGCGTCATCGCGCCGTTCCCCGTCACGCTGACCGTCGCGGCGGCCAGGTCCGTTTCGCCGGCTGCCCAAGCCTGGCGGACCATCACCGGCGGGCCGCCGGAGCCGGGCCGTAGCTTCACCGTGATCGCGCGTTCGCCGTCGTAGTGCAGGTTGCGCCAGCCCTCGCGGAAGACCGCCGGCCGCTGCGACCAGCGCGGCGAGTCTTCGGTAAGGACGTACTCGGCTGCCTCGGCAAGACTCGACTTGGCGGAGCCGTTCCGGCCGGCGACCACGGTCAAGCCAGGCCCGGGCTTGAGCCGCAGCGCGGCCTGTGGACCGATCCCGCGGAAGCCGGTGACCTCCACCGACTCGAGGAAGACCTGCGGCTGCTCCGCCGTGGTCGTCTCGTTGGTGGGCGCGGCGGGCAATGGCTCGCCACGCATGACAGCCGCCAGAGTTTCGTCGCCCCGGAAGGCGGCGAGGACCAGGTCGACCACCGGGTCGGCGGTTCCGAGAGCACGCAACCGGTCGGTCAGTTCGTGATAGAGCGTGAGTGCGTCGTCCATGGCGGACCCCCTGTTTGCAGCCTGTTGGGCTCTGTTCGCGGCAGAGCGGTGTTCTGGGTCAGCGGCGTGGTAAGGCCACGGAAGGGGCGGGCGTAGCGCCCGCCCCGGGACGAGCGGTGGATCAGGTGAGGGCGACCGTCACGCCGCCAGAGAACGGCGAGTCGTGCAGTTCGAGCTTGCTGAGCTTGACGTTCTTCGGGATGTCGAAGACGACCACGCCGGTCACCTGGTTGCCCGGGTTGATGTCGTTGAGGAACGTGTCGGCGTTCTTGTTCGCGTAGAGCGCGGCCTCGCTGTCGGCCGAGTACTCGGTGCCGTTCGCGGCGTACGCCTTCTGGCTGCTGCCGTCGAACATCTGCGCCTCCTTGCCGATGTTCTTGACGTTGACGGTGATGAGGCAGAACTGGCCCTGTGCTTCGGCGCCGAGCATCGACGTGCCGACCTTCCTGACACCGCACTTCGACGTCTTGACGGTGAACTCGAACTTCCCGTCCCGGGCCGGCTCGCCGATCTTCGCGGTCTTGGGCTTGTCGTCGCCCTTGGCTGCGGCCGCGCCGGTGTCGGCGCCGCTGGCGGTGTCCTTGTCGGTGCTTCCCGCGCCGCAGCCCAGCGTGACGAGGCCGGTGACGATCAGGGCGAAGGTGGCGGTCTTGCGCATCGTGTTCCTCCCGTTGTCAATGTGACGGCGTCAATGAGAGCATCATCTGTGAACGGTGTCAACAGACGAGATGCTTGACGCATGTGCCACACTGCAAAAGTGCAGGAGACACTGACTATCACCGCCGCAGAGATCGCCCGACTCGCCGGAGTCGGTCGGGCCGCGGTCAGCAACTGGCGCAAGCGGTTCGCCGACTTCCCGTCGCCGGTTGGCGGCACCGCGTCCAGCCCGGAGTTCGACCTGGCGCAGGTCGAGCAGTGGCTGCGCAGACAGGGCAAGCTCGGCGAGATCGCCCGGGCCGACCGGCTCTGGCGACACCTGGCGGCCGCGAAGGAAGGGCCCGCCGCGGCGCTAGCCGACGTCGGCGCCTACCTGCTGGCCGGACAACGCGAAAAGCAACCAGCCCGCAAGCAGCTGGCGAGGCGGCTCGCCGATCTGCTTCCTGAGGTCGACGCCTTGGCTGACGAGCTCGGCCCGCAACCCGCTTTCGATGAGTTGTGGCAGCGCTTTTCGGCGCCCGGGCCGGGCCGGCCGTTCGCCACGCCGGATGATCTCGCCGACCTCATGGTGGACATCGCCGGCGTTGGCGGCGGCTCGGTGCTCGACCCGGCGACCGGCACCGGCGCGACGCTCCGGGCCGCCGTACGTGCGGGGTCCGTGGCCACGTACGGACAGGAATTGGACGAGGACCTGGCCAGGCTTGCCGAGTTGTGGCTGGCCCTGCGCGACGTGGCGGGGGAGGTCGCTGGCGGCGACTCGCTGCGCAGCGACGCGTACGCCGGCCGCACCTTCGACGCCGTCGTCTGTCACCCGCCGTTCGGCATCGCCAACTGGGGCCTCGAGGAGTTGGGCTACGACGCGCGCTGGGAGTACGGCGTGCCGCCGCGCACGGAGCCGGAGCTGGCCTGGGTACAACACTCGTTGGCCCACTTGCGGTCCGGCGGGCACGCGGTCCTCCTGATGCCGCCGACCGTCGCCGGCCGTCGGGGGGCCCGGCGCATCCGAGGGCAACTGCTACGAGCCGGCGCCCTGCGCGCCATCATCGCCCTTCCGGGTGGGGCAGCCGCACCACACGGCGTACCACTGCACCTGTGGGTGTTGCAACGGCCGTTGGTGGACGAGCCGACGCCCGCGCGAGCGTTGTTGATCGACGCCGCCAACGGCCAGCATGGCGACCTGTACGGGCGGGTGCTTGCGGCCTGGCAAGCCTTCGCCGATGCACCGGAAACCGACCTCGATGAGGCTGGTTTCGCCCGCGCCGTACCGGTGATCGACCTGCTTGACGAGGAGATCGACCTGACGCCCGCGCGCCGACAAGCGGCCGGCCCAGGGCAGCCGACCGGAACAGATCTGGCACGAGTCAAAGACCGACTAGCCGCCGTCGTCAAAGACTTGCCCGCGCTGATGCCCGAGACCATCTCGGAGCCTGATGGCGCGACAGCACCGACGGTCTCGGTCGCCGAGCTGGCTCGGACCGGCGCGCTGCAGCTGATCGGCCCGATCCGCTCCACCGGTTCGCCCGACGAGGAGCCGTCAGGGGTGACCGCGGGGCCGCGGGTGCTCACCGGTCCGGACGTGGCCTCGGGTGGCGAGGCGTCCGGATGGGGCGATGGCCAGCTCGGGCAGCAGATCAGCCTGGTCCGCGGGGATGTGGTCGTGCCGACGGTCGCTCCTAGGCTCATCGCCCGCGTCATCGCCACCGATGGGACGTTGCTCGGCCCCAATCTGTACCTACTGCGCCCGAATGCCGCCGCGCTGGATCCGTGGTTCCTGGCCGGACAGGTACGCGCCAGCGCCAACGAGAAGCAGACATCGAGCCTGTCCGGCATCACCCGGTACGACGTCCGGCGTGCTCAGGTGCGGCGGCTGCCGCTGCCGGACCAACGGGAGCATGGACAGGCGTACCAGCGACTGGAAGCCTTCGAGTCGGCACTCCAACAGGCGTCGGAACTCGGCGCCGAGTTAATTCGGCTTACCGCCGATGGTCTCGCCGGCGGCTCCTTGCGTCCTGCTGAGCCATCCGTTCGTAGGGCGAGGAAGAAGGCGTGAAGTGCACCTTCCCGAAAATGCGTCGAAGTACGACGCCGGAGTTGTCAACGGCGGACTCCGGGATGACGAACACGACTGGCTGACCCGGCAGCGGCGAGGCATGGCAGCCGAGCATGGCGAGGAGTCACCGGAGGTCCTGGTCGGGCGACATGCAGTGAACGTGGAGCCGGCGCAGTGGTGGCAGAGCGACCTCCTGTTGCCGTTCGCCGAAGATGACTTCTCCATGCGTCCGCTGAGCCGGGACGACGTGACGGCCGAGGCGCGGCGCTGCCGTGAGACAGGTAACTGGTTGCCGCTGCTGGTCGTCTCGTTCGCCTGGGGTTGGGGCAAGCGCGGATTCGGCCCGACGCGGCTCTCCTGGGTGACGGGCAACCTTTGGAAGCGCGTGCCGCTGTCGCGCGACGAGGTGGGCTCCCGGTTGGCCGCAGCGGTCGACGTGCTGGACCGAAAAGGACCGGTATGCGCATATCATCTGCTGCTCAAGCAAAGGCGTATCCCGGCCCTCGGTCCCGCCTTTCTCACCAAGTTCCTGTACTTCGCTAGTAGGAGCAGCGAAGCACACTGTCCGGCGATGATTTTGGACGCCCGCCTGGCGGATCGGATGCGATTCTTCTGGGCCCGGCGTGCCGACGAGGCCCTACGCGCTCGGAGCGGGCTCCGCTCGCTGGGTCTGGCGCGGTCCTCGCTGGTCGGCCTATCGCTACCACGTATACCAGGCCTTCCTCGGTCAGGCCGCAGCTCAGTTGTCCGAGGCGGGGGAGCGGTGGACGCCTGACCTGGTGGAGCTACTGCTGTTCAGTCATGACCCTGGCGACGGGCTCAAATGAGCAGCCGCGTTCTGACAGCAGGCTGACCATCAAGCCATCGTGCGGATGGCGTTGACGTGTGAATCGAACAAACAAGCCCTTCGGTGGACTTCGCCCGCGTCAGTGACGGGCGTACGTTGCTCACGCGGTGTGACGGCAAGCAGTGGACAGGGGGACGGATGCCGAGCGCGACGACGGCGGAGAAGCCGACGATCGGTGACCTGGTGGCGGTACGCGGCCAGCGGTGGGTGGTCAGCGACGTCCAGGACGGCGAGCACAGCAGCCTGGTCAGCCTGCAGAGTGTCGAGGACGGCCGCTACGGTCACACCCTCGATGTGATCTGGGACGTGGAGCCGGGTCGCCAGGTCTTGCCCAGTGGCGCGCTGCCGAGCGTCGACGAAGGCAAGTTCGACTCCCCGCAGCGCCTGGCCGCCTTCCTCGACGCGGTGCGCTGGTCGGCCGTCACTTCCGCCGACGTGAAGACGCTGCAGGCGCCGTACCGCTCCGGTGTCGCGATCGAGGATTACCAGCTCGAGCCCGTGGCCCGCGCAGTGGACGCGCCGCGCGTCAACCTGCTGCTCGCCGACGACGTGGGCCTTGGCAAGACCATCGAGGCCGGCCTCGTCGCCCAGGAGTTGCTGCTGCGCCACCGCGCCCGGCGCATCATGATTGTCTGCCCGGCCGGCTTGACGCTGAAGTGGCAGGACGAGATGGCCGAGAAATTCGGCCTCGACTTCACCATCATCGACTCGGAACGGTGCGCGGCCGTACGTCGCACGCACGGTTCGGCGGCCAACCCCTTCGAGGTCTACCCGCTGAGCATCGTCAGCCTGCCCTGGCTGCGCGGCCCGAAGGCGCAGCGGCTGCTCGACGAGGTGCTGCCCGCCGACGGGCCGACCTATCCGCGCACGTTTGACCTGCTCGTCCTCGACGAGGCGCACCATGTCGCGCCCGCGGCGCCCAAGCAGGTCTACGCGGTCGACTCGCAGCAGACGAAGCTGATCCGGCGGCTGGCGCCGCACTTCACCCACCGGTTGTTCCTGTCGGCCACCCCGCACAACGGCTACCAGGCGTCCTTCACGGCGCTATTGGAGATCCTCGACAACCAGCGGTTCGCCCGCGGTGTCCGGCCCGACCAGACCGCGGTCAAGGAGACCGTCGTACGCCGGTTGAAGCGTGACATCGAGAACCCGGACGGGAGTCCGCGCTTCGTCGAGCGGACGGCGTCAGCGATCCCGGTCGCGTACCCGGACGACGAACGGCAGATTCACGCGCTGCTCACCGAGTTCGCCGAGTTGCGGCGCAAGCGGCTGCACTCGCAGCGGGGCCGCAAGGCCACCGACCTGGTCACACTGCTGCTCAAGAAGCGGCTGTTCTCCAGCCCGGCCGCGTTCGCGCACACCGTTCGGGTCTACCTCGACACGCTGGCCAGCCGGAAGGGCTCGGCCAGCCTGGCCGCCGGCGACGACGTGCCGGAGTGGCTCGACGACTTCATGGACGACGTCGCCACCTACGACGACGAGCAGCTGGCCGAGGCCGAGGACGACGCGCTCAACCGGGCTCGGCCGATGCAGCCCGACGCGACCTCCGACGAGACGGCCCTGCTGCAGAAGATGCTTGAGTGGGCGGAGGCCAAGGAGGCGCAGCCCGACGCCAAGGCTCGCGAGCTGATCACGTATCTGGCCGCGATCTGCCGACCGGACGGCCTGCATTGGACCAATGAGCGCGTCGTCGTGTTCACGGAATACCGTGACACGCACATGTGGCTCGCCGACCTGCTGCGGCAGGAGGGTCTCGGTGGCGACGGGCTCGCGCTGCTGCACGGTGGCACGCCGCCCGACGAGCGGGAGCAGATCCGCCTCGCCTTCCAGGCCGACCCCACCGAGCGGCCGGTGCGCATCCTGCTCGCCACGGACGCGGCCAGCGAGGGCATCGACCTGCAGAACCATTGCCACCGGCTGGTCAACTACGACATCCCGTTCAACCCCAACAAGCTGGAGCAGCGGATCGGCCGCATCGACCGGTACGGGCAGACGGTCACCCCCGAAATCCAGCACTTCGTCGGTACGGGTTTCGGCAAGCCGGTCGACTCGTTCGAGGCGGACCTGGAGTTCCTGTCCCGGGTCGCCACGAAGGTAGCCCGGATGGAGGAGGACCTCGGCGCCGTCAACGCCGTGCTCTCCGACGCCGTCCAGCGGCGCATGCTCGGCGAGCAGGTCGGCGTCGACATCGACAAGGCCGGCAAGGGCCGGGCGGGTCGACTGCCCACCGAGGCCAACGTGCGGGAGCAGGTGCGCCGGCTCCGCGCCGACCTCGACAAGACGGTCGAGGAACTCGGCATCACGCCACCGGCCGTCAAGCGGGTCGTCGACACCGCATTGGAACTGGCCCGCCAGCAGCGACTGGAACGCCACACCGACGACAAGCATCTGGTCGACGGCCTCTACCGGGTGCCGCCGCTGACCGGCTCGTGGCAGCGCGCCGGTGCCGGCCTCACCGCCAAGCTCCAGGACGACGGCGAGCCACCCCGTCAGCTTCCGGTCACCTTCGACCCGCAGGTGGCCAAGGTTGACCGCGACGGCATCGTCCTCGCCCACCTCAACCACCCGCTGGTCGCCATGTCGACCCGGCTGCTGCGGGCCGCCGTCTCCAACCCGGACATCGGCCTTCACCGGGTGGCCGCGGTCGTCAGCGACGACCCCGCGCTGGAGGACGTGCTGGTCGGCGCGTACTCCCGGTTCGTCCTCGTCGGCGCCGACGGTGTCCGCCTGCACGAGGAGGTGCTCTACGCCGGAGGTTGGGCGCCCGAGCAGGGCCGCTTCCGCCGCTTGGAGAACCTCGGCACCCTCGGCGGCATCCTCGACCGGGCGCTGTCCGCCGGCACGGCCGCCTCGCCGTTCGTGCAGGCCAAACTCGCCGAACGCTGGCCACGGATCGCCGACGGCCTGCTCGCCGCCGTCGACTGGCGCACCAACACGCGGCAGGAGGCGCTCGAGCGCAAGCTCGTGCAGCGAGAGGAGGCAGAGCAACAGCGCATCATCCACAACCTCGACCAGTTTGCCGCCACCCTGCGCGGCGCGCTGGCGACGCCGGAGGAAGGCGTCGACGGGCAGGACTCCCTGTTTACATCCGCGCAGCTCGTCGCGATGAGCAAGAGCAAGGAAGAGCTCGCCCAGTACCGCAAGGACCGCCAATCCTGGGAGGAACGCTTGTCGGCCCTCGAAGCCGAGCGCGACCGCGAACTCGCGGCCGTCGCCGCCCGCTACCGCGACCCGAAGCCACACCGGTTCCCGGTCGCCGTGGTCTTCGTCGTGCCGACCCGGGAGGCCACCCGATGAGCCGCACGTTCCGCCGCCCCGCCCCCGACGGCGCCGAACAGCACCGCAACTGGCTCAGCCTGGTCGACGTCAACGGCCCGTTCCTCAGCCTGCCGGTGCTGCGCCGCACCTGGCCCACCCTCGACGCCCTCGACAAGAAGACCCGCGAGCGGCTGCGCCAGGAGCACACCACGTGGCAGGCCGACACCGCCGCCGGCCAGGAGACCTGGATCGGGTACGTGCTCGGCGAGCTGCTCGGCTGGGCCGACGCGCTGCACGCCGATGGCCTGGACCCGCTCGCCTACGTCGTCGCCGAGCACGACACCGAGCTGCGGCCGTCGTTCGTGCTGGCCGAGCCGGGGGAGGAGGTCAAGCCCGACAGCGTACGACTGCTCGGCTTCGTCTGCCCGCCCGGCCAACAGCCGACCGCCCGTATCGCTGGCGAGACGTGGGCCGCGACGCCGACCGACCGGCTCGCCCACCTGTGCCGGCACCACAACATCGAGCTCGGCCTGGCCACCGACGGTCGCTTGTGGACGCTGGTGTGGGCGCCGCGCGGCGGCGTGACCACCACCGCCACCTTCGACACCATCGCCTGGCCCGAGGCGGCCGAACGCGACGTGGTGCGGGCGTTCGTCTCGCTGCTGTCCCGCCGCCGGTTCTTCGGCGTCCCGGACGCGGAGCGGTTGGTGCCGCTGCTGCGCGACAGCCTGGGTAGCCAGGAGGAGATCACCGAGGCGCTCGGCGTGCAGGTGCGCCGGGCCGTCGAACTGCTCGTCGCCGCGATCGGCCGCATCGACGTGCGTGAGCGTGAACTGGGTGCGCGCGGCCTCGCCGAGGTCGACGCCCACGAGGTCTACCGCGGCGCGGTCTCGGTGATGATGCGGATCGTCTTCCTGCTCTTCGCCGAGGAACGCAAGCTACTGCCCGCCGACAACGAGCTGTACGCGACGGCGTACTCGGCCGGGCGGCTCTGCGCCGAGTTGGAACAGCGGGCCAACGAGGGCAGCGAGGAGGACCTGGAGCACAGCTCCGCGGCCTGGCACCGGCTGCGGGCGCTGTTCAACGCCGTCTACCACGGCATCGACCACCCGCGGCTCAAGCTGCACGGCCACGACGGGTCGCTCTTCGACCCGGAGGCGACCCCGTGGCTGCCGCTGTCGGTCGACGACCGGACCGTGCTGCACATGCTGCGCGCGGTCCAGTACGTCGAGGTCGGCACCGGCCGCTCCCGCGAACGCCGCACGGTCAGCTTCCGCAGCCTTGACGTCGAGCAGATCGGGTACGTCTACGAGGGCCTGCTCTCCTTCGAAGGCTTCCGGGCGCAGGACGTGACCGTCGGGCTGATCGGCAAGGAGGGGCTCGAGGAGGAGGTCGCGCTCGCCGACCTGGAGTCGCTGCGGGAGCGGTCCGACGACCTGGCCAAGGCGCTCGCGGAGAAGTACAAGGACTCGAACATCGGGTCGGTCGCGGCGCTGACGAAGAAGCTCGCACCGCTCGACGGGGTGGAGCGGGAGGAGGCACGGAAGAAGCTGCTCGCGGTGACCGGCGGCGACTTCCCGCTCTCCGAGCGGCTCCTGCCGTTTATCGGAATCGTCCGCGAGGACCTGCGCGGTTTGCCGGTGGTGATCCTGCCGGGGGCGCTCTACGTCACCGAGTCGGCACTACGCCGCAACACCGGCACCCACTACACGCCGCGCTTCCTCGCCGAGGAGGTGGTCGAGGGGGCGCTAGAGCCGCTCGTGTATGAGCCGGGGCCTCTGCAGACCGCGGACAAGTCACAGTGGAAATCGAAGTCCAGCAAGGACATCCTCGCCCTGAAGGTGGCTGATATCGCGATGGGCTCGGCGGCGTTCCTCGTCGCGGCCGCGCGCTACCTGGCCGGCCACCTGATCGAGGCGTGGTTGCGGGAGGGCGACGATAGAGCGCTCGCCCATCGCGAGCATAGCGTCGGTCGCGTGGTGGAGGCCGACGACGACCCGCTGGTCATCGAGGCGCGGCGGCAAATCATCGAGCACTGCCTGTACGGGGTGGACATCAACCCGATGGCCGTGGAGATGGCAAAGCTGTCCCTGTGGCTGGTATCCATGGACCCACAGCGCCCCTTCACCTTCCTCGACGACCGCCTCGTCGCCGGCGACTCGCTGCTGGGCATCGGAAACCGGACGACGCTGGCGGAAGGTGGCGCGACTGACCTGAGGCTGGATCGGGATCTGTCCGAGGTGCTTAATCTGCGACAGCAAGTAGCCGCCCTGCCTGACGACCAGGCCGGTCTGGGCGAGAAGCGTCAGTTGCTTGAAGAGGTCCAGACGGTGCGTCGGCGGGCCGACGCATATGCGGATTTAGTCATAGGAGCCTCACTCGCCTCGCTGAAGCGCGGTCAGGATTCGGTCGCCATCGCCGAGCGGGTCGGGGCGCTGGCCCAGCGTCTCAGCCGAGAAGACGAGGTGGATCCGCTGGTCGAACAGGCACGGTCGTGGTTGGCTCTCGACCGGCCGCCTGGGGGGCTCGACCGAAAGCCGCTGCATTGGCCGCTGGAATTCCCTGAGGTCTTCGAGCAGGGCGGCTTCGACGCCATCATTGGCAACCCGCCGTTCCTCGGCGGCCAAAAGGTCACCGGCACCCTCGGCCCGGCCTATCGCGAACTGCTTATCAGCGTGATCGGTCATGGTTCACGAGGCAGCGCCGACTTGGTCGCCTACTTCCTGCTTCGGGTGCACGGCCTGCTCAACTCCGACGGGCAGACTGGACTGATCGCCACCAATACCCTTGCGCAGGGCGACACGCGCGAGGTGGGCCTGGATCAGCTCATCGCACATGGGGCGACCATCCGGCAAGCCGTTAAGAGCAGGCCTTGGCCGTCGCAGTCCGCGGCGCTTGAGTTTTGCGCAGTTTGGACGAGCCGGGCACCACTCGATGCCGCGGCCGAGCGGCGCGCCGACGGACTGGTCGTCCCAGGTATCACTTCTTCCCTAAACGCCGAGTCGCATGTCTCGGGCAATCCACACCGCTTACAAAGCAATGTCGGCCTTTCTTTCCAGGGCTCGAACATTCTGGGGGTTGGCTTCACGATGGAACCGGGCGAGGCGGTCGCGCTCATCGCCAAGAATGACCGCAATCATGAGGTGCTGTTCCCTTACCTGAACGGGCAGGACCTAAGCTCCCGCTCAGACAGTTCGGCGAGCAGATGGGTCATCAACTTCCACGACTGGAGCGAAGATCAGGCAAAGAGATATCCCGAGTGCTACGGCCAGGTAAGACGGCTCGTCAAGCCGGAGCGAGACGGAAATAGCCGCAAGGCCAGGCGTGAGCGATGGTGGCAGTTTGCTGAGCGTGCCCCGAACTTGTATCAGGCAATGGGGCGCCTAGAGCGCGTCCTTGTGATCACCCTGCACACGAAAGTTGTAATGCCGTATTTGGTGTCTGCAAGGCAGGTCTTTTCACACGGTCTCGCTGTCTTTGCGACGGAAGACCCGGCGATTTTGGGGCTCCTCTCGAGTTCGCTGCACTATTGGTGGGCGGTCAGCCGCGCGTCGACATTGGAGACTAGAGTTCGTTACACCCCTTCGGACGTTTTTGAAACGTTTGCGATGCCTGAATTAACCGTCGAACTGCGAGATCAAGGAGACCGGCTGCACACGTACAGGCGGGACGTGATGCTCAGCCGCCGAGCTGGGCTGACCGCGACTTACAACCTGGCCTTTGATTCAGCCTGTCAGGACGAGGACATCGTGGAGCTCCGGCGAATACACCGCAACATCGATGAGGCAACGTGCCGTGCCTATGGCTGGGACGACCTGGTCGACCGAGGGCTCGACCATGGCTTCCACAAGGCCGGCGCATACACGCGCTACACAGTTGGTCCGGCCGTGCAGCGCGAGATCCTCGACCGGCTGCTGGAGTTGAATCACCAGCGCTACGCCGAAGAGGTCGCCCAAGGCCTGCACGACAAGAAGGCCGGGCGTAAGGCGAAGGCTGCCACAGAGGGGCTGTGGTGATGGTTGACGTGCAGGGCGGGCTCTTCCCGCACCCCCGCGGAGAGCAGCAGGCGCTGTCCCTCCCCGAAGAGGCCGCCGCGATCCCGCCGCTCGACGTGCCGCAGACCTTTACCGAGGCCACCTCCTACCACGTCCGTGACGAGTTGGAGGAGTTGATCGGGCGAGACCTGCTCGGTCCCTGGGATGGCGACCGCGAGGAGTTCCGGCCTGGTGCGATGGGTCCGCGCGAGCGCTACCTCGTCGGCATGCTGGGCCCGAAGCAGCGCCCGCGCGCCGACAACCGCGACTCGTCCGAGGTGCACGACGTGGACGCCGCCGTGCAGGGTGACGGCAGCGAGGCCGAACTGCCCGAGGTGGTCACGCCGCAGAACCTCGGCAAGATGTGGGCGTCCTCGATGGGGCTGTCCTTCTCGGTCGCCGACGACACCGACGTGCTGGCGGTGACCGCCGAGTGGGGCCGCTACGACCTCCGGGAGTCCGAAGAGGACGACAATGGCAAGCGGCGCCGCGTCTGGTACCGGGAGCCGGTCTCCTACAAGAAGGAAGTCCGGCTCGACGGCAGAACCTCGTACCGGGTCCCGCTGAGCGTGCCCGAAGAGGACGACCCGGGCGTGCACCTCTCCGTCGAGGTGCGGCCGCGGGACGGCCGGCGGGTCGTGCAGCTCGCGCTGATCAACACGCAGCTCGAACCGGAGAGCAACGCCGATACAGCATGGCTGTTCCAGTCGGCGCTGACCGTGACCGCGCTCGGCGGCCACTCCGGCGTGTTCCTGCCGATCGACGACCCGCTCGACGGCGTCAAGGCCGAGGGCGAAGATCTGGAGGAGACCCACCTCCGCCTGCTCTACCGGGCGCAGCGCCGCTACGCGGCGGGCCGGAACGTGGCCGTACACCCGTGGGTCCGCGACGGCGACCGCCGCGCACACAAGCTGTTCACCACCTGGCTGCCCACCTACGACGTGCCGGCCACGGTCGCGCCCGTCGGCAAGGGCACGCCGCTGGCCGGTGTCGAGCTGTCCATGGACGCCCTCGCCGCCGCCGAGATCGACCAGTTGCGAGCCGGCCTGGCGCCGCTCGCCGACGGGTACGAGGCCTGGCTCGGCGACCAGGCCCCGACGATCAAAAGCCTGCCCGAGGCGCTGCGCGGGGCCGCGGAGACGGCGGTGGTGAACGCCCGGAAGGCCGCGAAGCGGATCCGCGCCGGCATCGCGCTGCTCACCGACCCGGCCCAGGCACGGCACGCCGAGGCGCTGGCCGCGTTCCGGTTCGCCAACGAGGCGATGGCGTTGCAGCGGCGCCACAGCGAGGTCGCCCGGCTCCGCGACGAGCAGGGTCTCTCGTACGCCGAGGCTAAGGCCGCCATCGACGAGCGTGGCGTCGCGGCCGCCTCCTGGCGTCCGTTCCAGCTCGCGTTCGTGCTCCTGAATCTGCCGTCGGTGACCGACCCGGGGCACCCGGAGCGGGCCGCCGACCGGGACGCCACCGTCGACCTGCTGTTCTTCCCGACCGGTGGTGGCAAGACCGAGGCGTACCTGGGGCTGACCGCGTTCACCTTCGCGATCCGGCGGCTGCAGGGCGTGGTCGGCGCGGGCGCGGACGCTCGCAGCGGCGAGGCCGGCGTCGCCGTGCTGATGCGCTACACGCTGCGGCTGTTGACCGCGCAGCAGTTCCAGCGGGCCGCCGCGCTGATCTGCGCGGCCGAGGTGCTGCGCCGGCGCGACGAGCAGACGTGGGGCGCCGAGCCGTTCCGCATCGGGCTGTGGGTCGGTGGCGGTGTCTCGCCGAACTGGTTCGACGAGGCGGCCGAGCAGATCGCCGAGGCGCGGGAGGCGGGGCACGGCAAGTACACCAACGTCCTGCAGACGTTGAGCTGTCCGTGGTGCGGCGCGAAGCTGCACGCGGAGCGGGACCTCGAGCCGAAGGAGGACCTGCGCCGCGTCCTGCTCTTCTGCGCCGAAGGGGAGGGCCTCGACGCTTGCCCGTTCTCCCGTACCCGCAGCAGCGAGGGCCTGCCGATCCTCACCGTCGACGAGGAGATCTACCGGTACGCGCCCAGCCTGGTCATCGCCACCGTCGACAAGCTCGCCCAGCTCCCGTGGCGCGGTTTCGCCGGCCTGCTCTTCGGCCGGGTCCGGGAACGCTGCCCGCGGCACGGCTACCGGCACGACGACCTCGACGGGCGCACCGGCTGCGGCAACCGGCACAACAAGAAGGGCAGCCTCGAGGCGGTCACCAGCCAGCCGGTCATCCGGTTGCGGCCACCCGACCTGATCATCCAGGACGAGCTGCACCTGATCTCCGGCGCACTCGGCACCGTGGTCGGCCTCTTCGAGGCGGCCGTCGACGAGCTCTGCACCTGGCCGCTGCCGGGCGGTGTCCAGGCCGGGCCGAAGATCGTCGCCTCCACGGCCACCACCAAGCGGGCCCGGGAGCAGGTGCTCGGCGTCTTCGGCCGGGACCTGGCGGTGTTCCCGCCACCGGTCGTCGACATCACCGACACCTTCTTCAGCCAGCAGGTGCCGGTCACCGCCGCTAACCCAGGTCGTCGGTATCTGGGTGTCTGCGCCCACGGCGTACGCATGAAGTCAGCCGAGATCCGGGTCGCGGAAATCTTGCTGCTAGCCGGCCAGACCCTCTTCGACAGGTACGGCGCGCCGGCAGACCCGTACATGACCACCGTCGGCTACTTCAGCGCCACCCGGGAGCTGGCCGGCATGCGCCGGCTCCTCGACGACCAAGTCGCCACGCGCGTCCGCACCCATGGTCGTCGCAAAGACCTGTCCGACCGGCTGGTCGGCACCCAGATGCTCAACGTGCAGGAGCTGACCTCCCGAATCTCCTCCGGCGACATCAGCGACGTGCTGAAACGGCTGGAGATCGGCTTCGACCCGGAACTCGACACGACGGCCCGGCGAAAGGCGATCGTCGAGGACATGCGGGAGGCCATCAAGGCCGCCTCGAACCCCCGGCTCAACCTGCACCCGGTCACCGACCGGTTCTACCGCCGGCAGAACGACGGCGACGTACCGGTCGACTCGGTGCTCGCCACCTCGATGCTCCAGGTCGGCGTCGACGTGTCCCGGTTCGGCCTCATGGTGGTCACCGGCCAGCCGAAGAACACCGCCGAATACATCCAGGCGTCCTCGCGGGTCGGCCGGGACGCCCGGCGTCCAGGTCTGGTGATCACCCTCTACAACTGGACCCGGCCCCGGGACCTCGCACACTACGAGGACTTCGAGTACTACCACGCCACGTTCTACCGCCAGGTGGAGGCGCTTTCCGTCACCCCGTACACCCGGCGAGCGCTCGACCGCGGGACCACCGCGACCCTCGTCGCCGCCGTGCGCAACGCGGAGGAGGGCTTTTCTCGCAACACCGACGCACAGGACGTGCCGCTCGACGGCCCCGAGGTGGAACGGATCGTCGGTCGGTTCCTCGACCGGGCCGAGGCTATCGCCGGCGACCGTGGTCGCGACTACCTCCTCGAGCGGATCAACCGCCTGCGGGACCTGTGGAACGAGCGGAAGAACGGCTCGACGCGGCTCGGCTACGACAAGGGCTCGTTCAAGCAGCAGCAGCTTGCCGGCCTGCTGACCAAGGCCGGCGGCGAGCGCTGGACCGACCTGACGGTCGGGCAGTCGATGCGCGAGACGGAGAACGAGATCAACCTGGTGCTGCCCGCGGACCGGATCTTCGATGCGCAGTACGGTGCGCCGGACTGGTCGTTCGGGCCGGAGAGCGACGACGCCCGGGACGAGGACTTGCCTGACGGGGACGAGCTGGGCGAGTCGACGCTGGCGGGGAAGGGGAACTGATGGCGGGCTATTTCCGGCGGGTCGGCTCGGTCCGCCCCAGCCATCTGATGTTCACCACCGGGGTCGGCGCGATCGTCGACCTGCCGAACATCTCGGTCCTGGTGCGCGGCCTGGACGACTGGAACCACGCCGCGGTGCCCGACAGCGAGCCGATCGCCGAGCCCAGACTGCTCGCCGCGGTGCGCAAGCTGCTCAACAGGAAGTCCATCAAGGAGCTGCGCCCGGCGCCGTGGATGGAGGGCACCGACCAGCAGCCGAACGGCCCGGCGGCGAAGGTCGGTGTGCCGATCACGCCGTTCCCCGGCTGGCTGCGCTGCACCGTCTGCGACGAACTCGCCCCGCTCGACCGCGGCGTCTTCGACTTCGAGAACGCGAAGCCGCGCAAGCCGCACGAAGCGCGCTTCTTCCACAAGTCCTGCGCGCGCAAGAAGTCTGGCAAGCCGATGGCCGTGGCCGCCCGGTTCGTCCTCGCCTGCAGCGCCGGTCACCTCGACGACTTCCCGTACGCGGCCTTCGTCCACCACGGCGGCGCATGCCCGAACGCCAGCCATCCCCGCCTGCGCATGGACGACCGGGGCGGCAACCTCGGCGCCAACGTCGAGATCAGGTGTGTACCGTGCGGGGCTCGCCGCAACATGAAGGAGGTGCTCGGCCCACGCGGCGCGGAGAAACTGCCGCGCTGTCGGGGCCGGTGGGCGCACCTGAGCGACTTCGACCGGGACGCCTGCAAGGGCCAACTCAAGCTGCTGGTGCTCGGCGCCTCGAACCAGTGGTTCGCCCAGACGCTGTCCGCGCTGGCTGTGCCGCCCACCGGGGCCAGCGAATTGCAGGCGAAGGTGGAGCAGCACTGGTCGACCTTCGAGGGGATGGAGAACCCGGCGTTCCTGAAATTCGCCCGCCAGGCCGTACCCGTGGTGAAGCGCGAATTCGAGCGGTGGTCCGACGAGCAGATCTGGGCAGCGGTGGAGCGGCACCGCGCGGGCCCGAAGGGTGACGACGACGAGAAAGGCTATCCCGACCTGCACACGCCGGAGTGGGAGATCTTCTCGGCCGGCGAGCTGCCCCCGGCCACCGACGACTTCACACTGCGGCGGGATCCGAACGGCGTGCCGGGCGAACTGAAAGAGGTTTACGCCGACGTCATCCAGGCCGAGCGGCTGCGCGAGGTGCGCGCGCTGGTCGGCTTCACCCGTCTCGACGCTCCCGACCCGATGGACCCCGACCTCGTCAAGCGGGCGCCCCTGTCCAAGGCGAACCCGGACTGGGTGCCGGCCAGCGAGGTGCGTGGCGAGGGTATCTTCCTCCGGCTGCCGCAGGACCTGCTCGCCGACTGGGAGCGACGGGTCGACGACACGGAGTGCATGGTGGCGCACCGGGAGGCCTACGGTCGGTTCCGGCGCAGCCGCTACTCCGGCCGGATCCCGGGCGGCTTCGATGCGATGAAGCACTGGCCCGGAGCGCGCTACCTCGCCCTGCACACGCTGTCACATCTGCTGATCCGCACCATCGCGCTGGAATGCGGCTACAGCTCCGCCAGCCTGTCGGAGCGGATCTACGCCGGGAACGACACCGACCCGAGGCGGGCCGGCATCCTCATCTACACCGCCGTGCCCGATGCCGAGGGCACGCTGGGGGGACTGGTCTCGCTTGCCGAGCACGACCATCTGGTCCGGCTCACGCGGCGGGCGCTCACCGATGCGATGCACTGCTCCTCCGATCCGCTCTGCGCCGAGCGGCTACCACATGATCCCGAGGAGTTCCTGCACGGAGCGGCCTGTCACGTCTGCCTGTTCGTCTCCGAGACGACGTGTGAGCGCGGCAACCGGTTCCTCGACCGGCGGTTCGTGGTGCCGATCGGCGACCCTGACCTGGCGCTCTTTCGCGAGCTGCCATGACCTGGAACGCCGCGTTCGAGGCGGCGGCCGAGGCGGCGGTGAGCCGGCTCGGCCCGGCACATCTGGGGCTGCTGGCCGACCGGCTCGGCGAAGGCTGGCCGGAGCAGGCGCTACGGCACGCCGTGCCGGTGCCGGGCTTCGCCGAGGCGGCCGAGGTCGTGCTCGCCGCGCGGCAGGACTCGGGGCTGTCCCGGGCGGAAGCGTCGGCGTACCTGCGTGGGTTGGCCGCCGGCCACGCCCAACGGTCGGCGGCCGTGCGGATCGAGTCGGTGTGGAGCGGGCCGAGCACGCATCCGGTCCCGGTCCGCGCCACCGCCCAGGTGTTGGTCGACTTGGTCGCGGACGCGCACAGTGAGCTCCTGCTGATGACGTACTCGGCGACCAGGTACCAGCCACTGCTGGACGCGCTGGCGGCGGCTGTCGACCGGGGGGTCGCGGTGGCTGTCGTCGTCGAGACGCTGCGCGGAGCGGGCGGGGCGCTCAACGGTAGCGAGCCGGCCGCCGCGTTCGCCGAGGTGCGCGGCGTTCAACTGTGGCATTGGCCGGTCGAAGCGCGGGCCGAGGACCGGGCCAAGATGCACGCCAAGGTCGCGGTGGCGGACCGGCGGGCGTTGCTGGTGTCCAGCGCCAACCTGACCCAGTCGGGCGTGCACCGCAACATCGAGGCCGGCCTGCTGGTACGGGGCGGGACAGCGCCGCAGCGCGCGGCGGAGCACATCACCGAACTCCAGAGCCGAGGGGTGCTGACCCGCCTCGAGGTGGCGAGCCGGGGAAGGTGAGCCGATGCCAGGTGAGGGCGGTGCGACCGTCGCCAGCGGAGACATCGCGCGGTTGGCGGGTGTCGGCCGGGCAGCGGTCAGCAACTGGAGACGCCGATTCAGGGACTTCCCGCAGCCCGTCGGCGGCAGCTCGGCGAGCCCGCTGTACGCGTTGACCGACGTGGAGAACTGGCTGCGCAAGCACGGCAAACCGTACGCCGTCACCACCCTGGATCAGGTGTGGCAGTCGCTGCGCGGCGCTGCGGCCGACCGGGAGCTGAGCGACCGGATCGGCCACGTCGGCGCGTTCCTCGTCGCTGTGAAGCGAGAACCGCAGCGGTGGAAGGCCCTGGCCGACCAACCCGACTCCGTGCTGATCGCGCACCTCCTCGGCCTGGTGCGCACCGGCGTCCCGGAGCTCGACGGCCTCCTCAACGCACCTGACCGGGACAGCGTCACCATCGTGCGGCTCGCCGCCGAAGCCGCCGAACGGGAAGGCGGCGCGGCCGTTCTCGACTTCCTCTGGGAGCGGTACCTGGAGGTGCACTCCCGTCGACACACGGTCACGCCCGCGTGGGTGGCGGACCTCATGATCACCCTTACCGGCGCCGCGGGCGGGCGGCTGCTTGACCCGGCGTGCGGCTTCGGCACCCTGCTGCTCGCCGGGCAGCGGGCCGGCGCCACCGAACTGTGGGGACAGGAGATCAACCCGACGGCCGCCCGCCTGGCGATGTCCCGGGTCCTTCTGCGGGCCGACGGCGCCAAGCTGGTCAGCGGCGACACCCTGCACCAAGACGGCTTCGTTGGCGAGCAGTTCGACGCCGTGGTGTGCAACCCGCCGTTCGGACAGCGCTCCTGGGAAGGGGACGATCTCACCAACGACCCCCGCTGGGCGCACGGGATGCCACCGCGCGGTGAGCCGGAGCTGGCCTGGCTCCAGCACGCCCTCGCCCACGTCCGGCCCGGCGGACACGTCGCGATCCTGATGCCGGCCGGTGCCGCCAGCCGCCGCGCCGGCCGGCGCATCCGGGCTAACCTGCTCCGGTCAGGCGCGCTCCGCGCAGTTATCCGCCTTCCCGCATGGGGTACGACGGCGTCGTCCGGCCCTGACCTTTGGTTGCTGCGTCGCCCAGACGGTACGGACCACGCGTACATGCTGCTGCTCGATGCCACCGTCGACCGCGACGGGATCGAGGACAGGTGGCGGTCGTTCCTCGCCGATCCCGCCCGCGTGGACGGTGCCGGCCGCGCGATGCGCATCATCGACCTGCTCGACGAGGAGGTCGATCTCACGCCGGCGCGACACCTCACCACGAAACCCGTCACCGGTGTGGGGAAGTTCCGGCTCTTCCGGACCGAACTGCATCACGCTCTCCGGACCCTTGCCGATATCCTGCCGGACCTGACCCGTCTGGACGCGGCCGAAACTCCGCCGGCGACCACCATCGGGGAACTGGCCAAGGCCGGCGCGGTCGTCATCCGTCAGGCGCCGATGGCGATGCCGACGGACGGCGGGGACCAACCGGTCCTCACCGCTAAGGACGTTCGCCTCGGTCGCCCCGCCTCCGGCGCGGGCAGCGCCGGCCCCGGCGTGATAGAGCTGCGGCGCGACGATGTCGTCGCCCTGCCACCGGGACGGCATCCGACGGTCCGGGTCATCAGCGAGGATGGGGGGCTGCTCGGCCCTCAACTGCTGCTCTTCCGGGTGGACCCCAACAGGCTTGACCCACACTTCTTGGCCGGGTTCATGCGCACCGCGCAAACGGCCCGCGCGTCAACCGGTTCGAACCGCGCCGACCTCTACCGCGCGCCACTGCTCCGGTTAACCATCGAAGCGCAACGCGAATACGGCAAGGCGTTCCGGACGCTGTCGGCGTTCGAGCAGTCGGTGCGGGACGCGGCGGAACTCGCAGAGTCACTCGTGGCACTAGGATTCACGGGTCTTGCTGACGGCCGTCTGGGACCGGCTGGAGCGGCGCATGAGTAGCGTGCCCAGCGCCGTGTGGGAGGGACAGTGTCGGGGCGGATCCTGAACAACGGGCGGTACGAGCTGGAGAAGCTCCCGCTCGCCCGCGGCGGCATGGGCGAGGTCTGGCTCGGCCGGGACACGAAACTCGACCGTGAGGTCGCCGTCAAGTTCATCCGGTTCCCGGACGGCGCCCGCGACGACGAGCACATCCGGAGGTTCGTACGCGAATCCCGGATCACCGCCCGCCTCGAACATCCCGGCGTGCCGGCCGTCTACGACGTGGGTGTCGGTGACGACGGCCGCCCGTTCCTGGTGATGCAGCGCGTCCGCGGCATCAGCGTCGCCGATCTCGTCGCCGAGCAGGGTCCCCTACCCATCGGCTGGGCGGTGGCGATCGCCGCCCAGGTCTGTGCTGTGCTTGCCGCCGCCCACCGCGCGTCGCTGGTGCATCGCGATCTGAAGCCGAGCAACCTCATGCTCGAACCGGACGGGAGGGTGAAGGTCCTCGACTTCGGTCTCGCCGTTGCGCCGACCCTTGCCGACTTCTCGAAGATCACTCATACGGGACAGCCCCTGGGCACACCGGCTTACATGGCGCCGGAGCAGGTGGAGGCGAACCTGAGCAGCCCTGCGACCGACCTCTACGCGCTCGGGTGCACGCTGCACGAGATGTTGGCCGGCGAGCACCTCTTCAGTGGGTCGACGTCGTACTCGGTGATGAGTAAGCAGGTCAAGGAGGAGCCGCCCCGCCTTCGCTCTCTCCGTCCGGACGCGCCGCCGGCCCTCGAACGGCTGCTGCTCGACCTGCTGAAGAAAGAACCTCAATCCAGACCCGCGAGTGCGGAGGTCGTCTTCGGCCGGCTGCTGCCATTCACCACCAACCTGCGCCCGCTACCCGGCGCGCTGGACTCGCCCGCGACGACGAGCCCTGCCCGGATGTACGCGGCGGTGCTGAGCCGGGTGTTCGCGGAGGCGAAGAGCCCAGCGCCCGCCGGCGTTCATTTGCCAAGGCGGCGCGTCGAACCCGTACCCGTCGCCCGGCCCGCGCCGGCTCTGCGTCGCAGCGACCTGGAGCGGGCCCGCAGCGAAGCCCACGAACTCGTCGAGCAGTCGCGCTACAGCCAAGCCGCGGAAATCCTTGCGGAGGCGGCAGGCCCCGCCGGCCGCTCCTTCGGTCCAACCGACCGCGACGTGGTGGACCTGCGTTTCGAGCTCGCGAACGTGCTTTTCGAAGGCGGGGACTACCGCCGTGCCGCGCCGGCGTACCAAGACCTCGCCAAGGACCTGGCCGCGGACGGCACGCAGAGGGAACTGGTGCTGCGCTGCCGCCTGCAGGAGGCGACCTGTCACGCGTTGACCGGCCAGACCAGCCAGGCGCTGCGCCAGCTTCACGACGTGCTGCGCGCCCATCGCGATGCGTACGGTGACGGCGATCACCGCACCTTCGAACTCCGTCGCCAGATCGGGTTGTTGGAACTCGGCACGGGGCAGCGCGATGCCGCGGAACAGACACTGTCGGCGCTGCTCGCCGACCTCGAACGTGCTCACAACCCGGCCAACCCGAGCACCACCGAGATCGCCGACCTGCTCGCATCGCTTCGCCGGTCGCGCCGACAGTGACCAGCGGCTCACAACCGGTGCCCTGGGGAAGCTGGGCGCCCGGCAAGGAAGGTGGTCATATGCTGCGCCACACGTGCGTGACGCCGGCGTCAGCCTGCGATGCTGAGGAAGCGCGTGGCGCGGTGATCTGGTGACGACGTACCGACGTCGCGGGCATTGGCGAACGCGTTTGGGAGGCGCCCGGCACTGGGTGACCACCCACAACGTGACCCGCTCGCCTGCCGGGTCCTCCGCTTCGCTTCAGCGGAGCTACGCGAGATCGTCTGCGGCCAGCAGCGCGGTGGGGTGGATCAGCCCGAACGCCAGCTGCCCTGTTTGCGGCGCGGCTGTCTATTTCTACGCCAATCAGTACGGCAGCCGCGTCTTCTTTGATGATCTGGGACCGCCGTGGCCCAAGCATCCGTGCACTGACAACCCCACGCGGCACGTGACCACGGTGGGCGGTCGCCAGGCACCTAGCCTCCGCGACTTCAGTGTCACGCAGCGGGCGAGCGAAGCGCGCGATCGTCGGTGGAAGCCGTACGCGGTCAAGGGCATCACGATCGAGGACGGACAGTCGCGAATCACACTTCAGCCGCTCAATGGGACTGGGCGAGGGCCATCGTGGACAGTCTTGAGTCCGTTGCACCTGCGAGCCGACGACCTTGTCTTTGTGCGGGCACAGCAGATGTCCTATTTCGACGCCGACGCGTGTGAACCGGCGGTCGCCGAGGATTCCAGGCGCGCCGCTCAGATCGCTCGAAAGTTGATCACCGAACGGGACAAGGAGCACGTCCTTTCGACGCTCGCCGCGCGAGTCGCCGCCCGGGAGATGATGCCCGACGACTTGGCGGACGTAACGGTCGCCCTCCTGGCCGCGCGAACTCGCGGCGAGCTCGCCGAGGCTCTCAAGATCAGAGTCACGGACCTGAAGGTCGCGCCGCCTCGCCGCAGCGACCTATGGCTGCTCGCGACCGCGTTCGTGCTGATGGTCGGGGCGACCAGCACCGCCGAAGGCGGACGCTCCTTCCTGATGATGCTTCCTGGATTGCTGCTCATGGCGACGGCGGTCTACCGTCTCAACCCGGATATGGAGCCTGGACCTAGATTCCTCCTTGCGGTGATGACAGCCTTGGTAACGATCTGTCCCGCCGGCGTGCTCGGCGGTGCGATCCAGGTCGAGATCCTCCATCGCTTACCGCGGTAATAAACGACTTCAGAACATGCGCCTGCGGACGGGAAGGGTGGGCTGACCGGCCGCAAGAGGACGTTCGCTCATGGAGGGCATGGGCAAGCAAGGGTTGGCCCATCGGGCGTTCAGGTTGGGGCTCAAGGCGCAGATCCAGGTGTTGGCAGGGAGACCGGATGATCGGTTACGTAACGCGGCATGTTCTTGCTGTCAACGACCGAGATCGCGGTGCGGAATGACTGCGGCGGGTCCGGACGGCGGCACTTCTGGCGAGGATCGAGCTGGCTGACTACCACGCCGCAGCCCGGCCCCACCCAACGACCATGTTCGTTGCTGAACCCTGCTGCGGCCGCTGGTCCAGATCGACCTTCACCTACTGGCGGCGGGCTGCCGGGCGATTGCTCGACGCATTCCGCGTGGATATCCACTACGACCACCGCACACGTCGGGACCGCTAGTGAGCGCTAACCCGGTCCGGTACGGAGAGAAGATGCGGCGGCCGACGAATCGGACTTGCACAGTTTTATTATGTGCCCCCGGCAGGATTCGAACCTGCGCCCCCGCCTCCGGAGGGCGGTGCTCTATCCCCTGAGCTACGGGGGCTCAGCGACCGAGAAAGAGTACCAGGGATCCGACCGGTGGCGCGCGGAGGCACCCGTCAGGTGCCGTATCCGGGGTCCGAGCTGCGGTGGAAGCTGTCTCTTCAGTGGATGCGCCGGATGTCAGCCGCCGAGAAGCATGTGTCGTCCGGGCAACTACGGAGGCTGGGGGATCATGCGTTGGCGGCCCGCGCTTGCACTCGCTGCTGCGGCGGTGGTTGCCGCCCTCATGGGCGGTGTGTGGCCGGCCTGGGCTGATCAACCAGCCGGCGTCCCGGTGCCAAGCGCGGCCCAGACAGACACGGCGCCGGGTCCCGCCCAGCCGCCAAGGGTGCAGCCGGGCGCCACCCCGCCGACCACGCTGACGCTGGTCGCGGCCCAGCCAGCCACGGTGGCGCTGAGCGCGGCCCGGCCAACCACGGCGGCGGCCGAGCCACGGCCGACGCGGGTCCCGCCGCCCCCGAGCCGGTCGGCCGGCGCGCCGTTGCCGGCCAGGACCGCCAGCGTGGTGATCCCACGGCCCGACCCAGAGGGGTCGTTGACGGTCGAAAGGCAGACCCTCCGCACCGCACCACCGCAGAAGCCGCAGCTCGCGCCGGCGCCGACCGGGCCCGCGGTGATCCACGACGCCATCGTCGGCGTCGCCGTCAAGGCGGCGGTCGTCGGAGCCGAGCGGTCAGCCATGCATCACGCGGCCCGCCAAGGGGCACGGCGGGACGATCCGATGGTGCTGCCGACCGCCACCGCCATCGTGCCCAGCGCCGGATCGTCAGTACCCGGCACCGGCGGAGGCAACGGCGGCACCGACCCACCGGCAACCGGCATGGCCGTCGGTAGCGTGCTGCTGATCGGCGTCGGGCTGATCGCCGCGGGCGTCGCCCTTGTCGGCCTCCGAAACCGCCGCGACCCCGTCTAAGGCCGCTCGCAGTTGGGCATCGGATGGATCACCACCCGGTGGATCAATCGGCGCGGTAGCTGCCAGGTGGCCCAGGAGCCGTCGACGATCGCGTGGACGGTGCGGCCGCGGCTCAGGCGTGAGAGGAACTCGCGCGGGAGCATCGCCATCGGACCGCCGGGAGCGATCATGAAGCTGATCCGGACCCGGCCCGGTGGGCCCGCGACCGAGGTGATGACGTCGGCGGCGGGGGTGACGCCGCACAACCGGGTACGGCCGATCCAGTGCAGGTCGGCGCGGTGGGCGGCCGCTGTTTCGGCGATCACCGGGTAGGCCGTCGTCATCCAGCGGGCCACCGCGCCCGCGCACATTGGGCAGGCACGCTCCGCCGGGTCACGCGAAACCGCGCCCCAGGCGGACAGCAGGCGATTCACCCGGGCGTGTGACAGGGGAGACCCGGACAGGCCCGCCGCCAGAGAGGCAACGGAGCGGCGGGTCCAGAGATCACCGGGCAGGTTGTGATCGGCGGGAAAACGGCTGCGGATCGTATCGATCAGGTTAAGTTCTTGCAGGCGGGTGAGTGTGACCACCCGCCCTGCGCGTGGGCCGGCGGCCAGTGCGCCGTCGCCACCGATGCGCTCGCGTCGGCACCAACTCAGCGCCGAGCTGCGCGGGTCGAGAAGTGCCCCCATGTGCAGTCAACGACGACCGGCACAGGGAGTAACGGACAAATTACGCTAAGCGCCGATCTTGGTGAGGATCTGCTGGATGAACTCGAGTTCGGCGCGCTGGTTGTTGGCCATCGCCTGGGCCAGCCAGGTGACGTCGTCGTCGTGGGAGACACCGACGACGCCCTCGACCATGTGGATGCCGCCCAGGTGGTGCTGTTGCATCAGGTGCAGGTAGAGCTGGTCGAACTCGGCGCCGGTCGCGTTGCGCAGCTTCGTCATGTCTTCCGGGCTGGCCATGCCGGGCATGAGCCCGTTCTTCATCAGGCTGGCGCCGTCTTTCATCCAGCTCATCCGCGGCTGGTGCCCGGTCGGCTCGAGCCCCCACTCGCGCAGCCAGGTCTGCATCATGCCGATCTGGGCCTGCTGCGCCTGGACGATCTCGCCGGCCAGCAGGCGCAGGTCGGGCTGGGTGCTCTTGTCGAGCGCCAGCATCGACATCTCCACCGCCTGGGCGTGGTGGGTCGACATGTCGCGGGCGAAGCCGGCCTCGACCGAGTCGTCGCCGGGGTGGCTGCGCGAATGCGCGAACCACCCCGCGCCGAAGACCGCGACGAGCACGAGCACGGCGGCGACGACGGCGGCCGCGATGGTCAGCGGCCGCCGGCCCCGTGGCGCGGTCGGTTGGGACTCGACACCATCAACCACGGGATCGTCGTACGTCGTGCTCATTGGTCACTGTCCTTGAGGCTGCTGGAGCTCCCGGGGGGTCGTCCCGGTCGCGGTCACGCCGCCCGAGCAGCCGACGCCGGGTTCCATGGTGGCGTTGGTCCGCAGAGCGCGGATGAACTCGTCGATCCGCTTGTCGCTCGCGTTGTCGACCTTGAGCTGGTAGCCCCAGGCCTGGAGCGAGATCGGCTTGTCGAGCCCCGGGAAGGGGCTCATCATGGTGAACTCCTGACCCTGGACCTTGGATGCGAGCGCCGCGACCTGATCCTTGGGCAGGTCAGGCCGATAGGTGACCCAGACCGCGCCGTGCTCGAGGCTGTGCACCGCGTTCTCGTTGGCGATCTGCGCGTCGTAGACGTCGCCCATGCAGTTCTGCCAGCTCACGTTGTGGTCACCGGCGACCGGCGGCGACTGCGGGTATTGGATCGAGCCGCTCTTGTGCGAACGGGTGTCGACCAGCTTGGGGTCGGACTTGCGGAAGTTGGCGATGCCGGAGATCCCGTCGGCCTTGTCCTGCCAGGTCTTCGGGCCGACGGTGACGGCGTAGACGCCGTACCCGATGATCGCGACGGCGATCACGCCGACGGCCGCGAACAGCGCGATCGGGCCCCAGCTGCGGCCCTGGCTGACCTTGACCGGAGTGACCGGCTTGCGGGGACGGCCACCGCCACCCGGGCGGGCCCCACCGCTGGGACGGCCGCCACCACCACGCGCGGACGGGGGTCGCCCCGCGCCGGCCGTGGCCTTCTTGGCTGCGGGTGGCGCGGTCTGACGGCTCGAGTCGCCGGCCGGAGTGCTGATGCTCATGGTGCCTCGTCAGGTCGGTCGGTGATGGGGGGATGCATCATCGGGCGCGCAGGGTCGCCACCGAGTGACAGAGTCTACCCCCGCTAGCATGGATCAGTGACTCCCGCCAAGCTCGCCGAGGTCGTGCTCGCCGCCGCCCGCACCGTGTTCTCCGCCCGCGGACTCGATCAGTCCGCGCTGCCCGAGACGGTGACGGTCGAGCGACCCCGCAACCCCGAGCACGGCGACTATGCCGCCACGCTGGCACTACAGCTCGCGAAGAAGATCGGCGTGCCGCCGCGGGAGCTGGCCGCGGAGCTCGCCGAGCAGCTCGGCCGCGCGTCAGGTATCAAATCGGTAGAGATCGCCGGGCCCGGCTTCCTCAACATCCGACTCGACGCCGCCGCCGCCGGCCAGTTGGCCCGCGAGGTTGTCGAGGCGGGAGAGGCCTACGGGCACAGTGAGCGCTCTGCGGGCCAGCGGGTCAACCTGGAGTTCGTCTCGGCCAACCCGACCGGGCCGGTGCACATCGGCGGCGTCCGCTGGGCCGCGGTCGGCGACGCGCTGAGCCGGCTGCTGCGGGCCACCGGCGCCGAGGTGACCACCGAGTACTACTTCAACGACGCCGGCTCGCAGATCGACCGGTTCGCCCGGTCGTTGCGGGCCGCGGCGAAGGGGGAGCCGGCGCCGGAAGACGGTTACCGGGGCGCCTACATCGGTGAGATCGCCGGCACCGTTGTCGAGTTGCACCCGGAGGCGCTGACCGCGCTCGAGCCGGAGAGCCTGGAGACGTTCCGGGTCGCCGGCGTCGCCATCATGTTCGACGAGATCAAGAGTTCGCTCGCCGATTTCGGCGTGCACTTCGACGTCTACTTCAACGAGAAGCAGATGCACGACAAGGGCGAGCTCGACCTGGCGCTGGAGCGGCTGCGGGCCGAGGGGCACGTCTTCGAGGCCGACGGCGCGGTCTGGCTGCGCACCACCGACTTCGGCGACGACAAAGACCGGGTGCTGCGCAAGTCCGACGGCGACTGGACCTATTTCGCTGGTGACTGCGCCTACTACCTCGACAAGCGTGAGCGTGGCTTCGACCGGGTGGTCATCATGCTCGGCGCCGACCACCACGGCTACGTCGGCCGGATGCGGGCCATGTCGGCGTGTTTCGGTGACGACCCCGACAGCAACCTGGAAATCCTCATCGGACAGTTGGTCAACCTGCTCGAAAACGGCGAGGCGCTGCGCATGTCCAAGCGCGCCGGCACCACGCTGACCCTCGAAGACCTGGTCGAGAAGATCGGTGTCGACGCCGCGCGTTACGCGCTGGCCCGGTTCTCCATCGACTCGCCGATCGACATCGACGTCGACCTCTGGACGCGGTCCACAAGGGACAACCCCGTCTACTACGTGCAGTACGTGGCCGCCCGCACCGCGAGCGTGGCCCGCAACGCCGCCGACGTCGGGCTGACCCGCGGCTCCGGCGAGGCCTTCCACCCCGAGCTGCTCGACCACGAGAAGGAACTCGACCTGCTCAAGTCGCTGGGTGACTACCCGGCGGTGGTCGCCACCGCGGCCGAGCTGCGCGAGCCACACCGGGTGGCGCGCTACCTCGAGGACCTGGCCGGTGCCTACCACCGGTTCTACGACAACTGCCGGGTTCTGCCCCGGGGCGACGAGGAGATCACCGACACGCACCGCGCGCGGCTGTGGCTCAACGACGCCACCCGCACAGTGATCGCCAATGGGCTCGGCCTGCTCGGCGTGACCGCACCAGAACGGATGTAACACCGGATATGAGGGCGCACGAAGCTGGCGCGCTGCACGGGGACTTCGGCCAAGGCCCTGCCTGGCTGCGTACCCCCGATGATGTCAACGCCTTGGTTCCGCAACTGTGGCCGCGCGGGGTGACCCGCGACGCCGAGGGCGTGTTGACCGTCGGGGGCCTCGGCGTCGAGCGGCTCCGGGCCGAATTCGGCACGCCGGCCTACGTACTCGATGAAGATGATCTTAGGTCCCGGGCCCGCGACTTCAGGGCCGCGTTCGCCGGGCACGACATCTACTACGCCGGCAAGGCGTTCCTCTGCCGGGCGGTGGTGCGCGCGATCAACGAGGAGGGCCTGTTCCTCGACGTCTGCACCGGCGGCGAACTGGCCACCGCGCTCTCGGCCGGGATGCCGCCCGAGCGGATCGGCTTCCACGGCAACAACAAATCGGTGTCCGAGCTGTCGCGGGCGCTCGACGCCGGCGTGGGGCGGATCATCGTCGACTCGTTCGACGAGATCGACCGGCTGACGGCGCTCGCGCGCGAGAAGAACATTCGCCAACCCGTTCTGGTACGGGTGACCGTCGGCGTCGAGGCGCACACCCACGAGTTCATCGCCACCGCGCACGAGGACCAGAAGTTCGGCTTCTCGGTCGGCGGTGGAGCGGCGTTCAAAGCGGTGAGCAAGATCCTCGACGACGACGTGCTCGACCTGCGGGGGTTGCACTCGCACATCGGCTCGCAGATCTTCGACGCCAGCGGGTTCGAGGTCTCCGCCCGGCGGGTGCTCGCGCTGCAGGCGCAGATCCGCGACGCGCGCGGCGTCGAGTTGCCCGAGATCGACCTCGGTGGCGGCTTCGGCATCGCCTACACCACCCAGGACGACCCGTCGTCGCCCGCCGACCTGGCCGAGCGAATGATCAAGATCGTCGACGACGAGTGCGCGGCGCTCGACCTGGCCACGCCGAAGCTGTCGATCGAGCCCGGCCGGGCCATCGTCGGTCCCGCGATGTTCACGCTCTACGAGGTCGGCACCGTCAAAGACGTCGACGGCTTGCGCACCTACGTCAGCGTCGACGGGGGGATGAGCGACAACATCCGGACCGCGTTGTACGACGCGTCCTACTCAGCCACGCTCGCCGGGCGGGCGTCGACCGCCGACCCGATCCTTGCCCGGGTGGTGGGAAAACATTGTGAGTCCGGGGACATCGTGGTGAAGGATGAATTCCTGCCCGCTGACGTGCAGCCCGGAGATCTTCTCGCCGTGCCCGGCACCGGCGCCTACTGCCGGAGCATGGCCAGCAACTACAACCACGTGCCCCGGCCACCGGTGGTCGCCGTCCGCGGCGGCGAGGCACGGGTGATCGTCCGGCGGGAGACCGAAGCCGACCTCCTCGCATTGGATGTGGGATGAGTAAGAGTGTTCGTGTCGCGTTGCTCGGTTGCGGCACCGTCGGTGCCGAGGTCGTGCGCCTGCTGCACGAGCAGGCCGCTGACCTGACCGCGCGGATCGGCGCGCCGATCGAGATCGTCGGCATCGCCGTGCGGCGGCCCGGGCGCGACCGCGGTGACCTGCCGGTCGACCCGGCGCTGTTCACGACCGACGCGCTCGGCCTGGTCAAGCGCGAAGACGTCGACGTGGTGGTCGAGGTCGTCGGCGGCATCGAGCCGGCCCGCACCTGGCTGGTCGAGGCGCTGCGCGCCGGCAAGAGCGTGGTCACCGCCAACAAGGCGCTGCTCGCCGAAGACGGCGGCACGCTGCACGACGCGGCGACCGAGGGCGCGGCCGACCTCTACTACGAGGCGGCCGTCGCGGGCGCGATCCCGCTGCTGCGTCCGCTGCGCGAGTCGTTGCACGGCGACACGATCACCCGGGTCACCGGCATCGTCAACGGCACCACCAACTTCATCCTCTCGGCGATGGACGAGACCGGCGCCGGCTTCGAGGAGGCGCTCGAAGAGGCGACCGAGCTTGGCTACGCCGAAGCCGACCCGACGGCCGACGTCGAGGGCTTCGACGCGGCCGCGAAGGCGTCGATCCTGGCGTCGTTGGCGTTCCACACCCGGGTCGGCGCGGCCGACGTCTACCGGGAGGGGATCACCGCGGTCAGCGCCCGCGACGTGGCCAGCGCCAAGCAGATGGGCTGCACGATCAAGCTGCTCTGCATCGCCACCCGGGCCCTCGACAACGACGGCCGCCCGTCGGTCAGCGTGCGGGTGCACCCCGCGATGATCCCGCGCAGCCACCCGCTGGCCAGCGTCGGCGACGCCTTCAACGCGGTCTTCGTCGAGGCCGAGGCGGCCGGCCAACTGATGTTCTACGGCCGCGGCGCCGGCGGCGCGCCAACTGCCAGCGCGGTGCTCGGCGACCTGGTCGCGGTGGCCCGCAACCATTTGGCCGGCACCCGGGCGGCCAGTGAGTCGGCCTACGCGGCGCTGCCGATCCGCCCGATGGGTGAGGCCGTCACCCGCTACCACGTCAGCCTCGACGTAGCCGACCGCGCCGGCGTCCTGGCCACGGTGGCCGGCATCTTCGCCAAACACGACGTCTCGATCGCCACGGTCCGCCAATCCGGCCGCGGCGACGATGCCGTGCTGGTGATCGTCACCCACGGCGCCCCCGACGCGGCCCTGGCCGCGACCGTGGAGGAGTTGCGCGGCCTCGAGTTCGTCCGCGCCATCGCCAGCGTCCTGCGCGTCGAGGGCGGCGCCTGACCCGTCGGCCCAGCGAACATCGCGGGTTGACCTGCGCCTTGGGTGGCGCCTGACCGCGGCCCGGTGGGTCGCTGTTGGGGCGTCCTCGGCGTTCTGGCGCCCGCTCCCGATGGAGGGCTTCGCGCGAGGCGCGGCTTGGGTTGGTGGAGGCTGCGTCTGGCGTGTCGCTCCCGACACGCCGGGTGTCGGCTCGCCTCGCGAGATCTAGGTAAAGAAGTGCGGCTATAGCAGCAATTTTACTAGATTTACCCGCGCAGGGGCATGGGGCGGGTGCGGGGGTGGCCCGGGAGCGCGACCGTGGTCCTCGTGTCCGGCGCAGCCGGCCGTGTCGGCCCGCTCGCCGGCCAGATCGCCGCTGCCGCCGCGCGGTCACCGTCATCGGCAGCGCCGCGAGCCGGGCGAAGGTCGACTTCGTGGTCGAGGAGCTCGGCAACCGCCTACCACGACGGTCGGCCGGACTTCGCCGAGGGCCGCTTCACCTACCCGCACACCATCGTGGACGGCGGGCTGCGAAGCGTGCCGGCCGCATTCGTCGACCTGCTCGCCGGCAAGCACCGCGGCAACGTCACCGTGCGGCTCTGAGCAGGGCGTCCCGACCGCTGGAACGGACCTATCCGGTTGCGGAGATCACTAAGCGTGTGCCTACGCTGGCCGCAACGCTTCAGAGCCAGGGAGATCGCCATGTGGCGGGGACTGATCGACGCCTACCGGGACCGGCTGCCGGTCACCGACGCCACCCCGGTCGTCACGCTCCACGAGGGCAACACGCCGCTGCTGCCGGCACCGGTGCTCTCCTCGCGTACCGGTGCCGAGGTGTTCCTCAAGGTCGAGGGCGCCAACCCGACCGGCTCCTTCAAGGACCGCGGCATGACGGTGGCCGTCTCCCGGGCGGTCGAGGCCGGCAACAAGGCGATCATCTGCGCCTCCACCGGCAACACCAGCGCGTCCGCGGCGGCGTACGCCGCCCGGGCGGGGCTGACCTGCGCGGTGCTGGTCCCGCAGGGCAAGATCGCGCTCGGCAAGCTCGCACAGGCCCTGGTCCACGGCGCCAAGCTCCTGCAGGTCAGCGGCAACTTCGACGACTGCCTCGGGCTCGCCTCCAAGCTGGCGGTGGAATACCCGGTCGCGCTGGTCAACTCGGTCAACGTCGACCGGCTGCACGGCCAGAAGACGGCCGCGTTCGAGATCGTCGAGGCGCTCGGCGACGCCCCGGAGATCCATTGCCTGCCGGTCGGCAACGCCGGCAACATCGCCGCCTACTGGATGGGCTACGGGGAAGACGCGGCGGCCGGGCGGGCCACCCGTACACCCAGGATGTTCGGTTTTCAGGCTTCTGGAGCCGCACCGATCGTGACCGGCAGCGTGGTCCGTGAGCCGTCGACGATCGCCACCGCGATCCGGATCGGCAACCCGGCGAGCTGGACCAAGGCCGTCGACGCCCGCGACGAGTCGGGCGGGCGGATCGACGCGGTGACCGACCGGGAGATCCTGGCCGCCTACCGGATGCTGGCCCGCGAGGTCGGCGTGTTCGTCGAGTTGGGCAGCGCCGCCAGCGTCGCCGGCCTGCTGCAGAGCGCCGCCGCCGGGCTGATCCCGCGCGGCGCGACGGTGGTCTGCACGGTCACCGGGCACGGCCTCAAAGACCCCGAATGGGCCATTTCCACCGCACCTTCCCCCATCACCATCCGAAACGACGTGTTGCTCGCAGCCCGTGCGTTAGATCTCGCCTGAGGCTTTCCCTCGCACCCCGCGCGGAGGGCGCACAGAGGGCTACGCCAAAATCTTCCGCATGTCGCTACTCGCCCGGCTCAGTCTTGCCAACCGGGGTCTCGTGGCGCTGATCGCGGTGGTCATCACGCTGTTCGGCGTCTTCACCCTGCCCCAGCTCAAGCAGCAGCTCCTGCCCTCGCTGGAGTTCCCGGGCGCGTTCATCATCGCGACCTATCCCGGCGCCTCGCCGGAGGTGGTCGAGCAGCAGGTCACCGAGCCGCTGGAAAACAGCATCCAGGGCATCGACGGGCTCGACAAGGTCAACTCGACCAGCCGCGAGGGCTCGGCGACCGTCCAGGTCTCCTACGAGTTCGGCACCGACCTCGACAACGCCGTCAACCAGATGCAGACGGCGATCAACCGGATCCGCCCGCAGCTGCCCGACAACGTCGACCCGACGGTGTTCGCCGGCAGCACCGACGACCTGCCGGTGCTGGTGCTCGCCGCGACCATCCGCGACGACGAGCGCGCGCTGGCCGACCGGCTGCGCACCCAGGTGGTGCCGGAGCTGGAGGGGATCGACGGCGTCCGCACGGTCAACGTCTCCGGCGCCCGCGACCCGATCGTCAAGATCACGCCGAACCCGGCGAAGCTGGCCGCGGCGAAGGTGAGCCCGGCTTCGATCCCGGCGGCGTTGCAGGCCAACGGCGTGACGATCCCGGCCGGCTCGATCACCGACGCCGGCAAGACCTACGCGGTGCAGACCGGCGGCCAGATCGACTCGCTCGACAAGCTCAAGGGCATCTACCTGCCCGCCGCGACCGGCACCCCGCCGGCGAAGCTCGGCGACGTCACCGACGTGGTCGAAGACCTGGCGCCGGCGACCTCGTTCACCCGCACCAACGGCACCGCGAGCCTGGGCATCGAGGTCTTCGGAACGCCCGACAGCAACGCCGTCGAGATCTCCCACCAGGTCAACGACAAGCTCGCCGACCTCGGCACCACGGTCAACTCGGATCTGACCGTCGTGTTCGACCAGGCGCCGTTCGTCGAGAAGTCGATCGACAGCCTGACCACCGAGGGCCTGCTCGGCCTCTTGATGGCCGTGATCGTGATCCTGGTCTTCCTGCTCTCGGTGCGCTCCACACTGGTCACCGCGGTGTCGATCCCGCTGTCGGTGCTGGTCGCGCTGATCGTGCTCTACCTGGGCGACTACTCGCTCAACCTGCTCACGCTCGGCGCGCTGACGATCGCCGTGGGCCGGGTGGTCGACGACTCGATCGTCGTGCTGGAAAACATCAAACGACATCTCGGGTACGGCGAGAACAAGCGCACCGCGATCCTCACCGGCGTACGCGAGGTCGCCGGCGCCGTGACGGCCTCCACGCTGACCACGGTCGCCGTGTTCGCGCCGATCGCGCTGGTCGGCGGCTTCGTCGGGCAGCTCTTCGCGCCGTTCGCCATCACCGTCACGGTCGCGCTGCTCGCCTCGCTGCTGGTCTCGCTGACCGTGATCCCGGTGCTGGCCTACTGGTTCCTGCGGCCGGCCGGCACCGGCGCCGACGAGGAGCGGGTCCGCGCCGAGGCCGAGGCCAAGGAGCGCGACAACAAGCTGCAGAAGGCCTACCTGCCGGTGATCCGGTTCGCGACGGCCCGCCGCTGGACCACGGTGGCCATCGGCCTGCTGGTGCTGATCGGCACGTTCGCGCTCGGCACCCGACTGGAAACCAACTTCCTGGACGACAGCGGCGGCAACAGCCTGGCGATCCAGCAGGAGCTGCCGGTCGGCAGCGGCCTCGCGCAGACCGACCAGGCCGCAGGCCAGGTCGAGGCGATCCTCGGCCGCACCGACGGCATCGAGTCCTACCAGGTCAGCGCCGGCGGTTCGGGGCTGCCGTGGGAAGGCGCGGCCGGCGGTCGCACGGCCAGCTACTCGCTGACCCTGCGCGAGGGCGTCGAGTCCAAGGACGTGGAAGCGACCCTGCGCGACGAGTTCGGCAAGCTGAGCAACGCCGGCGAGTTCACCTTCGGCCAGGGCAACTCGGATACCAACCAGCTCGCGGTCGTGGTCCGGGCCGCCGACCAGGACGCCCTCGCGGCGGCCGCCGAGCAGGTGCGCGCCGCGATGGCGGACACGCCCGACGTGGCCGACGTGCAGAGCGGGCTGGCCGACAGCTCCACCCGCTTCGACGTCACGCTCGACCGGTCGATGGCCGCCGCCTACGGGCTGACGGACCAGTCGGTGGGCCAGATCGTCGCCGCCGCGATGCGGGGCGCGCCGCTCGGCCAGGTCACCGTCGACGGCCAGCGGGTCGACGTCGTGCTGCAGACCGGCACCCCGCCGACCACCGTGGAGGAACTGCGCGCGCTGCCGGTCGGCCCGATGAAGTGGAACGGGCCGCTGACGCTGGGCCAGGTCGCGCAGGTGCAGACCGTCGAGGGCCCGCTGGCGATCGACCGGATCGACGGCGACCGCAGCGTCACGGTGACCGGCACGGCCACCGGGTCCAACCTCGGCGCGACGACCAAGGCGCTCAAGGCGAAGCTCGGCGGGCTGACCCTCAAGGACGGCGCGACCTGGGAGGTCGGCGGTGTCAGCGCCGACCAGGCCGACGCGTTCCGCAAGCTGATCATGGCGGTGCTGGCGGCCATCGCGATCGTCTTCGTGATCATGGTGGCCACCTTCCGCAGCCTGGTGCAGCCGCTGATCCTGTTGGTCTCGGTGCCGTTCGCGGCGACCGGCGCGCTCGGCCTGCTGCTGCTGACCGGCACCCCGCTGGGCGTGCCGGCGCTGATCGGCATGCTGATGCTGGTCGGCATCGTGGTCACCAACGCGATCGTCCTGATGGACCTGATCAACCAATACCGCGACCAGGGTATGAGCGTCCGGGACGCGGTGGTCGAGGGCGGCCGGCGCCGGCTGCGGCCGATCCTGATGACCGCGGTGGCGACGATCTTCGCGCTGCTGCCGATGGCGCTCGGCCTGACCGGCGAGGGCGGGTTCATCTCGCAGCCGCTGGCCGTGGTCGTGATCGGCGGCCTGGTCACCTCGACGCTGCTGACGCTGGTGCTGGTGCCGACGCTCTACACGATGGTCGAGGGCACCAAGGAGCGGTTCCGGCTGCGCCGGGCCGGTGTGGCCCCGGCACCGAGCCCGTCGTCCAACGGCCACAAGACCTTCGACGACATCGCACCCAACCAGGTCGCGACGCCGGCCGGCTCGCCGTTGCAGCGCACCGCCGACCCGGACCCGAGCCGGCCGTCGGCGGCGCTGCTGGAGGGCACCGACCAGTTCGAGGTGTTGCGGCTCCCGCGCAACCGGCCCCGCCCGCCCAGCGAGGACTGAGCACAACGGGAGTCGGGGGTAACGTCTGGCGGTGCCCCGGCTCCTTGCCCTGTTGTTGCGCAACCCCGACTTCCGCCGGCTGTTCGTCGCCGAGTTGGTGGTCTTCGGCTCCGACTGGTTCGTCATGGTGCCGTTGCTGGTGCTCCTCCCGGAGCTGACCGGCAGCGGCACCTGGGGTGCCTTCGTGCTGGCCGCCGACACCGGCATCACCGCGCTGGTGCTGCCCTACGCCGGCACGGTCGCCGACCGGCTCGACCGCAAGAAAGTCATGGTCACCGCCAACCTGGCCTGTCTCGCCGTGCTGCTGCTCCTGTTGCTGGTGCGCACCCCCGGCACCGCCTGGCTGGCTGTCGTAGTCGTCGGCGGGATGGCGGTGGCCAAGGGCTTCTACTCGCCGGCGGCCTCGGCGTCGCTGCCCAATGTGGTCACGCCCGAGGAGTTGGGCCTGGCGACCACGCTCGCCGGCGCGGCCTGGGGGACCATGGCGGTGCTCGGCGCCTCCCTGGGCGGGATCCTGAGCGCGGTGCTCAGCCCGTACGCCTGCTTCTGGATCGCGGCCGGCGCGCTGGCCGGCGCGGCGGTGCTGGCGGGGCGGATCCGCCGGCCGCTGCAGGCGCCGCGCGACGCGGCGGAGCCGGCGGCCCGGGCGTTCGCGGCCATCGGCGAGGCGCTCGGCTACATCGCCGGGCGCCCGAGCGTGCGGGCGCTGGTCACCGTGAAGTCGGCGGTCGGCCTGGGCAACGGGGTGCTGACCGTCTTCCCGCTGCTGGCCGCCGTTTACGGTGTCGGGCCGATCGGCGCCGGCCTGCTGTTCGCGGTGCGCGGGCTGGGCGCGCTGGTCGGCCCGTTCGCGCTGCGGCCGTTGCTGACCCGGCGGGCGCTGCTGCTGCCGGGGCTGGCGCTGTCGATGTCGACCTACGGGCTCGCGTACCTCGGCGTCTCGGTCCTGACCTGGTTCCCGCTCGTGCTCGTGCTGGTCTTCCTGGCCCACTTCGCGGCCGGCAGCAACTGGACGATGTCCAACTACGCGCTGCAGACCGAGGTGCCGGACCGGCTGCGCGGCCGGGTGTTCGCCACCGACCTGATGCTGGCGACGCTGGCGATCTCGGTCAGCCAACTCGGCGTCGCCGCCGTCGTCGACAGCCTCGACGAACGGGTCATCCTGGCCGGCTGTGGCGCCGTCACGCTGCTCTACGCGGTGGGCTGGTGGCTGTCGACCCGGCGGCTTTCGCTGACGAGAGCGTCCGCGGTATCGTAGTGATATCACTTTGATACTGGGAGGCTATCGATGGAGAAGCGAGCGTTCCGGATCCCCGGATTCGTCGCCCTGTTGCTGGTGGTGGTGCTGGCCGCCGTCGCGGTGGTGATCGGTCTCGTGGTGCCCGGCCCGGCCACGGCCGCCGTCGCCAGCGTCCTGGGCGTGATCGTGGTCCTCGGCGCCACCGGCTTCGTCGTGGTCAACCCCAACGACGCGCAGGTCGTGCAGTTCTTCGGCCGCTACGTCGGCTCGATCCGGGAGGCGGGTTTTCACTGGACCTGGCCGCTGACCGGGCGCCGCCGGATCACGCTGCGGGTGCGCAACTTCGAGACCGCCAAGCTCAAGGTCTCCGACGCCGACGGCAACCCCGTCGAGATCGCGGCGCGGCAGCAGGCCTCGGCCATCGTCGCGGCCCGATTCAAGATCGTCGACGGTGCTGTCGGCATGGTCTCCAGCGCCCTGGAGAAGCTGCGCGAGCAGCACGTCGTCGAGCTCGACGAGGAGCGCAAGGCCCAGATGGTGGCCAACCTGCTGGTCGTGCTCTGCGGCGACCGGTCGGTGTCGCCGGTGGTCAACGCCGGAACGCTCTACTGACGGCATGGCCGAGCGTAAGAAGCTGCTGCTGCGCCTCGATCCACACGTCTACGACGCGCTGGCCCGATGGGCGGCCGACGACCTGCGCAGCGTCAACGCACAGATCGAGTACGCGCTGCGGCAGGCGTTGCGCGCGGCCGGCCGCCCGGTCCGGGCGTCGCCGGAGGCCGAGCCCGAGTTCCGCTCTGTGGACGATTCCTGACCCGCCGAAACCTGTCGGTCCGTGGCTTTAGAGTGCGGGCATGGGAGTGACCTTCGTCGAAGGTGCCGCGCGGGTGCGGGTGCCGGCGACCAGCGCCAACCTCGGCCCGGGCTTCGACTCGCTCGGGCTGGCCCTCGGCCTGCACGACGACGTGGCTGCCTGGGCGACCGATCGGGGCTGGCATGTCGACGTCTTCGGTGAGGGTGCCGGCGAGCTGCCGACCGGCGCCGACCACCTGGTGGCCAAGGCGATGGCGGCGACGTTCGAGCGGCTCGGCGGCGCGCCACCGGGCGTGGCCGTCGAGTGTGTCAACCGCATCCCGCAGGCCCGCGGCCTGGGCTCGTCGTCGGCGGCGATCGTGGCCGGCGTGCAACTCGCCCGTGCGCTGGTCCGCGACGGCACCACGATCCTCGACGACGCGGCCGCGCTCGCCCTGGCCGCCGAGCTCGAAGGCCATCCCGACAACGTGGCGCCCTGCCTGTTGGGCGGTTTCGTGATCGCGTGGACCGACGCCGGCGTCGCGCGGGCGGTGCGGCTGGAGCCGGCAGCACGGGTCCGGCCGACCGTCTTCATCCCCACCGACCGCGGGCTGACGGCCGAGGCCCGGGCGGCCCTGCCGGCGACGGTGCCGCACCACGACGCGGCCTTCACGGCCGGCCGCGCGGCCCTGCTCGTGCACGCCCTGACCAGGGCGCCTGACCTGCTGTTTCCGGCCACGGCCGACCGGTTGCACCAGCACTACCGGGCGCCGGCGATGCCAGCGGCCGCGGCCCTCGTCGACGAGCTGCGTGGTCGAGGCGTGGCCGCCGTGGTCAGTGGGGCCGGGCCGGCCGTTCTGGCGCTGACCAGGCCCCCCGACGACCTCGACGTGGGAATAGATTGGCGCCAGGTCGAGTTGGCGATAGACGTAGCCGGCGCCAGGATTGGTTCAGGTAGACTCGGACACGCCGAGCGGGCCCCTGTTGCCGCAGGTCGGAAGAGTTGATTACGCTCTAGACCTAGCACAGCCGCGAAGCATGCGATCTGCGGGGCGGCGCATCCCCGAAGCTATCGACGGTCGATCCGTCAATCTCCTGCCTCGGCTTACGCCGCACCACATGTCACGCACCGCGATGAGTTGGCGTGCGAAAACCCGTGACGTGTCAAGCGAGGCGGGTTGCACCGAGGCCGCCCGGCCACCTGATCTACCCAACCCGGGCAGCCCCGGCCTATCGAGGGAAGGAATCCATTGAGCGACACCACCGACGTGACGTCGGATGTCACCAACGTCGCTGACGACGCCACGACCACCGGCACCCGACGCCGGCGCGGCAGCGGGCTGTCTGCGATGCTCCTGCCGGAGCTGCAGAGCCTGGCCGCGTCCCTCGGCATTTCCGGCACCGCCCGGATGCGCAAGGGCGAGCTGATCACGGCGATTTCCGAGAAGCAGAACGGTTCCGCGACGACCGGCAGCACCCCTCGGCCGCGCGCCGAGTCCGAGAAGGCCGCCGCGCCCGAGAGCGCGCCGGCGGGCTCGTCCGCCCCGACTCCGGCGGGTGTGGCCGCCGCGCCGGCCGCAGCGAGTTCCGCGCAGACCGCCAGCGCGCCGTCCGCCGTCGCGACCATCGACGACGCCGGTGCCGCGGTGGTCGAGGGCGGCCAGCGCACCCGGCGCAGCCGCACGACGGCCGCCGCTTCAGCTTCCGCCTCGGCTCCGCCCGAGCCGCGGGTCGACGAGCGCGACGACCGGGAGTCCCGGGGCGACCGTGACTCCAGGGGTGATCGTGACACCCGCGACCGTGGCGACCGCCACGAGCGCGGCGACGAGCGGTCCAGCCGCAACGACCGGGGCGACCGCGCGGAGCGCGGCGACCGTGGCGACCGGTCCGACCGCGGCGACCGCGGCAACGACCGGTCAGACCGCGGCAACGAGCGTGGCCAGCGCGACGGTGGCCAGCGCGACGGTCGCCGGGGCGAGAGCCAGGGCGACAGCCGCCGCGACGGTGGCCAGCCCGACGGTCAGCGCGACGGCGGCCACCGTGACATCGACGGTGACGACGACGGCGAGGGCGGCGGCCGGCGGAGCCGGCGCAGCCGTTTCCGCGACCGGCGCCGGGGCCGGGGCGACCGCCCGGAGGGCGGCGAGACCCGCGACGGCGGCGGTGAGCGCGGTCGGGAGACCCGCGAGCCCCAGGTCAGCGACGACGACGTGCTCGTGCCCGTGGCCGGCATCGTCGACGTGCTCGACAACTACGCGTTCGTCCGCACCACCGGCTACCTGTCCGGCCCCAACGACGTCTACGTCTCCATGTCCCAGGTCAAGAAATACGGCCTGCGGCGCGGCGACGCCGTCACCGGTGCCGTCCGGGCGGCCCGCGAGGGCGAGCAGCGGCGCGACAAGTACAACCCGCTGGTCCGGCTCGACACGGTCAACGGCATGGACCCGGAGGAGGCCAAGCGCCGCCCCGAGTTCTACAAGCTGACCCCGCTCTACCCGCAGGAGCGCCTGCGGCTGGAGACCGAGCCGCACATCCTGACCACCCGGGTGATCGACCTGATCATGCCGATCGGCAAGGGTCAGCGGGCGCTCATCGTGTCGCCGCCGAAGGCCGGCAAGACGATGATCCAGCAGGCGGTCGCCAACGCGATCACCCGCAACCACCCCGAGGTGCACCTCATGGTCGTGCTCATCGACGAGCGCCCCGAAGAGGTCACCGACATGCAGCGCTCGGTCAAGGGCGAGGTCATCTCGTCCACGTTCGACCGGCCGCCGCAAGACCACACCACGGTCGCCGAGCTCGCCATCGAGCGGGCCAAGCGGCTGGTCGAGCTCGGCCACGACGTGGTCGTGCTGCTCGACTCGATCACCCGCCTCGGCCGCGCCTACAACCTGGCGGCCCCGGCGAGCGGCCGGATCCTCTCCGGCGGTATCGACTCGACAGCGCTCTACCCGCCGAAGCGCTTCCTCGGCGCGGCCCGCAACATCGAAAACGGCGGGTCGCTGACCATCATCGCCAACGCGCTGGTGGAGACCGGTTCCATGATGGACACGGTCATCTTCGAGGAGTTCAAGGGCACCGGCAACGCCGAGCTCAAGCTGGATCGGAAGATCGCCGACAAGCGGGTGTTCCCCGCGATCGACATCCACCCGTCCAGCACCCGCAAGGAGGAGATCCTGCTCGCGCCCGACGAGCTGGCGATCACGCACAAGCTCCGCAAGGTGCTGCACTCGCTCGAGTCGCAGGCCGCGCTCGATCTCCTGCTCGACCGGCTCAAGCAGAGCCGCACCAACATCGAGTTCCTGCGTCAGATCGCGAAGTCGACCCCGGGAGAGTGACCCCGGTCGCCGACCAGCGACATCGAAACCGGCCCCACCCGCCCAGGGTGGGGCCGGTTTCATGTTTTCCCAGGCCACTGCGGTCGCACAAAATGTCCGCTTCCTCAATGACCCCAGGTGAAACTCTCCTCACACTGTGCTCCCGGGAGCTGCCCCTGGCTGCGGCGGCATCACCGTGCGCGCAGTGGCAACGACGTCATCAATCTGGGAGGCGAGATGACGACACCTGGTTACCGTGACATGCCCCCCGAGGCATGGGACCCACAGGCGCCGGTCGACTTCGCGGAGGCGGAGGAGTTCCTCCGGATGTGCTACGCCGACAACAGCAAGCTGGGCCCGGTGGAGCCCAGGCTGGCCGTGGTCCGGGCGCAGATCGCGGCGACGGGCACCTACGTGCACACACCCGACGAGCTCGCCTACGGCGCCCGGATCGCCTGGCGCAACTCCAGCCGCTGCATCGGCCGGCTCTACTGGCGCAGCCTGGTGGTGCTCGACCGGCGCCGTGCGCGTACCCCCGAGGAGATCTTCGCCCTGGTCGTGCGGCACCTGTGCATGGCCGGCGGCACGGCCGCGGCCAACCGCGAGCCCGGCGCGATCCGCCCGGTGATCTCGGTGTTCCCGCAGGCGCAGCCCGGCCGCCCCTACGCCCGCATCTGGAACGACCAGCTGATCCGCTACGCCGGCTACCGCGACGTCAACGGCGGCGTGACCGGCGACCCGCGCTCGGTCGGCTTCACCGAGTCGATGCGCGACCTGGGTTGGCGCGGCAAGGGCGACGCGTTCGACGTGTTGCCGATCGCGATCGAGACCCCGAGCGAGGGGGTACGCCTCTTCGAGCTCCCGGAGCGGGCCGTGCTCGAGGTGCCGCTGGCCCATCCGGAGTTCGGCTGGTTCGCCGAACTGGGGCTGCGCTGGCACGCGGTGCCGGCGATCTCCAACATGCGGCTGACGATCGGCGGCGTGCACTACCCGCTGGCGCCGTTCAACGGTTGGTACATGGGCACCGAGATCGGCGCCCGCAACCTCGCCGACCCGGAGCGCTACAACATGGTGCCGGTGGTGGCCCGGATGATGGGCCTCGACACCAGCAAGCCCAACACGCTCTGGCGCGACCGGGTGCTGGTCGAGCTCAACCGCGCGGTGCTCTGGTCGTTCGAGCGGGCCGGCGTGAAGATCACCGACCACCACACCGAGTCCGACCGCTTCCTGGCCCACATCCGCAACGAGACCCGAGCGGGCCGCGAGGTCCCCGCCGACTGGAGCTGGATCGTCCCACCCATGTCCGGCGCGGCGACGGGCGTCTTCCACCGCTACTACCACGAGGCCGACCAACGCCCGAACTTCTACCTCGACGCCGACGCCCGCGAACTCGCCACCAAGGGCCACCGCGCCCACCCGGCCAGCCTCCCGGTTCCGCAAGACCGGGCCGCCGTCGCCGCGGAGCGACCGCTGGCGTCACATGGCGCACGCCGGATGCCGGACCCGCCGGCGCCGGCCCAGCGCTCCGGGTCGACGGTATCCACCCAGCCCAGGACGATCCCGTCACCGACCCTGCGCCCCGCTTGCCCGGTCCGCCACTGACGGCCGGTGCTCAGTTCCTTTCCGGTTGCCGAGCCCGACGGCGCGCGGGCGTCATGGGTGCAACGAGGTGGACCATGTCGCCGCGGCGTACATGACAAAACGTGTAGCTACATGTTTTGGCATGTACGCCCGTGTGGACATACCCGCCGGTGGCGAGACCCGCGGGGGAGGGGCGTAGGCCCGAGCCGGCGGCGCGGCGCCGCCTCGGTCGGCCACCGCGGGCCTGGCAGCGAAGCGGTCCCTCGCGGGAGGAGCGGTCCGGACCACCGCGGACCCGAGTAACAGGCTAAAAATCGCCTTCGGCGACTTGAAAGACCGTGAGCCCGAGGTCGCGCCACATGCGGACGACGTGTTGGCGGTCGTCGAAGACGCCGATGACGTGGTACGCCGGCGCGATCTCGCGCTGAAAGATCTCGCGTTTGACGACCGCGTCGCGGCGGGGGTCGCCGTAGTCGCGCATGTGCAGCGCCAGGTAGGGGACGCCGACGTGCTCGGCCAGCCACTGCTCGGTGTCGGCCCGGGCCGTGTCTTCGCGGCCGGTGCAGTAGATGACGCCGTAGCCGGCCGAGTGCATGGCCCGGACCGCGGCGATCACCGCGTGGTTGGGTTCGTCGTCGGCCACCCGGTCGAAGTCGAGGTGGTGGCGGTCGCCGAGCAGGGCGACCGTGCCGTCGATGTCGACCAGCACCACCTCGGGGGCGTCGGCGGGCGGCTCGTAGCGGTGGGTCGGCGGTGCGGCGGCCACCGCCGGCACCGGCAGCGGCAGCGTGCGGCCCTCCAGGTAGCGGTGGTGCATCGAGCGGATCGCGGCCTCGCCGACCCGTTCCTCCTTGGGCCGGGTGGCGTCGCGGCGGACGCACTCCTCCAGCGGCACGTCGGTGAAGTCGTGCACCTCGAAGCTGGCGCCGTGCCGGGTGGCCAGGCCCGCCCAGTCGCGCACCACGCGACCGCGCAGGTTGGTGTCGTCGACGCAGACGTCGACCCCGGCCTGGAGCAGGCTGTCGACCAGGGCGAACGAGGCGATCGTGACCTGGCGTTCGGCCCGGTCGGTGAGCAGCGGCTCGCCGTGCAGCATCCGGCGCAGGTCGTCGCGGTTGACCCGGACCACCCAGGGCTGCAGGCCCCGCGCGAAGGTGGTCTTTCCCGAGGCCGGCAGGCCGCGAGTGATGATCAACCGGGGCGCTCGCGGTGACATGAGCTCAATGATGGCGCACGGGAATGCGCACCATGGGGGTCGCGTTACACCCGTCGGACCAGTGCATGGCAGACTGGTCAATCGGCCAAGGTTCCGGTTCACGTCCCGATGGACGACCCGGCGACCATCGACGAAAGGACCGAGGCGGCATGAAGCCCGACATCCACCCGCAGTACGTGACTACTGAGGTCACCTGTTCCTGCGGCAACACTTTCACCACCCGTAGCACGGCGAAGAGTGGTCAGATCCACGTCGAGACCTGCAGCGCGTGCCACCCGTTCTACACGGGCAAGCAGCGCGTTCTCGACACCGCCGGCCGCGTGGCGAAGTTCCAGCAGAAGTACGCCAAGGTTCAGGCCCAGGCCAAGAAGAAGTAGCTGCGCTGACGGCGCCCCCCTCGCGACCGCGGGGGTGGGCGCCGTCGTCTGTTCAGGGCCGGATCGACCGAAGGACAGGTTCAAATGAGCGTGGATCGACTCGCGGGGCTGCTCGACGAGTACGGCGAGCTGGAGAAGCGGCTGGCCGACCCGGCGATCCACGCTGACCAGAACACGGCCCGCCGGGTCGGTCGCCGGTTCGCCGAGCTGACCCCGATCCGCAAGGCCAACGACGAGCTCGAGCAGGCCCGCGCCGATCTGATAGCGGCGCGTGAACTGGCCGCCGAGGACCCGTCGTTCGCCGGCGAGGTGGACGCACTGGCGGGCACCATCCCGGCGCTCGAGGAGCGCCTCGCCGAGCTGCTCGCGCCGCGTGATCCGCACGACGCCAAGGACGTGATCCTGGAGATCAAGGCCGGCGAGGGCGGTGAGGAGTCGGCGCTGTTCGCCGGCGACCTCCTGCGGATGTACAGCCGTTACGCCGAGCGGCACGGCTGGGTCACCGAGGTGATCGACGCGCAGGACTCCGACCTCGGCGGCGTCAAGGACGTCTCGCTGGCGATCAAGACCAAGGGCGTGCCCGAGGGCGGCAACGGCGTCTGGTCGCGACTCAAGTGGGAGGGCGGCGTCCACCGCGTGCAGCGGGTGCCGGTCACCGAGTCGCAGGGCCGGATCCACACGTCGGCCGCGGGCGTGCTGGTGCTCCCCGAGGCCGAAGACGTCGACGTGAGCATCGACCCGGGCGACATCCGGGTCGACGTGTTCCGCTCGTCCGGCCCCGGCGGGCAGTCGGTCAACACCACGGACTCGGCGGTACGCATCACCCACCTGCCCACCGGCATCGTGGTGAGCTGCCAGAACGAGAAGAGCCAGCTGCAGAACCGGGAGCAGGCGATGCGGATCCTGCGCGCCCGGCTGCTGGCCGCGGCGCAGGAGCAGGCCGACGCGGCCGCCTCCGACGCCCGCAAGGCGCAGGTGCGCACCGTCGACCGCTCCGAGCGGATCCGCACCTACAACTTCCCGCAGAACCGGATCAGCGACCACCGGATCGGCTACACCGCCTACAACCTCGACCTGGCCCTGGCCGGTGACCTCGACGGCGTGCTCGACGCGCTCAGCGAGGCCGACCGGGCCGCGCGGCTGGCGGGGGAGACCGAACTATCCCGGCACTGACCGGGCCAACCGGTCGACCCGGCGCAGTGCGTCGGGAATCCGGTGCGGCCCCGCCATGGCGCTGACCAGGGCGGCCGCGTCGCCGACCGGGAGACCCGCCGCGGTCACGTAGAGCGGCCGGGCACCGGTGCCGCGGACGACCGGCACCGCGTGCGTCGCCGACCGGAACGCGGTCTTGGCGACACCGATCACCGGCTTGCCGATCTCGGCGTGCACGCGGGCGCCCAGCCCGGGCCGACCCGCCGGGTCCAGGTCGACGTAGCCGTCGATCACGAGCAGGTCGACCGGCGCCAGCACCGCTCGGATCGCCGGCAGTTCCCGCTCGAAGAAGAAGCCCGGGCGGTAGGCCGGCACCGCGTCGACGACCGCCACCCGCTCCTCGACGATCGTGGCGAAGAGCGGGTCGTCGGCCACGACGAGCGCGGCCCGGGCGCCGCCCTCGTCGGGATAGTGCACGTCGACCGCACCGTAGCGGACGGTGCTCACCCCTTGATGCGGTGCTGGAGACCGGCCAGGGCGGCCTGCGTGGTCTTCTTGGTGTCGTCGTAGGTGAAGCCCGCATCGGTCAGCAGCCGGCCGGCCACGCTGTCGGGCATCCGCAGCAGGCCGAGCAGCAGGTGCTCGGTGCCGACGTAGTTGTGGCCCAGGTCGAGGGCGGCCTGGGTGGTCTCTTCCAGCAACTGCTTCGAGCCGCTGGAGAACGGCACGTGCTCGGGCACGCTGTCGGCCGGCTGCGGCAGCCGGGCCCTGGCGGTCTCGGCCAGGGCGTCGGGATGGCCGAGCACGCCGATCAGCTTGGCGGCCAGCGCCTCGCGTGCTTCGAGCAGCGCCACCAACACGTGCTCAGGCTCGACCGACGGGTTGCCGCGGTCACGCGCCAGGGCCTGCGCGGCGCTGACGACGCCCGCCGCGCGAGCGGTGAAGCGCGCGAACCGGCCCGTGCCGCGTTGCTGCGCGGCCTGTTTCGAGACGCCCATGGCGTCGCCGATCTGGCTCCAGGAAGCGCCGTTCGCCCGGGCCGCACGGATGAAGTGGTCGATGAGTTGGTCGCCGAGGTCGCCGAGGGCCCGCGCGCGGGAGCGGGCCTCGCCGACGCGGGCCACCGGGTCGGCGTCGGGAAGGTCCTGCTCCAACTGGGCGATCAGGTCGTCGACGCTGAGGTTGAAGGGTGCCATGCGTCAAGCATGGGTTGACGTCTGGCATTCGTCAAGGGCGAGTTGACGATCAAACCTGAGATTCTTGTCCGGTTATGTGGCTAATGTGGCAGGCGTGAGGTGGTTTCGGTTCGCTGCCGCTTCCTTGCTCGTGGGCCTGCTGCTCGTGCTGCCCGCGCCGGCGTTGGCGGTGCCGCTGCCGGCCACCGCGAACATCGCGGTGACCGGCCACGTGACGCCGGCCGTGGTGAAACCCGGCCGGGACGCCACGCTCACCGTCACGGCCCGCAACGCGGGCTTCCTACCGGCTACCGGCGTACGCGTCGCGGTGCCGCTGCCCTCCCGCCTGACGGTGACCAGGGCGACCGCCGACCACGGCGCCTTCGACGGTCTCGTGTGGACCGTCGGGGCGCTGCCGGTCGGCGCTGCCGCGAAGCTGACGCTGCTGACCCGGGGCGCCGAGCCGACGACCGTCACGGCCGCGGCCGCGCTGGTCGCCTCGACACCAGTGGACGGCGACCAGCGCGACGACCTGGCCACCGCGCCGCTGCGGATCGACGGCAAGCGGGGCCGGGCCGACCTGGCCCTCGCGGCGCGCGTCGAACCCGCGGCGGTGCCGGTCGGCACCCCGGTCAGCTACGCAGTGACGATCACCAACAAGGGCCCCGACCCGGCGGCCGGCGTGGAGGTCGCCGACCCGGTGCTCACCGGCAGCGTGCTGACCTCCGCGACGTCCGCCGGCACCGTGACCGGGCCGGCCCCGGGCGGCGGGCCGGTCGCCACCGCGGCCCGGTGGCGGGTGGGCACCCTCGCGGCCGGCGCGAGTGCGACGTGGACGGTCCACGCGCCGGCGACCCTCGGTTGGAGCGGCAGCCCCCGCCTGCTGGTCACCCAGAGCAGCGCCGACGACCCGGTGGCGGGCGACAACGTCGCGCGGGTCGCGCCGACGGTGGCGGGGGCCGACCTCACGCTGACCCGCGACGTCAGCAACCTGACCCCGGTGCTGGGCGGCGAGGTCGAGGTCACGCTGACCGCCAGCAACGCCGGGCCGGACCCGGCCCACCAGGTGATCGTCGCCGACCCGCCCGGCCGGGGGTTGGAGTTCGTCTCGGCGCGTTACGACGCGGGCCGCTACGACGAGGAGAGCGGCCGGTGGGAGATCGGCGACCTGGCGGCCGGCGCCGAGGCCACGCTGAGGCTGCTGGCCCGCGTCGCGGCGACCGGGCGGCTGCCCAGCCGGGCGACGATCCAGGGTACGCCCGCCGACCCGGACGGCGCCGGCAACGCCGTCGAGACCGTGCTGACGGCCAGCGGCGACCCGCCGGCACCGGCACCGGTCTTCCGGTCGGGCTTCCCCCTGCCGTACACCCAGATCCGGCTCTCCACGATGGAGGCATCGATCGTGGGCGGCCTGCTGATCGCGGGCGGCCTCGTGCTGTTGTTCCTCAGGACGCCGCCTTCGGGCGGCGCTTGGAGCGCAGCATCTCCCGGTCGGCGATCTCGAAGGCCTGGCCCAGGGCGTCACGCAGCGCCGGCCCGGAGCCGTTGACCTCGGCGAAGCCGACGCTGACGCCGACCGGCGTGCCGGGGACGAGGGCGTGCCAGTCTTCGGCGGCCACCGCGATCGCGATGCGGCGGGCCACGTCGGCCGCCTCGGCCATACCTGCCCCGGGGAGCACCACGACGAACTCGTCGCCGCCGTAGCGGGCCACGAAATCGCCGCGCCGCATCACCCGGTGGATCACCCCGGCGATGCGTTGCAGCACCAGGTCGCCGGAGTGGTGGCCGTGCTCGGTGTTGACCGCCTTGAAGCCGTCGAGGTCGCAGACGCCGATCACGGCCTGCTCGCCGCGCGCCACCATCGCCGCGACGTAGCGCTCGAGTTGGCGCCGGTTGGGCAGGCCGGTCAGCGGGTCGGTGAGCGCCTCGCCGGCGTATTGCGCGGCCGTGCGGCGCAACTCCTCGCGCTCGATCTGGGCGGCGATGCCGTCGACGTAGACCGTCTGCAGGCGGTCGCTGCGCTGCGCCGCGAGCCGGAACGCGTGCCGGTCGGCCCGGTGGGCGGCGGCGTGGTCGCCGGCCCGGGCGAAGGTCAGGCTGCGCAACCGCTCCGGCTCGGCCGGGCCGAGCGTCTGCGGCGAGACGGCGACCGTGCTGAGCCGGGCCAGCGCCTCGATCGGCCGGCCGGCGGCGATGGCCACGCAGACGTCGCCGAGTTGGCGCAGGTCGCGGGCGCGGGCCCCGTCGCCGCCCGCGGCCAGCAGGGCGTGCACGTCGACACCGGGGTCGACGTCTTCACCGAGCGCGGCGCGGCGCGCGGCCGCGTAGCCGTAGGCCGTCACCGTTGACGGTCGCAACCGGACACCGCCGTCGGCGTTGAGGAACCGGTCGAGGTCGGCGCCGATGTCGCGGAGCACCCGCAGGCAGCCGTCGGAGTCGCCGGAATGGTCGAGCGCGACGGCGTTGCGCAGCCGGATGCCCGGCGCGGCGAACATCTCCTCGCGCAACCCGGCGGCGGTGCCGATCTGCCGGGCCCGCTCGATCGCGCCCAGCGCGTACCCGTGGAAGCTCAGATATGAATAGGCCATCGCCAGGTCGTGCCAGCCCCACGCCGTGTCGCCGTCTGGGTCCTGCACCCGGCCCAGATAGCTGGCGCTCTGCACGAAGTGGGTGACGCACCGGTCGAGCGCGCCCTGGTGGTGTGCCGCCAGCGCGGCCAGCGCGTGGGCATGCCCGAGGACGTAGGGTTCGCCGGCCTCGCGGGCGGCCTCCAGGGCCCGGTCGACCGCGTTCGCGTATTCGGCGGTGCGGCCCAGGTTGAGCACCGCGGACAGCCGCTGGATCAGCGCGTCGGCGCGGGTGTGCGGCTCGTCGCTGGCGTCGAGCACCCGGTCGAGCACCAGGCAGGCGTCAGCCGAGCGACTCTGCATCATCAGCGCGCGCGCCTGACGCAGCGCGTCAACCTGGTCGGGGACCCGGTCGAGCCAACCCACCAGGTGACCCCCTTCTGCAACCGTCGAGTGGTGGAGCGTCAATGATTATCGCGTGACGGGCCGCCGACAACAGCCGACCGAAGGTACGACGATCCGCATCGCACCAATGATCGCCGATGCGGCCGAGACGTTGGAGTCCGCGGGGGTCGAATCGGCCCGAAACGACGCGGAACTGCTCGCCGCCCACGCGCTCGGTGTGTCGCGCGGGCGCCTGGCGCTGCTCGACCGGGCCACCTCAGCGCAGCGCGATGCCTTCCAGGCGCTGGTGGCCCGCCGCCGCGACCGCGAACCCCTCCAATACGTCCTTGGTACGGCGGCCTTCCGCTACCTGGACCTCGCGGTCGGCCCCGGCGCGTTCGTGCCCCGGCCGGAAACCGAACTTCTCGCCGGCTGGGGCATCGACCTGGCCCGCGAGTCGCCGGCGCCGGTGGTGGTCGACCTGTGCGCCGGGCCCGGCCCGATCGCGCTGTCGGTCGCGCACGAGGTGCCGGCCGCGACCGTATGGGCGGTGGAGAAGTCGCCGGCCGCGCTGGCCTGGCTGCGCCGCAACGCCGCCGACCTGGCACCGCGAACCCATGTGGTGGCCGGCGACGTCACCGATCCCGCGCTGCTGGCCGACCTTCGCGGCCGGGTCGACGTGCTGCTGAGCAACCCGCCCTACGTCCCGGAGGGCACGCCGGTGCCGCCCGAGGTGGCCCGGTTCGACCCGGCGACCGCGGTGTTCGGTGGGCCGGACGGGCTCGCCGTGGTACGCCCGGTGATCGAACGGGCGGCCGAGTTGTTGCGCGCCGGTGGCGGGCTGGCCATCGAGCACGACGAGGAGCACGCGGCGGCGCTACCGGAACTGCTGCGCGCCGACGGCCGGTTTGACCGGATTGAGGGGCATCTGGACCTCACCGGCCGTCCTCGATTCACCACTGGTCGGCGCCGCGCCAGCGGTGCCGCATCGCGGACTGGCCGGAATGTCGACGGCGTCGCGTGGCAGACTGGCTCCTCGTGATGCTCTATGACTGCCGGTCGATCGCCGACCGCGACCGGGGGATCGCCGCGGCGATCGAGGCGGTCAAATCCGGTGAGCTGGTGGTAATGCCCACCGACACGGTCTACGGGCTGGGCGCCGACGCGTTCACGCCGCACGCGGTGTCGCAGTTGCAGACCACCAAGGGGCGTGACCGCGGTGCCGCGCCGCCGGTGATGGTCGGCTCCCGGCACACCCTCGACGGCCTGGTCTTCTCGTTGCCGCAGGCGGCGCGCGACCTGGTCGAGGCGTTCTGGCCGGGCCCGCTGACGATCATCATCGAGCACTCGCCCACCCTGCAGTGGGACCTCGGCGAGACCGGCGGCCAGATCGCGGTGCGGATGCCGCTGCACCCGGTCGCCCTGGAGGTGCTCCGCGAGACCGGCCCGATGGCGGTGCTGGCGGCCAACAAGGCGGGCCGGCCCGCGCCGACGACCGCCGAGGAAGCGCGCGAACAACTCGACTACGCCGTCCGGGTCTACCTCGAGGCCGGCCCGAGCGCCGACCCGGTGCCGAGTGCGATGGTCGACGTGACCGGTGACGTGCCGCGCCTGCTGCGCGAGGGCGGCATCCCGATCGAGAAACTGCGCGACGTGGTGCCCGGCCTGGCCGGTCCGGGGATGTGACCGTGCCGCCGTTCACCGTCCTGCACGTGTGCATGGGCAACATCTGCCGGTCGCCGATGGCCGAGCGGCTGCTCGCCCTGGCCGTCCGGCAGCGGTTGGCGCGCGCCGGGGCGGAGGCCGCCGACCCGCAGGCGCTGGTGCTCAGCCACAGCGCCGGCACCGGCGGCTGGCACGACGGCGAGGAGATGAACCCGCCGGCGGCCCGGCAGGTGCGCGCCCGCGGAGGCGACCCGACCGGCTTCGCCGCCCGCAAGTTGCTCTCGGAGCACATCGACGCGGCCGACCTGGTGCTCACCGCGACCGCCGACCAGCAGGACTACGTCGTGGCCCTGCGCGGCGACGCCGACCGGCGCACGTTCGTCCTCGGCGAGTTCGGCCGGCTGCTGCCGATGGTCGACCCGGCCGCGCTGCCCGGCGACGGAAACACACCCGACGCGGTGTACGCCCGGGGCGTCGCCCTGGTCGGCGCCGTCGACGCGGCCCGCCGGGGCGCCGCACCCCTGGCCGCCGACGACCTCGACGACCCGTGGGGGCGCGGCGACCAGACGTTCAGCCGGGTGGCCGACGAGATCGAGGAGACCGTCGTGCCGCTCGCCCGCCTGCTCATCGCGGTTTAGGGGATACTCATGGTCAACGCCCGCTGGCTGGCGCCGGGGTCGCCGTCCGGCCTGCTCAGGCTCGCCGACGCGGAGATGGTCGCGCAGGTGCTCACCGGGGGTGGGCTCGCCGTGCTGCCCACCGAGACCGGCTACATGCTCGCCGCCGCCGCGACCATCGAGGCGTCGGTCGAGCGGGTCTTCCGGGCCAAGCGCCGCGACTTCGCCCACCCGATGCACATCGCCTGCGCGTCGCTCGACATGGCCGCGCACTACGGCGTGCTGACGCCGACCGCCCGGAAGGTGATCGGCGCGTTCACGCCCGGCCCGCTGACCGTCGTCGTCGAGCAGACCAGCGAGCTGCCCGACCGGCTGGTGACGCACGAGGGCACGGTCGGCATCCGGGTGCCCGACCACCCGGCCACCCTCCAGGTGATCTCCGCGGCCGGAGTGCCGGTGACCGCGACCAGCCTCAACCCGTCGGGCGCCGAGTCCCGCCCGGTCGACGCCGACGTGCTCGCCGAACTCGAGTGGGCGCAGGACGAGGCCGTGCCGGTGGTGGTCGACCACGCCGCGATCCGGCACACCCTCGCCTCGACGCTGGTCTCGCTCACCGGTCCGGACGGTCCGCGGGTGCTGCGGGAAGGTCCGGTCTCTGCGGCGCAGGTGCGGGCGACCCTGGATCAGTAGGGTGCTCGGCGCCGCGCGCGATGTTGCGGGCCATCCCACCGAAGATCAGTGCGTGGAACGGGGAGACCGCCGCCCAGTAGGCGTGCCCGGCCAAGCCGTGCGGCAGGAACACCGCCCGCTGCCGGTAGTGGGACGCGCCGGCGCCGTCGGGTTCGGCACGTAACTCCAGCCAGGCCCGGCCGGGCAGCTTCATCTCGGCGCGCAGCCGCAGCAGCTCGCCCGGCACGACCTCCTCGACCCGCCAGAAGTCGAGCGCGTCGCCGACATGGAGCCGGTTGGGGTCGCGCCGGCCGCGGCGCAGCCCGACGCCGCCGACCAGCCGGTCGAGCCAGCCCCGCACCTCCCAGGCCAGCGGGAACGAATACCAGCCGTTGTCGCCGCCGACCCCCTCGATCACCCGCCACAGCATCGACGCGTCGGCCGCGACCGCACGCTCGCGCACGTCGGTGTAGACGCTGCCACCGGCCCAACCCGGGTCGCTGGGCAGCGGGTCGGCCGGCGAGCCGGCACCGGACCACCGGGTCTCGACGTCGAAGTCGCGCACCCTGGTGAGCGCCAGCTGGACCGCGCGGTCGAAACCGATCAGACCGTCGGGCGGGTCGGGTACGTACTCGGCGATGTCGTGTTCGTGCGCCACCGCCTCGTGGATCAGGCTCTCGACCAGCGGCCGGGCGATCGAGTTGGGCACCGGGGTGACGAAGCCGACCCAGAGCGACGAGAGCCCCGGGGTCAGCGGGCGGACCGGGAGGATCAGCCGGCGGGGCAGGCCGGCCACGGCGGCGTACCGCTGCATCATCTCGCTGAAGGTCAGCACGTCGGGGCCGGCGACGTCGAAGCCCCGGTTGACCGAGGCCGGCAGCGTGGCCGCGCCGACCAGATAGCGCAGCACGTCGCGCACGGCGATCGGCTGGATCCGGTTGCGTACCCAGCGCGGCGTGACCATCGCCGGGAGCCGTTCGGTGAGATAGCGCAGCATCTCGAAAGACGCCGAGCCGGAGCCCAGGATGATCGGTGCCCGTAGCACCGCCGTCGGCGTGCCGCTGTCCAGCAGGATCCGGGCCACCTCGGCGCGCGAGCGCAGGTGCGCCGAGCTGCGGCCCTCGGGTGGGGGTTCCGGACCGCCGAGGTAGACGATCCGCCGTACGCCGGCGTCGCGGGCGGCCCGGGCGAAGGCCTCGGCGTTGGCCCGGTCGAGGGCCTCGAAGTCGGGGCGGCCGAGCGAGTGCACCAGGAAGTAGGCGACCTGGACGCCGTCGAACGCGGCCGGCAGCGAACTCGGATCACCGAGGTCGCCCTTGGCCACCTCGACCCGGTCGGCCCAGGGCACGTCGCGCAGCCTTTCCGGAGATCGGCTCAGGCAGCGCACCTCGTGGCCGGCGTCGAGCAGCCGGGGGACCAGCCGGCCGCCGATGTAGCCGGTCGCGCCGGTGACGAGAGACTTCATGTATTGATAGTCGCCCAGAGTTCGCCCGGAGTTTTCCAGACGCGCCGGTTTTGTCCGACTCTACGCGAATGAAAGCCGCGTTCCGGGCAGGTTTTCCGGCGCACGTAGACTGCGACGCGATGTCGACGACCTCTGCACCCACCCCCGACGCGTCCGCCGTGGCCGACGCGGACCGCAACTGGCGGCTGCGGCACCTGCCGCCCATCCTCATCGCCGCCGGCGTCATGACGGTCGGCGCGGCCGTTCTCGGCGCCGTGTTCGCGGGTGGTGTCGGCGCGTTCGCGGCAGCACTCGGTGTAGTTATCGCTACGGTGAGTTACCTGGCCTCCACATTGGCCATCGCCTGGGCCGATAAGCTCGACCCGAAGCTGGTCATGCCGTTCGGCATGGGCGTCTACGTGGCCAAGCTGAGCGTGCTCGGCGGTCTGATGCTGGTCGTCGCGTCGACCGGATGGGCGGGGCTAAAGCCACTGTCCGTAGGCATCGTGGCCGGCGTGTTGGCGTGGACAGCGACCCAGATCTGGTGGATCGTGACCGTGCACGCGCCGAGATTTCGTCGTTAACGCGACCCTCGGGTGACCCCACTTCGGGGGTCGGAGGAGTAGCGTGAGCGCAGAGGCAGATCCATCATCCCATTGCCCCCGCACAGCATGAGCGTGCGGGGGTCGAGTCTTCGCCTCCCTCTACCGGCTGATACGGTTCCCGCGTCATGGCCGGTGACCCACCCTCGCAAGACCCCGACAAGACCCCCGACGCCACGCCGACGGGGGCCGACCTCGGGTGGACCGCACTGTCCTACCTCATCGGTGGGATGGCGGTGTGGGGGTTCATCGGCTGGCTGGTTGACCGTTGGGTCCACAGCGGCGGCATCACCACCGGCATCGGTGTGGTGATCGGTTGCGCTGGCGGGATCTATCTGGTCATCAAGCGGATCGGGGCCCCACCACCGGGGTCCGGCAGTTCATGAGGGAAGGGACGCGGTGATCGGACAGGCGGTCGCTCTCCAGAGCGACGTTCCGTTTCCACCAGAGGTGGGCGACTTCTACCTGCCCTCCATCGTGCCGTGGGACGGCCTCAACTCGCTGTGGTTCACGAAGATCACGGCGCTGGTCTGGATCAGCACGGCGATCCTCATCATCTTCTTCCTGACCGCCTACCGGAAGCCGAAGATGGTTCCGGGCAAGGCGCAGTGGCTCGCCGAGTCGGCGTACGGCTTCGTGCGCGACAACATCTCCATCGAGATGCTCGGCGCCGAGCGCGGCCTGCGGTTCGCCCCCTACCTGGCGTCGCTGCTGCTGTTCATCGTCTTCAACAACCTGTGGAGCATCGTTCCGATCGCCCAGATCTCGCCGAACTCGCACATCGCGTTCCCGGCATTCCTGGCGCTGATCAGCTACGTGCTGTTCAACTACGTCGGCATCAAGAAGTTCGGGTTCCGCAAATACATGCGCAACTCGCTCATCCCGCCGGCGCCGTGGTTCGTGCTCCCGATCCTGATCCCGATCGAGTTCTTCTCGACCTTCCTGGTGCGGCCGTTCTCGCTGGCCGTCCGTTTGTTCGCCAACATGTTCGCCGGGCACATGCTGCTGCTCGTTTTCACCCTCGGCGGGTTCGCCATACTGCAGGCGAATGCCAAACTGGCGGCGTTCTCGGTGCTGTCCTGGTTGATGACCATCGCGCTGACGCTGCTCGAGCTGCTGGTGATCTTCCTGCAGGCCTACGTCTTCACCGTGCTTACCGCGAGCTACATCCAAGGCGCGGTCTCGGAGGAGCACTGATCCCCGGTGCAGCCGGGAGAAGTGGTCCCACCCCGCACCAACAGTTGTCCGTCCCGCGTGAACGTCACGCGTGATAATCAGGAGGAACCTCAGCAATGGACATCGCCGCAGGAGTTAGTGGCAGCCTCGCCGCTATCGGATATGGCCTCGCCGCCATCGGTCCGGGCATCGGCGTCGGGCTGATCTTCGCGTCCTACATCCAGTCGACCGCTCGCCAGCCCGAGTCGTCGCGCATGACCCTGCCGTTCGTCTGGATCGGCTTCGCCGTGGTCGAGGCACTCGCGCTGTTCGGCATCGCGTTCGGCTTCATCTGGGCCACCGGTTCTTAGTCCGCACCTTCGAACGGGAGGTTTCCCCATGTTGCTCTCCGAGGCGGTCGAGCACAGCCCGATCCTGCCGCTCTGGCAGGAGATCCTGGTCGGTGGCATCGCGTTCGCGGTGCTCTGCTTCGTGCTGATGAAGTTCGTCTTTCCGCGCATGGAGGAGACCTTCAAGGCCCGGGTCGACGCGATCGAGGGCGGCCTGAAGCGGGCCGAAGAGGCCCAGGCCGAAGCCAACAAGCTGCTGGAGCAATACAAGACACAGCTCGCCGAGGCGCGCACCGACGCCGCGAAGATCCGCGACGACGCGCGGGCCGACGGTGAGCAGATCCGCCAGGAGATCCAGGCCCGGGCCCGCGAGGAGTCCGACCGGATCATCGCGGCGGGGCGCGAGCAGCTCAACGCCGAGCGCCAGCAGATCGTTCGCGAGCTGCGGGCCGAGGTGGGCACGCTGGCCGTCGACCTGGCCGGCCGGATCGTCGGCGAGTCGCTCGCTGACGAGGCGCGCCGGCGCGGGACCGTCGACCGGTTCCTGTCCGAGCTCGAGTCGACCGGGAGTCGTTGATGCAGGGCGTCAGCCGGGAGTCCTACCGCACGGCCGCGGAGCGGCTGGACTCCTTCGCGACCTCGGCGCCCGCCGCTGACGTCGCGAAGACCGGTGACGAACTGCTGTCGGTTGCCGACGTGCTGCGCCGGCAACCGACGCTGCGCCGGGCGTTGTCCGACCCGGGCCGCGCCGGCGCCGACCGGGCCGAGCTGTTCCGCTCGCTGCTGACCGGCAAGGTCGGCGACGAGACGCTCGAGCTGGCCGGTCTGCTGGGCGGTGGCGGCTGGTCGGCCGCGTCCGAGCTGCTCGACGCGACCGAGCGGTTGGGCGTCGAGGCACTGCTGGCCAGCGCCGAACGCGCGGGCGACCTGGCGGAGATCGAAGACGAGCTGTTCCGTTTCGGGCAGGTCGTCGACGGGTCGCCGGAACTGTCCGGTGCGCTCTCCGACGTCGTCGCGCCTCCCGCGCAGCGGGTCGAACTGGTCAAGACGCTGCTGGAAGGCAAGGCCAAGCCGGCGACACTGCGGCTGGCCGAGGTGGCGCTCGGCGGGTTCGGTGGCCGGTCGTTCCAGTCCGGTTTGACTCGCATGGTGGAAATGTCCGCAGAACGGCGCGATCGCCAGGTCGCTTATGTCACCGTCGCCGCACCCCTGTCCGATGACGAGGAGCGCCGGCTGGGCACGAAGCTGTCACAACTGTACGGTCGAGACGTCACGGTCAAGCAGACGGTCGATCCGCAGGTGCTGGGCGGCATGAGCGTGCTGGTCGGCTCCGACCTCTATGACGGCACGGTCCTGCGCCGGCTCAATGACACCCGTAAGGCGCTCTCGCAGCGCTGAGACACCCCCGCTGAAACCCTGACACCGCACCGGTAACACCCGGGCCTGAATAGAGGAAGCAGAGGATGGCCGAGCTGACCATCTCGTCGGAGGAAATCCGCGGCGCCCTGGAGCGCTACGTCTCCTCCTACACGCCCGACATTTCCCGCGAGGAAGTCGGCACCGTCGCCGACGCCGGTGACGGCATCGCCCACGTCGAGGGCCTGCCCTCGACGATGGCCAACGAACTGCTCGAATTCGAAGACGGCACGCTCGGCGTGGCGCTCAACCTCGACGCCCGCGAGATCGGTGTCGTCGTCCTGGGCGACTTCACCGGTATCGACGAGGGTCAGCGCGTCAAGCGCACCGGCCGCGTCCTGTCGGTGCCGGTCGGGGACAAGTTCCTCGGCCGCGTCGTCGACGCCCTCGGCACCCCCGTCGACGGCCTCGGTGAGATCGAGAACGAAGGGTTCCGCGAGCTCGAGCTCCAGGCGCCCAACGTGGTCTCCCGCCAGTCGGTGAGCGAGCCGCTGCAGACCGGCATCAAGGCGATCGACGCCATGATTCCGATCGGCCGCGGCCAGCGGGAGCTGATCATCGGCGACCGCAAGACCGGCAAGACGACGATCGCGCTCGACACGATCCTCAACCAGAAGGCCAACTGGGAGTCCGGCGACCCGAAGAAGCAGGTCCGCTGCATCTACGTCGCCATCGGCCAGAAGGCGTCCACCGTCGCGTCGATCAAGGCCATCCTCGATCAGGCCGGCGCGATGGAATACACCACCATCGTCACCGCGCCCGCGTCCGACCCGGCCGGCTTCAAATACATCGCGCCCTACACCGGGTCGTCGATCGGCCAGCACTGGATGTACGCCGGCAAGCACGTCCTGATCGTCTTCGACGACCTGTCGAAGCAGGCCGAGGCCTACCGCGCCGTGTCGCTGCTGCTGCGCCGCCCGCCGGGCCGCGAAGCCTACCCCGGTGACGTCTTCTACCTGCACTCCCGGCTGCTGGAGCGCTGCGCGAAGCTCTCCGACGAGCTGGGCGGCGGTTCGATGACCGGTCTGCCGATCATCGAGACCAAGGCCAACGACATCTCGGCGTTCATCCCCACCAACGTCATCTCGATCACCGACGGCCAGATCTTCGTCGAGCCCGACCTGTTCAACCAGGGCGTGCGACCGGCGATCAACGTCGGCACCTCGGTCTCCCGCGTCGGCGGTGCCGCCCAGGTGAAGCCGATCCGCAAGGTGTCCGGCTCGCTGCGGCTCAACCTCGCGCAGTACCGCGAGCTGGAGGCGTTCGCCGCGTTCGCGTCCGACCTCGACCGCGCGTCCCGCGCCCAGCTTGAGCGTGGTGCCCGCCTGGTCGAGCTGCTCAAGCAGCCCAACTACTCGCCCTACCCGGTCGAGGAAGAGGCGGTCGTGGTCTGGGCGGGTGTCGAGGGCAAGCTCGACGACATCGCGGTCGGCGACGTGCGGCGGTTCGAGGCCGACTTCCTCGACCACGTGCGGCGGCACGACTCGGCGACGCTGCAGGCGATCGCCGACGGCCAGTGGGACGACGACATCATCGGCGCGCTCGACAAGTCGATCGGGAACTTCAAGCAGAACTTCCTGGCCCGCGACGACACCAAGACGGTCAAGGACGTCCCGGCCGAGCCCACCGAGGGTGAGCTCGAGAGCGAGTCGGTGACGCGCTACACCGACCAGCCGGCAGAGAAGGCGTAGGCACCGCATGGCGGCCCAGGTACGCGTTCTTCGCCAGCGCATCCGCTCCGCGAAGGGCATGAAGAAGATCACCAAGGCGATGGAGCTCGTCGCGACGAGCCGCATCGCCAAGGCGCAGGCGCGGGTCGAGGCTTCGCTGCCCTACGCCCAGGCGATCACCGGGGTGCTGACGGCGCTGGCGTCCAACGCCAGCGTCGACCACCCGCTGCTCACCCCGCGCCCGCAGGTGCGGCGCGCGGGGGTGCTGGTCGTCACGAGCGACCGGGGCCTGGCCGGCGGTTACAGCACCAACGCGATCCGCGCGGCGGAGTCGTTGGTCGCGCGCCTGCGCGAAGACGGCAAGGAGCCCGTGCTCTACGTGATCGGCCGCAAGGGAGTCGGCTACTACCGGTTCCGGCAGCGGCCGATGGCGGCGAGCTGGACGGGTTTCTCGGAGCAGCCGACGTTCGAAGACGCCCAGACGGTGGGTGAGACGCTGATCGAGGCGTTCACCCAGGGTGCCGACGACACCGACGACGGGCCCGGCTCAGACGCGGTGACCGGTGTCGACGAGCTGCACATCGTCTACACGCAGTTCAAGTCGCTGCTGACGCAGACGCCGGTGACCCGCATCATCGGTCCGATGCAGGTCGAGGAGCGGCCCAAATCCGAGGGCCTGCTGCCGGCGTACGAGTTCGAGCCCGAGGCGGAGGCGCTGCTCGACGCGTTGCTCCCGCGCTACGTCAACACCCGCATTTACGCGGCGCTGCTCGACTCGGCGGCCAGTGAGTCGGCGGCGCGCCGGCGCGCGATGAAGAGCGCGACGGACAACGCGGAAGACATCATCCAGACCTACACACGCCAGATGAACGCGGCGCGGCAGGCCGGGATCACCCAGGAGATCAGCGAAATTGTCGGCGGCGCGAACGCGCTGGCCGCGTCGGGAAGTGATGCGTGATGACTGCGACTGTTGAAACTGAGACCACCACGGCTGTGGGCCGTGTCGTCCGGGTCATCGGCCCGGTCGTCGACGCGGAGTTCCCGCGCGACGCCATGCCCGAGATCTACAACGCGCTGCACGTGCGGGTCAACCTGGCCGAGGGCGACAAGACGCTGACCCTCGAGGTCGCGCAGCACCTGGGCGACAACATGGTGCGGGCGATCTCGATGCAGCCGACCGACGGCCTGGTCCGTGGCGCCGAGGTCGAAAACACCGGCGAGGGCATCTCGGTGCCGGTCGGCGACATCACCAAGGGCCACGTCTTCAACACCATCGGCGAGGTGCTCAACCTCAAAGAGGGCGAGAAGTTCGAGGTGACCGAGCGGTGGCCGATCCACCGCAAGCCCCCGGCGTTCGCGGACCTCGAGCCGAAGACCGAGATGCTGGAGACCGGCATCAAGGTCATCGACCTGCTGACCCCCTACGTCAAGGGCGGGAAGATCGGCCTGTTCGGTGGCGCGGGTGTGGGCAAGACGGTGCTCATCCAGGAGATGATCACCCGTGTCGCCCGCAACTTCGGTGGCACCTCGGTGTTCGCCGGCGTCGGCGAGCGCACCCGTGAGGGCAACGACCTCATCACCGAAATGACCGAGTCCGGTGTGCTCTCGCAGACCGCGCTGGTGTTCGGTCAGATGGACGAGCCGCCGGGCACCCGTCTTCGGGTCGCGCTGTCGGCGCTGACGATGGCGGAATACTTCCGCGACGTGCAGAAGCAGGAGGTGCTGCTCTTCATCGACAACATCTTCCGCTTCACCCAGGCCGGTTCCGAGGTCTCCACGCTGCTCGGCCGCATGCCGTCCGCGGTGGGCTACCAGCCCACCCTGGCCGACGAGATGGGCCAGTTGCAGGAGCGGATCACCTCGGTCCGTGGTCAGGCGATCACCTCGATGCAGGCGATCTACGTGCCCGCCGACGACTACACCGACCCGGCGCCGGCCACCACGTTCGCCCACCTCGACGCGACCACCAACCTGGAGCGGTCGATCTCCGACAAGGGCATCTACCCGGCGGTCGACCCGCTGGCCTCGTCGTCGACGCTGCTCGCGCCGCAGTTCGTCGGCCAGGAGCACTACAACGTCGCCTCCGAGGTCAAGCGGATCCTGCAGCGCTACAAGGACCTGCAGGACATCATCGCCATCCTCGGCATGGAGGAACTCTCCGAAGACGACAAGGTGACGGTGCAGCGGGCCCGCCGGATCGAGCGGTTCCTCTCGCAGAACACCTACGCCGCCGAGCAGTTCACCGGCGTGCCGGGCTCGACGGTGCCGATCAAGGAGACCATCGAGGCGTTCAAGAAGATCTCCGAAGGGGAGTACGACCACTTCCCCGAGCAGGCGTTCTTCATGTGCGGTGGCCTCGAGGACCTCGAGCGCAAGGCCGCGGAGCTGATGAAGGACTGAGCTCCTTCTTTACGGACAGCGATCCAGGCACCCACCGTGGGTGCCTGGATCGTTGGTTTTTACCAGGATTTTTCATCGCGGTGGCCCAGGGCCGCCGTATTCAGCCATGAGATATAAGCTCTCGGGCGCAACGGCGGGCCCCCTTGCGGACGTCTCCATAACGGAACGCCGGCACACGGGCGTCGACGACAAGGAGTTCTGATGGCGAGAAGGTCGGGCAGCGGTTCATCGGGCCGCTCGACCGGGCGCGGTGCGACCGGCAGGGCCACTGGCGCCACACCACCGGACTTCGGAGCGCCCACCGGCGCCACGAAGAAGGCGCGCAAGCGGTCGGGCATCCCGCGCTGGGCCCGTTGGTGCACGATCCTCGGTGCGATCCTGATGGTCGCCAGCGGCGGTCTGCTGGTCACCTCCGAGGCGCTGCTGGCCCGCTACGAGGGCGCGGTCACCACCGAAGACCTGTTCGGCGACGGCGCCGCCGTCGAGGCCAAGAGCGACATCAAGGGTCCGCTCAACATCCTGCTGGTCGGCATCGACCCCCGCAACGCGACCACCTTGCCGCTGGCCGACTCCATCATGATCATGCACATCCCGGCCGGCCTCGACCGCGGCTACCTGTTCTCCCTGCCCCGCGACCTCCTGGTCGACATCCCGCCGTTCCCCAAGTCCGGCTACCCCGGCGGCCGGGAGAAGCTCAACGCCGCGATGTCACACGGTGCGCGGGTGTCCGGCGGCGGCCTGCCCGACCGGGCCAAGGGCTTCGAGTTGCTGTCGAAGACGGTCAGCAACTACACCGGCATCCAGCGGTTCGACGCGGGCGCGATCGTCAACTTCGCCGGCTTCAAGAAGATCGTCGACGCGATGGGCGGCGTGACGATGTACGTCGACGAGGACGAGGTGCTCTCCGAGCACCTGCAGCCCAACGGCAAGGCGCGGCCGATGAAGGCGTGCCAGTGCGGCGCACACCCCTACATCGGCCCGCAGGCCCGCTACACCAAGGGCACGCACACCTTCAAGGGCTGGCAGGCGCTCGACTACGTGCGGCAGCGCTACACCGTCGAGGGCGGCGACTACGGGCGCCAGCGCCACCAGCAGCAGTTCGTCAAGGCGATGGTCTCGCAGGTGCTCAGCAAGAACGTGATGACCGACCTGCCCAAGCTCGACAAGGTGATCCGGGCGGCTGGCGAGGCGCTCGTCTTCAACGGCCGCGGCCACAGCGTCGCCGAGTTCGGCTTCGCCCTGAAGGGCATGCGGCAAGACTCGATCACGATGATCAAGCTCGCCGGCGGCGGGGTCAACAACTCGGCCGGCAAGTACGCGGGTGAGGCACTGCAACAGCCGGTGGCTCAGCAGTTCTTCAATGCCATCAAGACCGACAAGGCCGACGCGTTCGTGGCTGCCCACCCAGAGATGATCAACAGAGACAAGTGATCCCTCCCACCGGGGGTGCCGCCTGACACAGGAGGCACCCCTGGTCCTATCCGGGCCGGTGTGCCGACTAGACTCGGTTCCAATTCCACCGCGACACCGGGCGACCCCCTCGCCCCGGTCCGGCGTCGAAGAGGAGCCATAGTGGCAAATCAGCTCCATGTCGAGCTCGTATCCGTCGAACAGAAGGTGTGGACCGGCGACGCAGAGATGCTCGTGGCCCGCACCACCGAGGGTGAGCTTGGTGTGCTGCCGGGCCATGCCCCGCTCCTCGGCCAGCTGGCTGAGCCCAGCCAGGTCCGGATCAAGCTCGGCGGCGGCGAGCAGCTCGCCTACGACGTCGCGGGTGGCTTCCTCTCCGTCACCGAGACCGGCGTAACGGTCCTCGCCGAGAGCGCCACGCCAGCCGAACCCGCCGCGCGCTGACGGAGCAGGCCGATGCTGATCATTGAATGGATCGCCATCGGCCTCCTGTTACTGCTGGCCACGATCGTCCTGCTGTTCGCCCGCCGGGCCTACTACGCCCGCGCCGGCGGCACGATCCGCTGTGACCTGCGCGTCACGACGCTGCTCGACGGCCGCGGCTGGTCACCCGGCTTCGCCCGTTTCGTCGACGACGAAATGCGCTGGTACCGGCTCTTCAGCTTCGCCATCCGCCCCAAGCGGGTGCTCTCCCGCCGCGGCCTGACCGTGCAGAGCCGCCGCCTGCCCGAGGGCCAGGAACGCCTCACCATGCCGACCGACTGGATCATCCTGCGCTGCATGGGCCACCAGGCGCCGGTCGAGATCGCGATGGCCCTGTCCACGGTCACCGGCTTCTCGTCGTGGATCGAGGCGGGGCCTCCCGACTACCAGAGCCCCCGCCTCTCCGTGCCCGATTGGCCCGCGGCCTAGCTCTCGTAGTCGTAGAACCCCTTGCCGGTCTTCCGCCCCAGGTCGCCGGCGATCACCATGCGCTGCAGCAACTCCGGCGGGAAGAACTTCTCGTCGGCGGTGTCGGTGTAGATGTTGCGGGCCGCGTGCAGCATCACGTCGACACCGGTGAGGTCGACGGTGGCCAGCGGCCCCATGGCGTGCCCGAAGCCGAGCCGGCAGGCGGTGTCGAGGTCTTCGGCGGAAACCACCCCCGACTCGACCAGCTTGACCGCCTCCAATGCCAGCGCCGCGATCAGCCGGGTGGTGACGAACCCGGCCACGTCGCGGTTGACCACCACGACGGTCTTCCCGATCTCCTCGGCGAAGCTCTTGGCCTTCTCCAGCGTCGCGTCAGAGGTCTTGAACCCCCGGACCAGTTCGCAAAGCTGCATCATCGGTACGGGCGAGAAGAAGTGCGTCCCCACCACCTGCTCCGGCCGCTGCGTGGCCGCGGCGATCTGGGTCACCGGAATGGCCGAGGTGTTCGTCGCCAGCACGGCGTCGGCCCTGCAGATCTTGTCGAGCTCGCGGAACACGTCCTGCTTCACATCGAGCCGCTCGAACACGGCTTCGACCACGATGTCGGCGTCGCCGGCCGCGCCGAGGTCGGTCGTGGTGGTGATCCGCCCGAGCGCCGCCTCGACGTCGTCGCTCTGGATCGTCCCCTTGGCCGCGAACCGCTCCAGCGATTTGCGGATGCCGGCCACCCCGCGCCCGACAGACGCGTCGTCGAGATCACGCAGCGTCACCTCCCACCCGGCCCGCGCCGCCACCTGGGCGATGCCCGACCCCATCAGTCCGGCCCCGATGACCGCCAGCCGACCCGCCATGCCGCACGCTCCCTCTGTTCGTTTCGCTTGCCAAGCAACATAGCGGGCCGGGTGAACGATCGGTCAGCCCATCGCTGTGTCACCGACTCCCCGCCGCGCGGGGGTGCGGGCTGACAGACTGTGGCCATGCCAGTTGGCGCCTGGATTCCCCGCGTCGCGTCGCGACCCGCCCCGTCCCAGGACGGCCGGAGGTCGGGCGCGCCGGTGCCCGGGCCCGCATTTCGGGCGTGGGTCGCGCCGGTCGGTGAACTGAGCTGAGCGGCGGGGGGCCGGCGATGGGCGGAAAACCGAGAAACGACGGCCCCGACTTCGGGCTGCTGGTAACGGTCGCCCTGGTGGCCGCCGAGTCCGATGCCGGCGAGATCCGCAAGCGCCTGACCGCCAACGGCATCCGTTCGACAGTGTCGCCCGGACCGGACGGCCGGACCCGGATCCTGGTCTTCCGCGAGAACGCCGCCCACGCCCGACGACTGGTCGGCGGCGGCGCCCTGGACACCAGCGCCGACTGAGGCCCGACTTGTCGGTGATCGCCCTGCCGGTCGAGCGCCGGTCACGGCCGCCCGAGCAGGCGCTCGATGAGGCGCGGCGCGCCCGGCGAGGCCGCGGTTGCGCTCGCCGCCAAGGCCCTGCTGCAACTGCTCCCGCCGGGGGCAGCCTGATCCAACTCGCCACGACGTTCGCGGCCGCAGATGCCCCCGAACCGGAGCCGCGCGCCGGGGCGGGTCGGGTAGGTGTCTCCCGTGCGCACATGTTCTGGCGCGTAGGTACATGTCAAAACATGTGCGCTCGGGGCGAGGGGACCTGACTGCGGCGCACATGTTCTGGCGCGTAGGTACATGTCAAAACATGTGGGCTCGGGGCGAGGGGACCTGACTGCGGCGCACATGTCCTGGCGCGTAGGTACATGCCAAACCATGTGGGCTCGGGGCGAGGGGAACCTGACTGCGGCGCACATGTTCTGGCGCGTAGGTACATGCCAAACCATGTGGGCTCGGGGCGAGGGGAACCTGACTGCGGCGCACATGTTCTGACGCGTAGGTACATGCCAAACCATGTGGGCTCGGGGCGAGGGGAACCTGACTGCGGCGCACATGTTCTGGCGCGTAGGTACATGCCAAAACACGTGCGCTCGGGGCGAGGCGAGCCTGACCGCGGCGCACGTGGTCGGGCGCGTAGGTGTCGGTCGGGAGACACGGGCTCGGGCCGAGGTAGGCCCCGACCCGGGCCCCGACCCGGGCCGCGGTCGGGCGCGGTGCGGGGTTGGCGGCCGCTAACTGGTGGGTTGTCGCCGTGGGGTCAGAAGGAGAAGTGTGGGTCTTCTGGGGCGGCGGTGCGCTGGACGATGACGCCCAGGGCGGCCAGGTCGCCGACGAAGTCGGGGTAGCCGCGGTCGATGTGGTGGACGTGGGAGATCTCGGTGACGCCGTCGGAGCAGAGGGCGGCGATCACCAGGCCCGCGCCGGCGCGGATGTCGGTGGCTCGGACGGGGGCGCTGGAGAGGCGCTCGCGGCCGCGTACAACGGCGTGGTGGCCGTCGGTTTTGATGTCCGCGCCCAAGCGGGCCATCTCGTTGATGAACATGAAGCGGCCGTCGAAGATGTTCTCCGTGACGAGCGAGGCGCCGTCGCTGACCGCGGCCAGGCCGATGGCCATCGGGAGGAGATCGGTCGCGAAGCCGGGGAACGGCAGGGTGACGATGTCGACGGCTTTGGGGCGGTCGTCCATGCGTACCCGGAATGCCGTTTCGTGGGTCTCGACCATGCCGCCGGCGTTGGTCAGCTTGTCGAGCGCGACCTCAAGGAACGCCGGGTTGACGCCGCTGACCAGCACGTCGCCGCGGGTCATGGCGGCGCCGAAGGCCCAGGTGCCGGCGACGATGCGGTCGCCGACGGTGGCGTGGCGCACGGGGGAGAGCGACTCGACACCCTCGATCCGCAACGTCGAACTGCCGACGCCCTCGATCCGGGCGCCCATCGCGATCAGCATCTGGCAGATGTCGACGATCTCCGGCTCGCGCGCGGCGTTGTCGATCTCGGTGCTGCCTTTGGCCAGGACGGCGGCCATGACCAGGTTCTCGGTCGCGCCGACGCTGGGGAAGTCGAGCCAGATGGTTGCGCCCTGCAGGCCCTGCGGAGCCGACGCGATCACGAAGCCGTGCTCGCCGGATATCTCGGCGCCCATCCGGGCCAGGCCCGCGACGTGCATGTCGAGCCCGCGCGAACCGATCGCGTCGCCGCCCGGGTGTGCGACCCGCACGTAACCGCGGCGGGCGAGCAGCGGGCCGAGCACCGCGATCGAGGCGCGCAGGCGCCGCACCAGGTCGTAGTCGGCCTCCGTACCCGGCTCGTCCGGCACGTCGATGGTCACCGCGACCGACGGCGGCGGCCCCTCGCGCCCCTCCGGCACCGCTTCCGGGGTGATCTCCACCTGACACCCGAGCCGGCGCAGCACCTCCGCCATGATCGCGATGTCGGTGATCCGGGGCACGTTGGTGATCTCACTTCGCCCCGGCGCGAGCAGCGCCGCGGCCATCAGCTTGAGCGCGGAGTTCTTGGCGCCGACTACGGCGACCTCGCCGGCCAGCCGCGCGCCGCCTTCGACCCGGATCAGATCCACGTCGGCAATGGTAGGAGTGACCGTCGGTACCCCGGCCTCGAGGTCGTTCAGTGGGGGCGTCCGTAGGCTGTTTGTCATGGCCGTCCACCTCACCCGCATCTACACGAAGGCCGGCGACACCGGCTCGACCCGACTGGTCAACAACGAGGAAGTCCCGAAGACCCACCCGCGCATCACCGCGTACGCCGACGTCGACGAGTGCAACGCCGCGCTCGGCGTGGCGCTCGCGCTCGGCGATCTTGACCCGTCGGTACGTGAGGTGTTGGCGCAGATCCAGAACGACCTGTTCGACGTGGGCGCCGACCTCGGCAACCCGGTGGATCCAGACCCGGCGTACCCGCCACTGCGAGTGACCGAGGAGTACGTGGAGCGGTTGGAGGGCTGGTGCGACGAGTTCAACGGCCGGCTGTCCAAGCTCGACTCCTTCGTCCTCCCGGGCGGCACCGCGGGAGCCGCGCTGCTGCACGTAGCGCGCACGGTCGCCCGCCGCGCGGAACGTGCCGCCTGGTCGCTGATCGCGGAGGATCCCGATCGAACCAGCACGCTCCCGGCAAAGTATCTCAACCGGCTCTCCGACTTGCTGTTCATCCTGTCAAGAACGGCCAATCCCGACGGCGATGTGCTGTGGGTCCCTGGCGGCGGTCGCAAGCGCTAGATCGGTTCGCCGGCCGGCGGCTGAGATCGGCGTTCGGGTCGCATCGCGGCCGGCTCCTGGCGGAGATGGCTGGCGCCAGGCCCGCCCGATGGCGCCGCCGGTGCGGTGAGCCCGAAACGCGAAGCATTTCTTGCTACGGTAACGATGGATAGGCTGGTCGGTGGCAGTGCCCTGCGTGGTGCCTGGCGCTGCGTGGTGCCTGCCGCTGCGGCGGCGCGAACCGGGGTGTCAGCCGTCGCGCTTGGTTGTCCATTTGAAGGTCGTGATGCAGAGGATCAGGCCGATCACGCACCAGGCGCCCAGGACCAGGGCGACCCGGCCGAGTTCCCAGGAGCCGCCGGGCTCCTGCGCCGCGAAGGAGTCGGGGAGGAAAACCGAGCGCAGGCCCTGGCACATCCATTTGAGCGGGAAGATCGCGGCGACGTGTTGCATCCACGCGGGTAGGTCGGTGAAGACGAAGAAGACGCCCGAGATGAACTGCAGGATCAGGGCGACCGGGGTGACGACCGCGGGGGCGCTGCGGGCGGTGCGGGCCACGGACGAGAAGGCGATGCCGCACAGGGTGCATGCGGAGATGCCGAGCAGGCCTACCCACAGGAAGGTCAGCCAGCGGGCACCCGAGGACGGCAGGTCGAGGTCGAAGAAGAGCGTCGAGACCGCGAGCAGGATCGCCGTTTCGACGACGCCGATGATCAGAACCATGATCACTTTGCCGGCGAAGTAGACCCACTTCGGCATCGGGGTGCCGCGGAGGCGCTTCAGCACGCCGCGGTCGCGTTCGGCCGGGATCTGGATCGCCAGGCTCTGGAAGCCGACCGACAGGAGGCCGGTCGCGATCATGCCGGTGATGAAGTATTGGGTGAACTTGACGCCGCCGCCGATCTCGCCGCCGAAGATCGAAGCGAAAATCACGATCATGATGGCGGGGAAGGCCATCGTGAAGACCACGGCCTCGCGGCTGCGGCTGAACTGCCTGACCTCGAGGCCGCCCTGCCGGAGGCCGAGCTTCAGCGGACCCGGCGCGGTCGGCGCCTGCGTAGTGGCGGTCATCGGTGTCCGATCATCGTCAGGTAGACGTCTTCGAGGGTCGGCCGGGTCACGGTGAGCCCCGGTATCTCCCCGCCGTAGCCGGTGGCGATCTCGGCGATCACCGCCGTCGGGGTGGTGGTCTCCTTGCGCTCGACGGTGCCGTCGGGTGTGCGCCACGAGACCGTCGCCGGCGCGTTCTGCCGGTCGCCGAGCGCCTGCGGCGTGGAGACGGCGATCAGCGACCCTGCGGCGATCACCGCGAGCCGGTCGGCCAGCGCCTCGGCCTCTTCGAGGTAGTGGGTGGTCAGCACGATGGTCGTGCCGGCCGCGGACAGGTCGCGGATGAGCTCCCAGAACTCGCGCCGCGCCTCCGGGTCGAAGCCGGTCGTCGGCTCGTCGAGGAACAGCAGCTCCGGCCGGCCGATGATGCCGAGCGCCACGTCGAGCCGGCGCTTCTGCCCGCCGGAGAGCGTGTGGGTGCGGGCCCGCTCCTTGTCGGCCAGGCCGACCCGGCCGATCACGGTGGTCGGGTCGTCGGGATGGGGGTAGAAGCCCGCGAAGTGGCGGACCACCTCGCCGACGGTCAGGTCGTCGAACTCGCCGGTGCCCTGCAGGACGATGCCGACCCGGGCCCGCCAGCTCTTGTCGGCGTGTTGCGGGTCGGCGCCGAGCACGCTGACCGTGCCGCCGTCACGGTGCCGGTAGCCCTCGAGGATCTCGACGGTGGTCGTCTTGCCGGCGCCGTTGGGCCCGAGCAGCGCGAACACCTCGCCGCGACGCACCTCCAGGTCGACACCGGCCACGGCGACGTTCTCGCCGTAGGCCTTGCGCAAACCACTCACTGCGATCGCGGGCTCGTCCTGCGTCATGACAGAGATGATGCCTGTCGCGTACGCGAAGGGCTCTGTCGGGTCCCCGCACTTGTGGATAACTTTTCTGCCTGTGGACAAGCGCATTTGACCATTGCGCGAGGGCCAGACTTCCTTCTATGCGAAGCCGACCCGACCAAACACCCGAAAACCATCGAAAAGGCCACCTAGACTGCGCCCATGGAGGGCCGCCTGCCGGAACGCGACCGCCCCTGGGTGATGCGGACCTACGCGGGCCACTCGTCGGCAACCGCGACCAACGCGCTGTTCAGACGCAATCTCGACAAGGGCCAGACCGGCCTGTCGGTGGCGTTCGACCTGCCGACGCAGACCGGCTACGACCCCGACCACCCACTCGCGGCCGGCGAGGTCGGCCGGGTCGGCGTGCCGATCTCGCACGTCGGCGACATGCGGGCGCTCTTCGACGGCATCCCGCTCGCCGCCGCCAACACCTCGATGACCATCAACGCGACCGCGATGTGGCTGCTGTCGCTCTACGTCGTCGTGGCCGAGGAGCAGGGCGCCGCCGCCCGGGAGTTGGCCGGCACGACCCAGAACGACATCGTCAAGGAATACCTGTCGCGCGGCACCCACATCTTCCCGCCAGGCCCGTCGCTGCGGCTGACCACCGACATGATCGCGTGGACGGTCGAAAACGCGCCCCGGTGGAACCCGATCAACGTCTGCTCCTACCACCTGCAGGAGGCCGGCGCGACGCCGGTGCAGGAGGTCGGCTTCGCCCTGGCGACGGCGGTGGCCGTGCTCGACTCGGTGCGCGACTCGGGTCAGGTGGCCGCCGAGCGGATGGGCGACGTCGTCGCGCGGATGTCGTTCTTCGTCAACTCCGGCGTGCGGTTCGTCGAGGAGATGGCGAAGATGCGCGCGTTCGGGCGGCTGTGGGACGAGATCACCGCGAGCAGATACCGGATCGAAGATCCCAGACAGCGACGCCTGCGCTACGGGGTGCAGGTCAACTCCCTCGGCCTCACCGAGGCCCAGCCGGAGAACAACGTGCAGCGCATCGTGCTGGAGATGCTCGGCGTGACGTTGTCGCGCTCCGCCCGCGCCCGGGCGGTGCAACTGCCGGCCTGGAACGAGGCGCTCGGCCTGCCGCGCCCGTGGGACCAGCAGTGGTCGCTGCGCATGCAGCAGGTGCTGGCCCTCGAGTCCGATCTGCTCGACTATCCGGACCTCTTCGACGGCTCACCGGTCGTCGAGGCGCTGGTGGGTTCGATCGTCGAGGGCGCCCGGCGGGAGCTCGACCAGATCCTGGAGCTGGGCGGGGTCGTCGCGGCCGTCGACTCGGGCTACCTCAAGACGGCCTTGGTCGCGTCGCTGGCCGAGCGCCGCCGGCGGATCGAGGCGGGCGACGAGGTGGTGGTCGGGGTCAACCGCTACGTCGACACGGAGCCCTCGCCGCTGACCACGACCGCCGCCGACCATGTCGAGCAGGTCGACCCGGGGGTCGAGGCCGACGCGACGGCGGCGATCCGCGAGTGGCGGGCGGCCCGCGACCCGGCCGCCGTCCAGGCCGCGCTCGACCGGCTGCGGGAGGACGCGGCCAGCACCGGCAACCTGATGGCGGCCACGATCGCGTGCGCGCGGGCGGGCGCCACCACCGGCGAATGGGCGGGCGCGCTGCGTGAGGTGTTCGGCGAATATCGGGCACCGACCGGGCTGTCGGCGACGAGCGGGGCAAGCGCGGACCATTCGCTCACCGCCGTGCGCGAGCGGGTGCTGCAGACGGCGTCAGACCTGGGCGGCGGCCGGCTGCGGCTGCTGGTCGGCAAGCCCGGCCTCGACGGTCACTCCAACGGCGCCGAGCAGATCGCCGTACGCGCGCGCGATGCCGGATTCGAGGTGATCTACCAGGGCATCCGGCTGACACCGGACGAGATCGTGGCCGCGGCCGTCGAGGAAGACGTCGATCTCGTCGGCTTGAGCGTCCTCTCGGGGTCACACCTGGCCGCGGTGCCGGCCGTGCTCGATGGCCTGCGGGCGGCCGGGCGCTCCGACCTGCCCGTGGTCGTCGGCGGCATCATCCCGGCGCCCGACGCCGACAAGCTCCGCGCGGCCGGCGTCGCCCGCGTCTTCACGCCGAAGGATTTCGCCCTGACCCAGATCGTCGACGACCTGGTCGACGTCATCCGCGCCGCGAACGCCCTGACCTGAGGCAAGGGTCACGCAAGCGTGATGATGACCGCGCACCAGGCGAACAGACCGCCCAGCACGGTAAGGGCTACCGCTCCCGTGTCGAGGCGGGCCGCCCAGCGGCGGCGGGCCCAACCCGCGGCGACGGGGATCCCTGCGAACGGGGAAGCGAAGTAGGCCAGGCCGCCGACCAGGCGTAGGAAGCCGACGCCGGGTGGGTCGAGGTTCGCCAGGGCCAGCAGGGCGCTCGCCGCCAGCGCCGTGATCGCGCTTGTGGCGGCGCCGAGCAGGGGGAGGAGCGGGGGGACCAGCACGGGGAGTTTTCCGCTCAGGCCGATACCGATGCGCGGTGGACCGCCGTGGATCTGGTGCGCGACGCGCGCGAGGACGGCAGTGCTGGCGTCGTCGTCGACGTCCAGCGCCGGCTGGGCGGTGGCCGGCGCCGGTTCAGGGACCGTGCCGGGTCGGTGGCCTGGCCAGGCCCGGGTGCGTTGCAGGTCGGACCAGAGGCGTTCGGCCTCGCGGTCGACCTCGACCACCGCGGACGCGGCGGCGGCCGCTCGGCGGTCAGACTCCTCCGCTTCCTTCTCCGCGCGGCGGAGTTCGGCCGCCGCGGCGGCCATGCCCTCGTGGTAGGCCCGTTCGGCAGCCGCCAGGGCGGTGGCCCGGCGGGTCACCGTGCCGGCCAGGTCCGCCATCAGGGCGCGGTAGTCGGTCACCGTGGGTCATCCAGGAACTCGGCGTCCACTCGACCGCCGCCGCGGCTCTGTGCCGGCAGGGCGGTCGGGCCCGCGGCGAGGCGGTCGGCGGGGATCTCGTAGGGAACGATCACCTGCGGGGCGCGGTCGGTGCCGCGGTCGAAGAAGAGGGCTCGGCGTTCGCGGGGATACCAGGCGGGGCCGCCCGGTTGGGGAGCCAGCGACGACAGGTCAGGGCCGTGTACGTCGAGAGCCACCCAGCCGCCGATCGGGTCCGTCCGGGCGCCGGGGCCGCCGAGGTCGTCACGGAGCCGGGCCACCGTGCGCCACCAGCCGACCAGGTGGATGCCGTGCTCCGGGCCGCGGCTCAGCACGGCCCTGAGGTCGATGCCGGGTGGGCGGGCGTCCCAGGCGAACCCGACCACCACGTGCGGCCCGCTGCCGGGGGCCCGCTCGTCGAGCGCGGCATCAAGCTCCGCCAGAAGATCGGCCACGGTGGAGCGGTCGAAGAAACGCGCTCCGGGCAGCGCCGCACAGAGGGTGCTCGCGTCCGCGAGCGCGCTGTCGTCAAGGCACACCACGCTCAACCGCGGTGCGGATGGTCGGACCGCGTCGGGGGCCAGAGACAACGCCGCCGCCGTCAGGATGGCGCAGGCGTCGGCGGTGCGGGTGCCCAGGACGGCCAGGTTGCGGCCGGGGACGCGGGTCAGTGCGAACACCGCCGGCCGCGCACCCACGTCGATCGTTTCGCCCAGCAGCGCGACCGGCTCCGGGCCCGCGGGCGGCGACACCGGCAGCGACGGCACGGCATCGCCGTCGAAGAGGCGGGGGGACGCAGCGTCGGGCCGGCGTCGCTGCCACAGCTCTGTCTGGAGAGTGCGCCACAGGGAGCGGTCGCTGGCGTCCGGGATGCGGACCACCTGGTTGGCGGGTGTCACGCCGGAGTCGGCGTTCACCACCGCGGTGTGGCGCGGGATCGTCTCGGCCGCCAGGTTGGTCTCGGCCAGGATGCGGCGGGCCTTCGGCAGCGCCACGCGCAGGGTGAACTGGGCCACCAGGCCGGCCCGGCCCCACAGCGCCTCGATGCCGGACACGTCCTGCGATGCCAGCACCAGGTGGATGCCCTGGGAGCGGCCGCGGCGGGCCAAATCTTCGAGCAGTGCCACCGACTCCGTCGTCACCGCGTCGCGGCCGGTCAGCAGGACCTGGAACTCGTCGATCACGGCGACGATGCGGGGCCACCGCGAACCAGGGTCCTCGGCGCGCAGCTCCGACAGCTTGGTCGCGTCGAAGCGCTTCGCCGCGGCCGCGCGGCGGCGTAACTCGGAGGCCAGGTGCCGCAAGAGGGCCAGGCCGAACTCGCGGTCGTTGTTTATGTTGACGCCGACCAGGCGTACGTGCGGCAGCCAACTCGGATCGCGCGGGCTCGGTGCGAATCGCGCGAACGACACGCCCTCCTTGAAATCCAGCAGATACAGCGCCAGCTCGTCGGGGGAGTAGCGGGCGCACAGGGCGCCCAGCCAGGCGTAGATGAGGTTGGTCTTGCCCGAGCCCGACGGGCCGCCGATGAGAGCGTGGGGCGGGTCGTCACCCAACGAGAGCGACACCGGCGACGACGAACCGAGCAGCGTGCCCACCGGTGCCGACACACCGGACGTGGCCGCGGCCGTCCAGCGCGCCGCGGGCAGCAGATCAGCGAAAGACGGTGCCGGCGGGCCGGACACGGCAGCGGCCGCGATGTCACGGCAGGACGCGGCGATCGACGAGACCGGCGGCGCCGGATCCAGCGTGATCGGCAGGTCGGCCACCGCGGGACACCGGGCGACTCCCGCGGCGACCGTGACCGGACAGGCCACCGACGAAGACACCGGCAGGCCGCGACCCACCACGTGGATCCCGCAGGGCGGCCCCAGCCGCAGCACCCGGTCGAGCTGCGCCCGCACCGCCGGGGTCAGCTCCGCCTCCGTCGCCGCGTCAGCCAGCAGGACCACGACCTGCCACGGTGCCGGCCGCGGCGACAGCGAGGAAACCGAGGTGTGACCGGCGGCCAGCACCAGCGCGTTGAGGCGCTGAATCTCCGCGACCAGATCGTCCATCATGGACGCCAGCGAGCCGGGCCCGACGAACCGCACCAGTGACGCGGCACCCAGCGGCGCGAACCCGGAGAGGGTGCCGCCCAGCCGCTCCGGGTCGTAGACGGTCAACCGCACCGATCCCGGCGCGGCGGCCGACAGCACCCGCACCAGCACCGAGCGCACCACGTCGTCGACGGCCGACGGCGGGCCGGTGAACCACAGATGCCCACGGTCGAGCAGCGGCACCAGCGCCGGCAGGACCACGTCGCAGCCGGGCGCGGTCACCGTGCCGAGCCGGACCAGGGTGTGGTCGGGCGAGAACGACGCGAGCGATGCGGCCAACCGGCGGGCCGACGCGACGAACGAGGCCTCGATCGACCGCCGGGCCTGCTCCCGCTGCGCGCCCAACCCGTTGACGCACGCCAGATGCGCTTCCCGTACCGCACGCAGCACAGCATGCGCCGCCGCCCGCCGGGACTCCGCCGCCGCCGACGCCGCCCGGGCCTGACCGCGCGCCAGCGCCAGCGACTCGCGTACCTCGGCCACCAAGCGCGACCGCGCGCCGCCCACCTCAGGACCGCCCCGTCTGCCCGAACACCACCGAGACCAGCACCACCCCGACCGCCGCGACGTCGGCGGCATGGGCGCGGACCGATGGCGCCGGCAGCCGCAACGCCCGGCACACGAGCGCCGAACCGGCCGCCGCCGGCAGCCCGGGCAGCAACGCCGCCAACCGGTCGGCGGCACCCCGGCGGACCAGCTCGGGTGAGACGACCCCCAGCATCCCGGCGGCCCGTGCGCCCAGCGCCCACCCCACCGCCGGCGGCGCCGAAACCAACGCCTGCCGCAGCGCGACGGCCGAACCGCCCGCTGCCGCGCGCACCGCCGCGGCCAACACCGCGTCGACCGACAGGGAACCGACGACGGCCGGCCGCGCCGCACCCACCTGCCCGGTCAACACGTCGACCCGATCCGCCCACGGGCACGATCCCGACACGACCACCGCGGCCGCATCGGACACCAGCCCGACCGACGCCAGGTAGCGGTCCAACTCGTCGCCGGCCCGCCACAACGCCCCGGCCGCCGCGTCCAGATGCGACGTCGCCGAGGCCAGCAGGGGCGCCGCCGTGGAGGCCGCCGACGACTCCAGCGTCGCGGCCAGCAACGCGGTCGCCGACGACAGCCGGCCGCGAGCCACCGACACCTCCGCCATCGGCAGGCCGGTGCGCACCGTCTCCACCCGGGACGCCAGCGCGTGCAGCAGGCTCACAGCGCCGCGGCGTAGGTCTGTGCCTGCTCCATCGCGCCCAGCGTCGCGGTCATGCAGTCGTCGAGTTCCGTGGCCGCCTGTGCGAGCGCCGACCGGGCCGCCGCCACCGACTCGTGCGCGCTGCCGTCGACCGCCGCCGCGAGGCTGGCCCGCGCGGCGTCGAGCTTGTCGTTGGCGGCCCGTACGGCCTCCTGGCCCTCCTGGACATGCGCCATCGCGACGTCGATAGCGGCCTTGACCTCGGCAACGCTCGCCACGGTTCCCCCTCACCTGGCCGATGACGCTACGTTATCGCCGGAATGCGAGAGGTGAGCGCGACGCGCCGTCACACCGCGGCGCGCCGCCGTTTGCGGGCTCCCCGCCGCCGCAGTGCCCAGACGAACAGCGCGACCAGTCCGACCAGGAACACCACGATCAGCACCGGGAGCAGCAGCGCGACCACCGACATCACGACGCTCGCGAGGTCTTCCAGCGTGCTGGCCACCGGCGCACCGAAGCCCGCCGTGCCAACGTTGATCACCGGCCGCGCGGTCGCCTTGACGGCGTGCACACCCAGCGCGAGCAGCACTCCGACAGCGACCGGCACCCACTGGTGTGACCCGAAGAAGCTGCCCGGGTCGGCAACCGTCGTGGAAGAGGAGGTGCCCGCGCCGAACGCGAGACCACCCGCGGTCGGGCGGACCAGCGTCTGCACCACGTCGTTGGCCGAGTCGAGCACCGGCACCTTGTCGGCGACGACCTCGATCGCGAGCAGCACGGCGAGGATCAGCATCACCCAGCCGTTGCCGAGCCAACCCCAGCCAGCCGGCAACTGCACGACGTCGGTGAAGCGGGACAGCACCCCGATGGCGAGCAGCGGGATGTAGGCGTTGAGGCCGGCCGAGGTCGCGAGGCCCGCGCCGGTGAGGGCTTCCAGCACGACCTCAGCATGGCACCACCGCACCACCCGCATAGGGTGGTGCGGTGCGTCTCGTCATCGCCCGCTGCTCCGTCGACTACGTCGGGCGGCTCTCGGCCCACCTGCCCCCGGCCACAAGGCTGCTGATGGTCAAGGCCGACGGCTCCGTCTCGGTGCATGCCGACGACCGGGCCTACAAGCCGCTCAACTGGATGAGCCCGCCGTGCCGGATCAAAGAGGAGCCCGGGGTCTGGCGGGTGGTCAACAAGGCCGGCGAGGAACTGCGGATCACCCTCGAGGAGATCTTCCAGGACACGTCGTACGAGTTGGGCGTCGACCCGGGCCTCGTCAAGGACGGCGTCGAAGCGCACCTGCAGGAGTTGCTGGCCGCCAACCCGACCACGTTCGGCGAGGGCTACACGCTGGTCCGCCGCGAATACATGACCGCGATCGGCCCGGTCGACCTGCTCTGCCGTGACGCGGGCGGCAAGAGCGTGGCCGTCGAGGTGAAGCGGCGCGGCGAGATCGACGGCGTCGAGCAGCTCACCCGCTACCTCGAACTGATGAACCGCGACCCGCTGCTCGCACCGGTCGCCGGCATCTTCGCCGCACAGGAGATCAAACCGCAGGCCCGGGTTCTCGCGGAAGACCGCGGCATCCGCTGCGTGGTCGTCGACTACGACAAGCTGCGCGGCATCGAGCGCGACGAACTGACATTGTTCTGATCCAGGCCCGGTGCCAGGCTGTACGCGTGGACGACGTCGAGTTCGCAGACGTACACCAGGCTGGTCGTGATCTTCAAGCCGCGATAGCGGCAGGCCAGGGGTACGCCGAAGCCGAGGAGCGGCTGGTCGCGGCGATCGAGAGTGGACTGGGCCGAGCGGAAACCCGGCGCGCGGCGGTGCCCGACGACCCGGAGGCCGTGCTCGCGACGGTCGCCGGCCAACTCCGGCTCAGCGAGGTCGCCCTCGCGGCGAGCGGCGCCACCCGGGCGCCGCAACCCCTCGACACCGCCCTGGCCGGCCTGCGCCGCACCGCCCCGGAACCACCGCACCGGGCCACGCCCGAACGGGTCGCCTCGCACGACCTCGTCGAAGCCGTCGCGGCCCTGCGCACCAGACTCGCCGCCACCCTCGACGCGATCGCCACCGGCACCGCCGACGTCGTCGCCGGCCCGCTGAAGAACATCGCCGGCAAGGCGCCGGCCCAGTGGAAGGAAGCCTGGGAGAAGGTCAGCAAGCAACTCTTCCTCGACAACATCGGCGGCCGCCTGGTCCGCCTCGGGCTGCGCGCGCTGTCGGCCGCCTTCGGCGCGCTACACCGGCTGGTCGACGCGGCCTGGCTGGAAACGGCCCGCGACCGGCTGGTCGCGCTGGCCGACCGGGCCGGCGAGACCGGCGCGGGCGCGGCGATGCTCGGTGGGGTGATCGGCGCCGAACGGGCTCGGGTCGAGGCCGACGGCCTGCTCGCGGCGACCGGGCTCGACCTCGGGAGGCTCGACGGCGGCACCGAGGCGCTCGCGGCGCTGGCCGACCGCTTTGACAGCGTGATCAGCAAGCTGGCGATCGCCCAGGCCGCGGTCGGCGGCATCCTCGTGGTGCAGGGCCACCTGGGCCTGGCCGTGCCCTGGTTGCCGTTGGCCCTGCTCGGCGCCGAGTTGCTGGTCGGCGCGGTCGCGGTGGCGCTGGCGATCGACTACGTCGACACCACCGTCAACGTCGGGCGGGTCCGCGGCGCCCGGCTGATCATCCAGGACGCCACCCGAAGCTAGCGGCGCGGCCGGCCGTAGAACATCTTGATCGCCTTGGTGATCCGGGCGACCTGCGCCGGGGTGCGTTCGAAGGTCGTCGACTTGAGTGCCGACGGCCCGCGCCGGGTGGTGATCGCCTTGGCGCGGGAGAACTCGCGCAGCCCGTCGTCGCCGTGGGTGCGGCCGAAGCCGGAGTCGCCGACGCCGCCGAACGGCAGTGACGACATGCCGATGAAGGTGATCACCGAGTTGACCGAGGCCATGCCGGTGCGTAGCCGCCGGGCCGCCGCGACCGCGCGTCGCTTGCCGAACACCGCGGCTCCGAGCCCGTAGCTGGTGGCGTTGGTGAGCCGGACGGCCTCGTCGAGGTCGGCGACCTTGGTGATGGTCAGCGTCGGGCCGAACGTCTCCTCGCGCACGGCCGCCGACTCTTCCGGCACGTCGACCAGGATCGTGGGCCGCACGTAGGGTGGCTCGACCGCTTCGCGGCCACCCAGCACCGCCCGACCGCCGCGGGTCAGCGCGTCGTCGATGTGCCGGCGGATCACGTCGATCTGCTTGGGCATGGTGATCGGGCCGATGTCGTAGCCCTCGCCGTAGCCGACCTTGAGCGCCGACGCCCGGCGCACCACCTCGTCGACGAACGCGTCGTAGACCGGCGCGACCGCGTAGACCCGCTCGATCGCCAGGCAGGTCTGGCCAGCGTTGGTCAGCGCGCCCCACACGCACGCTTCGGCCGCGGCGGCGATGTCGGCGTCGTCGTCGACGATCAGCGCGTCCTTGCCACCGGCCTCGATCAGCACCGGGGTGAGCGTCTCGGCGCAGGTGGCCATCACCTTCTTACCCGTGGCGGTCGAACCGGTGAAGGCGACCTTGTCGACGCCCGCGTGGCAGAGCGCGGCGCCGACCTCGCCCATGCCCTGCACGACCTGGAAGACGGGTTGCTCGGGCACGATCTCGGCGAACGTGTCGGCCAGCCACTGGCCGACGGCCGGGGTGTATTCGCTGGGCTTGAGCACGACCGTGTTGCCGGCCGCGAGCGCGTAGGCGACCGAGCCGAGCGGGGTGACCACCGGGTAGTTCCACGGCCCGATCACGCCGACCACGCCCATCGGCTGGTATTCGAGGTGCGCCGAGAACTCGGCGAGGGTCAGCCGGCCGCGCACCCGGCGCGGGCCGAGCACCCGCTTGGCGTTGCGGGCGGCCCAGTCGATGTGGTCGATGGCGGCCGCGGTCTCCACGATGGCCTCGGCGACCGGCTTGCCGCCCTCGCGGCTGACCAGGGCGGCGACCTCTTCGACGCGCTGGGCGAGCAGCGCCCGCCAGCGCAGCAGCCGGGCCTTGCGGCCGGCGTGGCCGAGCCCGACCCACCACTGCGCCGCGTCGCGGGCCCGGGCCACGGCGCGCGCCACGTCGTCGGCGTCGGCGACCGGGAACCGGCCCACCTCTTCGCCGGTGGCCGGGTTGGTGGAGACCAGCGCGCCGTCTTCGACGACCGGCACGCCGGCAGCCCGAGTAGCCGTCATGCGGCGAAGCCTACCCGTGCGGGTTACCCACGGGTAGGCACAGATCGAGCACAGCGAACGCCGCCGCGTTATGTGGGCGGCCCACACAGCGGGCCCGGAAGGACGGCGGCAGGATGTGGTGCCATGGAACAGGTGCGCGTGCACGCCCGCGGAATCGAGCAGAACGTTCTCGTGTCCGGCCCGGCCGACGGCCCGCCGGTGCTGATGATCCATGGCAACTGTTCCTCGGCCGACTTCTGGCGCCCGCTGCTCGGCCACCTGCCGCCCAACCTGCGGATCGTGGCGCCCGACCTGCGCGGTTACGGCGCGACCGACGCGGCGCCCGTCGACGCCACCCGCGGCCTGCGCGACTTCGCCGACGACGTGGCCGCCCTGCTGGAGCGCCCCGAGTTGTTCCCGGCCGGCGCCAGGCCCCTGGTGGTCGCGCACTCGATGGGCTGCGGCGTGGCCATGCAACTGCTGGTCGACCGGCCCGACCGGATCAACGCCCTGCTGCTGGAGGCGCCGCTGTCGCCCTACGGCTTCGGCGGCACCCGCGACCTGGTCGGCACGCCCACGACCGACGACTTCGCGGGCACCGGCGCGGGCACGGCCAACCCCGACTTCGTCGCCCGCCTGCGGGCCAAGGACCGTGGCGGCGACGAGCCGACCAGCCCGCGCAGCGTCATGCGGACGGCCTACGTCGCCGATCCGGCCTCGCTCGGCGCCGACGAGGAACTGTTGCTCGACACCGTGCTGTCGACGGCCATCGGCGACGACAACTACCCGGGCACCTCGGTGACCAGCCCGCACTGGCCCGGCGTGGGGCCCGGCGACCGGGGCGTGCTCAACACCATGGCGCCCAACAACTTCCGGATCGCCGACGCGCTGGTCGCCGTCACCCCCAAACCGCACATCACGTGGGTACGCGGCGACCGCGACGCGATCGTCTCGGACACCTCGTTCTTCGACCTGTCCTACCTCGGCTCGATCGGCGTGGTGCCGGGCTGGCCGGGCGCGGAGGCCAGCCCGCCGCAGCCGATGGTCGGACAGACCCGGGCGGTGTTCGACCGCTACGCGCAGGCCGGCGGCGCCTACCGCGAGGTGGTCTACGCCGGATGTGGGCACTCGCCGCACATCGAGCGGCCCGCCGAGTTCGTGGCCGAACTGCTCGACCTGGTGGGCGCCGCGTGACGGGCTACCGGACGCAGACCGTCCCGGTCGACGGGGGCGAACTGACCGTCGGGGTGTGGGGCGACGAGGGTCCGCTGGTGGTCGCCGCGCACGGGATCACCTCGCACCACCTGGCCTGGGCGCTGGTCGGTGCCGACCTGGCCGCCGACCACCGGTTCGTCGCGCCCGACCTGCGCGGCCGGGGACACAGCCGCGACCTGCCGGGGCCCTACGGGATGGCCCGGCACGCCGAGGACCTGGCCGCGGTCATCCAGGCGTACGGCGGCACGGCAACAGTGGTCGGCCACTCGATGGGCGGCTGGGCGGTCGTGGAACTGGCCCGGGCGTACCCGATGCTGGTCGATCGGTTGGTCCTGGTCGACGGCGGCCCGGCGCTGCCGCCGCTGCCGGGTGTGCCGGCCGAGCCGACCGAGGAGGAGATCACCGCTGTCGTCGCGGAGACGATCGGTCAGGCCTACCGGCGGCTGACGCTGACCTTCCCGGACCACGAGGCCTACCGGGCGACCTGGCGGGCCCACCCGTCGTTCGCCGACTGGACCGAGACCGCGGCCGCCTATGCCGACTACGACCTGGTCGAGGTCGAGGGTGGCTGGCGGCCGGCCTGCCGGGTGGAGGCGGCCCTGGCGGACGCCCGCGACCTCTACGCCTGGCGCCCGGTCGCCCCGGCGCCGCTGCCGGTGCCGGCCGTCTTCCTGCGGGCCGAGCGCGGCATGTTCGACCAGCCGGAAGGGATGATCGCGCCCGGCGCCGCCACCCGGGCCTTCCCGGGCATCGCGGAGACCGACGTGACCGGCACCAACCACTACACGATCGTGCTGGGCGCCAAGGGTGCGGCCGAGGTCGCGGGCGCGGTGCGACGGTTGTCCTGACCAGCGCTCCGGCTCCCGCGCGACATGACAGACTGGCCCTGACCTGATGGATCGTTAGGGGAGCGCTGCGTGTCGCGGGAGATCAACACCGTCGGAGTGGTCGGGCTCGGCACGATGGGTGCCGGGATCGTCGAGGTCTTCGCCCGCAGCGGCATCGACGTGGTCGCGGTCGAGATCACCGATGCGGCGCTGGAGCGGGGCCAGGCCACCATGGTCGGCTCGATCGACCGCGCGGTGGCCAAGGGCAAGCTGACCGCCGCCGAGCGCGACGAGATCTTCGCCCGGATCGGGTTCGCCGTCGGCCTGGCCGCGCTGCACGACGTCGACCTGGTCATCGAGGCGGTGCCCGAGCAACTCGCGCTGAAGCAGGCGATCTTCGCCGAGCTCGACCGGGTCTGCAAGCCCGACGCGATCCTGGCCACCAACACCTCGTCGCTGTCGGTCACCGAGATCTCGGTCGCCACGACCCGGCCCAACGCGGTCATCGGCGTGCACTTCTTCAACCCGGCGCCGGTGATGAAGCTGGTCGAGATCGTCCGCACGGTCGTCACCGCGCCCGACGTGGTCGCCGATGTGGAGGCGCTCTGCGCCCGGCTCGGCAAGGTCGACGTGACGATCAACGACCGGGCCGGCTTCATCGCCAACGCGCTGCTGTTCGGCTATCTCAACCAGGCCGTCTCGATGCTCGAGGCGCACTACGCGACCCGGGAAGACATCGACGCGGCGATGCGGCTCGGCTGCGGGCTGCCGATGGGCCCGCTCGCGCTGATGGACCTGATCGGGATCGACACGGCGTACGAGATCCTCGACACGATGTATCGCCGGGGTGGCCGCGACCGCCGGCACGCGCCGGTGCCGCTGATCAAGCAGATGGTCACGGCCGGGCTGCTCGGCCGCAAGACCGGGCGGGGCTTCTACACCTACGAGGGGCCGGGCTCGCCCAAGGTGGTCCCGGACGAGCTGACCGCGCCCCCGGCGGCCGAGGCGTTGGAAGATGGCCGCGCGATCGAGACGATCGGCGTGGTCGGCTCGGGCGTGATGGCGCCGGGGATCATCGAGGTGGTGGCCCGGGCCGGGTTCGACGTGGTCTCGGTCACCCGCGGCGCGGAGAAATCGGCGGTGGTCGCCGGCGCGGTCGAGGCGTCGCTGGCCAAGGCGGTGGCCCGGGGCAAGCTCAGCGAGGCCGACCAGGCCGCGGCGCTGGCCCGGATCACCTGGTCGAGCCGGCTCGACGACCTCGACGACGTCGACCTGGTGATCGAGTCGGTGGTCGAGGAGATCTCGGTCAAGAAGGCCGTCTTCGCCGCGCTCGACGAGATCTGCAAGCCGGGTGTCGTGCTGGCCACCACCACCTCGTCGCTGCCGGTGATCGAGATCGCGATGGCGACCCAGCGCCCGGCCGACGTGATCGGCCTGCACCTGTTCAACCCGGCGCCGGTGATGAAGCTGGTCGAGATCGTGCGCACCATCCGCACCTCGCCGGAGACCACCGCGGCGGCCGCGGCTCTGGTCGAGGCCCTGGGCAAGACCGGGGTGCACTGCGCCGACCGGTCCGGCTTCATCGTCAACGCGCTGCTGTTCCCGTACCTCAACGACGCGGTCCGGATGCTCGAGGCGTCCTACGCGACCGCCGACGACATCGACCACGCGATGAAGCTCGGCTGCGGCTACCCGATGGGCCCGTTCGAGCTGCTCGACACCGTCGGCCTCGACGTGGCGCTGGCCATCCAGCGCGAGCTCTACCTGGAGCTGCGCGAGCCCGGCTTCGCGCCCGCACCGCTGCTGGAGCACCTGGTCACCGCGGGCTACGTGGGCCGCAAGGCAGGTCGTGGCTTCCGCGACCACACGTAGGGGCTGTCTCGGTGTGGCGACCGGGCTGCGGCGGACCCAGACGCCGGCTGGACCCACGGCGGTCGCGGTCGGATACAACACCGGTATCCGGCCGCGCCCGCCGCGGCCCCAGCCGACGTCTGGGCCTCGCTTCGCTCCGGCCTCCACACCGAGACAGCCCCTCACTAACCTTGAGGTGTGAGTCCGCGTCGCAACCGACCCAAGCCCGATGACGGGCGGCCGCTCGACGACGAGGCGCTGCGGCGCGGTGTCGGGTCGGTCGAGGGCGACCGGCACGGCGACTGGATGGTGCGGTTGGTGCCGGGTGGGGCCAGCGCGAAGGTCTACCGTTGCCCGGGCTGCGACCAGGAGATCCGGCCGGGCACGGCACACGTGGTGGTCTGGCCGGCCGACGAGCGCGGCGACCTGACCGACCGCCGGCACTGGCACAGCGGCTGCTGGCGGGCCCGCGACCGGCGGGCACCCGGCGTGCTGCGGTCGCGCAGCGCCCCGCGCTACGGCTGAGCGAACTCCGCGAGCACCGCGTCGGAGAGGGCCGGCCAGAGGGGGATGGCCCAGTCGCCGAAGTCACGGTCGGTGAGGCAGGCGCAGGCCAGGCCGGCGACGGGGTCGACCCAGAGGAACGTGCCCGTCTGTCCGAAGTGTCCGAAGGTGGCGGGTGAGTTGGCGCTGCCGGTCCAGTGCGGGCTCTTGGTGGACCGGATCTCGAAGCCCAGGCCCCAGTCGTTGGGGTCCTGCCGGCCATAGCCGGGCAGCACGCCGGACAGGCCGGGGAACGCGACCTTCGCCGCCTCCCGGGTCAGCGCCGGTGCGATCGTCGGGTCGAGCAGTTCGCGGGCCAGCGTCGCGAGGTCGCCGATCGGGCCGGTCACCTTCGACGCCGGCGAGCCGTCGAGCACCGTGCTCGGCATGTCGATCTGGTCCAGCACCAGGTCGATCATCAGGTCGGCGAAGCTGCCCTCGGCCCGCTCGGCGACGAACTCGCCCAGCACCTCGAAGCCGCGGTTGGAGTAGATCCGGCGCTGGCCCGGCCGGCCCATCACCCGGTCGTCGCCGAGGTTGAGGCCGGAGGCGTGTGCCAGCAGGTGGCGCACCGTCGAGCCGGGCGGCCCGGCCGGGTCGTCGAGCGACACCAGGCCGTCGTCGACGGCGGCCAGCACGGTCAGTGCGGTCAGCGGCTTGGTCACCGACGCCCAGGGCAGGTTGGTGTCGGGCCCGGTACGGGCAACGATCCCGTCCTTGTTGACCACGGCGACGGCGACGGTGTCGACCGGCCAGGAGTTGACCAGGGCGAGCGCTTGCGATTCGACCACGCGGCCACGGTAGCCGCCGCGCCGGCGCCAACCGGTCGCGGGCTGACCGGCCGCCCCCGTCCATGGAGCTTTGCAAAGCTTTGCAAAGCTCCATGGACGGAGACCGCGTCTCCGGCCGGCGTCCGGTCAGGCGCGGGTCGACTCGTCTCGGGCCCAGGCGGCCCCGGCGGGGGTGCGTCGGGCGCGGCGCTCGGCCAGCAGCGTCAGCGTGGCGTAGCAGGCGCCGGCCGGCCACAGCCAGGGCCGCGGCAGCACGACGTCGACCAGCCAGGACGCCTTGCGCGACGGGCGGACCGCGACCGCGGCACCGGCGGCCGCGGCCGCCTCGCGGAGCGAGGTGTTGGCGCCGCGCACCCGGCCGAGCCGGCGGAGCAGGTCTTCGGTGCGGGTCGGGGTGGCCACCACCGACGGGACCTCGCCGACCTCACGCTTCTCGCTCGGCGTGAACAGGGCGTCGAGGAAGAGGTCGTCGGCGAAGAGGTCGGGAAACTGGTCGAAGCGGGCCCGGGCGTCCTTGGACAGCACGATCGCGCCGCGGCCGAAGAGCGCGTCGCGGAATGCCGGCAGCCGGCCGTTCACCGCGAAGTAGGCGCGGACCAGCAATGGCCGGCCGGCCGTGTCGAGCACCCGACGCGGTGCCGCGGCGATCACGCCGGAGGGGCCGGACACCGCCGCGGCCAGCGCGCGCGCCCCGGCGGCGTCGAGGGTGATGTCGGCGTCGAGGTAGATCCGCGGGAAGCTGGTGGCCGCCGCGTCGCCCGCGTTGAGGGCGGCCGGCTTCGAGGCCTTCGCGACCTCGATCACCCGTACGCCGGGAACCGCCCGGGCCACCGCGGCGGTGTCGTCGGTGCAGCCGTTGGCCGCGACCACCACGTCGAACTCGCCCGGCTCGGCGCCCGCGAGCAGGTGGCGCAGGGTGCGCCCGATGACCGTCGCCTCGTTGTGGGCGGCGACCACGACGCTCACCACGTCGCCCGCCCGGTGATCACGCGGCGGACCCGCTTCGACAGCGACCTGCCGCGTTTGCGCCAGCCGGAGTAGTCGCGCAGGTCGAGCGAGGCGGCCTGGACGACGTACGCCGATCGGCGCATCTGCTCGGTCCACTCGGCGACCGTGCGGACGCCGGTCTTCTGCGCGGACAGCGGCCGGCGGGCCATGAACTCCTCGTCGGTGTGGTAGATCGTGCGCGGGCTGCGCGGGTCGTCGAGATGGTCTTCGGGCAGGAACGGGTAGATCCAGCCGTTGACGAAGCCGAGCCGGGCCGCCTTGAGGCACCAACTGGTGAACGAGTCGTCGTCGGCCAGCGGGCCGGTGCGCTCGACCATCGCGCGCTTGAGCAGATAGCCGCTGCCCTGCACCCAGTGGTTGCGCATGAGCTGGTGCCCGCCGGCATAGCTGGCCAGCTTGCGGTCGACCAGGTCCTGGCGCACGTCGGAGTCGGGGAACCGCCAGGTGCCGATCACCCCGAACTCGGGCACGTCGTCGTGTGCCCGGCGGAGCACGTCGAGCCAGGACTTGTCGGGCAGGCAGTCGTCGTCGACCTTGCTCAGGTAGGCGCCGGTCGACTCGGCCCAGAGCCAGTTGGTCGGCTCGCGCAGCCCGGCGTTGGTCGGGCTGTGGTGGAAGCGGTGCACCCGCGGGTCGTGCCGGAACTCCTCGACCGCGGCCAGCGTCGCCGCGTCGGTCCCGTTGTGCCAGAGCCAGACCCGGGCGTCGTCGGTGCAGGTGTCGAGCAGGTGGGGGAGCGACAGCCGGACGTACTCCGGTCGGTCGTACGTGATCATCAGGATGTCGATGCCGCTCAAGTCACTCCCTCAGTTGAGCCGCTGGGCCCGGGTGAGCCGCCACATCGCGCCGGCCAGGCCGAGCAGCAGGTGCATCGTGAACAGGTAGGTGGAGAAGAAGAGCGCGTCGAAGGTGAACGCGGTCACCGCCATCACGCCGATCGCGACGGCGAGCACCGCGGCCAGGTCGCGGTCGCTGTCGGTCTTGGCGAAGCGGCGGACCCGCGCGGCGACGACGATGCCGGTCGCGAACAGCGCGGCCAGGCCGATGACGCCGACGATGCCGGTGGTCACCAGCGTGCCCAGCCACTGGTTGTCGAGCAGTTGGTAGAGCGAGGGCAGCCAGGTGCCCACGCCGCGGCCGAACCAGGGGCGTTCCTTGATGAACGGCGCGACGTATTCGTAGTCTTCCAGCCGGCCCTGCACGCTCGGGTCGCTCTCGCCGGCGAACAGCAGGGCCTTGAGCGCGCCGAGCAGGCCGGGCTTGCCGACCTGGATGATCGCGGTCAGGAAGACGCCGGCCACCAGCACGTTGAACGTGGTGCGCAACGGCCAGACCAGGATCAGCAGCAGGATCGCGGCCGCCAGGGCGAGGACGCCGGTGCGCGACAGCGAGATCGGGATGACGCTGGCGACGATCATCGCGATGCCGGCGAAGATCTGCCGCTCGCGCCGGGTCGCCGCGAACCGGGCGTAGTGGATCGCGATCACCAGCGCGACCACCATCAGCACGCTGAACTCGATGTAGTGCCCGGCGGTGCCGGCCACCCGGACCAGGCCGCCGCCGCCCCGGTCGTCGAAACCGACGAGGTCGCGTTGGAACTGCAGGATCGGCGGCAGCTTCAGATAGCCGGTGAAGTCCTGCCGGAACGCGAACTGGGTCAACGCGAACAGCGCCATCACCACGGAGCCGTAGCAGAGCCAGCGCAGCACCGTGTCGATCCGCTCGCGGGTGAGCACGCCGTCGCAGGCGGCCAGCATGATGCCGCCGGCGGCGAACGCCAGCAGCACCGTGCGGTCGGCCTGGTTGGCCTCCAGCGGGTCGAGGCCGCGGGTCTGGCCGGCGATGTAGGACGTGGCCAGGGTGACGAAGTAGAACGCCAGCGCCCAGCGCATCGGCTGTTGGCCGCGGGTCACCAGAGCCGGGTGGAAGCGGGTCAGCCCCCACCAGACGAACAGCAGCAACCCGACCACGACGCCGGGCCGGCCCAGCGTGGTGAGCGGGGGGAAGATCAGCCGCGCCGGGAAGAAGTACATCGCGAAGATGGTCAGGCTGATCCACGCGGTGGCGTCGCGGAACTCGATGACGCTGGGCGTAACGCCGTCGTAGACGGTCGCGGTGCGGCGAGCGGAGAGGTAGGTCTGCACTATTACTGATCGTTGTCGTCAGGCCTGGGCGTCCGCACAGCGGTGAGCAGGATGGTGTCGTCAGTCTCGGGCGCCCGCACGAAATCGGCCGAGACCTGCTGCGGGTTGCCCGCGGCGTGGCCGTTGGCGGTGACCGGGGTGCTGTTGATCCGGATGATCTGGGTGGCGTCGGCCGGCTCTTCGTCGTCGGCCAGGTCGCGCGGCTTGTTGACCGGGCCCATCTGCTTGGCCAGCGGCGGCTGCGGGCGGCGTGGCTCGACGGTGGCCGAGCCGGCGGTGGCGTTGCCGCGCAGCCCGGCGCGGGCGTTGACCTGCTTCGTGAGCTTGCGGCGGGCGATCGCGTCGTAGGCGACGACGGCGGCGGCCATGAAGAGCAGGCCGATGGCGAGCACGACGATCTGGGCACGGAGCACGTTGGACCGCGACGGGGTCACGTTGAGGCCCGCGTCGAGCACCTGGGTGGAGATCTCCTCGCCCGCCTTGGGCTTGTATTTGGCCTGCTGCGCGACGACCTCTTCGCTGATCAGCTTGGTGACGGCCTCGACCGTGGCGAGCGCCTTCGCGCTGGTGTCGCTGGAGATCTCGACGGTCATGATCGAGCTGCGGGTGACCAGCGTGATCTCGTAGGCGCTGTCGCCGCCGGCGGCGACGACCTTCTGCCGGGACTCGCCGGAGGACGCCGAGATCTGCACCGCCTGTGCCATCGCGGTCTCGCCGATGCGCAGCCACGGGTTGCCGGGCGCCGGGGTGGCGCCGTTGGCGGTCGGCGCCTGTGAGGTGGTCGGCGGAACCAGGATGACGGTCGCCGCGGTCTTGTATTCGGGCTGGATCGCGCTGCCGAGAGCAACCGCGGCGGCCAGCGTCACGATGACGACCGGGACCGCGACGTACCACCGCCGGACGACGAGCTTGAGGAGGTCAAGGAGGTCCATGGAAAGGCCCTTTGATCGAATGCGGCGGGAAGGGGCGTCAGGGGGTCGTCAACCGACCGTCTGGTTGGTATCACGCTGGCTCCCCGGTCGGTCGCCTCCCCCCACCGGTGAACCTGATTTGTAACCTTTTCGCGTCTGGCCCAGCAACCTGTCCCACAGTCGGATATAAGACTTGGCCTGGTGGTCCCAGGCCAGCACGTCGACGAAGCGGCGGCGGGCCACCTTGCTCATCTCGGCCCGCGCGGTGCTGTCGCTGAGCAACAGGTCGAGCGCCTTGGCGAGCTCGTCGGGTGTGCCTGTGGGCACGTAGAGCGCCGCGCCTTCGGCGGTGCGGCGGGTCTCCAGCAGGTCGACGGCGACCACCGGGAGCCCGCGGGCGACATATTCCACTGTTTTGGCCATAGTGGACAACTCGGCCATCTTGGTCGGCGGATCCGGCTGGATCGCGATGGTCGCGCTGTTGAGCAGGGCGTCGACCTCGTCGGCCTCGAGCCAGCCGCGGAACTCGACCACGTCGTCGAGATGCCGGGTGGCGGCCAGCTCGCGCAACTCGGGCAGGCACTCGCCGTCGCCGGCGACCACCAGTTTCCAGTCGTGGTTGCCGCGCAGCCCGATCAGCCGCTCGGCGGCGAGCACGGCGGCGTCGACGTGGTCCTGCGGGTTGATCACGCCAAGGTAGACCACGGTGTGCCGGTCGGCCGGCGCGGCCGCGGCGTCGAAGGCGACCTCGGCGACGGCGGGCCCGTTGCGGACCACGACGACCTTGTCGGGGTCGACGCCACCACGGGTGATCGCGAGGTCACGGTAGGACTCGTTGGTCGACACGACGGCGGTGGCCCAGCGCCAGGACATCTTCTCGAACCACTTGAGGATGGCCAGCACGGCCGGTTTGGGGGCGTCTGTCTTGCACTCGTAGAGCTCGGGGCTCAGGTCGTGGTGGTCGAAGACGAACGGCCGGCCGAGCGCACGCATAAGCAGGGCCAGCACCCAGAACACGTCGGGCGGGTTGCAGGCCTGGACCGCGTCGACCCGGGTGCGCAGCATCAGGCCGAGCAGGCGGGTGGTGACCGCACAGAGCGCCCAGGCGAACTCGAAGGCGAACGACAGCACCCCCGCACCGGCCAGCGGTTGGGGGAACGACCGGATGTCGGTCGACCGGCTGCCCGGCAGGCGGGTCAGTCGGTTGGCGCCTCGCGGGCAGATCACCGTGACCCGGTAGCCGGCTTCTTCCAGCGCCAGGCACTCGCGGATGACCCGGCGGTCGCGTTCGACCGGCAGGTTGACCACGACGATGACCACATGCCCCCGCGTTTTGGTCATCTCCACCTCTGGATACTGTGGACAGTTTGTGCGCTCCCTTAAGGGAGGCTTAACCAACACAGGCGACGATGCTCTATCCGAACCACGCGTGGCAAGGGTGACCGATGGACCAACTAGTGTCGACTTCACTACATGGCCATGGCCGATCGGGCGATTGCTCGTCGGAAGACCGGACCATACTTGCTGGCGGGTCGGTCGGCCAAATCCCGGATATGCCACCGGATGGTGCGGGTGCGCCGCAATTGCCGGCAATCAGCCGTCAACAATCGGACACCGCTTCCCCTTGAGCCACTGGCTAGCCTGTGCGCCTGCGACGCAGCGTATGCGTACATGTGAATCTTGGGGGAGGTGGCGCGATGACGCGCCCACGACGTCCGCTGCGGACGGTGCTGGCCATGGTGCTGGTCGCCGGCGGGCTCAGCGCGCTGGCGGGGGCGGAGCCGGCGGCGGCGACCACGCTGCCGAGCGGCTTCCAGGAACAGATCGTGTTCAGCGGGCTCTCGCAGCCCACGAACATAGAGTTCGCCCCCGACGGCCGCGTCTTCGTCGCCGAGAAGGGCGGCCGGATCAAGGTGTTCGACAACCTGGCCGACCCGACCCCCACGGTGTTCGCGGACCTGTCGACCAACGTCTTCAACGTGTGGGACCGCGGCCTGCTCGGCCTTGCGCTGGCGCCCGGTTTCCCGGCCAACCCCTACGTCTACGTGCTCTACAGCTACGACGCGCCGCCCGGGCAGACCGCGCCGTTCTGGAACGACAACTGCGGCGACGCCAACAACGGGCAGTGCGTCGTCCAGGGCCGGCTCTCCCGGCTGCAGGCGGCCGGCGACGTGATGACCGGCAGCGAGCAGGTGCTCATCACCGACTGGTGCCAGCAGTTCCCCAGCCACTCGATCGGCGACCTCAAGTTCGGCGCCGACGGCATGCTCTACGTGAGCGGCGGCGACGGCGCGAGCTTCAGCGCCACCGACTACGGCCAGTTCGGCACGCCGCGCAACCCGTGTGCCGACCCGCCGTCGGCGGTCGGCGGCGCGATGAACCCGCCCACCGCCGAGGGTGGCGCGCTGCGCTCGCAGGACGTGCGCTCGACCGGCGACCCGACCACGCTCGACGGCGCGGTGCTGCGGCTCGACCCGGCCACCGGCGCCGCCGCCGCCGGCAACCCGCTGGCCGCCTCACCCGACGCCAACGCGCGCCGGATCGTCGCGCACGGCCTGCGCAACCCGTTCCGGCTCACCGTGCGGCCGGGCACCAACGAGGTGTGGGCCGGCGACGTCGGCTGGAACGTCTGGGAAGAGATCAACCGCGTGACCAACCCGACCGGCGGCGTCACCAACTTCGGCTGGCCCTGCTACGAGGGCATGGGCGTGATGGGCTCCTACGACGGAGCCAACCTCAACCTCTGCGAGTCGCTCTACAGCGGCGGCGGGCACACCCAGCCCTACTACACCTACAACCACAGCGCCGCCGTCGTGCCGGGCGAGAACTGCGGCAACGGCGGCGACGCCACCAGCGGCCTGGCGTTCTACCCGGCCAGCGGCGGCAACTACCCGGCGGCGTACGCCGGTGCGCTGTTCTTCGCCGACTACTCGCGCAACTGCATCTGGGCGATGAAGCCGACCACACCGGGCGGCCTTCCGTCGACCAGCGCGATCGAGGCGTTCGGGCAGGCCGCGGCCGGGCCGGTCGACCTGCAGATCGGGCCCGGCAACGAGCTCTACTACGTCGACCTGGGCGGCACCGTCCGCCGGATCCGCTACTTCCCGGGCAACCAGCCGCCGGTGGCCGCGTTCAGCGCCACCCCGGTCGCCGGCCAGCCGCTGCGGGTCACCTTCGACGCCAGCGCCTCCTCCGACGCCGACCCGGCCGACCAGGGCCGGCTAACCTACGCCTGGGACTTCACCAACGACGGCTCGACCGACGCGACCGGTGCGACCGCGGCGTTCACCTACCCGGCGGCGGGCAGCTACACGGCGAAGCTGACGGTGACCGACACGCTCGGCGCGACCGACACCCACCTGGTGGCCCTCCAGCCCGGCCACACCGCGCCGGTCGCCGTCATCGACACCCCGGCCGCCGCGACCACCTGGAAGGTCGGTGACACGATCGCGTTCAGCGGCCACGCCACCGATGCCGACCAGGGCGACCTGCCGGCCGGCGGGCTCTCCTGGCGGCTGCGGATGCACCACTGCGAGAGTGTCGGCAACTGCCACGTGCACGAGGTGCAGCAGTGGACCGGCGCGGCCGGCGGCTCGTTCGTCGCGCCGGACCACGAGTATCCGTCCTATCTGGAGCTCGAACTGACCGCGACCGACGCCGACGGGCTGAGCAACACGGCCTCCCGGCAGCTCGACCCGAAGACGGTCGACCTGACGTTCCGCAGCAACCCGGCCGGGCTGCAGCTCAACGTCGGCGCGTTCACCGGCGCGACGCCGTTCACGCGTACCGTGATCCAGGGTTCCACCAACTCGGTCAGCGCGCCTACGCCGCAGAGTTCCGGCGGCAGCGTCAACACGTTCGCGAGCTGGTCCGACGGCGGCGCCAACAGTCACGTCATCACCGCGCCGACCGCGGCCGCCACCTACACCGCGACGTTCACCGGCACGCCCGGCTGCGCCGACAGCTTCGGCTATGTCTGCACCACACAGACCGGCCAGCCGTTCGCCGCGGCCGACGGCGCGGTGCTGCCGCTGACCGGCGACGACGCGGTGGCACCGGTGTCGCTGCCGTTCCCGTTCCGGCTCTACGGTCAGGAATACGGCAACGCCTGGGTCTCCACCAACGGCTTCGTCTCGTTCGCCGACCCGGCGGGCGCGGTGCCGGCCAACGGGCCGCTGCCGTCGACCGGCCCGCCCAACGCCGCCGTCTACCCGTTCTGGGACGACCTGGTGCAGCGGGCCGACTCGACCGTGCGCACCGGCGTCAGCGGCGCGGCGCCCAACCGGAAGTTCACCGTCGAGTGGCGCAACAGCGGCTACTACGGCTCCAACTCCGGTCGCGTCCGGTTCTCGGCCGTGTTCGGCGAAGACGGCTCGATCACCTACCACTACGCCGACCTGTCGACCGCCGGCCGCGAGCAGGGCAACTCGGCCACGGTGGGCATCGAGGACGGCTCCGGGACCGTCGGGCTCGCGTACTCGGTCGAACAGCCGGTGTTGCGCGACGGCACCACGGTGACCTTCTCGCCGCCCGGTGGCACACCGCCGCCGACCTCCGGCACCATCTCCGGTGTGGTCAGCGCCAACGGCAACCCGCTCGGCGGCGCGACCCTGACGCTGTCGCCGGGCGGGCGCACGGCGACCTCGGCCGGCAACGGTTCCTACCAGTTCACCGCCGTGGCACCGGGCGCCTACACCGTCGCGGGCACCGCGCCGGGCGGGTTCACCGGCTCCGCACCGGTCACCGTGACGGCCGGCGGCGCACACACCGTCAACCTCACGCTGACCGGGCCGCCACCGGGTTCGGGCGACTACACCAAGACGACGCAGGCGCGGCCCTACGTGTCGACGGCCGACGGCACGGTGCTGCCGCTGACCGGCGACGACGCGGTCGCACAGATCTCGCTGCCGTTCGGGTTCGAGTTCTACGGCCAGCAGCAGACCACGGCCTGGGTCTCGACCAACGGCGTGCTGTCCTTCGTGAACCCCGGCGGTGCCACGCCGGACAACACGGCGATCCCCGCGACCGGGCTGCCGAACGCGGCGATCTATCCGTACTGGGACGACCTGGTGCAGCGCTCCGGTAGCGCGATCCGCACCAAGGTGGTCGGCTCCGCACCCAACCGCCAGTTCGTCATCGACTGGTTCAACACCGGCATGTACGGCTCGTCGTCGGCGCGGATCTCGGCGCAGGTGGTGCTGGCCGAGAACGGCGAGATCGCCCTCAACTACGCCGACCTGGCGACCACGGCCCGGGAACGGGGCGACTCGGCCACCGTCGGCATCGAAGACGCGGCCGGTCTGGCCGCCGTGCAGCACTCCTTCAACCAGGGTGTGCTGACCAACGGCGAGGCGATCGTGTTCACTCCCAACTGATTCGTCCGGTCCGACCGGGCGGGCAAATAGGCCCGTCCGGTCAACGGGACCGGTCACGAAGCTGACGATTTGATGGCGCCATCCGGATGACCATGAGCATCCGGGATGCGGTGGTTCACCGCGGGATGGAGCAGTGCCGTGTCGTTGCACGTACGGCGGTTTTTCGCCGGCCTGCTGGCGTTGGTTCTCGGCGTGCCGTTGTCGGCCGGGCTGCTCACCGCGCCCGCCGCGGCCGGCCCGCCGCCCACCGGCTTCACCGAGCAGGTGGTGATGACCGGCCTGACCAGCCCGACCAAGCTGGTCTTCGCACCCGACGGCCGGATCCTGGTGGCGCAGAAGAACGGCGTCATCAAGATCTTCGACAGCCTCTCCGACACCACCCCGACCGTGTTCGCCGACCTGAGCACCGAGGTCTTCAACTACGGCGACCTCGGGCTGCTGGGCCTCGCGGTGCCCCCGGACTTTCCGGCCACGCCCTACGTCTACGTCAGCTACACCTACGACGGGCCGATCGGCGGCAGCGCACCGACCTACAACGACAAGTGCGCGGTGCTCGGCGACTGCATCGTCAGCAGCCGCGTCGCCCGGTTGCGCATCGCCGGCGACGTGATGACCGGCACCGAGCAGGTGCTGCTGCACGACTGGTGCCTGCAGTACGAGACGCACTCGATCGGTGACATCAAGTTCGGCCCCGACGGTGCGCTCTACGTCAGCGGCGGCGACGGCGCCTCGCCCAGCTTCCCCGACTACGGCCAGCGCGGCGCGGTGACCAACGCCTGTGGCGACCCGGGCGCGCCGGTCGGCGGCGCGATGACCCCGCCGACCGCCGAGGGCGGCGCGCTGCGCTCCCAGGACGTCCGCACGCCGGGCGACCCGACCGGGCTCAACGGCACGTTCATCCGGGTCGACCCGGACACCGCCGCCGCGCTGCCGGACAACCCGATGGCCGGCAGCAGCGATCCCAACACCCGGCGGATCCTGGCGTACGGGCTGCGCAACCCCTACCGCTGGGTCTTCCGGCCGGGCACCGACGAGGTCTGGTTCGGCGACGTCGGCTGGCGCACCTGGGAAGAGATCGACCGGCTGGCCAACCCGCTGGCCGGCCCGGTGGAAAACTTCGGCTGGCCCTGCTACGAGGGCGACGAGGACCAGAACGGCTACAACGCGCCCAACCTCTCGCTCTGCGAGACCCTCTACGCGCAGGGGCCGAGCGCGGTCGTGCCGCCGCAATACACCTACAACCACGCCGCGGCCGTGGTCTCCGGCGACGGCTGCCCCACCGGCGGCTCGTCGCCCAGCGCGCTGGCGTTCTACCCGACCAGCGGCGGCAGCTACCCGGCCACCTACCAGGGGGCCCTGTTCTTCGGCGACTACGCCCGGCAGTGCATCTGGGCGATGCTGCCCGGTGCCGGCGGCGTGCCCGACCGCGACCACATCGTGCCGTTCACGTCGACCGCGGCGACGCCGGTCGACCTGGAGATCGGGCCCGACAAGCGGCTCTACTACGTCGACCACTCCGGCGGCACGATCCGCCGCTTCGACTACAACACCGGCAACCAGCCGCCGACCGCGGCCGTGACCGCGACGCCGACCGCCGGCAACGCGCCGCTGACGGTCAGCTTCGACGCGTCCGGCTCGACCGATCCCGACCCCGGCGAGGTGCTGTCCTACCAGTGGGACTTCACCAACGACGGCTCCTACGACGCCGCCGGCGTGACCGCGTCCTACACCTACCCGAGCACCGGCACCTATACCGCCCGGCTGCGGGTCAGCGACCTCGGCGGCCTGTCGTCCGAGAAGACCGTGCAGATCCTGGTCGGCACCGGCGCGCCGACCGCGTTCATCGACACGCCGGCCAGCAACCCCAGCTTCAAGGTCGGCGACCAGATCTCGTTCAGCGGGCACGCCACCGACCCGCAACAGGGCAACCTGCCGGCCTCGGCGCTGCACTGGCAGTTGCTGCTGCAGCACTGCTACGCGGCCGACAACTGCCACACCCACGACGTGCAGGAGTGGGACGGCGTGGCCGGCGGCACGTTCAACGCGCCCGACCACGAGTATCCGTCCTATCTGGACCTCAAGCTGACCGCGACCGACGACGGGGGCCTGACACACACCGTCACCCGGCGGCTCGACCCGCGGCACGTCGACCTGACGTTCACCAGCAACCCGCCCGGGCTGCAGATCAGCGCCAACGGCGTGCTGGTGACCACGCCGGCCACCCGCACCGTGCTGGCCGGCTCGACCAACTCGATCAGCGCGCCGACACCGCAGAGCGGCTACGCCTTCGACCACTGGTCCGACGGCGGCGCCGCGACCCACGTGGTCGTCGCGCCGGACGCGCCGGCCACCTACACCGCGACCTACACGGCGACCTCCGGCGTTGGCGGCGACTACGAGATGAGCGACGCCACCGGCCAGCCGTTCGTCGCGGCCACCGCGACCACGCTGCCGCTGGCCGGCGACGACGTGAAGCAGCAGGTGTCGCTGCCGTTCGCGTTCCCGTTCTACGGTGTGCCGCAGAGCAGCGTGTGGGTGACCAGCAACGGCTACCTGTCCTTCGCCGACCCCGGCTTCAACGGTCTGATCGCGGAGAACACGCCGCTGCCCAACGGCAACGCGCCCAACGCCGGCATCTACCCGTTCTGGGACGACCTGGTGCTGCGGGCCGACTCGACGATCCGTACGGAGACGCTCGGTTCCTCGCCCAACCGCCGCTTCGTGGTCGAGTGGCACAACGTCGGCCATTACGGCTCCAACTCGGCGCGGCTGTCGGTCAGCGCGGTGCTCTACGAGTCGGGCCGGATCGACTTCAACTACGAGGACCTCAACACCGCCCGCGAAGACGGCAATTCCGCGACCGTCGGCATCGAGGACGCGGCCGGCTCGACCGCGTCGACCTACTCGTTCAACCAGGCCAACCTCGACAACGGCAAGCGGGTCACGTTCACGCCGGCCGGCGGGGGTTCCGACGATCCGCCGCCGCCGACCACCGGAACGGTCAAGGGCGTGGTGACCAACGCCGGCGGCACACCGATCGTGGGCGCGAGCGTGACGCTGACCCCGGGCAGCGGCTCGACCACGACCGCTGCACAGGGTGCCTACCAGTTCGGCGGGGTGCCGGCCGGCAGCTACACGGTGACGGCGACGTCGGGCGGCCAGAGCGCCAGCAAACCGGTGACGGTGACGGCGGGCGGCACCGCGACGGTCAACCTCGCGGTGGGCAGCGCACCGGCGGAGCCGGGCTACACGAAGAGCACACAGCAGCGGGCGTACGTGCCGGCGACCGGCGGCACCGTGGTCGACCTGACCGGCGACGACGCGGTGGCCCAACTCAGCCTGCCGTTCCCGGTGCCGTTCTACGGGCAGGCGAAGTCGCAGGCCTGGATCTCCACCAACGGTTTCGTCTCGTTCGCCGATCCCGACTGGGCCCAGCCGGAGAACGTGGCGCTGCCGGCCGCCGCGCTGCCCAACGCCGCCGCCTACGCCTACTGGGACGACCTGGTGATGCGGCCGGACAGCACGATCCGCACGAAGGTGACCGGGTCCGCGCCCAACCGCCAGTTCGTCGTCGAGTGGAACAACATCGGCCAGTACGGGTCGGCGTCGGCGCGCGTCTCGATCGAGGCCATCTTCGGCGAAGACGGCACCATCGTCTTCAACTACCTCGACCTGGCACCGACCAAGACCCGCGAACGCGGCGACAGCGCGACGGTCGGCGTGGAGAACCCGACCGGCACGGCCGCCGTCCAATACTCGCTCAACCAGGGGATCCTGGCCGACAACCAGGCGGTCATCTTCACCCCGAACTAGACAACGGTTACCGTCACGGGCATGGCTCACGCATGGACGTTCGCCGTTGCCCGTGACGACCTGACCCGCACCAGCGTCGCCGAGGGACCGGTGCCCGAACCGGCCGACGGTGAGGCGGTGCTGCGGGTCGACCGCGTGGGCATGACCGCCAACAACGTCACGTACGCCGTCCTGGGTGAGTCCTTCCGCTATTGGCGGTTCTTCCCGCCCGAGCCCCGCGGCCTCGACGCGGGTTGGGGGCTGGTGCCGTTGTGGGGCTTCGCCGACGTGGTCGGGTCGACGGTCGCGGGGGTGGAGCCGGGGCAACGCGTCTACGGCTATCTGCCGCCCGCGAGCCACCTCGTGGTGCGGCCCGACCGGGTCGACGCGAGCGGCTTCCGTGACGGCAGCGCGCACCGGGCCGACCTGCCCTCGCCCTACAACGCCTACCGGCTGACCACCGGCGACGCGGCCTACCGGGCCGAGGAGGAAGACCTGCTGGTGCTGTTCCGGCCGCTGTTCTTCACCTCGTTCATGCTGGCCGACCAGATCGCCGACAACGAGTTCTACGGAGCGCAGGCCCTGGTGCTCTCGTCGGCGTCCAGCAAGACGGCCTACGCCGCCGCGTTCGAGCTGCGCGGCCAGGGGCCGCGGGTGGTCGGGTTGACCTCGCCCGGCAACGTCGCCTACACCGAGTCGCTGGGCTGCTACGACGAGGTGCTCTCGTACGCGCGGGTCGAGGCGTTGCCGCCGGTGCCGACCGCCTACCTCGACCTGTCCGGCGCTCCGGCGACCCGGGCCGCGCTGCGCGCGCACCTCGGCGAGCACCTGGTTCGCGACATCGCGGTCGGGCTGACCAACCAGGTGCCCAACACGGAAGCGGCCGGCGAGTTCTTCTTCGCGCCGGTGCAGATGCGCAAACGCGGCGCGGACTGGGGCCGCGACGAGTTGGATCGCCGCTTCGGCGTGGCCTGGCGCCGCTTCGTCGACGCGTTGGGCGACCGGGTCGAGGTGCGCGTCGGCGACGGCCCCGAGGCGTTGCGCACGGCCTGGCTGGACGCCCTCGCTGGCCGCACTCCGGCCCGGGTCGGCCGGATCGTGCGGATGTGATCACATCCGGTCGGCGACCAGCACTGCGCTGAGCACCAGTGAGGCCGGGTGCCGCACCGGGGTGCGCAACTCCCGGGCCACGTCGAGCAGGTTGAGGTCTTCGGAGACGGTGAAACCGTGCCGGCCCAGCAGGTCGCCCATCGACTGCGGTGTCCAGAACGAGAGCCACGGCTCCTGCGCGAACACGCTCGACCGGCCGGTGGACGCGCTCAGCAACCGGGCCAGGACCCGGCTCACCCGGCGCGAGCCGGCCGGTAGCTGGTAGTTGACGACCAACCGGCTGCCCGGTGCCGAGCAGCCGGCGAGCGCCTCGACCGTCGCCGCCACCTGGTCGGTGGTGAGGTAGGGCACGACGCCCTCCCAGATCCAGGTCGTGGCGAGGTCGGCGCGATGCCCGGCCGCGGCCAGCGCGGTGCTCAACACGTCGCGGGTGAAGTCGACCGGCACGAACGCCGGCGGCCGGCCGGGCAGGGCCGCGGCGCGGTCGCGCTTGTCCTGTTGGGAAGCTGGCTGGTCGACCTCGAAGACCGGGCCCCCGGCGAGTTCCGGCATCCGCCAGGCCCGGCCGTCGAGCCCGGCGCCGAGGATGACCACCTGCGGGCTCGGGTGGGCCCGGACAGCGTCGTCGATGGCCACGGTGCGCGGCACCATGAGCTCGGCCATCGCCCGCACGGTCTCGTAGTCGACCCGCGCCCGCCACTGCCTGGGCACGTCGCCCGCGCGAACCGCCGCCACCGCTACCCGCTCGTCGGGAAGCAGCAGCGGCAGGGCGGTCGGATCGGCGAACCGGTGCGGAACGACCAGGCCGTCCGCGGCCGCCCGGCCCTGGCACACCAGGACCGCGGTGCGACTGGCCCGCAACGTATCCGCCATCGCTTCGAACCTAGCGCGAACTCACGAGATCGTCAGTTCGGCGGTTAGGGTGCTCCGGTGAACGAGTGGCGCAGGGCAGTTGTCGGTGGCCGACCCGCATGGCGGCATGAGCCATCCGGCGTGTTGTTCCGGATGGTGCGGGGCGGCACGTTCCGGATGGGTCTCTCCGATGCCGAGGCGGCGGCACTGCGCGTGATCGCGGCACGACAGGGCGACGACCTCGACTGGTTCCTGAAGGACTGCGCGCCGGCGCGGACGGTCACGGTGCGGCCGTTCCTGCTGGCCCGGCACCCGCTGACGGTGGCGCAGGTGCGGCACTGGCTGCCCGACTACGCCGACGACCACGCCCACAGCGATGACGAGGCCGCACACCTCGACGACCGGCTCGAAGAGCTGTTGACGGCACTGCCCTTCCGGCTGCCGAGCGAGGCCGAGTGGGAGTACGCCGCCCGGGCCGGCACTACCACCCTCACCTACCGCGGCGACCACCTGCCGTCGGAAGACGACCTGCTGATGGACTTCGGCGTGGAGGAGCGGGTCACGGCGCACGAGAACGCGTTCGGGCTCGCGGCCATCGGCTCGCCGGCGGAGTTGTGCGCCGACCCGTTCGACGCCGGCGCTTCGCGGGCCTGCCGGGGCGGCGCCGGCGACCTGCGCCCGTGGCAGGGCGGCAACGAGTGGCTGGGTATGGTCTCGGTCGCCCGGTCCGCATTCGACATGTTCGCGTCCGTCCGCCCGGCCGCGAACCTTCCGGAAGGTGCCTAGTGCGCGACGAACTGCTGCTTCTGCATGACCAACAGGTGCGCGGCACGGTCGCCGCGCGGATGCCCGGCTCGTGGGAAGTCGTGCAGGACGGCCCGGTCCTCCAGTTCACCACGCCCGGACGCGGCCTGACCTTCGCGCGCGATCTCGACGGCGTCAGCGTCGAAGACCTCGACACCTTGATCGCCCGAGTACGCGACCGCGCCGCGGCGACCGGGCGGACGGTCGAGTGGAAGACCTACGGCCACGACCGGCCGGATCTCCCCGAGCGGCTTCGGCTGGCCGGCTTCGCGCCGGAAGACGCCGAGACGGTGGTGATCGGGTTGGCCGAAGACCTGACCGCGGCCGGCGCGGCTCCCGATGGCATCACCATCCGCGCGACCACCGAGATGTCCGACCTGCGCAGGATCGCGGCGATGGAGTCCGAGGTGTGGGGCCAGGACCTGTCGTGGCTGGCCGACGACCTGCGCGACCGGATCGCGTCGGGGCCGGACCGCATCGTGATCCTCGTCGCGGAGGCCGGTGACGAGGTCGTCTCGGCCGCGTGGCTGGTCGTCTTCCCCGGCACGGAGTTCGCGGCGCTGTGGGGCGGGTCGACGCTGGCGGCCTGGCGCCGCAAGGGCGTCTACCGCGCCCTCGTCGCGCGCCGCGCCCAGATCGCCGTCGACCGGGGCATCAAATACCTCCAGGTGGACGCGTCCGACAACAGCAGCCCGATCCTGCAACGGCTCGGGCTGCGGCCGGTGACCACGACCACGCCCTGGGTGTGGAGCCCCGCATAGGTACGGGTGGGCGAGCGCCACGCCCAGGGCACCGGGTCGCTACAGCTCTTCTGAGCCGCCGAACGCGGCGGCGTTGCGGCGGGCCCAGTCGGCGAAGGCGCCGGGTGCCCGGCCGAGCAGCGCCGCGCCGTCGGGGCTGATCCGCTGCTCGGCCGCGGTGGGCGTGCCGAGAATGGCCAGGGTGCCGTCGACCACCGGCTCCGGCATGAACTGGAGCATCCGGGCGCGGGCCTCCTCGCGGGTCAGGTCGACGAACCGGATCGGTTCACCCAGCGCCGCCGAGATGGCCTCGGCCTGCTCCCGGGGCGTCACCAATGCCGGGCCGGTCAGCTCGTATACCCGGCCGCCGTGCCGGCCGTCGCGCAGCACCGTGGCCGCCGCCCCGGCCAGGTCCGCCGGGTCGACGACCGGCAGGCCGACGTCGCCGAACGGCGCCGCCACCGTGCGCTCGGCGCGGATCGACGGTGCCCAGGCGAACGCGTTCGTCGCGAAACCCGTCGACCGCAGCACCGTCCACACCAGACCGGAGCCGGCGATGGCGTCTTCGATCGCCCGCAGCGGGGCGTAGGACGGGGAACCCGGCCGGGTGCCCACCGCCTGCGAGGAGAGCAGCACGATCCGCCCTACGCCGCCGGCCCTGGCGACGTCGAGGATCGCTCCGATGTCGAGCCCCGCACCCGCACCGGAGACGAGCAGAAAGAGGGCGTCGGCACCGTCGACCGCCGGCTTGAGCGTCTCCGGTCTGAACAGGTCGGCCGGCACGCCGGGAGGCGTTGCCGTGCGGGACACCGCCGTCACCCGCTCGCCCGTCTCGCGCAGGGCCCGCACCAGCGGACGGCCGACATTACCGGTTGCTCCGGTCACCACGATCATCGAAAGCTCCCCGATGTTTGGCGTCAGCCGCGCCTGGTGCGCGGCGACCGGGCGACGCTAACATCGCGTTGATAGTAGGTACCTAGAGGAAAGTGACTACCCATGGAGCTGGCGCCGGAGCAGGCCTGCCCGATCTCGCCCGTGGTCGACATCGTGTTCAGCCGGTGGACGACGCCGATCCTCTGGTCGCTCAACTACTACGGCCGGCAGCGCTTCGTCGAACTCGAGCGCGGCATCGCCTCGATCACACCGAAGGTGCTCACCCAGCGGTTGCGGCAACTCGAGCGCGACGGGCTGGTGGTGCGCACCTATCACGCCGAGATCCCGCCCCGGGTCGAATACGAGATCAGCGACCTCGGGCGCACCCTCGCGCCGCTGTTCGCGCACCTCTCCGAGTGGGCCACCACCCACCTCGACGCCGTCGAGGAGGCCCGGCAGGCCTACGACGGGCCGCGCTGAGCGGGGAGGTGGAAGATCCGCCGGCGCAGCGCGTCCTGGGCCCGGATGGGCAACCAGCGGCCGACTGCGGCCAGCAGCCGGGCGTCCTTGCCGGTCAGATAGCGGGCTCGGGGCCGGCGCGCCGTCAACGCCTTCGCGACCGTCGCGGCGACCACCTCCGGCGGGCTGCCGGCCCGCTCGCGGGCCATCGCGCGGGCGACCATGCCGAGGTAGGTGTCGGCGTAGAGGTCGCGCAGTTCGGCCGGGAACTGCTCGACCGCCCGACGCGCACCCTGCTCGACCTTGTCGACCGCCTCGGTGTGGATGCTCGCCGGCGCCAGCAGCACGACCCGCACGCCGAACGGCGCCACCTCCTGGCGCAGCGACTCGGTCAGCGCGCCCAGCGCTGCTTTCGAGGCACCGAGCGGGCCGCCAAACGGGATGCTCATCCGGTCGCCGATCGACCCGATCACCACGATCCGGCCGCGGGCCGCGCGCAGCAGCGGGAGGAAGCCCTGCGTCACCGCGACCTGCCCGACGACGTTGACCTCGAACTGATGGCGGAGCGTCTCCAGCGGCAGCAGTTCGAGCGGCCAGGTCACCCCGATGCCCGCGTTGTCGACCAGCCCGGTCAGCCCGGCCGGGCCGACGTGCTCCTCCACCGCCACGACCGCAGCCTTGACCTGGTCCTCCCTGGTCACGTCGAGGATCAGTGGGGTGATCGCCGCCGCTTCGACCGCGCGCGCGTCGACGTCCCGCCGCACGCCCGCGAAGACGTGCCAGCCCGCCGCGGCGAGCCGCGCTGCCCTGGCGCGGCCGATTCCGGTCGACGCGCCTGTGACCACCACGTGTGGTTTCCCGCATTCCATGCGCGCCAGCCTGCGCCGTCGGAGCCGGCCGCCGAATCTGTCGGACGACCGGTCACCCGGCCGGATCGGCTCAGCTCAGGTCGATGCCGGCGAGCTGGTGCCGGTCGGCGATGCCGAGCTTGGGGAAGATCTTGTAGAGGTGGTAGCCGACCGTGCGGGGGCTCAGGAACAACTGCGCGCCGATGTCGCGGTTGCTCAGCCCGCTGGCCGCCAGCCGGGCGACCTGCAACTCCTGCGGTGTCAGCCGGGTGAGCACGCTGGCCCGGTCGGCGGCGACCGGCAGCGTCTCGCCGGTCGCGCGCAACTCGGCGCGGGCGCGCTCGGCGAACGGGCGGGCGCCGACCTCGTCGAACACCCGCAGGGCGGCGCGCAGCGGCTCGCGGGCCTGCGTCCGGCGGCGCACCCGGCGCAGCCATTCGCCGTAGAGCAGCCGGGTGCGAGCCAGCGCGAGCGGCCGGTTGGCCTCGCCCAGCAGCGCCAGCGCCCGGTCGTAGAACGGCCCGGCGTCGTCGGCCAGCAGCGCGCGGCAGCGGGCGACCAGGCCGGCGACCACCGGGCCGCTCTGGTGTGCGGCCCAGCCGGCGTAGCGGTCGAGGACCGGCGCGGCGCGGTCCGGTGCACCGGCCCGGACCGCGGCCTCGACCCACTCGGGCGGTGCGAGATAAGAGAAACCGAGGTGGGTACGCGCCCCCTCCGGCATGGACTCGAAGCGCTCCAGCGCCGCCGGGTAGCGGCCGGCGGCCACGTCCATCGTGCCCAGCGCGAGGGTCGCGAGCGCGGCGTTGGCCTGGTGCCGCTCGCCGCCGAGCCGGATCGCCTCGGCGGCCCAGTCGGCGCAGCGGTCCTCGTCGCCGGTCAGCGCGTAGATCCGGGCGACCAGCGTGCGCAGGTTGCCGGCCGAGTGCTCCTGGCCGGTCTCCTCGGCGATCCGGACGCCCTCCAGGCCGCTGCGTTCGGCCTCCCGGAGCCGGCCGAGGGCGAGGGCGGCCATTGCGTGGTTGAGCAGCAGGTGCGGCAGGCCGCCGATCAGCCCGCGGGCCCGGCCCTCGGCCAGGAGCCGGCCGCTGAGCTCGAACGCCCCCTCGTCGGCACCGACGAACAGGCGCAGGAAGGCGACGTGGGCCCGGGTGCCGGCGATCGCCGGGCTGATCAGGTCGGGGCGGACCGCGTGCACCGCGGGCCCGAGCGGCGCCGCGGTGTTGCCGCCCAGCAACTCGCCCAGGGTGGCGCTGGCCGACATCAGCGGGCGTAGGGGGTCGTCGGCCGGCAGGCGCAGCGTGCGGATCAGCGCGACCGGCCGGGTCAGATCCGGTGGCCGGTCGGCGAAATAGGCCATCCGCATCGTCTCGATCAGCATCTGCGCGGCGCGGTCGGGATCGCTGTCGTGGATCAGCGCCGCGCCGTCGGTGACCATGGTGGACGCGCGGGCCGGAGAGCCCTGCTCGAACTCGACCTTGGCCCGCACCCAGGCCGTCATCGCCGCCGTGCCGGGGTCGGTGGGCAGGTCGGCGACCTCGGCGGCGAGCGCGGCGGCCCGGCCGAGCTGACCGGCGTCGCGGGCCCGGGTGGCGGCCGCCGCCAGGCGCCGGCCCCGCTCGGTCGGGTCGGCGGTCAACCGGGCGGCCCGCTCGTACGCCGCCGCACTGGCCGCGTAGCCACCCCGCAGCCCGGCCCGGGCGGCCGCCTCGTCGAGCGCGTCGGCGGCGGTGGCGTCGAATCCGGTGGCGGCGGCGGCCAGGTGCCAGGCGCGGCGGTCCCGCTCCTCCGGCCCGGTCAGCGCCTGTGCGAGCGCCCGGTGCGCGGCCAGCCGGTCGACCGTGGCCGCCTTGCCGTAGACCGCCGTGCGGATCAGCGGGTGCCGGAACGCCACCGTCCCGTCGGTCAGTCGCACCAGGTCGGCGGCCTCGGCCGGGGCGAGGTCGGCCAGGCCCGCGCCGAGCCGCTCGGCGGCGTCGAAGACGACGCGTGGCTCGCCGGTGTCGTCGGCCGCGGTCACCAGCAGCAGCCGCCGCGTGGCCTCCGGTAGGCGGTCGACCTGGGCGCCGAAGCTCGCCACCACGCGGCCGGCGGCGCGCCCGTCGGTCGGGCCGGCGTGGCCGCGGGCCGACTCGACCAGCACGAGCGGGTTGCCGCCGGCTGCGGCCCGGCCGTCCTGGGCACGGGCCAGCTCGATCAGGGCGAGCGGGTTGCCGCCGGCCTCACTGAGCAGGCGGTCGCGCGCCGCGGCCGGCAGGTCCGGCGCGTGCGCGTCGAAGAGGGCGGCCGCCTCCGCACCGGACAACCGGCGCAGGTGCCGGGTGGGCAAACCGGTCGCCGGCGCGTCGTCGCGGGCCGCGAGCAGCAGCAGCACGCCCTCGGCGTCGAGCCGGCGCGCGGCGAAGAGCAGGGCCTCCACCGAGGCGGCGTCGAGCCACTGCACGTCGTCGACGAGGCAGACCAACGGCGCGGCCTCGGACAGCAGGGTCAGGGTGGCCAGACCGGCCAGAAACCGGTCGACACCGGGCGCCTCGGCCAGGCCGAACGCCGCCTTCAGCGCGGCGACCTGCGGGTCCGGCAGCGCGTCGAGCCGGTCGAGGGTGCCGCGCAGCAGCATGTGCAGGCCGGCGAACGGCAGCTCCGCCTCGGACTCGACACCGGCGCAGCGCAGCACCCGCAGGCCCGACCCCTCGGCCGCCGCCGCGGCCCGGTCGAGCAGGGTGGTCTTGCCGCTGCCGGCCTCGCCCTGGAGCAGCAGCGCGGCGCTGCGCCCGGAGCGGACGCCGGCGAGCAACCGGTCGATCTCGGCGAGCTCGGCGGCCCTTCCAACCAGCACGACCTTCAACCTATCGCCGGGACCGGTCACGCGACGGATTCGGGCGTGCCGGGCGGCCGCCTACCGTGGCGGAATGTCTGGTTGCACCCTCACCCGCGACCTCGATCGGCTGGTCCTGCAGTCGGCGGCGCCCTCGGCCGGCACGATGCTGGCCGCCTCGAGCCTGGCGTTCAGCGTGTCGCTCGAGGTGTGCGCGGTGCTGCGGGCCTCGGCCCGGCTCGACGAGCACGCCCGCCTGATCCGGCACACCGCCACCGGGCTGGCCGCGCAGGAGTCCGACGGCGCGGTGGCGGTGGCCGAGCTGCGGCGGCACCTGGCCGAGCTGTCCGACGATCTCGAGCGCCATCCGTCCGATGTGGAAGAAGTCCGCCCATGAAGGTGTTCCTCGCCGGTGGCACCGGTGTCCTCGGCATCCCGCTGACCCGCCGGCTGCTCGCGGCCGGCCACGAGGTGATCGGGTTGACCCGTGGCGGCGCCGGGCCGGCCACCCTCGCGGCCCTGGGCGCGCGGCCCGTCGTCGCCGACGCGCTCGACCGCACGAGCCTGCTGCGCGCGGTCGACGGGATGTCGGCCGACGCGGTGGTGCATGAACTGACCGCGCTGCGGGCGGCACCGACCCGGCACCGGGGAATGGTGCCCACCGACCGGCTGCGCGAGGCCGGCACGGCCAACCTGCTGGCCGCGGCGGAGAGCCTGGGCGCCGGGCGGTTCGTCACCCAGTCGATCATCCTGGGGTACGGCTACCGCGACCACGGCGACCGCGTGCTGACCGAGGACGACCCGTTCGGGCAGGCTCAGGGTGACGCCTGCGATCCGCACCTGGCCGCGATGCGCGCGACCGAGCAGCAGGCGTTCACCGCGCCGGCCGGGATCGCCCTGCGCTACGGCATGTTCTACGGCGGCGACCCGGCCGAGAAGCGGGCGCTGCTGGCCCGGCGCCGGCTCCCGGTCAGCCGCGGCGGCCTGCTCGGCTGGATCCACCACGACGACGCGGCCGCCGCGACCGTCCTCGCGCTCGAAGCGGGCCGCGCCGGGCAGGCCTACAACATCGTCGACGACCGCCCGGCGTCGTGGGCCGACCTGTTCACGGCGATGGCGGCCGCCTACGGAACTCCCGCGCCGCCCCGCCTGCCGCCGTGGCTGTTCCGGTTGGCCGCGCCCTATGTGGCGACCTTCGCGATCGACACCTCGATGCGGGTGTCCAACGCCAAAGCCGCCCGGGAGCTGGGCTGGCGGCCGGCCTACCCGTCCTATGTCGAGGGTCTCACTCCATCGGCTTGAGGTCGGCGGGGTCGCGCAGCCGCTTGCGGCGGATCCGCCGGACCGTGCCCACCGTCGACTGGAGCTTCTCCTTCGCGGACAGGTTCTCCCGCCACATCCGGGCCATCGGCAGGTGCCGGGTGCGCGGGGTCATCAGGCCCGCCGCCCGCAGCGTCACCATCCGGCCCCACACCGCACCGCGGGCGCGCAGCAGGTTGGGCTGCGACGCCGGCAGCAGTTCCGGGCCGACCTGCTCGAGGACCAGCGCGCCGGCGGCGATCGCGGCCTCGATCAGCTTCAGGCCGCGCTCGGTGCGGGCCAGCACCAGCGAGCGGCCGGGGTCCCCGGCGGTCGGGCGATACCAGGGGTCGCCGACCGCGACGTCGGCGAACTCGCCGGTGTGGTCGGCGCACAGGTAGCAGCGCCACTGGCGGTGCTTCTGCAGGATGTCGCCCCACGACTGCTCGTAGGTCAGAGTGCGCTCCCGCGACTCGCCGGCGACCGCGGTGCGGGCCTCGCCGGGCCAGCCGTTGCCGCGGTAGGCGACGTGCGTGATGGTCGACGGGTCGTCGACACCCATCACCTTGAGCATCTCGAGCGTGCCCTGGGTCGACGGGGTGCCGGCACAGAACACCGCGATGGTCAGGCCGACCTTGCGGTCGAGCTCGGGCCGCTCCCGCCGCGCCATCGAGACCGCGGCCACGTCGCACGGCTTGCCGATGAACACGCTCGGCGTCTCGCCCGCCTCGACCAGGTCGAGCCGCTCGCACGGGCTGGCCGGCGCGTAGCGGGAGCCGGCGTTGGCCAGCAACTCCTCCCGGCTGCGGGACAGCCGCGCCTCGTTGAGATAGGGCACGTCGGCCCGGGCGCCGATGTGCAGCGCGCCGGTCATCCCCTCCTGCTCGATGAGGAACGCCGAGAGGGCGGTCGCCACGCCGCCGCTGGAACCCGCGAAGCGAATCTCCGGATCGGCCGCGTAGCCCTCGTACACCCGGAGCACCGGACCCCAGGCGGCGCGCAGGTCGGCGTATTCGCCCGGCCCGGGCGCACCCGAGTCGTGTTCGAGCTTGACGCCCGGGCAGCACCTCAACGCTTCGGCCGCGCCGGGGCCGCGGACCGGCAGCAGCGGCAGCGGGCGGCGACCGTATTCGAGGACGTCACCCATCCGCACCTCGTCGGGCGCCAGGTAGGCGCAGACGCCGCAACCGGTGCACATCTTCCCGGCCGCGACGTCGTGCACGTCGCGCGGTTCCCTCATGCCGCACCCTCTCGAGCCAGCGCCACGATCTCGTCCATCTGCTCGCCCGCGCGGCGCACGGCCACCGGCACGCGTTCGGCCAGCTCGGCCGCGGCGGCCGAGCGGTTGGACCACGACTTCCACAACGTGTCGAGCAACTCGTCGTCGCCGAGCGTGCGGGCGTCGGCCACGTGCCGCTCCTGCCCGACGGTGGCGAACACCCCGCGGGCCTTGAGGCTGTACGCGAGGATCGCCGCCGGCACGGCCGAGGAGAGGGCCGCGATCGTGGCGTGCATCCGCATACCGCAGAACCACGCGGTGCGACTGATCACCCACTTGGTCTGGTGCGGGTCGAGCCCGCGCGGCGTGATCGCGATCCGGTCGCCGTACTTGGTGGCCAGGTCGGCGCGCAGCGCCTCGCTGGTCGCGGTGTCGTCGTCGGTGCCGCCGGCGGCCAGCACGTGCGGCACGATGATCACCCGGGTGTCGGGCTCGTCGAGCACCCGCTCGCAGATCTGCCGGGCCACCCGGCCGCCGTCGCCGGCCAGCCGGAACTGCGCGATGCCCTCGGCCCGCGACATCAGGCCGCTGACGTTGATGCCCATCACCGGGCCGTCGGCGGCCGAGAACCAGGCCGACAGCTGATCGAACGCCGCGCCCTCGGGCGCCCGCGGCTCCAGGCCGAAGGCCACGTCGACGCCCTCGCGGTGCCGGCGGGGGTCGAAGTCGGCGCCGAGCAACTCCTTGAGCGCCGCGTAGCTGTCGGGGTCGCGGGCCCAGGCCATCGCCGCGCCGCGGGCCAGGCCGGTCGCCTCCGCACGGATCCGCGGAATCTTGAACGGGCCGTAGGTCTGCGGCAGCAGCACCAGCTTGCGCTTGCGCAGCAGGGCCAGCTTCTTCGGCCAGGCGACCGTGCGGAACCGGTGCTCGCCGTAGATGTCGCTGAAGCTGTCGCCGCCGCTGACGTCGAGCACCACGTCGGCGCCGTCGATCGCTGAGACGCCGCTGTTGCCCAGGCCGCCGAGCGCCGCGCTGACCCGCATGTTCACATAGGACTCGGGCTTGTGGTAGCGCCGGGAGTGCCGGGCGCCGGACAGGATGATCGGCACCGGCCGGCCGTGCACGTAGGCCGTGCCCGGGCGCTCGCCCCAGCCGTCGTCGAAGACGGTCATGCGGGCGTCCGGCTCGCGCGAAAGGAACGCGCCGATGGTGGCCGCCCGCAACGCACCGACGCCCAGGTTCAATGTGGACCCTGGGACACCGAACAGACACGCCGCGACAGTCACAGCGAGATCACCGCCTTCTCACAGGTGTATGCCTCGGCATACCGCGACCGGCATTCCATCCCGCGCAACCGGGCCAGGCCGAGGAAGACCTCGTCGTCCCACCAGTCGCGGTCCTTCTGTGACGGGAAGTTGGCGTGCAGCAACTCCACCTTGCGGCGGGCGCGCTCGTCGGGCAGCGGCACGTAGACGTTACGCCGGCCACAATCGCCGTCCCATTTCGGGATCTCGTAGTGCAGCACGACCGCGTCCCGGAACGCGGTCGGCACCAGTTCGGCGAGCAGCCGGTGGTCCTGGTGCGCGTCGTCCCTGGCCGGCGCGACCACCAGGTCGGCACCGCCGGCGGCGGCCGCCTGGACGATGTCTTTGGCCCGGTCCCAGTGCGCCGGTCCGCGGCCGTCGGGCAGGTCGTGCAGGTCGAAGGTGATCCGTGCGCCGGGCAGGAACGCGGCCGCGGCCGCCCGGGCCTCGGCCTGCCGGTCGGGCGTGCCGCTCAACAGGACGTAGCGCACGTCCAACGGCCCGGCCAGGGAGAGCAGCAGGCCGCCGGCGCCGATCTCGATGTCGTCGGGATGGGCGCCGAACAGGACGACCCGGCGGACGCCGGCCAACGCGAAGGGAAGCATCGGCGTCAGGAGATCAGTGCCGGCGCGAGCGAGCCGCCGGTGCGGTTGGTGTCCCAGAGCATCCACGGGCACTGCGCCGAGTAGTAGAGCTGCTCCAGCTCGGCCCGGTCCTTGAAGGTGTCGGCCGCGCGCCAGAAGCCCTTGTAGCGCTGGGCGATCACCCGCCCGCTCGGCATCAGCCGCTCCAGGGCGTGTGGCACCAGTTCCTCGCCCTCGCGCATGTAATCGAAGATCTCCGGGCGGAGCACGAAGTAACCACCGTTTTCCCACTGCATGAGTTCGTTGACCGGGCGGATGCCGGCGACCCGGTCGCCGCCCTCGATGTCGAGCACGTGGTGGGTCGACTGCACCGGCACGGCCAGCAGGCTGGCGACCGCCTCGCTGGCCTCGAACCGCCGGATCATCTCGTCGAGCGGCGCGTTGGTCAGCGTGTCGGCGTAGTTGGCCAGGAACACCGGCTCGTTCTCGACATGGGCCCGGACCCGCATCAGCCGCTCGCCGATCGAGGAGTTGAGCCCGGTGTCGATGAAGGTGATGTTCCAGTCGGTGATGTCGGACGAGAACAGCCGCAGGTCGCGGTCGCTCATCGCGAGGGTGAAGTCGTTGGAGAGCGTCTCGTCGTAGTGCAGGAAGTAGTCCTTCACCGCGGCCGCGCCGTAGCCGAGGCAGAGCACGAAGTCGGTGTGCCCGAAGTGGGCGTAATAGCGCATCACGTGCCACAGCAGGGGACGGTCACCGATCATCGCCATGGGCTTCGGCGCGGACTGCGCGTCTTCGCGCATCCGCATGCCCAGGCCGCCGCAGAAGAGGACGACCTTCATCACACCACCTCGAGGTCCGGGATCGGGAAGACCAGCCGGCCGCCCCACTCTCGCACGTAGGCCAGTTGGGCCGAGATCTCGGTACGCAGGTTCCACGGCAGCACCAGCACGTAGTCGGGCCGGTCCTGCGCGATCCGCTCGGGCGCGTGGATGGGGATGTGCGTGCCCGGCAGGAACATGCCCTGTTTGTGTGGGCTGCGGTCGACGGTGTATTCGAGCAGGTCTGACCGGATCCCGCAGTGGTTGAGCAACGTGTTGCCCTTGCCCGGCGCCCCGTAGCCGACCACCCGGCGACCCTCGGCGCGCGCGGTCAGCAGGAAGTCGAGCAGGTCGCGCTTGATGTCGAAGACCGCCTCGGCGAAGCCCTTGTGGCCGTCGACGGTGTGCAGGCCGGCCTCGGCCTCGGCGTCGAGGACCGACTTGACGTTGCTGGACGGCTCGCCGGCCGCGGCGCCGTGCTTGGCGTGCACCCGCAGCGAGCCGCCGTGCGTCGACAGTTCCTCGACGTCGACCACCACGAGGCCGGCGGTCGCCAGCGCCCGCTGGGCGGTCAGCAGCGAGAGGTATTGGTAGTGCTCGTGGTAGATCGTGTCGTACTGCCGGCGCTCGATCAGTCGCAGCAGGTGCGGGAACTCGAGCGTCACCAGGCCCTCGGGCTTGACCAGGGCGGCCAGGCCCGCGGTGAAGCCGACCAGGTCGGGCACGTGTGCGTAGACGTTGTTGCCGGCGACCAGGTCGGCCCGGCCGTGCTTGGCGGCCAGCGCGGCGCCGGTCTCCGCGCCGAGGAACTCGTTCTCGGTGCGGATGCCCGCGAGCTGTGCCACCTGGGCGATGTTGGCGGCCGGCTCGACACCCAGCACCGGCACGCCGCGCGCGACGAAGTGCTGCAGCAGGTAGCCGTCGTTGCTGGCGACCTCGGTGACCAAGCTCTCCGGGCCCAGCCCGAGCTGGTCGGCCATCGTGTCGGCGTAGCGCTTGGCGTGCGCCACCCACGAGTCCGAATACGACGAGAAGTAGGCGTAATCGGAGAAGATGTCTTCGCCGGCGACGTATGCGGGCAACTGCACCAGCAGACAACTGGGGCAGAGCCGGACATGCAGGGGGTAGAACGTCTCCGCGCTGTCCAGCCGCTCGGCTGGAAGGTAGCTCTCGCACAGCGGGGACATGCCCAGGTCGACGAACGTTTCGGTCAACTGCGTCGCGCAGAGGCGACAAACGGCAGTGGTCATGAGCAGGTACCCCGATTTCGAACCAACACCGGTCAGCGCGGACAGTCGGCCCGGCCCGCGCCCGGCCGAAACGCTAGCCAGGTGGCGCATGGCCATGGGGCGTGGAGTAAGAAGTCCGACACTAGTCCGGACCGTCCCGCCGAGCCGTCCGTAGACTCGCGATTCTCACCCCGGACAACGCTGCGGAGCTTCACCATGCGCACACTCGTGACCGGCCATGACGGATACATCGGCAGCGTGCTGGTGCCGCTGCTGCGGGCCGCGGGACACGACGTCACCGGCCTCGACATCAGCTTGTACGCCGACGGCGTGCTCGGCCCGCCACCGCCCGCGGTGCCGGCCCTGCGGGTCGACCTGCGCGATGTCGAGCCCGAACACCTGCGGGGCTACGACGCGGTGCTGCACCTCGCGGCGCTGTGCAACGACCCGATCGGCAACCTCAACCCCGACCTGACCTACGACATCAACCACCGGTCGACCGTACGGCTGGCCAAGGCGGCCAAGGCCGCGGGCGTCGGCCGGTTCCTGTTCTCGTCGTCGTGCTCGCTCTACGGCGCCGGCCTCGACGACCGGCCGCTCGACGAGGACGCCGGCTTCGCGCCGGTTACGCCGTACGGCGAGTCGAAGATCCTGTCCGAGCAGGGCCTGGCCGAACTCGCCGACGACGACTTCTCGCCGGTCTACCTGCGCAACGCGACGGCCTACGGCTTCTCGCCGCGGCTGCGCGGCGACCTGGTGGTCAACGACCTGACCGCGCACGCGCTGCTGACCAGCGAGGTGCGGTTGCTCTCCGACGGCACCGCCTGGCGGCCGCTCGTCCACGTGGAGGACATCTCCGCGGCGTTCCTGGCGCTGCTCGAGGCGCCGCGTGACGTGGTGCACAACCGGGCCTACAACATCGGGCAGACCGGCGAGAACTACCTCATCCGCGACGTGGCCGAGATCGTCCGCGACGTCGTCGTCGGCTCGACCGTGACGTTCGCCGGCGGCGCCTCGGCCGACTCCCGCAACTACCGGGTCAGCTGCGACCGGATCGCCGCCGAGGTGCCCGGCTTCCGTCCAGCATGGACGGTGCGCAAGGGTGTGGAGCAACTGGTCGAGGAGTACGGCCGGCACGGGCTGACCATCGAGGCGTTCACCGGCGAGAGCTACCAGCGGCTCAAGAAGATCCGCGCGCTGCTCGCCGCCGGCCGGATCGACGAGCAGCTCCGGTGGACGTCGTGACCCGCTGCGCCGCGTGCGGCGACGACGACCTGGTCCCGTTCGCCGACCTGGGCACGATCCCGGTCTTCTGCGGGGTGCACTGGGCCAGCCGTGACGAGGCGCTGGCCTCGCCGCTGGGCCGGATGGCGCTGTCCTACTGCCCGTCCTGCGCCTACGTGCGCAACGTCGAGTTCGACCCGGCACTGCTGCACTACGACACGACAATGGACACCAACCTGCACCACTCGCCGGCGTTCCAGTCGTTCTCTGCCGAGTTGGTCAAGCACCTGGTCGACCGCTACCCGCTGCGTGGCGCGACCGTGCTCGACATCGGCTGCGGCCAGGGAGAGTTCCTCCGTGAGCTGTGTCACGTCGCCGGCGCCCGGGGCATCGGTTACGACGCGATGTATGCCGGGCCGGAAGGTCCGGACCCGTCCGGCGCTGAGTTCCACAGTGGACACGCACCGCTCGACGGGACGATGCCGCCCTTCGACTTCGTGACCTCGCGCCACTGGTTCGAGCATATCGACGATCCCTACGAGTTCCTGGTGGCGCTGCGCCGGATGGCCGGCGACCGGCCGGTCCGCGGCTACATCGAGGTGCCGGACGCCTGCTACGACATGGCCACCGCGGGCTGGGAGGTCATCTACCCGCACGTCTCGTACTTCGACGCCTACTCGCTGCGCCGGATCGTCGAGCGGGCCGGCTGGCGGGTGGAAGACACCGGGCCGCTGTTCCAGGGCATGTTCCGGTTCGTCGAGTTCTCGGTCAACGTGTCCGGCCCGCCGGCCTCCACGGCGCCGCTGCCCGGCGCCGAAGCGGTCTCCCGCCAGCTCGAGGCGATCCGCGGCTTCGCTGCCCGGCACTTCGCCGAGCGCGACCGGTGGCGCACGCTGATCGCCGACCGGATCGCGGCCGGCGACCACCCGGTGCTCTGGGGCGCGGGCTCGCGCGGCGTGCAGTTCCTGCACCTCGCCGACCCCGACGGCAAGCTGGCGGCGGTGGTCGACGTCAACGCCCGCAAGTGGGGTAGGTTCCTGCCCGTGACGGGACACGAGGTCACCGCGCCGGCGACGCTGGCCGGGCTGGGCACCCGCACCGTCATCATCACCAACCCGGCCTACCGGGGCGAGATCGCCGAATCCCTGCGTGCCCTCGGCGTCGACGCCGAGTTGCTGGTGGCGTGATGCCCCGGCTCACGGTCGGCGTGCCGGTCTACAACGCGGCCCGCTACCTGCCCGTGGCGCTCGACGCGCTGCGGGCACAGGACTACGCCGACTTCGAGATCCTCATCAGCGACAACGCCTCGACCGACGAGACCTGGGAGATCTGCCAGCGCTACGCGATGGCCGACCCGCGGATCCGGTTGTGGCGCAACGAACAGAACCAGGGTGGGCACGCCAACTTCGGCAAGCTGGTCGAGCTGGCGTCGGGGGAGCTGTTCAAATGGGCGGCGTACGACGACATCTGCCGGCCGGGATTCCTCAGCGCGTGTGTCGCCGCGCTCGACGCCGCCGGGCCGCGCGCGGTGCTCGCGTACCCGAAGACGGTTCTGATCGACGAGGAAGGCGCGCCGATCGGCGCGTATGCCGACAAGCTCGACCTGCGGGACGCGCGGGCCTGGAAGCGGCTTTCCGGGCTGGCCAACAACATCAGCCTGTGCCACGCCCATTTCGGGGTGTTCCGGCTCGAGGCGCTGCGCCGCACCGGGCTGATCCGGCCGTTCCTGTCGTCCGACTACACGCTGATGGCGGAGGTAGCGGCGCTCGGCGAGATCCACGAGGTGCCCGAGCCGCTGTTCCTGCGGCGCGTGCACGGCGCGTCGACCCGGCAGGCCGGCAACAGCGCCGCGTCGGCGACCGCGTGGTTCGCGCCGGCCGGTGGCGCCAAGGCGGCCCGCTCGCCGCGCACCAACATGCTCCGCCAGACGGCCCGGGCGTTGCGCGGCCATCCCGGCGGGTTGGCCAACTCGGCCGCGTTCCTGGGCACCTGGTTCGCCCGCCGGGGCCGGGTGCGGCTCGGTGCGCTGCGGCGCCGGCTGACCGGCCGGCCGATGCCGACGCTGACCGAGAGCGGCGCGTAGGTGGTCACCGCACCGACCGCCGAGCCGGCCGCGGCTCCGGCCGCGAAGAAGCCCGGCGTGGGCAGCGCGATCGGCTGGTCCTACGTGCTGACCGGTGGCCGGATCGGCGCCACCGTGCTGGTCACCTTCGTGCTCGCGAAACTGCTCGGGCCGAGCGAGTTCGGCGTCGTCGCGATGGCGACGGTGTTCATCACGGTCGCGCAGACGATCCTCCAGCAGGGCCTGGTCTCGGCGATCGTGCAGCGCGACAAGCTGACCCCCGAGCACCTCGACGCGGCGTTCGGCGTGATGGTCATCTCCGGCGTCGTGGTGTGCGGAGCCGCGGCCGCGCTCAGCCCGGTCTGGGCGCTGGTCAACCGCGAGCCGCGGCTCACCGTCGTCTGCCTGGCGCTCTCGCCGCTCGTGCTGATGCAGGCACTGACGATCGTGCCCGAGGCGGTGCTCCGGCGAGACCTGCAGTTCCGCTCGGTGGCCCTGCGCACCCTGAGCGCCTCGCTGGTCAGCGGCGTGGCCGGCGTGGTGCTGGCCCTGCTGGGGGCCGGGGTGTGGGCGCTGGTCGCACAGTCGCTGGTGAACGCCTTCGTCGGCCTGGTCGTGCTGTGGACCGTCTGCCCGTGGCGCCCCACCGGCAGCTTCAAGCTCGGCGCGATCCGCGACCTGTGGAAGTTCTCGGTCCACTCCGCCAACGCCGGCCTCGGCTCGATGCTGAGCTCGAAGGCCGACATCATCTTCACCGGCCTGTTCTTCGGCCCGATCGCGACCGGCATCTACCGGTTGGCGGCCCGGCTGCCCGACATGCTGGTCGACGTGACGGTGCGCTCGCTGCAACAGGTGGCCCTGCCGTCGCTGTCCCGGCTGCAAAAGGATCGGGTGGCCTTCGTCCGCCACCTCACCACCCTCCAGCACCTGGGTGCGCTCACCGGGCTGCCGCTGCTCGGCGTCCTGGTCGCGACGGCCGGCCCGCTGGTCGAGTTCCTCGGCCCGCAGTGGGCGGGCACCGAGGTGCCGCTCGCGCTGCTGTGCCTTTATGGCGCGCTCAACGCGTACGGGGTGCTGCTCGGCCCGGCGTTGCAGGCGATCGGCCAGCCGGCCAAGCTGGCGGCGATCCTGTGGACCCGCGGCATCCTGGGCGTCGTGGTCTTCGCCGGCGTCGGCACCCTGCTGCACGGCTCGTCGGCCACCCGCCAGGCGACGGCGATCGCGCTCGCCGCGATCTGCATGCAGGTCGTGATGAACGCGGCCTCGGTCTGGGTGACGGTCGGCAAGGCCGTGGGCGGCTCGATACCGCGCTTCCTGGCCCCGACGATCCCCTCGATCCTGTCGGGTGCGGCCGCTGCCGCGGTGCCCTGGCTCCTGCACACGCTGCATGTCTCGATCGAGCCGCCGTTGCTCGCGCTGCTCGCCTACGCGGCCGTGGCGGGCCTGCTCGCCGGTGTGGTGCTCTGGTTGCTCGACCGCCGCCTCCGCACCCTGGTCCGCGGCAAGCTCGGCGGCAGGCTGGCCTGGATCCCGCTGAGCCACCCCCGCGCCGGCCGGCACGCCGCCTAGAGCGCGGCGCGGAGGTCAGTTGTCGAGGACCGGCTTGCGGTTGTCGGCCCACAGGTTGGTGTTCGCCCAGTCGATGCCCGGCAGGTCGGGGTGGGCGACCACGCCGTAGCGGAAGTCGCGGCCGAAGACGTTGCGGCGGAAGGTGACCGACTGCGCCTTCAGGTCGTCGCGGATGCCGACCGAGTAATTGCCGCCGTTGCAGTAGTTGTCTTCGAAGACCAGGTCGCGGACCACCGGCGAGGTGGTCGAGCCGACCATCATGCAGGCGTTGAGCGGGTCCTTGGCGGCCTTGTCGTAGGGCTCGAGGCGGTTGTGCTTGACCACGATGGCGGTGCCGCCGGTGGTCTGCAGCGCGTCGTTGTGTGAGTCGCCCAGGCGGGCCAGGTCGTGGATCCAGGAGTCGACCACGGTGGTGCGGTCGCCCAACCGCGGGCCGTCGACGACGTTGTGCACGTTGACCCGGCGCAGCGTGTAGTCGTCGCAGCAGACCGCCGTCGAGTTGACGCCACTGCCGTCGATCTCGACATCTTCGATCACCAGGTTTTGCGCCGTGTCGAAAATGCGGACCGCCCACGTCTTGCGGTCGCAGGTGATGCGGGACTGGCGGATCGTCACGTTCTTCGCGTGGACGTCGACGCAGCCTTCGATGTCGAGGCCGGCCACCACCTGGCCGTCGGTCACCAGGTCGAGGCTCTCGGCCCTGGTCAGCGCCATGCCCTTGGGCACGCCGGTGTTGGTCGCGTCGGGCCAGGCGGTCGGGACGGCGCCGGTGGCGTCGACCGCGGCGCCGGGGGACGCGGCCGGAGCGCTCGTGCCGGCCGCCGGCCCCGGTGGTTTGTCGGCCGGCGGCACCCAGGTCGCCACCAGGGCACCGACCAGCAGCACGGCCAGCACGCCGAGGGCGATCGCGATGGGGCGGCGCCAGCGGGTCTTCCAGGGCGGTCGGGGCGGGGGATCTCCGGGGCCACGCACCCGCGCGACACCGACGGCGGTGTTGGTCACGATCCCCCCAGATGTCGCGCGACTCGGCACCGGGTGACGGCGCGGCGAACGCACCGACGTTACAAGGCGCGGTCGAGAGGTCACAACCCCACGTGGCGTCCGTTGTGGATAACTACCGTGCTTCCTGTCTGGGCATTACCACTTCACGGACGATGAGTTGGACGGCGGCCACCGCTGGAATCGCGACCAGGGCGCCCAGCACGCCGAACAGGCCGACACCGACCAGGGCGGCCACGATCGCGGCCACGTCGCTGACCTTGACGGACTTGCGCATCACCTTCGGGTAGATCAGATAGTTTTCGACCTGCTGGTAGACCAGGAAGAACACGGCGGCCGCGATGCCGATCGTGAGCGAGTCGGCGAACGCGACCACGGTGACGATCACCGCGCCGATGGTCGCGCCGATCTGCGGGATCAGGTCACAGACCGCGACGACGACGGCGAGCGCGAACGGGTAGGCCAGGCCGACGATCATCGCGAACACGAACGCGCTGATGCCGGCCAGCACCGCGATGGCCAGGGCGCCGACGATGTAGGCACCGACCTTGGCCAGGATCTCGTCGGTGAGCAGTTGGACCCGGTCGCGGCGGCTCCGGGGAACCAGCGCGTAGGCGGCGCTCTTCATCTTGTCGAACGACGCCATGAAATAGATGGTCAACACCAGCACGGTGAGCACCTGGAACAGCGTGCCGAAGATCAGCTTGGCGCCGCCGAACACGCCGCCCAGCGCCCGGCTGAACGTCTCCGGGCTGGCCAGCGACTTGGCCCGCTCGACCAGGTCGAACTGGCCGACCAGGTCGTTGATGGTGGCGTTGCGCTGCAGCGCCTCGACGTAGCCGGGTGCCGCCGCGATGAAGTCGCCGACCTGGGTGACCAGCGGCGGCACCAGCGCGCCGATCGCGCCGGCCAGCACCAGCACCAGCGCGAGGGCCACGATGGCGACCGCGCCGCCGCGGGGCACGCCCCACGTGCGCAGCCGGACCACCGCCGGGTTGAGGCCGATGGCCAGGAACAGCGCGATGAAGATCAGGATCAGAATGCTGAAGGCGTTGCGGACGGCGAGATAGCTCGCGTACGCCAGGACCAGCCCCAGCCCGCCGACGAAGCCGAGCAGGAACGGGCTGCGCCGGAACGGCCGGCCCGGCTGGCCGAAGGGCGACTCGTCGTCGTGGGCGATGCGCGGCTTCGGCACCGGCTCGGTCTCGGCCACCGCGCCGTCCGGTTGCTCGGTCGTCGGTGTCGAATCGTCGACGCTGCTCACCTGGCACCCCTCTCCACCCGCCAGGCCCGGCACCTTACAAGACCGGTGCGACGGTCGCGAGACCGCCGCACCGACTCGAGGCTCAATGGATGATTGTGGCCGGTTAGTCGGCGGCGAGGGTACGGCTCTTCCGCTCGGCGCCATCGACGCTCGCCGTGAGCGCGGCGCCGTCGACCTTGCCGTTGCCGTTGGCGCCCTTCGGAGCGGCCTCCGGCTCGGCCTGGGCCGGCGAGTGGTCCTCAGCCTGGGGCTCGGGCTGAGCCTCGGCCTGGGGCTGAGCCTCGGCCTGGGGCTGAGCCTCGGCCTGGGGCTGAGCCTCGGCCTGAGCCTCGGCCTGGGGCTCGGGCTGAGCCCCGGCCTGAGCCTCGGCGGCCGCGGCTGCGCCCGCGGCCTGAGGCTGGGCCTGGTCGGTCCGGGCCTGCTGGGCTTGGACTTCCTGGGCTTCGGCCTGCTGGATCTCGGCCTGAGCCAGCTCGGCCTGGACCTCGGCCAGCTGCTTGCGGGCCAGCTCGGTCTCCTGCTGAGCCTCGGCCAGCCGCGCGCTCTCCTCGTCGAGCTGCCGGCGGATGGCCGCGGCGTGCTCTTCGGCCTGCCGGCGCAGCTCGACCGCGTAGCGCTCGGCCTCGACCCGCTGGGCCGTCACCTGCTGCTCGACGCCGGTGCGCCACTGGGTCAGCTCGCGCTCGGCGGTCGCGCTGCGGGTCGCGTAGTCCTGCTCGGCCTTGGTCTGCCGCTCGCGGATCTCCCGCTCGAGGTGGGCCCGGCGGTCGCCGAGCTCCTGGTCGATCGCGGCCTGCCGGGTCGTCTTCGACTGCTCCAGCGCGGCCCGCTGCTCGGCGGCCTCGCGCTCCAGGGCGGCCCGCTGCTCCGCGGTCTCGCGCTCCAGCGTGGCCCGCTGCTCGGCGATCTCGCGTTCGACGGCGGCCCGCTGGCGGGCCAGGTCACGGTCGACCGCGGCCCGGTTGGCGTCGGCCTCGCGGCGGGCGGCGGCCAGGATCTCGGCCGCCTCGCCGTGCAACCGGTCGATCTCGGCGTGGACGGCGGCCAGCTTGGCCTCGGCCTCGGCCCGGCGGGCGGCGTCGACCTTCTCCTCTTCGGCCCGGCGGGCGGTCAGCGCGAGTTCGAAGTCGCGGATCGCCGCGGCGGCGTGCCCGCGCGCCTCGTCGACCAGGTTGTCGGCCTCGTCGCGCTGGGCCTGCACGGAGCGTTGCGCGTCGGCGCGGATCTCGTCGGCCTGCTCCTCGGCGAGCGCGAGGATCTGCTCGACCCGCGGACCGAGGTGCCGGAACCGCACGACGTCGATGCTCGCGGCCTCACGGCGGACGGCGGCCAGCTCGACCTGTAACTGCTCGAGTTGCGCGGAGAGGGTGTGTATCTGGGCGAAGCGGTCGTCGCGTTCGGTGAGTAGTGCGGCGATCTCCTGCTCGGCCTGCGCGACGTAGCGCTCGACCTGGCGACGGTCGTAGCCGCGTAGCGCTGACTCGAAATGGGGGGAGGAGACGTCGCCCATAGCGAAGAGTTCGGCGCCGTTGGACATAGTCACATCCTCACACGCAACGCCCCATAGCGTTCCGATACACCCAGCATGTTAGACGAGGCCTCACATGACGTCAGGCCGCACCGCGTACTCGCGGTGCGGCCTGACGTCGCGTGCCGTTGCCCCAGCCGGCGCCTCAGACGTTGGCCGCGGACTTGTCGTCGGCGTCCTTGTCCTTCTTGGTCTCCTGCTTGGGCGCCGTCACCGACGGGACGATGCCAGCCAGGCCGGACAGCATCTGGCCGAGCTGCGCGGTGACCGCGTCCTTCTGGCGGGTGAGGTCTTCGACCTCGCGCCGGGCGGCGTTCGTGGTGATCTCGGCCTCGGTGCGCGCCTCGGTGAGGTGGCGGTGCGCCTCGGACTGGGCCTCCTTGAGGGCCTTGTCGGCCGCGGCGCGGGCCCGGTCGACCGTCTCGGCCGCGGTGCGCTCGGACTCGACCCGGCGCGCCTCGGCGCGCTGCTCGATCTCCTTGGCCCGGTCTTCGGCGGCGCGGGCGCGCTCCTCGGCCTCGGCGACCAGCTTCTGGGTCTGCGCGACCTGGGCGGCGTGCCGCTCGGACTCCTCACGCTCGGACTTCTCGCGGCGCTCGGCCAGCTCGAGCGCGAGGGCCTGCAGGTCCTTGTCGCGCTTGTCGCGGGCGTCGGAGAGCATCTTGGTGGCCTCGGCGCGCTTCTCCTCGGCCTCGCGGCCGGCCTTGGCGCGCAGCTGGGTGATCTCGCGCTCGGCGGTGGCCCGCAGGGTGGCGACCTCACGCTCCACCGTCGACTTGAGCTCGGCGACCTCGTGGGCGGTGACGGTGCGCAGCTGCTTGGTCTCGCGGTCGGCGTCGGCACGGAGCGTGTCGGCCTCGCGGCGGGCCTGGACGCGGACCTCGGCGGCCTCGCGCTCGGCGGCCGTGCGCAGGCTGCCGGCCTCACGCTCGGCGGTGGCCTTCATGGCCGCGGCCTCGGCACGCGCCTTGTCGGTGATCTCGCGGGCCTCGAGCCGGGCCGCGGAGAGGATGCCCTCGGACTCGCGCTTGGCTTCGCCCCGGTGGTCGTTGGCCTGCTCTTCGGCGAGACGCAGGATCTGCTCGACCCGGGTGCCCAGGCCGGAGAGCGTCGGCCGGTTGTTCTCCTCGAGCTGCTTGTTGGTGTCGTTCAGCTTCTGCTCGAGTGCGCCGAGCCGCTGCTCGGCCTGGCGCAGGCGGCGCTGCGCGTCGTTGGTCTTCTGCTCCGCGTCGGCGCGCTCCTTCTCGGCGGCGGCGAGGCGGTTCTGGAGGCGCTGGAGGGTGTCGTCGACCTGCCTGCGGTCGTAGCCGCGCAGAGCGACGGTGAACTCTTCCGTCGAGTTAGCGTTCTCGAAGAAGCCAAGGGAGGAGGACTGCTGCTGGGGCATTGGGACATCCTGGCAGACCTACCCAGGGGCAGCGCAAGGGTGGTGCGGCCGTTGTCGCCCGACAAAGCATGGTCATCTTACCAGCCTTGGCCGTCGACATAGGAAATTCCGCCGATCGTGGACAAACGGCGAGTCGGCTATTCCCCCCGGAACCGGTTGATCGCTTCTTCGTGGCGTGCCCGCAGCTCAGGATCACGGACGCCCAGTCCTTCGACGGGTGCGAGGCACCGGACACCGACCTTTCCCTGGTGCCGGTTGCGTTGTACGTCGAGGGCAGCCTGACCCGTCTGCTCCAACGGATAGACGCGGGAGAGGGTGGGGTGGATTCGAGCCGAAGAGATGAGTCGATTCGCTTCCCACGCCTCGCGATAGTTGGCGAAGTGGCTGCCGATGATCCGCTTCAGGTTCATCCAGAGATAGCGGTTGTCGAACTCGTGCTGAAAACCACTCGTCGAGGCACAAGTGACGATCGTCCCGCCCCGCCGGGCGACGTACACGCTGGCTCCGAAGGTTTCCCGGCCCGGGTGCTCGAAGACGATGTCGGGGTCACGGCCGCCGGTCAGCGACCGGATCAGGTCGCCCAGCCGGCGCCACTCGCCCGGGTCCTGGGTGTGTTCGTCGGACCAGAACCGGAAGCCCTCCGCGGCGCGGTCGATGACGAGTTCGGCGCCCATCCGCCGGCACAGTTCGGCCTTCTCGGGCGAGGAGACCACGCAGACCGGCGTCGCACCGCCGTTGAGGGCGTACTGGGTGGCGTACCCACCGAGCCCGCCGGAGGCGCCCCAGACGAGCACCACGTCGCCCTGCTTCATCGCGGCGCCGTGGTGGGAGACGAGCTGCCGGTATGCCGTCGAGTTGACCAGCCCCGGGCAGGCCGCCTCCTCCCAGGTGAGGTGCCGCGGCTTGGGCATCAGCTGGTTGGCCTTGACCACGGCCAGCTCGGCGAGGCCGCCGAAGTTGGTCTCGAAGCCCCAGATCCGCTGCTCCGGGTCGAGCATCGTGTCGTCGTGCCCGTCGGCCTCCTCCAGTTCGACCGACAGGCAATGTGCGACCACCTCGTCGCCGGGGTGCCACTTGGAGACGCCGTCACCGACCCGCAGCACGACGCCGGCGGCGTCGGAACCCACCACCTGGTACGGCAGTTCGTGGCGCTTGGTGATCGCGGAGAGCTTGCCGTAGCGGCGCAGGAACGCGAAGGTCGGGACGGGTTCGAAGATGCTGGTCCAGACGGTGTTGTAGTTGATCGCGCTGGCCATGACCGCGACCAGGGCCTCGCCGGGCGCCAGCTCGGGGGTCGGCACGTCCTGCACGTGCAGCGACTTGCGCGGGTCCTTGTCGCTGGTGGCCAGCCCCTCGAACATGCCGGTCTCGTCGGCCCGGACCACGACACCGCGGTAGGTCGGCGGCACCGGCGCCCGTCCCAGCGCCGACAGATCGGGTGACGTGGACCCTTCGGCGGCCATGATCGTTTCGACGATGTCGCGCACCGGAACCTCCCCGACAAACCTGGTGATCCGGACGTTACGCACGTACCGCCCCGCCCGGACCCGGTTCCTGAAAGAGGCTTTGCTTTGCACCCTTGTAGGAAGCGCCGCTTGACCTGGGCGCTTCCTGCAAGGGTGCAAAGCAAAGCCTCGAAAACCCACTAGGGTCGGCGCCATGCCGAAGGCGTTTCGCTTCACCGCTTCCATGCCGGGGCTCAACCGCACGCCAGCGCAGTGGCGCGAGCAGATCCGGCGGCTGGAGGGGATGGGGTTCAGTTCCGTTTCCGTCTCCGACCACTTCACCGACGGCTGGGCGATGGACCCGATCGTGGCCATGACCGTGGCGGCCGAGGCGACCAGCACGCTCAAGGTGCTCGCGCTGGTGTTCTGCAACGACTTCCGGCACCCGGTGCTGCTGCACAAGTCGATGGCCAACCTCGACGTGTTCTCCGGCGGCAACCGGGTGGAGATCGGTCTCGGTGCCGGCTGGAAGCAGAGTGAGCACGAGGCCGCCGGGCTCACCTTCGACGCGCCGGGCGAGCGGATCGAGCGGCTCGGCGAGTCGATCGAGGTGATCACGGGGCTGTTCCGGGAGGCCCCGCTGACGTTCGACGGCAAGCACTACCGGATCACCGACCTCCAAGGGTTGCCCAGGCCGGCCAGCCGACCGCGGCCCCCGATCCTGGTCGGTGGGGGCAGCCGCAAGGTGCTCGAGTTGGCCGGGCGCGCGGCCGACATCGTGGGGATCAACCCGCGACTGACCGCCGGTGGGGGACTGGCCGCCGCGATGGCCGACATGACCGCCGAGCGGATCGCGACCAAGGTGGGCTGGGCCCGCGCCGCGAGCACAGACCCGGACGCGCTGGAGTTTCAGCTGACCATGCTCGACGTGCGGGTCACCGTGGGCGGCGAGACGCACGGTTCGACGTCGAGCCAGGCCCGCGACGCCTCACCCGAGGAACTGGCCGCCTCGCCCGCGGTGCTGCACGGCTCGGTCGGCGAGTGTGTCGACAAGCTGGTGGAGGTGCGCGAAAAGTTCGGCATCAGCTATTTCCACCTGGGCAGCAACCTGGCCGCGGCGGCACCGATCGTGGCGAAGCTCAGCTAGCCGGCTCGACCAACTCGACCAGCACCCCGCCGGCGTCCTTGGGGTGCACGAAGTTGATCCGGGAGCCGGCGGTGCCGCGCCGGGGCGCGTCGTAGAGCAGCCGCATGCCGCGGGACCGCAGCGCCGCGGCCGCCGCCTCGACGTCACGCACCGTGTAGGCCACCTGCTGCACACCGGGCCCGGACCGGTCGAGGAACTTCGCGATGGCCGAGGTCGGTGACAAGGGCGCGAGCAGTTGTACGCACCCGCCGGCAGGAGTCGGGCCGACCGACATCATGGCCTCGCGTACGCCCTGGTCCTGGTTTTCCTCAACGTGGACACACGTCATCCCGAAGACCCGCGAGTAGAACTCGATGGCCTCGTCAAGGTCGTGCACCGCCACCCCGACGTGGTCGATCCGGAGCAAACCCACATCCGAAGTGACTGAGTCGTCAGCGTGCTTCCCGGCGGCGTCCTGGCCCATGGCGATATTCTGGCCGAACGATCGCTAAGGTGACCGGTCGACACTCTGTTCTGAGAGGTATACGACATGACGAGCGTGATCGTTGGCGGCGCGCGCACGCCGATGGGCCGGCTGTTGGGCAACCTCAAGGACTTCCCGGCCACCAAACTGGGCGGCATCGCCATCAGGGCGGCGCTGGAGCGGGCCGGCGTGGCCCCCGAGCAGGTCGACTACGTGATCATGGGTCAGGTCCTCCAGGCCGGTGCCGGGCAGATGCCGGCCCGCCAGGCCGCGGTCGCCGCCGGCATCCCGATGTCGACGCCCTCGCTCACGATCAACAAGGTCTGCCTTTCGGGCCTCGACGCGATCGCCCTGGCCGACCAGCTGATCCGGGCCGGCGAGGCGGAGATCGTGGTGGCCGGCGGCATGGAGTCGATGACCAACGCGCCGCACCTGATGCTCGGCCAGCGCGGCGGCTACAAATACGGCGACGTCACGGTCAAGGACCACATGGCGCTCGACGGGCTCACCGACGCCTACGACCAGGTCAGCATGGGCGAGTCGACCGACCGGTTGGGCCTGCGGCTGGGCATCACTCGTGAAGAGCAGGACGAGTTCTCCGCGCGCAGCCACCAGCGGGCCGCCGCCGCGCAGAAGAACGGCAACCTGGCCGAGGAGATCGTCGCGATCGAGATCCCGCAGCGCCGGGGCGAGCCCATCGTGATCGAGGAAGACGAGGGCATCCGGCCCGAGTCGACCACCGAGTCGCTGGGCAAGCTGCGGCCGGCGTTCATGGCCGAGGGCACGATCACGGCGGGCAGCTCCTCGCCGATCTCCGACGGCGCCGCCGCGGTCGTCGTGATGAGCCAGGCCAAGGCGGCCGAGCTGGGGCTGACCTGGCTGGCCGAGATCGGCGCGCACGGCATGGTGGCCGGCCCCGACAACTCGCTGCACGCGCAGCCCTCCAACGCGATCAAGAAGGCGCTCGACAAGCAGGGCCTGACCGTCGCCGACCTCGACCTGATCGAGATCAACGAGGCGTTCGCGCAGGTCGGCATCCACTCGATGCGGGAGCTGGGCGTCACCGAGGAGATCGTCAACGTCAACGGCGGCGCGATCGCGCTCGGCCACCCGATCGGCATGAGTGGCGCCCGGCTGGCGCTCACCCTCGCGCTGGAGCTCAAGCGACGCGGTGGCGGCACCGGCGCGGCGGCCCTGTGCGGCGGCGGTGGCCAGGGCGACGCCCTGATCATCACCGTCCCGAAGGCATGAGCCTTCGCCGCAGCAGGAACGTTCCCGAGCTGGTCGAGCAGGCGCGCGCGGGCGACCACCGCGCCGTCGCGCGGCTGATCACCCTGGTCGAGAACGGCGACGAACTCCTGCCGGAGATCGCCGCCGTGCTCGCACCGCACACCGGTCAGGCCCAGGTCATCGGCCTGACCGGCTCGCCCGGCGTGGGCAAGTCGACGACCACCAACGAGTTGGTCCGCGAGCTGCGCAAGCAGGGGCACCGGGTGGGCGTGCTGGCGGTCGACCCGTCCAGCCCATTCACCGGCGGCGCGATCCTCGGCGACCGGGTGCGGATGCAGGACCACGCCACCGACCCGGGCGTCTACATCCGGTCGATGTCGTCGCGCGGGCACCTGGGCGGCCTCGCGGCCGCCACACCGCAGGCGGTGCGGGTGCTGGAGGGCGCCGGCTGCGACGTGGTGCTGGTCGAGACCGTCGGCGTCGGCCAGGCCGAGGTCGAGGTCGCGTCGCTGGCCGACACCACGCTGGTGCTGCTGGCGCCCGGCATGGGCGACGCGATCCAGGCGGTCAAGGCCGGCATCCTGGAGATCGCCGACGTGTTCGTGGTCAACAAGGCCGACCGCGACGGCGCCGACAACACCTACCGCGACATCCAGGGCATGATCGGGCTCGGCGAGCGCGGCCCGGGCGAGTGGCGGCAGCAGGTGGTGCGCAGCGTCGCCAGCAAGGGCGAGGGCATCGGCGACATCGCCGCCGCGATCGACAAGCACCGCGGCTGGCTGGTCGAGCACGGCGAGCTACGGCATCGCCGGGAGAAGCGGGCCGCCGCCGAGGTCGAGGCGATCACGCTGGGCGTGCTGCGTGCCCGGATGGCGTCGTTTCGCGACGGCTCGACGCTGAAGGAGCTGGCCGGGTCGGTCGCCGCGGGCGAGCTGTCGCCGTACGCCGCCGCCGACCGACTGCTGGCCACACTTGATCAAAAAAACGAGCAACCTTCTGGGTGACGTCGCGCGTTACGTAGCCCGGAGGTGGTCCAGTGTCCGGTCTGGTCGTGACGCTGCGCGGCATCCGATCGCGGTTCGGCCGGTCGATCCTGGTCGTCCTGCTGTCGACCGTCGCGATCGGGGCAGCCGTGCTCGTGCCGCTGTATTCGAACGCCGCGGCACAGTCGGTGTTGACCGACACGGTCGCCGCCCCGCCGCCCATCGTGGCCGGGCTCAACGCCCGAGGCGCCGCGCCGCCGATCGTGGCCGGGCTCCAGGTCCCCAACGGCGCGCCGACCAGGGTGCTCGCGCAGGACGTGCGGGCCGCGATCGACAAGGCCCTCGACGACGCGCCCGCGGTCGCCGCCGTGCTCGGGCCGCCGCAGGCCACCACCGGCGACCTGGTCAACCTCACCGTCAAGACCAAGAACCAGGGCCGGCTGGTGTTCCGACCCGGCGCCTGCGACCACCTCACGATCACCGAAGGGCACTGCCCCGCACCCGGCGAGCTGATGCTCAGCGACCGGACGGCCGAGGCACTCGGTGTGCGCGTCGGCCAAGCGGTCCAGGTGGCCGCCGACGGCGGTGCGACGCGGTCCTACCTCGGGGAGCCGCCGACCGTCGACCCGAGGTTCACCGTGGTCGGCATATACCGGATCGGCGACCCGACCGACCCCTATTGGGAGACCACCGGCTTCTTCCGCGGCGCGCCGACGAACATTCTCGAAGACGGCACCCACATCGTCGACGAGGTGTTCACCGGCGACGAGGCCGCGGTGCTGAAGATCCCGCACGGCCGCCCGTACGCCACCGTCGACTACCCGCTGATGGCGGAGAAGGTGCGCCTCGCGGACGTACCCGAACTCACCCGCGAGCTGGAGCAGCTCGGTGAGCGCGACGAGGTCGACCGGGTCGCGCTGATGATCGGCCTGCTGCCCAGCCTGCGCGACGCGGAGAAGCAGCGGGCGGCGATCACCGCCGGTGTGCCGACCGTCGCGCTGCCGCTGATCATCCTGTGCTGGTTCGTGCTGTTCCTGGTCATCGCCGCGGTGACCGACGACCGGCGGGCGGAGATCGCGGTCGGCAAGCTGCGCGGGTTCAGCGTCGGCGGCATCACCCGGTTCGCGATCGGTGAGCCACTGTTGCTGATCGCGGTGGCCGCGCCGCTCGGCGCGCTGCTCGGCATCGGGCTGACGAAGCTGGCCGCCGCCGCCTTCCTCGCGCCCGGTGTCGACGTCCAGGTCGGCTGGCCGGCCTTCGCGGTCGGCCTCGGCGCCCTGCTCGGCGCGGTCGTGGCCGCCGTGCTCGGTGCCCGGCAGACCGTTCGCGCCACCATCGCGGCGTTGTTGCGCCGGGTGCCGCACCGGTCGGGCCGGCGCACGGCCGTGGCGGAGGCGATCGTCGCCGCCCTCGCCGTCGCCGCCCTCTACCAACTGCTCTTTGGCGGCGACGGGCAGCGGGCCACGCTCGGCTACGCCGCCCCCGCGCTCGTCGCCCTCCTCGCCGGCCTGCTCACCGGGCGCCTGCTCGGCCTGGTGGCCCGGCGGCGGCTGGTCAGCGCCACCCGGCGCGGCCGGTTGCCCGCGCTGCTCGCCGCGGCCCAGGTCGGCCGCCGGCCGGAGAGCGCCCGGCTGGTCGCGGTGCTGACGGTCGCGCTGGCCCTGCTCACCTTCGCGGCGACGATCTGGGACGTTTCGTCGGCGAACCGGTCCCGCACCGCCGACGCCGATCTTGGTGCCGACCGGGTCTACGTGGTCAGCGCGTCGGAGCCCGGTGCGGTGCGGGCCGCCGTCGAACGGATCGACCCGAGCGGCAAGCAGTTGATGGCCGTGGTGCGGAGCCGGCAGAGCTACAACGGCGCCTACGTCGATCTGGTCGGCGTGCAGTCAGACAGGATGGCCGCGGTCGCGCGCTTCCCGGACAAGAACGCGGCCCAGGTGGCCGCCCTGGCCGCCGAGCTGGGTGAGCAGGGCGCGCCCCCGGTGCCGCTACACCAGGGCCACGTCGTGCTGCGGGCGACGGTCACCAAGCTGAACCACACGCCGGGCCGCCCGATGGGGCTCGGCATCGTGGTCGGCGAACCGGGTGCCGCGCCCCGGGCGGTCCCGCTGGGCCACCTCCAGAGCGGCTCGGCGTCGTACGCCGGTGATCTGACCTGTGCCGCCGACTGCCGGCTGCTCGGCCTGCAGGTGCGCCGGTTCGGCGGCGACAACACGCCCGGCGCGGCGACGGTGACGATCGACGGCATCGAGCTGGACGGCAAGCCGGTCGACGCCTCGCTCAGCAAGGCCGACGCGTGGCGCCCGGTCGCCTCGCCGCCGGTCGGGCAGACGCTCACGGTCTCGGCCGACGACGCCGGGCTCACCCTCGACGTGACCAGCGAGAGCAGCTCCGATGTGGTGGCGCAGTACGCCGACGTGGTCAAGGACGCTCCCGTGGCGCTGGCCGGCCCGGCACCGACCGACGACAAGAACGCCACCGAGTTCTCGTTCCCGGTGCTGGGCAAGGCACCCGACGACGTACGCGTGGTCGACCGGGTGCCGCTGTTGCCCCGGGTCGGCGACCACGCGCTGCTCTTCGACGGCGCCGCCCTGGTCTCCCGCGCCGAGCGGTCGGCCGGGCTCCTCCTCGACGAGCTGTCCTACGAGGTCTGGGCGACCGACGCCGCGCCGCCCGACCTCGCCGCGCGGCTGGCCGCCGAGGGCACGCCGGCGACGCTGACCGAGAGCCGGTCGACCCGGGTGTCCCAGCTCGGTCGGGCCGCGCCTGCGTTGGCGCTGCGGCTCTACCTCTTCGCCGGGCTGGTCGGGCTGCTGCTGGCCCTCGGCGCGCTGGTCCTCGACGCCGGCGTCACGGCGCCGTGGCGCCGCCAGCAGGCCAGCGCGTTGCGGATCACCGGCGTGCCGGCCAAGGTGCTGCGGGGGATGGCCAACCGGGAGAACCTGATGGTGCTCGGCTTCCCGGTGGTGGCCGGCATCGTCGCCGGCGTGGGCGGCGCGGCGCTGGTGTTGCCGGCGATCGCGCTGGTCTCGATCGACGGCGGCGATCAGGCCTACCGGCTCGGCGGCTGGTGGCTGCCCGGATCGCTGCTGTTCCTGGTGGCCGCGCTCGTGGTCGCCGGTCTGGTGCTCCGCCGCATTCGGGGAGGTGCGCGGTGAGCGAGCGGGTCGACACACTCGACGCCGAAACCGGCTTCGTGCCGTTCGGTGTCACCTGCCGCGGTGTGGTGCTCATCTACCGGCTCGAGGGCTACGACGTGGTGGCGCTGGCCGGCGTCGACCTCGACATCGCCCCCGGCGAGGCGGTCGCGCTGGTCGGCCCGTCGGGTGCCGGCAAGTCGACGCTGTTGTCGCTGATGTCCGGGGTGCTGCGCCCGTCGGCGGGCCGGCTGCACGTCGGCGAACTCGACCTGGTGCGGGCCGGCGCCGCCGACGTGCAGCGGTTGCGTGCCGTCGACGTGGGCGTCGCGCTCCAGGGCAGCGGCCGCAACCTGTTGCCCTACCTGACCTGCGAGCAGAACGTGCGGTTCGCACAGCGCGCGGCCCGGGCCCTGGGCAAGCGGCCGCCGGACCCGGCGGTCATCCTCGACGACGTCGGGCTGCTCGGCCGGCGCCGGGCGGTGCCGGCCGAGCTGTCGCCGGGCGAGCGGCAGCGGTTGGCCTTCGCCGTGGCGGGCGCCTGCCGGCCGCGACTGCTGCTGCTCGACGAGCCGACCAACCAGCTCGACGAGCACTCCCGCGACGAGGTGCTGGCGGTGCTGCACCGGCTGCACGAGGCCGGCACCACGATCGTCGTGGTCACCCACGACATGGCGGTCGGCAAGGCCCTCGGCCGCACGGTGACCATCCGCGACGGCCGGGTCGGCGCCGAGGGCCGGCGCGGTGAGGACTACTCCGTGGTGGGTCGCGACGGTAGCGTGCACCTTCCGGCGGAGCTGCTCGACCGGCTTCCGCCGGGCACGCTTGTCAAGATCGCGTCCGATGCCGACGGCACCATCCGGCTGGTGCCGGCGCTTGAAGGGGGAACCGATGAGCAGGACCATCGTCGTCGATGAGGTGACCGTCGCCTACGGCGCCGGCGAACCGGTGCTGTCCGGCGTGTCGGCGGTCGTGACGCCGGGGCAGGTGCTGGCGGTGACCGGGCCGTCCGGGGCCGGCAAGACCACGCTGTTGTGGACGATGGCCGGGCTGCTCCGCCCGTCGGAGGGCAGCGTGACGGTCGACGGCGAGCCGATCCGCGACCGCGACTTCGCCGTGGCCCAGAAGGTCGTGCTCGTGCCGCAGGACAACGGCCTGGCCGCGATCCTGACCGCCGCCGAAAACGTGCAGGTGGCGCTCATCGCCGGTGGGGTCGCCCCGCCCGAGGCCCGCCGGCGCACTGCCGAGGCGCTGGAGCGGCTGGGCCTGGCCGGCCAGTCCGACCAGCTCGTCGAGGAGCTCTCCGGTGGCCAGCAGCAGCGCACCGCGATCGCCCGCGGGCTGGCGCTGCACGGCGATGTGGTGCTGGCCGACGAGGTGACCAGCGAGCTCGACGCGACCAACCGGCAGAAGGTCATCGACCTGCTCCGCGAGGAGGCGTTCCGCGGCGCGGCGGTCGTGTTCGCGACACACGACCCGGAGGCCGCGGCGGCCTGCGACGCGGAACTGCACCTCGTCGACGGCCGGGCCGAACTGGTCCGGGGACCGTCACCTGTTGGTCACTGACAACGCTGGCGGGGCGGGGTTACTGTGCCCGGCATGAGCGATGTCGCACCCACCGCCGACCCGGCGGTCCAGGTCCACGTGCCCGCGCAGCGTCCGGAGAGCAACGGCGCCGCCGACAAGATCAGTGACGCGGTCGAGCGCGCCACCGCTGTCTCCGGCCGGGTCGCCTCGGCGGTGGTCGAGCGGCTCCGCAACGAGGGCTCGCTCACCGCCGACCGCGGCGCGACGACGATCGCCGACGAGGTGGTCGAGAAGATCGCCGGGATCGCGGCGCGGAGCGTGCCGGGCGTGCACGACCTCGGTGGCGACGTGGCCCGGGTCTTCGCGGGGCTCAAGGAGCGGGTCGGCCTCGACGACGCCTCCGACCGGGGCGTGTCGGTCCGGCTCGACGGCGAGCAGGCCACGGTCGAGATCACCCTCGTCATCGAGTACGGGCAGGTCGTACGTACGGTGACCGAAGCGGTGCGGGCCGAGGTGATCGCGGCGGTGGAGAAGATGCTCAGCCTCCAGGTCACCGAGGTGAACATCAAGGTCGACGACGTGCACGTAGCAGGACCGGAAGACGGGTTGACGCGGCAGCGTCAAGCCGTCTGAGGACTTTAAGTAGCACAGCCTTAGCGATCGTTCAGGCCAGCCTCTAGACTGGCCGAATGGACGCCGAGGAGATCGCTGCCGGACGGGCCCGCTGGCAGGCACGCTATGACGCCGCACGCAAGCGGGACGCCGACTTCACGACGCTGTCCGGGATGCCGGTCGAGCCGGTCTACGGCCCGCCGCCCGGCGTCGAGGTGCCCGGCTTCGAGAAGATCGGCTGGCCCGGCGAGTTCCCCTACACCCGGGGCCTCTACCCGACCGGCTACCGCGGTCGCACCTGGACCATCCGGCAGTTCGCCGGCTTCGGCAACGCCAGGCAGACCAACGAGCGCTACAAGTTGATCCTGGGGGCGGGCGGCGGCGGGCTGTCGGTCGCGTTCGACATGCCCACCCTGATGGGCCGCGACTCCGACGACCCGCACTCGCTGGGCGAGGTCGGGCACTGCGGCGTGGCCATCGACTCGGCCGCCGACATGGACGTGCTCTTCGACGGCATCGACCTCGGCGCGGTCACCACGTCGATGACCATCTCCGGCCCGGCCGTGCCGGTCTTCTGCATGTATCTGGTCGCCGCGGAGCGCCAGGGCGCCGACCTGTCCAAGCTCGACGGCACGCTGCAGACCGACATCTTCAAGGAATACATCGCCCAGAAGGAGTGGCTCTTCGAGCCCGAGCCGCACCTGCGGCTGATCGGCGACCTGATGGAATACTGCGCCCGCGAGATCCCGCGCTACAAGCCGCTGTCGGTCTCCGGCTACCACATCCGCGAGGCCGGTTCGACCGCCGCGCAGGAGCTGGCCTACACGCTCGCCGACGGCTTCGGCTACGTCGAGCTGGGCCTGTCCCGCGGCCTCGACGTCAACACGTTCGCGCCGGGGCTCTCGTTCTTCTTCGACTCGCACGTCGACTTCTTCGAAGAGATCGCCAAATTCCGCGCCGCCCGGCGGATCTGGGCCCGCTGGCTCCGTGACGTCTACGGCGCCACCGACGAGCGGGCCCTGTGGCTGCGCTTCCACACCCAGACCGCGGGTGTCTCGCTGACCGCGCAGCAACCGGTCAACAACGTCGTACGCACGGCTGTCGAGGCTCTTGCCGCCGTGCTCGGCGGCACCAACTCGTTGCACACCAACGCGCTCGACGAAACCCTGGCGCTGCCGACCGACGAGTCCGCCGAGATCGCCCTGCGCACCCAGATGGTGCTGATGGAGGAGACCGGCGTGACCAACGTGGCCGACCCGCTGGGCGGCTCGTGGTACGTGGAGGCGCTCACCGACGCGATCGAGGCCGAGGCCGAGAAGATCTTCGAGCGGATCCGCGAGCTCGGCTCCGACGGCACCATCACCTCGGGCATCCTGCGCGGCATCGAAGACGGCTGGTTCACCGCGGCGATCGCCGACTCCGCCTTCACCTACCAGCGGGCACTGGAGAAGGGCGAGAAGAAGATCGTCGGGGTCAACACCGCGACCAGCACGGTCGCCAAGGAGCTCGACATCCTGCGTGTCTCGCACGAGGTCGAGGTCGAGCAGCGCAAGACGCTGGCTGGCCGCAAGTCCGGCCGCGACCAGGCGGTGGTCGACGCGGCCCTCAAGCGGATGGTCGACGTGGCCCGCACCAGCGACAACATGATCCCGTCCATGCTCGACGCGGTGCGGGCCGAGGCGACGCTGGGCGAGATCTGCGACGTGCTGCGGGCCGAGTGGGGCGTCTACCGGGAGCCCGCCCGGTTCTAACCAGTGATCACGGGGCTGCGCGATCATCGACGAGGTGGTAGGCAGTACCCGTGTCAGGTCTCGCAGTCGCATGCCGCCGCGTGGTGCACATCTACCGTGCCGAGGCGGGCGACGTCGTCGCGCTCTCCGGCGTCGACCTGTCGATCGGCCCGGGCGAGATGCTCGCGCTCGTCGGCCCGTCGGGGTCCGGCAAGTCCACGCTGGTCGCGCTGCTCGCCGGCCTGATGCGACCGTCCGCCGGCCGGGTCAACGTCGGCACCTTCGATCTCGGCAAGCTCAGCGACGCCGAGATCTCCCGGCTGCGCGGCACGCAGATCGGCGTCGTGCTCCAGGGGGCGGCCCGCAACCTGCTGCCCTACGCCTCGCTGGAACGCAACGTCTGGCTCGCCCAGCGCCGGGCCGCCCGCACCGAGGGCATCGAGCTCGAAGACCCGGAGCGGATCCTCGACCTGGTCGGCCTGACCGGAAAGGGCGCGGCGAAGCTGACCGACCTGCCGCCGGGCGCGCGGCAGCGGGCCGCCCTCGCCGTCGGCATCGCGGCCTCGCCCGGCCTGCTGCTGGTCGACGAGCCGACCAGCCAGCTCGACTCGCACGGCCGCGACGAGGTGCTCGACGCGCTCGAGACGGTCAACGCCGAGCGCGGCACCACCGTCGTCGTGGTCACCCACGACGCCGAGGTCGGCGCCCGCCTGGGCCGCGCGGTCACCATCCGCGACGGCCGGGTCGGCGCCGAGGGGCGCGGTGGTCAGGACTTCGCGGTGGTCGCCGGCGACGGCACCGTGCAGCTCCCGCCCGACATCCTCGGCCACTTCCCGCCGGGCACCCTGTTCACCGTCGACCAGGCTGACGGCTCCGTCACCCTCGTTCCCGGTGGCGCCGCCCAGATCCCGGATTCACACACCGGCGACGCGGCCTAGCCCCGCATGTCGGGAGTCATTCGAGGGGCCCTGCGATCCCGGCGCGCGCAGGCCGCCACCGTTCTGGTGCTCACCGGGTTGGCCGTCGCGGTCGCCGCCGCGGCGCCCTGGTACGTCCGCGCCGCCGAACGCTCGGTCGCCGTGGCCGACGTCGAGGGCGCGCAGTCCAGTGAGCTCGTCGTGCGGGTCTCCGGCCGGGTCGAGGGTTCGACCGCGCCGGGCGGCACCGTCCACACCGGAACCCAGGTGGTCGACGGAATCCGGCAGCAGGCCGGCGCGGTCGTCGACGTGCCCGGCGCCGAGACGACGGTGTCCATGCGCGAGTCCGGCGTCATCACCTCCGACCTGGCCCGGGTCAGCCTGCGGCTGGCCTACCGCGACGAGATGTGCGAACACCTCGACATCGAGGGCGCCTGCCCGCGGGCACCCCGCGAGTTGCTGCTGAGCCGCCGCACCGCGCAGGCGCTGCAGGTCGGTCCGGGCGACGAGGTCGACTTCACGCTCTCCTCGCTGGAGCCGGTGCCCTACCGCGTCGTCGGCACCTACCAGTTGGTCGACCCGCTCGGCCAATACTGGGCGCTGACCGACTTCGGCGGTTCGCCGGCGCTCGACCCGGGTGCCGACGGGCCCGGCGACCCGGCCTTCGTCTCCTCCGACACGATGGCCCAGCTGCCGATCAAGGAGATCCTCTCCGACTACCACCTGCGCATCCCGAAGGGACTGTTCCTCGACGACATCGAGGGCCTGCGCGGCTACCTGGCGCCGGTCGCCCGCGACAACGGCGTCTGGCGGGCCAGCACCGACGCGGTCAGCCTGGCGAACCGGATCGACCGCGAGCGTGACCTGGTCGCCCTCGGTGTCGGCGTCGCCGCCGTACAACTGCTGGTGCTCTGCTGGTTCGGGCTGTTCTTCGCGGTCCGGCACACGGCCGAGCAGCGGCGGCCCGACATCGGCCTGCTCAAGCTGCGCGGCGCGGCCCGCTGGCGGCTCTGGTACCTGGCCATCGCGCAGAGCGCCGTGCCGATGGTGCTGGGCGCGGTCGGCGGCACCGCGCTGGGCCTCGGTGTCGCACGGTTGGTCGCCGGCAACGTCACCGACAGCGGCACGGCCGCCGTCATGTCCGGCATCGCCGCGCTGGCCGCCCTGGTCGGCGCGGTGCTGGCCGCGGTCGCCGCCGATGCCGGCGGGATGCGTACGCCGGTCACCGATCTGCTCCGTCACGTGCCGTCCCGGCGGCGCGGCTGGCGGGCCGAGGTGGTCGACCTGGTCATCGTGCTGATCGCCGCGGCCGGTCTCTACCAGAGCTACGCGACCACGGCCGACGACGACGACACCACCGGCCTGTCCCTGCTCGCACCGGCCCTGGTCGCCGTGCTCGTCGCCCTGGCCGCCGCCCGGCTGCTCACCCCGCTCGCCGGCCGCGTCGGCCGCCGGTCGCTGCGGTCCGGGCACGTGCCGGCCGCCCTCGGCGCCATCCAACTGGCCCGCCGGCCCGGCACTCACCGGGTGTTCGCGCTGCTGGTCATCGCCGTCGCCCTGCTCGGCACCGCGGTCGGCGGCTTCACCGCCGCGTCCGGCAGCCGGGTCGAACGCGCCCGGCACGAACTCGGCGCCGACCGGGTGCTCACCGTGCAGGCCCGCAGCCGGGCGCAACTCGTCGCCGCGGTCCGCGCCGCCGACCCGGGCGGCCAGACGGCCATGGCGGTCGTCCGCGGCAACAACGGGCCGGCGACGGTGATGCTCGCCGTCGACAGCGCGCGCTTCGCGGCGGTCGCCGATTGGCAGCCGGCGTACGGCGGCCCCGCGCCCGCCACGATCGCCACCCTGCTCCGCCCGGCGGCACCGGCACCGCTGCCGGTCAAGGACGGCCAGCTGACTCTGGAAGCCGCGGCCAAGATGCTGCCGGCCCCGCTCGCGCCGCTGCGGGCGGGCGACGACACCGGCGGGGTCGCGGCCGGCGCCGCCGCGCCGCCGACCGAACCGCTCTTCGTGCTGCTCCACCTCGCCACCGCCAGCGGCGACCAGCTGACCGTCCAGTTCGGCCCGGTGACCGGCGCACGCGCCAACTACACCGCCTCGGTGACGGGTTGCGGCACCGGTTGCCGCCTGGTCGGCTTCGAGCCGGCGGCCCGCAACTTCGCCGGCCGCTCGCAGGTGCCCGACCCCGGCGCGACGATCACGATCTCCGGCCTCACCGGTGCCGAGGGCCCGGTCGTGCCGGCCGCGGTGCTGGGCGACGTCGGCCGCTGGCGCGCCGGTGTCGGCGAGACCACCACCGGTCCCAACGTGACCGCCTCCGGCAGCACGCTCACGATCACCGCGGTCCGTGCCGCGCGCGAGGCCGACCGGGCGACCCGGGTCTTCGCGGTCGACGCACCCGCACCGTTGCCGATGGTGACCACCGCCAACACCGTGACGCCGCCCGCCGGTGACCCGCGGCTCGCCGTCTTCGGCGGCGAGCCGGTGCCGTTCCAGGTGGTCGCGACCGTGCCGACGCTGCCGGTCGCGACCCGGTTCGGCTATCTGATGGACCTCGAATACGCCGACCGGATCGCCGAGAACCCCGGCGTCGGCGACATACCGCAGGTCTGGCTCACCGACGCCGCCGCACCCGACATCGTCGACCGGTTGCGGGCCGGCGGGCTCACGGTCATCTCCGACGAGACGGCGGCCGGGCTGACCGCGCGCTTCGACCGCGAGGCGCCACCGGCCGCGCTGCGCTTCCAACTCGTCGCCGCGGTCGCCGGGCTGCTGCTCACCGCCGGCGCGTTCATCGTGGTGGCCGCGGTCGAGCGGCCGGAGCGGGCCGGTGAGCTGGCCGCGTTGCGCGCGCAGGGCCTGCCACCCGGCGTCGTACGCAAGGTCTCCTGGGGCGGGTACGGCGGGCTGGCCGCGGCGGCGATCCTGCTCGGCGCCGGCGCCAGCGCGCTGGCGCAGGCGGTGACCCGGCGACCCATTCCGCTCTTCGTCGACGGCTGGGACGTGCTGCCGGTCCCCGTCGGCCCGCAATACGGGCCACTCGGCCTGGCCGCGCTAGCTGCCCTCGTGGTCGTCGGCGCCGCCGGCGCGGCCGCGGCGGTGCTGCTGGTGCGAGCGGTCGTCAACGCCGGGTCGTCGTCCAAGGAGTCCGCGTGATCGCGCTGGTGACGTTGATGCTCACCGCCCGCCGGTTCCAGGCGGCGCTGGTCGTGCTGCTCAGCGCGCTGGCGACGGCGGCCGCGGTGGCCAGCCCGGTCTACACGGCCGCGGTCGACCGGGCCGCGACCGCGGCCGAGGTGGCCAATACCCCGCCCGCGGAACGCACCGTCGCCGTCCGCGGCGGGATCGACAGCACCCAGCGCGACCGGTTCGATTCGCTGGCCAACGACCTGGCCGACCTGCCCGGCTTCCACACCGTGATGTCGGCGGTGCTGCCGGTGCTGGGCCTCGAGCCCGAGCGCGGCGAGATCTCCTGGCTCACCTTCCGCGACGGCGCCTGCGAGCACCTCGAGATCGTCGTGGGGCGCTGCCTGATGGCCGGCGGCGAAGTGATCGTCGGCGAGTCGACAGCGCACCGCCTCGGCGTGACGCCCGGCCAGTCGGTGACCCTGAGCTGGGCGACCTACGACGACGTCAGCCGCTCCTGGGTGGTCGCCGGGCGACCGGCGCCGATCACGATCGTCGGCGTCTACCGGCCGCGCGATCCGGCCGAGCCCTACTGGGGCCGCAGCGGCTATTTCGCGCCGACCGCGCCCGACTCGACCCGCGAGCCGGTCTTCACCGGCCGGACGACCGCCGACGCCCAGGAACACGACGCCGACAACCGGTCGGTCGAGGCGATACCCGGCCCCGGCGCGCTCGACGCCGACCGGCTGCCGGCGCTCAGCGTCGCGCTCGACGACCTGAGCGAGAAGCTGGGTGAAGACGAGGAGTCGTCCGGTTTCGCGACGCTCACCGACGAACTTCCCAAACTCTTCGAACGGGTACGCCGTTCCGACGCGCTGACCCGTGAACTCGTGCCGCTCGCCGGCCTGCCGCTGATCGGCCTGTGCTGGCTGGTCATCTTCGTCGCGGTGGCCGGCGCGACCGCCGCCCGCCGCCACGAGCAGGCGTTGATCGCGCTGCGCGGCGCGCCCCGGGTCGGCCGGTTCTGGCTGGCGGCCGGCGAGAGTGTGATCGCGATCGCGGTCGGTGCGCCGATCGGCTACGTCGCCGGCACGCTGGCCACCCGGGCGGTCGCCGACGCCCGCTTCGGCCCGGTCCCGGTCTTCGACCTCGCCCCGGCGCCGGGCGCGCTGCCCGCGGCCCTCGTCGCCGTCGCCGGCGCGGTCGCGGTGGGCCTGCTCGCGCTGCGCAACGACCTGGCCAGCCCGGTTGTCGACCTGCTGCGCCGGGTGCCGCCGCGGGGCGCCGCCTGGCGCACCGTCGCGATCGACGCGGGCGCGGTGGTGCTCGCCGTCGTGGCCGCGGTGCAGTTGCGCGCGTTCGACGGCCAGCTACTCGGGCTCGGCCTGCTGGTGCCGGCGCTGATCGGCCTCGCGATCGCGGTGCTGGCCGGCCGCCTGCTGGTGCCGCTGGCGGGCCGCCTCGGCCGCCGGGCGATCCGCCGCGGCCGGCTCGGGCTGGCGCTCGGGGCGCTCCAGGTCGCCCGCCGACCCGGCAGCCAGCGGCTGTTCGTGCTGCTCGCCGTCGCGGTCGCGGTGCTCGGCTTCGCGACCACCGCGGTCGACGTGGCCGCGCAGGCCCGGGCCGACCGGGCCGCCGTGGAGACCGGCGCCACCCGCACGCTGACGGTCGGCACGCTCGACTCCGGCGCGCTGCGGTCCGCGGTCCGGGCCGTCGACCCCGAGGGTCGCTTCGCCATGGCCGCCGGCGTGCGGCGCGCCGTCGAGGGCCCGTCGGTGCTGTTCGTCGACACGGCCGCACTTCCCGCCGTCGCGCTCTGGCGCTCCGACTACGGCGACCGCTCGGCGGCCGAGGTCGCGGCCGCGTTGGCCCCGCCGCCGGACGAGCCGGTCGTGGTCAAGGGCAACGAACTCGCGCTGACCGTCGACTACGCGCAGCCCACCTCCACCGGCACCGAGTTGCGGCTGACCGCGCTGCTGCGGCCGCTGACCGGCGGTCCGCCGGTGCGGGCCGGCTCCGCCGAGATCACCCCGGGTCGGCACGTCTGGACGATGGTGAGCCAGCGCTGCCAGGACGGCTGCCGGCTGGCCGGGATCGAGGCCGTCTACGCCGCGTCCGGCGGCTCGGCCGCCGAGATCTCGATCATTTCGCTGGCCGCTCGGCCCGACCAGACGGCGCCGTTCACCGACGTGGTGCCGGCCTTCACGCCCGACCAGTGGCGCGCCAACGACGACGCGACGCTGACCGCGCAGGACGGCGGCGTGCACGTCGTCGTGCCGGGCACGGTCGTCCAGCCGCGGCCGACCGTGGTCGTGCCGGCCGGCACACCCACCGACGCGCCGGTGCTCAGCGGCGGGCCGCCGCCCAAGTCCGGCGAGGCCGAGGGCGTCGACGGCAACGTGGTGGCGGTCCGGCCGATCGGCGAGGCCCGCGCGTTGCCCCGGATCGGCACCGGACTGCTGATGGACATCGGGTACGCCGAACGGCTGGCCACCAGCGCCACCGACCTCGCGACGGCCGAGGTCTGGCTGGGGCCGGCGGCGCCGCCCGACGTCGAGCGGCGGCTGACCGAGCAGGGCCTGATCGTGACGGGCCACGACTCGATCGAGGCCGCGGCCGACCGGCTCGACCAGCGTGGGCCGGCCCTGGCGGTCTGGTTCCACCTGCTGGCCGGCGGGGTCGCCGTGGTGCTCGCGGCGTGCGGCATGTGGCTGATGGCCGCCGTCGACCGCCGGCGCAACCTCGACGACCTGGTCGCCCTGCGGCGGCAGGGGCTCGCGGCGCGTACCGGCGGAAGCTGGGTTCTCTGGGCCTATCTGCCGATCGCCATCGCGGCCGTGCTCACCGGTTTGGTGGCCGCCGTCATCGCGTGGGCGGTGGTCGGCAAGTATGTCCCATATTTCGTTGATGACGCCTTCGCCCTGGCCCCGCCGTCGTGGCCGCGGCCCCTCGCGATCGTCCTTCCGGCGGTCGCCGTCGCCCTCCTGTTCACCACCGTGGCGGCCGGTCTGCGTCGAGCGCTTCGCGTGCGAGACTAGGGAACCATGAGCGAACCACGGACGTCTCCGTCGATCTTCACTCGCGGCGCGGTCGATCTCGGCGCGCTGCGCCCTTCTGCATCTCCGTCCCCAGCCGCCGGTGGCGGCCCGGGCGGTCAATCAGCGCCCACCGAGCAACCGGCACCGGGCGGCTTCTCGCCCGGCGGCAGCGTCGCGGTCATCGACGTGACCGAGGCGACGTTCCAGGCCGAGGTCCTCGAACGCTCGCTGAGCACGCCCGTGATCATTGACTTCTGGGCCGAGTGGTGCGAGCCCTGCAAGCAACTCTCGCCGGTGCTGGAGAAGCTGGCGGTCGAAGGCGGCGGCGCATGGGTGCTTGCCAAGATCGACGTCGACGCCAACCAGCGGCTCGCCCAGATGTTCCGGGTCCAGGGCATCCCGATGGTCTTCGCGGTGGTCGGCGGCCAGCCGGTCGACGCCTTCTCCGGCGTCGTGCCCGAGTCGCAGCTCCGCCAGTGGATCGGCGCGGTCCTCAAGGCCGGCGGCGTCGAGGTCGAGACGCCGGCCGACCCCCGCCTCGAGTCCGCCGACGACGCCCTCATGGTCGGCGACCTCGACGCGGCCGAGGCCGCCTACAAGAAGATCCTCTTCGAGGCACCGGCCGACGCGGCCGCCGAGGCCGGGCTGGCCCAGGTCGGCCTCTACCGCCGGGTCCAGGGCATCGACGCGGCCAAGGTCATGTCAGACGCGGCGGCTTCACCCGACGACCTCGACCTCCAGGAGCTGGCGGCCGACATCGAGGTCCTCGGCGGCGAGGCCGAGCGCGCCTACAAGCGGTTGATCGACCTGATCCGGCGCAGCGCCGGCGACGACAAGGAGCGGGTCCGCAAGCACCTGGTGTCGTTGTTCACGATCGCCGGTCCCGACGACCCGGCGGTGTCCGCGGCCCGCCGGGCCCTGGCCAGCGCGCTGTTCTGAGACGGTGAGCGCCGTGCGCCGGATCGCACTCCTGGACGCGCCGTCGAACCTGGGCCTACGACCGCCCACGCCGACGTCGACTCCCGGCTGCGCCAAGGCGCCCGGCGCTCTCCGCGACCAGGGCCTGCTGGCCCGCCTGGCCGCCCGCGACGCGGGCTGTCTCACCCCACCCCGCTACGACCCGGGTGACTGGCGCCCGGGCGACGGCGTCTGCCACGCGGATGCCATCGCCGCCTATTCGGTGGCGTTGGCGGGCCGCATCGGCGCGATCATCGACGCCGACGAGTTCCCGGTGGTCCTCGGCGGCGACTGCTCCATCCTGCTGGGCTCGGCACTGGCGATGCACCGCCTCGGCGAGGCGGTCGGCGGCCGCATCGGGCTGGTCTTCGTCGACGGCCACTCCGATTTCCGGCACCCCGGCAACGCGTCCTATGTGGGCGCCGCGGCCGGCGAGGACCTGGCCCTGGCCACCGGACGCGGCCAGGCCGACCTGGCCGCCATCGAGGGCCGAAGACCCTACTTCCGCGACATCGACGTGGTGGTCCTGGGCATCCGCGCGCAAGACGAATACCGGCTCGACCTTCAGGCCGCCGGCATCGTCACCCGCGCGGTGCCGGCCCTTCGCGCCGAGGGCGCGGCACGCACCGCGCAGTGGGCCCGCGACCAGCTCGCCGACTGCGCCGGGTACTGGGTACACGTCGACGTCGACGTGCTCGATCCGGCCGTACTGCCCGCGGTCGACGCGCCCGACCCGGGCGGGATCGCCTTTCCTGAGCTGGAGTTGTTGATCGCCGGGCTGGTCGACACCCCGCATTGCCTGGGCATCGAGCTCACCGTCTTCGACCCGGACTACGACCCCGACGGCACCTACGCGGCCGAGATCGTCAGCGCCGTCGTCGCCGGTCTGGCGCCGATCCGCGCGGCCGCGTCGGCCCGGGGCCGGTCGCCGTTGGCTTTCACACCGCGCCGCCGCCCGGCCCCCGACGGCGACCGCTTCCGGCCGCCGGCGATTCCGGAGCCACCGTCGCGCCCCGTCGCGGCCGCTGAGACCACGTCCGTCTGGGACTCGGTCCCCACCGACGAGCCGGCGGCGGCGTGGGAGCCGGTGCCGCCGACCGAGGCCGTGCCGGCGTGGGAGCCCGTGCCGCCGAGCCCTGGGTGGCAGCCCGAGGCCGAATCGGCTGCGGATGCGTGGGAGCCGGCGGTCGAGTCCACGGTCGACGCGTGGCAAGCGGCCGCGGAAGCCGACGGCCCGTCTCCGGAGCCGGCGGCACCCGACGCGGAGCCGAGCGCGGCTGCTGAGCCCGCGGCCGGGCCCGAGCCGACCGTCGGCGAGGCCGAGCCGGCCAAGAAGCCGGCCATCGGGCGACAGCGCCGGTCCGCCTTCGACGCGCTGACCGACGACACCGCCAACAACCACAAGCGACGCTCGGCGGCCGAGATCCTGGCCGCCCCTCTCGGCGGCGACGCGACCGGACCCGGTCGCTTGCGCCGCTCACCCAGCGGCGACGCCACCGCACCAGGCCGACTGCGCCGGTCCGCCGACGACGATGTGGTGCCTCCTTCAGGGCGGCTGCGTCGTGCGGCTGACGACGACGTGGTGCTTCCTTCAGGGCGGCTGCGTCGTGCGGCTGACGACGACGTGGTGCTTCCTTCCGGGCGGCTGCGTCGTGCGGCTGACGACGATGTGGTGCCTCCTTCCGGGCGGCTGCGTCGTGCGGCTGACGACGATGTGGCGCCTCCTTCCGGGCGGCTGCGTCGTGCGGCTGACGACGACGTGACGCCTCCTTCCGGGCGGCTGCGTCGCGCGACCGATGACGAGGCCGGCGCTCCCGGCGAACCGCGCCGCGCGTCCGATGACGACGCCTCTGCTCCGGGCCGGTTGCGACGGACGACGGACGACGACGCGACCGGCCCTGGCCGGCTGCGGCGGGCCGACGAGGGTGACGCGATCACGACCGACGTCCGCCCGGGTGGGTTGCGGCGGCCGACGACGCCGCCCGACGACGCGGCTGCGGTCGACGAGGCTTGAGCCGCGCGGTGGCGTACAGCTTCACCAACTCCAGCGGCACGCAGTTCTTCCTGCACTCGAAGCGGGTCACCCTCCGCGGCGGCAAAGAGCAGCCCATCTACTTCTTCGCCAAGGAGGTCCGGTCGGCTGACGCCGTCAGCTATCTGCCCGACGGCTACGAGGTGTGGGAGAACCTCCGCAACGGGTTCCCGACCCTGCGGCGCCGGCCGCTGACGGGGGAGTCGTCGGGCGACGGTGGCCGGGCGGAGATCGTCATCGAGCCAGGTGCCGACGAGCTGACGGTTTCCCTCGTCGGCGACGACAACCTGGGCGTGAAGCTGCCGACCGGCGAGATCCTGCGGGTCGATCCGCGGGCCTACGTCGCCGCCGGTGGGGTGGCCCGGGCCGTCGACACACTGGAATCGCTGCTCGCCGACCCGACCACGAGCGAACTGACCTACCAGCGTCTGCTCGAGGAGAACCCGGAGATCCTGCTGCTCGACGAGTACGTCGAGGCCCGTCCCCAGATCAGCCTGACGCCGAACGACAGCACGCTGATACCCGACTTTCTCCTCCGGCCGGTCGGTCACGACCTCTGGGACATCCTCGAACTCAAGCGGCCGTCGGCCACGGTGTTGACCACCCGGGGCGGGCGGCCGCAGTTCACCCGCGAGGTGGCTGCGGCCGTCGCCCAGCTCCGGTCCTATGCGGAGGCCGTCGACGACCCCGCGGTCCGGGACCGGCTCGAAGCCCGCTACGGCATCCGGATGTTTCGGCCCCAGCTGCACCTGGTCGTCGGCCGGCTGGTGCCGCTCGACCGGGTGGCCCTCAAGCGGGCGTCCGACCCGTTCATCCGGGTCGTGGGCTGGGACGAACTCGTCATGCGGGCGCGGCGCCGGTTTCGCTGACGGTCAGTGCAGGGCGCGCAGGAAGCGTTCGGCCGCCGGGACGGCGGTTTCGCCGCTGCCACCGCCGTTTTCGACGAAGACCGCGAACGCCACGTCGCCCTGCCAACCCACGAACCAGGCGTGCGTGTGCGCCGGGTTGTCGTCGAACTCCGCCGTGCCGGTCTTGCCGGACACCGCGCCGCCAGGGACGTCCTTCAGCGCTGTCGCCGTCCCTGACGTGACCACCTGCCGCATCATCGCCCGCAGCGGGTCCAGGGACTGCGCCTTCAGCGCGGCTCCCGGCTTGGCCGGGCGGTCGGCGATCACCGAGGGCGGCACGACCGAACCCTTCGCGACCGCCGCCGTCGCCGACGCCATCGCCAACGGGGAGACCAGCGTGGTCCCCTGGCCGAAGGCGGCGGCGGCGCGTTCCGCGTCGGAGCCGCCGGTCGAGACCTTGCCGCTGAACGCGTCGACCCCCATGTCCCAGGTCCCCTCGAGACCCAACGAGCGCCCTGCCTCGGCCAGGCCGTCGGCGCCCAGTTCGGGAGCGAGCGACGCGAACGCCGTGTTGCACGACTTCGCGAAGTCGACCTGGAACGGCACCTTGCCGAGCGCGAAGCTCTCCGAGTTCTTGAACGACCGGCCGTCGACGGTGAACGTCTTCGGGCAGTCGACGGGAGTCGACGGGGTGACCTTGCCGGCGTCGAGCAGGCCGAGCGCGCTGACCACCTTGAACGTCGAGCCCGGCGGCACCTGCGCGGTGAAGGCCAGGTTCTCGCCCGTCCCGCCGTCGGGGCCGTTGGCCGCCGCCAGCACCGCGCCGTCGCTGACCCGGACCGCGACCAGGGCCGAGCGCTGCTTGACCCCGGCCAACGCCGTGTCGGCGGCGTTCTGGGTGCGGACGTCAAGGGTCGTCTTCACCGGCGCACCGGGCTTGGGCTGGGCCCGGAACAACTCCTCGCCGTCGTTGACCTCGCCGTCCGGCGCCTTCTGGGAGATCACGACGGCCACGCCGGGCGTACCCCGCAACTGCTGGTCGAATGCCTGTTGAATGCCGCCGTGGCCGACCAGGTCGCCCTCCGCGACCAGGTCGGGGTTCTTGTCGATGTCTTCCTTGAGCGCCGGGTCGGCCGAGCCGAGCAGCGCGCGGGCGAAAGCCCGGGTCGGCGCCAGGTCGCGCTTCTCCTCCCGGAACCGGGTGCCCTCCAGCGGCTGGATCTTGGACCTGATCTGCTGGTAGGCGTCGGCCCGCAACGTCACCACCTCGAGGAACTGCTCCGGGTGCTCGGCCGACTTGATCTTCTGAGGCAGGTCTTTGAGGTCGATCGGCGGCAGCGCCGGTCGCACGGACTTGAACGCGGCGTCCAACGCCGCGGTGATGCCGGCCGGGTCGTCGACGCCCGCCGGCTCGACGCCGACCACGACCACGTCGCGCGGCTCGACGATCGGCTTGCCTGCGCCGTCCAGGACGCCGGCCCGGGCCGGCCGCTGGCGGCGCAGCGCGAGCTGGTCGCCGCTCTTCAGCTTCGCGTTGACCAGTGCCGGCTCCCAGATCACGGACCAGACGTCGTCTTTGCCCTGTACGAGCCGGACTGTCGACGGATAGGCCCAGTGCGTACCGCCGGGCAGGGTCCAGTCGATATTGATCTTCGCGGTGGCGCTCTTCTCGACCTCTTCCACAGACCCGTCGCGGTGCACCGCGGGCGGCGACAGCTCGCCGGAGAGCTCCTTGAGAGCGGTCGCCACGTCGGTGGCGGCGACCTTCGCGCCGGTGCCCTCGACGAAGGGGATCGACGCCAGATCGCCGCGCTGCCAACCGGTCAGGAACGCGTCGACGGCCTCGTCGGGGCCGGTGTCGCCGGAGCAACCGGCGAGTCCGGCGGCGAGGAGCGCGAGGCCCACCAGCGCCGCGGCGGGACGTTTTTTCATCATCGGGTACGACCGACGCATGCCAACAGATCCTTCCCCCGGGAACACCAGGGACCCTAGTACGCGGTGCAAAGAGGGTAAGAGCATCCGTACTCAGGGAACACCTGATCCGGCGCTGGACCTCGTCCGCCGCCGCCGTACGCTGAAACTTGATTTGGCCCACAGCGTGGTGGGTTTCGAGGGGAGTGGCACCGATGGACCGGCGTCAGGCGCGCACGTTGCAGGATGCTTCGGAGGAATACGACACGGCGTTGGACACGGACGCTCCGTTCGTATCCGTCGGGGCCGGCTCCGCGACCGGCGACGACAGCGACGACAGCGAGATCGACGAACCGGTACCCAATGCCGAGCGGCTGGCCGCCGAAGCGGTCGCCCTCGCCGGCCCCGGCAGCCCCGAAGCCGCCCTGGTCGCCCGCTTCTGGCGGTTCGCGCCCGACGAGGAGCTGATCGGCTACACCGCGCGGGAGATGGTCGACGCCGCGCTGAGCCACCGCGAGCTGGCCGAGCAGCGGATGCCGGGCCAGCTCAAGCTGCGGATAACCGAGCCGGTAGCCGACCTGCCACACACCGTGATCGAGATCGCCACCGACGACATGCCGTTCCTGGTGGGCTCGGTCACCGCCCTGCTGATCGGCCGGCACCTCGACATCCACCTGCTGGTCCACCCGCTGGTCGTGGTCCGCCGCGAGCCGATGGGCAAGCTGGTCGAGGTGGCCGCCGAGGTCGAGCCCGACGACGCCATCGCCGGCGACATCGTGGAGAGCTGGATGCGCGTCGAGATCGACGCGATCCGCGACGCGACCGAGCGCGAGCAGCTCGAGCGCGAGCTGGTGCGGGTGCTCACCGACGTACGCGAAGCCGTCGAAGACTGGCCCCGGATGCGCCAGCAGGCCCTGGCCATCGCCGACGAGCTGGAGGCGACCCGGGGCACCGACGCCCGCCCGCCGGTGCCGGAGAAAGACATCACCGACTCGGTCGAGCTGCTCCGCTGGCTGGCCCACGAGCACTTCACCTTCCTCGGCTACCGCGAATACAAGCTGGTCCGGGGCGAGAGCGGCGAGCAGCTGCTGGCCGCCCAGATGGGCACCGGGCTGGGCATCCTGCGCCAGGACCAGACCGCACCGCTGGCGCTGACCGCGCTGCCGCCCGAGGCGCGGGCCAAGGTGCTGGAGAAGCGGCTGCTGATCATCACCAAGGCCAACTCGCGGGCCACGGTGCAGCGCAGTGCCTACCTCGACTACATCGGCTTCAAGATCTTCGATGACAACGGCGAGGTGATCGGCGAGCGGCGCTTTCTCGGCCTGTTCTCCAGCGCCGCCTACCGCACCAGCGTGCGCAACCTGCCGGTGGTCCGCCGCAAGGTCTCCGAGGTGTTCGACCGTTCCGGGCTCTCGCCCCGCAGCCACTCCGGCAAGGACCTGTTGCAGATCCTCGAGACGTACCCCCGCGACGAGCTCTTCCAGATCAAGACCGACGACCTCTACCGCGCGGTGATCGGCGTGCTGCGGATGGCCGGCCGCCGGCAGCTGCGCGTCTTCGTCCGTCGCGACGGCTACGGCCGGTTCATCTCGTGCCTGATCTACCTGCCCCGCGACCGGTTCACCACGCACAACCGGCTGCGGATGCAGGGGATCCTGCTGCGCCGGTTCAACGGGGTCGGGCTCGACTACACGACCCGGGTCACCGAGTCGTTGCTGGCCCGGGTGCACGTCGTGGTGCGCACCGACCCGACCAACCCGCCCGGCGAGGTCGACGTCGACGCGCTGGCCGAGGAGTTGGCCGAGGCGACCCGGCTCTGGGACGACGACTTCTCGTTGATGCTCACCCGCAAGCTCGGCGACGAGCAGGGCAAACTCCTCTTCACGCGGTACGCGGACGCGTTCCCCGACGGCTACAAGGAGGAGAACAACCCGTACGAGGCGTTCAAGGACCTGGCCAAGCTGGAGTTGCTCGAAGAGCCCGGCCAGCTCGAGATGCACCTGTTCCGGAAGAACCGCGACGACGACAACGTGCGGTTCAAGGTCTTCCGCTACGGCGAGCCGATGGTGCTCTCGGCCGTGCTGCCGGTGCTGCACTCGCTCGGCGTGCGGGTCGCCGACGAGCGCCCCTACGAGGTCGAGCGCGCCGACGGCACCGTCTACCTCTACGACTTCGGCCTGGAACTGCCGGCCGGGCAGGGGCTGCCGACCGCCGTACGCCCGCATGTCGAAAATGCCTTCGCCGCGGCCTGGCGTCGTGAGGCCGAGGTCGACGGCTTCAACCAACTCGTGCTTTTGGCCGGCCTGACCTGGCGGCAGGCGGTGATCCTGCGGGCCTACGCCAAATATCTGCGGCAGGCCGGCACGGTCTTCTCGCAGGACTACATGGAGTCGACGTTCGTCGCCTACCCGGAGATCGCGGCCCGGCTGGTCGAGCTCTTCGAGGTGCGCTTCTCGCCGCGGCTGGCCCTGGCCGACGACGAGCGCGACGAGCGCGCGGGGCAACTGGTCGACGAGATCGGCAAGCGCCTCGACGACGTCACCAGCCTCGACCAGGACCGGATCCTGCGCTCCTACCTGACGCTGATCCAGGCCACCTTGCGGACCAGCTTCTTCCAGCGCGGCAGCGACGGCCGGCCGAAGTCCTATGTGGCCTTCAAGCTCGACCCGCAGGCCGTGCCCGACCTGCCGGCGCCGCGGCCCAAGTTCGAGATCTTCGTCTACTCGCCCCGGTTCGAGGGCGTGCACCTGCGGTTCGGCCCGGTCGCCCGGGGCGGGCTGCGCTGGTCCGACCGCCGTGAAGACTTCCGCACCGAGGTGCTCGGCCTGGTCAAGGCGCAGATGGTGAAGAACGCCGTCATCGTGCCGGTCGGCGCCAAGGGCGGGTTCGTGCTCAAGCAGCTTCCGGGCGACCGCGACGAGGCGGTGGCCTGCTACAAGCTGTTCATCACCGCGCTGCTCGACGTCACCGACAACATCGTGGGCGGCGAGATCAAACACCCGACCGATGTCGTACGCCACGACGGCGACGACCCCTATCTCGTGGTGGCCGCCGACAAGGGCACCGCGACGTTCTCCGACTACGCAAACGCGATATCGGTGGCGCACGGGTTCTGGCTCGGTGACGCGTTCGCGTCCGGCGGGTCGGCGGGCTACGACCACAAGAAGATGGGCATCACCGCGCGCGGTGCCTGGGAGTCGGTCAAGCGGCACTTCCGCGACCTGGGCACCGACATCCAGACCACCGACTTCACCGTCGTCGGTGTCGGTGACATGTCCGGCGACGTGTTCGGCAACGGGATGCTGCTCTCGCCCCACATCCGGCTGCTGGCCGCCTTCGACCACCGGCACATCTTCCTCGACCCCGCCCCCGACGCCTCTTCGTCCTTTGTGGAACGCAAGCGGCTGTTCGACCTGCCGCGCTCGTCCTGGGCCGACTACGACAAGTCGCTGATCTCGGAAGGCGGAGGGGTGTTCGCCCGTACCCTCAAGTCGATCCCGATCTCCGCCCAGGTGCGCGAGGCGTTGGGGCTCGGCGACGAGGTGACGGCGCTGTCCCCGCCCGAGTTGCAGAAGGCGATCCTGCAGGCCCCCGCGGATCTACTGTGGAACGGCGGCATCGGCACCTACATCAAGGCGTCGACCGAGTCGCACGCCGAGGTCGGCGACAAGTCCAACGACGCGATCCGGGTCAACGGCAAGCAGGTCCGGGCGCGGGTGGTGGGCGAGGGCGGCAACCTGGGTCTGACCCAGCTCGGCCGGATCGAGTACGCGCTTCGTGGCGGCAGCGTCTACACCGACTTCATCGACAACTCGGCCGGCGTCGACTGCTCCGACCACGAGGTCAACATCAAGATTCTGCTCGGCGGCGCGGTCGCCGACGGCGAGTTGACCGTGCCCGACCGCGACAAGCTGCTGGCCGAGATGACCGACGAGGTCTCGACGCTGGTGCTGGCCGACAACTACAGCCAGGCCAGAGCGCTGGGCACCGCTCTGGTCCAGGCGGCGTCGTTGCTGCCGGTGCACCGCCGGATGATCATCGAGATGGAGCGGTCCGGCCTGCTCGACCGCGCGCTCGAGGGGTTGCCGACCGACGAGGAGCTGGCCGCCCGCCCGGCCGGCCTGACCGCGCCGGAGTTCGCGGTGCTGCTGGCCTACGTGAAGATCGACCTGGAGAACCAGGTGCTGGCCGACCCGGTGGTCGACGAGGCGTGGACGTTCGACGTGCTGTCGTCCTACTTCCCGACCCCGTTGCGCAAGGCGTACGCCGACCGGATGGCCGGCCATCGCCTGCGCCGCGAGATCGTCACCACGATGCTGGTCAACGAGGTGGTCAACCGGGGCGGCACCTCGTTCGTCTTCCGCACCATGGAGGAGACCGGCGCGTCCGCGGCTGACGTCATCCGGGCCTACGTGGTCACCCGCGAGGTCTATGGCCTGCGCGACCTGTGGGCCGCGGTCGAGGCGCTCGACAACCAGGTCCCGACGGTCGCGCAGACGAAGATCTATCTGGAGTTGCGGCGCCTGCTCGACCGCGCGGTCCGCTGGCTGGTGACCAACCGCCGCTCGCCGCTCGACGTGACCGGCGAGATCGCCCGCTTCGCCGCGGTGGCCGACCTGCTCGGCCAACTCGACACCCGCTTCGTGGGCAGCGAACGCGAGGCGCTGCTGGCGCACATGGAGGAGGTCGAGTCCCGCGGCATGCCGGCCAGCCTGGCCGCCGCCGCGTCCCGGGTGATGTACGGCTTCGGCCTGATCGACGTGGTCGAAACGGCCCGCGTGACGGCCCGCAGCCCCAGCGACGTCGCCCAGATCTACTTCGTGCTCAGCGACCACCTGCGGGTCGACGAGTTGCTCTCGAAGATCTCGCTGCTGCCGCGGGAAGACCGCTGGCAGACGCTGGCCCGGATGGCGCTGCGCTACGACCTCTACGCCGCGCTGGCGGCCCTGACCCAGGGCGTGCTGCAGTCCACTCCGGACGGCGCACCGGTCGAGGAGCGGGTGGCGGCCTGGGAGGCCGCCAACGCCACGGCGGTGGCCCGTTCGAAGCGGGCGATCACCGAGTTCGCCGACTCCAACGCGGACCTCGCCGCTCTGTCGGTCCTGCTGCGCCAGATCCGTCAACTCGTCCGCACCTCCTCCGCCAGCTGACCCTGACCCACCCCGACGCCCGTCGCGCCCTGCGGCGGGCGTCTCTTTTTGCTTGACTTGATACCCCCCGGGGGTATGCTCGACGGCATGGACAATCTGACGCGCCTGGCAGTTTCGGCGACCTTGCACTGCTTGACCGGATGTGCGATCGGCGAGGTGCTGGGGATGGTGATCGGCACCGCATTCGGGCTGTCCAATGCCGTGACGATCGTGTTGGCCATCGTGCTGGCGTTCCTGTTCGGCTACTCGCTGACGATCCGGCCCGTCCTGCGCTCGGGCGTGCCGGTCAAGGCCGCCATCGGGGTCGCGCTCGCCGCCGACACCGTGTCGATCGCCGTGATGGAACTGGTCGACAACGGGATGCTGCTGGTCATCCCCGGTGCGATGGCGGCCGGCCTGGGCGACGGCCTCTTCTGGGTCAGCCTCGCCGCCGCCCTGGTGGTCGCCGCCGTGGTCACCGTGCCGGTCAACCGCTGGATGATCGCCCGCGGGCGGGGGCACGCCGTCGTGCACCACTACCACCACGGGCACGAAGGGCACGAAGCGGGCGGAACCGCATGAACCAGCAGACGATCGGGATACCTCCCGGGGGTAAGGTGAACAGCGTGGAACACCGGATCGAGCTGGCTATCGGCGGGATGACCTGCGCGTCCTGCGCGAGTCGGGTCGAGAAGAAGCTCAACCGGCTCACCGGGGTGACCGCCTCGGTCAACTACGCCACCGAGACCGCGACCGTCCACGCGCCGGCCGGCATCACCGTCGAGCACCTGATCGAGACCGTGCAGAAGACCGGCTACACCGCGGCGCAGGTCGAGAAGGCCGACACCGGGCCGACCCGCGACGAGACCCACGACCTGCGGAACAGGTTGCTGGTCTCGATCCTGCTCGCCGTCCCGGTGATCGTCCTCGCCATGGTCCCGGCCTGGCAGTTCACCTACTGGCAGTGGCTCTCGCTGACGCTGGCCGCGCCCGTCGTGGTCTACGGCGGCGCCGCCTTCCACCGCGCCGCCTGGGTCAACCTGCGGCACGGCGCCGCCACCATGGACACGCTGATCTCCATCGGCACGCTCGCCGCCCTGGGCTGGTCGGTCTGGGCGCTGTTCTTCGGCATGGCCGGCGAGCCCGGCGTCCGGCACGGCTTTTCGCTGACCCTCGAACGCGGCGCCGGCACCGACGCGATCTACCTCGAGGTGGCCGCCGGCGTCACGGTGTTCGTGCTGGCCGGCCGCTATTTCGAGGCCCGGGCCAAACGCCGCGCCGGTGCCGCCCTGGCCGCGCTGGCCGACCTCGGCGCCAAGCAGGTGACCGTGCTCGACGGCGGCCGCGAGGTGGTCCGGCCGATCACCGAGCTGAAACCCCAGGACCGCTTTCTGGTGCGCCCCGGCGAGAAGATCGCCACCGACGGCGTGGTCGAAGAGGGCGTCTCCGCGGTCGACCAGAGCCTGCTCACCGGCGAGTCGGTGCCGGTCGAGGTCGGCCCGGGCGACCCGGTCACCGGCGGCACCGTCAACGCCGACGGCCGGTTGGTGGTCGTCGCGACCAAGGTCGGCGCGCAGACCCAACTCGCACACATCGCCCGCCTGGTCAGTCAGGCGCAGAGCGGCAAGGCCGAGGTGCAGCGGCTGGCCGACCGCATCTCCGGCGTGTTCGTCCCGATCGTCCTGCTGCTCGCGGCCGGCACGTTCGGCTACTGGTGGGGCACCGGCGGCGGGCTGGCGGCCGCGTTCACGGCCGGCATCGCGGTGCTGATCATCGCCTGCCCGTGCGCGCTCGGGCTGGCCACGCCGACGGCGCTGCTCGTCGGCACCGGGCGCGGCGCGCAGCGCGGCATCCTGATCAAGGGTCCCGAGGTCCTCGAGTCGACCCGCACCGTCGACACGATCTTGCTCGACAAGACCGGCACGGTCACCACCGGCAAGCTCGCCGTGGTCGACCGCCGGGTCGACGACGAGGTGCTGCGGCTGGCCGCCGCCGTCGAGGCCGGGTCCGAGCACCCGATAGGGCGGGCCATCGCCGCGGCCGCCGAGCAACCGCTGCCGGCGGTGACCGGGTTCCGCTCGACGCCCGGCCTGGGTGTCAGCGGCATCGTCGAGGGGCACGAGGTGCGGGTCGGCCGCGCCGGGTTCGCCGGCGACGAGCAGGCGCCGAATCCGACGGGGCAGACGGTGGTCACGGTCGCGATCGATCAGCGGGTACGCGGCCACCTGGTGCTCGCCGACGAGATCCGCCCGAGCAGCCCGGCCGCCGTCGCCGCGCTCCGTGGCCTCGGCCTGCGGCCGGTGCTGCTGACCGGCGACAACACGGCGGCCGCGACAGCGGTGGCGCGAGCCGTCGGCATCGACGACGTGGTCGCCGAGGTGCTGCCCGCCGACAAGGTCGACACGGTCAAGCGGCTGCAGGACGAGGGTCGCGTGGTCGCGATGGTCGGCGACGGTGTCAACGACGCGGCCGCGCTGGCCCAGGCCGACCTGGGGCTCGCCATGGGTGCCGGCACCGACGTGGCGATCGAGGCGGCAGACCTGACGCTGGTCCGCGACGACCTGATGGCCGCCGCCGATGCGATCCGCCTCTCCCGGCGTACCCTGCGGGTCATCAAGGGGAATCTGTTCTGGGCCCTGGCCTACAATGTGGGCGCGCTTCCGTTGGCCGCGGCGGGGCTGCTCAATCCGATGATCGCGGGTGCCGCGATGGCACTCTCGTCGGTGTTCGTCGTCTCCAACAGCCTGCGGCTGCGCCGCTTCCACTGATCGCGGAGGTTCCGGTGCTCGACACGCGCCTCTACCACCACCTGGTGACCTGGTTGGGCCAGTGGCCGACCAGTCAGGCGCTGCAGATCGTCGGCTCCGAGAGACGGCTGCGCCCGGCGTGGGACGGCTCGATCCGCCCGGCGATCGGCGTCGGCACGCCCGCCGGGGTGTTGCTCTCGGTGCCGCCGCCGCGGGTGGATGCCGTTCGCGCCATCGCCGACCTGCCGATGCCCGACCTGCTCGACAAGCTGCCGGGCGCGGTCGGCTACGACGGCTGGCGGGCCCTGCACGCGGTCTTCCGCTTTTCCACGGAGCCGGCGCCGCTGCCCGACGCGGGTGAGTGGCTCCCGGTCGCCGACCCGGTCGTGCCGAGCTGGCTGCGCCCGTTCGGCGACGAGGTGCTGATCGCCCGCGACGAAGCCGGCGACTACCTGGCCGGCGTCGGCATCAAGCGACACGACCCCTACGGCAACGAGCTCGCCGTGGGCACCGAGCCGGCCGCCCGCGGTCGCGGCCTGGCCCGCCGGTTGGTCGCGCAGGCGGCCCGCCGGGTCCTCGACGAGGGCGCGGTGCCGACCTACCTGCACGACCCGGCCAACCTGGCGTCGTCGAAGGTCGCCGCGGCGGCCGGCTTCCCCGACCTGGGCTGGTCCGCCTACGGCGTCTTCGGCCCGGAGGGTCCTTAGCATCGCGGGCCGGCCCTGCGGCCTCCGTCTGTCCCGCGGGCATCCGTCGGTCCCGCGAGCGGGTGGCGCCTAGCCGTTTCCCGGTGACCTGGCGCGGCCGGACTGGCACGCGGGCATCCGTCCGTACCGCAGCATTCGTCTGTCTCGCAGGCATCCGTCGGTGCTCGGCATCCGTCGGATGCCGCGGTCGCCTGATGACCGCTGGGTCGCGTTTGTGCCGCACAGACCTCGGTCGAGCCATCCTCAGACCCGGCGGTGAGCGCGGGGCCCGAAGGCGGTCGGCTCGTCCGGCCGGCCTCAGCCGGTGGTTGAGCCGAAGAGGTCGTCGCGGACCGCGTCCAGAGCGGTCAGTAGCGCCCCGCGGAGCACCGGCTCGTCGTCGACCTGGGTGACCGCCACCTTGGGCGACACCAGCGTGATCGCGGCGACCTCGTGTTGCACCCGCTCGGCCAGCGCGTTGCCGCCGGCCTGGCCGACCTCGCCGGCCAGCACCACCAGCGGCGGGTCGAGCACCACGCAGGTGCTGGCCACACCGAGTGCCAGCCGGCGGGCGATCTCGTCGAGCGCCGGGCCGCCCTCGGTGCCGGCCGCGATCGCGGCGCGGATCGCGTCGGCCGCCGTCGCGCCCCGGAAACCGTGCTCGCGGGCCACCGCGCGCAGCGCGGCCGCACCGGCGAGCTGGCCGAACGGTGGCTGGGAGCGGCGCGACTGGTCGCGGTTGACCGGCATCCCGGGCACCGGCAGATAGCCGATCTCGCCCGCGGCGCCGCTGCTGCCGTGGTGCAGCCGGCCGCCGAGCACGATCGCGAGGCCGACGCCGATGCCGGCCCAGACCAACACGAAGTCGTCGACGCCGGCGGCCGCGCCGGTGTGTGCCTCCGCGGAGGCGGCCAGGTTGACGTCGTTCTCGAAGACCACCGGGGTGTCGAGGTCTTCGCGCAGCGCGGCGAGCAGGCCGCGGTGCCAACGCGGCAGGTTGAACGCGAAGGTGATGTCGCCCGAGCCCGGGTCGACCAGGCCCGGCGTGCCCAGCACCACCCGGCGCACGCTGGCCAACTGCGCGTGCGCGGTGCTGGCCGCCTCGACCACCGCGTTGTGCACCACGCCGACCGGGTCGTCGGTGTCCTTGGTGGACATCTCGACCTGGCCGACCACGGCGCCGGTGATGTCGGCGCAGGCGGCGAGCACCCGGTCGGCGGCCACGTCGACGCCGACCACGTAGGCGCTGCCCGGGCGCACGGCGTAGAGCTGTGCGTTCGGGCCGCGGCCGCCGGCCTGCTCGCCCACCCGGGCGACCAGGCCGCGTTCCTCGAGACGCTCGACGAGCTGCGAGGCGGTGACCTTCGAGAGCCCGGTCAGCTCGCCGATCTGGGCCCGGGTCAGCGGGCCGCGGGCGAGCAGCAGCTCCAGCGCGGCGCGGTCGTTGAGCGCGCGCAACAGGCGCGGGGTTCCGGGCTGACGGGTCGACCCCATGCGACATCCTCTAGCAATAAGGAATCTTTACTATTACATTAGTCGCCTTACGAGTAGGCGTAGCGTACTGGGAAGCGAATGGTGCGACGATCACACGACCCGGCAGGAGCGAGTTACAAGAGGGTGAGAACCGATGGCGATTGATCCCGCTCTGCGCCGACTCGCGCTGCGCACGCTGCTCGCGGCATACCCCGGCAGCAGTCCACCGCCCTGGGCGCTCGACCTGGCCGCCGAGGGGCTGGCCGGCTATACGCTCTTCGGCTTCAACATCGACGACGGCCCTCAGGTGGCGGCCAGCACGGCCGCGCTGCGGGCCGCGAACCCGCGGGTCATCGTGGCCATCGACGAGGAGGGTGGCGACGTCACCCGGCTCGCGCACCGCAGCGGCAGCCCCTACCCGGGCAACGCGGCGCTCGGCTCGCTCGACGACGTCGACGTGACCCGGGCGGTCTACCGCGCGATCGGCGGGGAGCTCGCCGCCGCCGGCGTCAACGTCGATCTCGCGCCCACGGTCGACGTCAACACCGCCGACGACAACCCGATCATCGGCACCCGCTCGTTCGGCGCCGACCCGGCGCGGGTCGCCGCACACACCCGGGCCGCCGTCGAGGGCCTCCAGGAGGCCCGGGTGGCCGCCTGCGCCAAACACTTCCCGGGGCACGGCGCCACGATCGCCGACTCCCATCTCGAACTGCCCACTGTGGACGCGCCCATGACCGTGCTCCGCGAGCGCGACCTGCCGCCGTTCGCCGCCGCGGTGGCGGCCGGCGCGCAGGCCGTGATGACCGCGCACATCCGGGTGCCCGAGTTGACCGGCGACCTGCCGGCCACGTTCAGCCGGGCGGCGCTGCACGACCTGCTCCGCGGCGAACTGGGCTTCGCCGGCGCGCTGATCACCGACGCGCTGGAGATGAAGGGCGCGGCAGTGGTCGCCGGCGGCACCGCGCAGGCCGCGCCCTTGGCCCTGGCGGCCGGCGCCGACCTGCTCTGCATCGGCGCCGACGTCGACGCCGACCTGATCGAGGAGACCGCCACCGAGATCGTGGCCGCGATCCAGGGTGGCCGGCTCGACGTCGACCGGGTCGAGGAGGCCGCGGAGCGCACGGCGGCGCTCGCCGCCTGGGTCGCGCGGCCGCAGCCGGTCGAGCCGGCACCGGAGAGCCTGGGTTACGACGCGGCCCGCCGCGCCGTGAAGGTGGAGGGTGACCCGATCGTCGGCGGCGTGCCGTTCGTGATCGAGTTGGCCGCCACGTCGAGCATCGCCGAGGGCCGGGTGCCCTGGGGGCTGGGCGAGCACGTCGACGGCGCCGAGACGATCCGGGCGGTGGCCGCCACGACCGGTGCCGACGAGTTGCTGGCCCGGGCCGGCAACCGGCCGATCGTGGTCGTCGCCCGGCACGCACACCGGCTGGCCAACGCGACCGACCTGATCGAGGCGCTGGCCGCCCGGCACCAGGTCACGGTCGTCGAGATGGGCTGGCCGTCGCGCTGGCGGCCCGCGGGCGTGCGGGCGTTCGTGACCACCTACGGCGCCAGTCGGGCCAACGGGCGGGCGGCGGCCGCGATTCTCGGACTCCGCTGATTGAACATGTTCAAAGTTCGCGTACGATAGGTCTGGCCGGCAAGTTGAACGTGTTCGACATTCCGGTGCGGAGTCGGTACGGTGGCAGCGATGACCGACCGTTCCGTTCCGCCGCCCGCCGATGCCGGCGGTGCCACCGAGCAAACGGGGGTCGGTGGCGCCGCCGGCGCCGAGCCGACGAACGCCAGCGGTGCAGCCGAGCCGATGAACGCCGGCGGTCGAGCCGCGGGCGCCGAGCCGATGAACGCCGGCGGTGGGGCCGCGGGCGCCGAGCCGATGAACGCCGGCGGTGGGGCCGCCGGCGCCGAGCCGGCGACCGCCCGCGGTGAACAGACCCGGCAGCTGATCCTCGACACGGCGCTGCGGCTCTTCCGCGAGCGTGGCTACGCGCAGACGACCATGCGCGCCATCGCGAAGGAGGCCGGCGTCGCGGTCGGCAACGCCTACTACTACTTCGGCTCCAAAGAGCACCTGATCCAGGAGTTCTACGCGGAGACCAGCGTCGAGCACCGCACCCGCGCGACGGCCGTGCTGGCCCGGGAGAGCGGCTTCGCCGAACGGCTCCGCGGTGTGCTGCACGCCGGCATCGACACGATGACGCCGTCGCACGAATTCGCCGCCGCCTTCTTCAAGACCGCGGCCGAGCCGACCTCGCCGCTGAGCCCGTTCTCGCAGGAGTCGTCGCCGACCCGCGAGGCGTCGATCTCGCTGTTCCGCGAGGCGCTGGCCGGCTCGACGGCCAAGGTCGACCCGGAACTCCGCGACGAACTGCCGGAACTGCTCTGGCTCGCGTACATGGGCGTGATCCTCTACTGGGTCTACGACAAGTCGGCCAACCAGGCGAAAACCCGCGCGCTGATCGACGGCGTCGTGCCGTTGATCGACCGCATGGTCGGCCTGTCCCGGCTGCGGGTCCTCCGCCCGGTGACCCGCGACGTGCTCGCGCTGATCCGCACGCTGCGGCACTGACCGGCGTCAGGGGATGGCCAGCAGGGCCACGCCGACGGCGACCGCCACGCTCGCGGCGATCCGGACGCGGCCCATCGGCTCCTTGAAGGCCAGCATGCCGATCACGGCGGCGACCACGACGCTGCTCTCCCGCAGTGCGGCCACCGCGGCCAGGGCGCCCCGGGTCTGTGCCCAGAGAACCAGGCCGTAGGCCAGTGTGGACATGACGGTGACGGCGCTCGCGGCCAGCCAGGCCCGGCCGCCGCCGGTCAGCAGCGGGTTGCCGGTCGTCCGCCGGCGCCCCAGCACGACGGCGAGCGCCGTGGTCGCCGCGCACTCCAGGCAGACCAGCCACAGCGCGTAGCCGCTGGCGCTAGCGCTGGCGCGTACGCCGACGCCGTCGGTCAGGGTGTAGGTGGCGATGGTCAGGCCGGTGAAGACCGCCGCCAGCACCGCCGGCCGGTTGGCCCGCACGCGGCGCCACGGTGTCAGGCCCAGCACTCCGATCGCGGCGGCGATCACCAGCACGCCGACGGCCGGCAGCGGCGCCAGCGGCTCGTTCAACGCGGTCGCCGCGACCACCGCGACGACCACCGGACCAAGACCACGGGCGAGGGGGTACGTCTGGTTGAAGTCGCCCAGCCGGTAGGCGGCCAGCAGGCCGAGGTTGTAGAGGACGTGGATCACGACGGACGCGATCAGCCAGCCCCACGAGCCGGCCGCCGGCAGGTCGACGAACCAGAGCGCGGCACCGCACACCACGACGCCGACCACACTGGAGCGGGCCATCACGGCGATCTGGTCGCCCGAGCCCTTGACGACGGCGTTCCAGCTCGCGTGCAGCACGGCCGCCGCCAGGACCGCGAACACGGCGGCGGACCCGGCCCACGGGCTCATACGACGTTGGCCGCCGCCACCCGCGCCGGGTCGGGGTCGGCCCAGCTCCAGTTGGGGTGTGCCCGGTTGGTCAGCAGCACGAAGACCAGCCCGCGGTCGGGGTTGACGACCAGCGAGGTGCCGGTGAAGCCGGTGTGCCCGAACGAGCGCGGCCCGGCCAGCTTGCCCATGAACCACGGCTGGTCGATCTCCACACCGAGGCCGTGGTCGGCGGTGCGCTGCGGGCGCTCGGCGTCGATCGCCGGCTTGCCCTTGTTGGCGTTGGTCAGCATCCGCCGGACGGTCGCCTCGGACAGGATCCGCTTGCCGCCGTGCGTACCCCCGTTGAGCAGGAGTTCGCCGACGACCGCGAGGTCGGCTGCGGTGCTGAAGACGCCCGCGGAGCCGGCGACGCCGCCCATGATGTTGGCGACGTCGTCGTGCACCGTGCCGCGCAGCAGGCCGCGGTTGGTGCGCGCGTCGGTGGCGACCAGGCGCGCCGCCTGGTCGGCCTTGCTCAGCCAGGTCAGCGGCTTGAAGCCGGTGTCCCGCAGGCCGAGCGGGTCGGCGATGGCGGTCTTCAGCGCCCGGTCGAGCGTCTGGCTCGTGAGCGACTCGACCAGGAACCCGGCGACCATCAGGCCGACGCTGGAGTAGCGGAAGGTCTTGCCCGGCACGGCGCCCTTGACCAGCGGCGTCGCCAGCACGGCCGCGCGCCGGGCGGCGTCCGACGACAGGCCGGTCACCGAGGCGCCGACCGGCAGCCCACTGGTGTGGGTCAGCAGCATCTCGACGGTGACGGCGGTCTTGCCGGTGCCGGTGAAGCCGGGCAGGTATTCGGACACCGGGGCCGCGAGGTCGAGCTTGCCCTTGTCGACCTGTTGCAACGCCAGGATCGTGGTGAACACCTTGGTGATCGACGCCAGGTCGAAGACCGAGTCGTCGCGCATCGCCACCCGCCTGGCCACTGGCAACTCGACCGGCCCGGCCGTGTAGCGCAGCGCGTCGCCCACCGTGGCCCGGGTCTTCACCTTGCCGCCGGCGGTGACCAGGGCGACCGCGCCGGCGAAGGTCGGGTGCTTCGGGTTCTGCGGTGTCGGCTTCAGGAACCGGCTGAGCGTGACGGCCAATCTCGTCGGCGCGTTGGCCGGCGCCGGTCGCGTGGCGTTCGGCTTGACCGTGGCGTGCGGCGTGGCGGTGGGCTTCGTCCCGGCGGCCGGGAGTGGCCCGGCGTCACCGGCGGCCGTCCACTGCGCCCGCGTGGGCTCGGCACAGCCCGCGGCCACCGCGCCCACGGCGGCGGCCAGGCTCGCGGTCAGCACGGAACGGCGGGAAACAGGCACGGCGCAGATCGTCACACGCGACGCCGCGTCCCGCCACCCCGGGTGATTCGATGTCAGGTTTCGGCCGCGGCCGGCCAGGTGCCGAAGACGCGGACGGAGCGCTCGTGGCCGACCAGGCGGGCCGGTGCGGAGAGGGCCTGCAGCCACGACGGCGCGAGTTCCTCGCGGACTAGGCAGGTGTTGGCGACCGTGGTGGCGCGCAGGGCCGAGAACGCGGCCACCGTCGCCGACCGCCAGGCGTGCCGCACGGGCCGGCCGGTCTCCGGGTCGACGATGTGCTGGAGCAACTCCTCGGCGGTGTCCCAGCGCCGGTGGTGGGCGCTTGCCGTGGACACGGCCGCCCCGCCCGGCAGCCCGACGTTGGCGGCCGGGTCGACCGGGCCGTCGCGGACCAGCAGCGGCCAGCCGCCGCGTGGCGACGGGCCGGCCGTGGCCACGTCGCCGCCGATCGACACCAGGGTTCCGACGTCGAGCGTGGCGGCGATCAGCGCGGCGCACCGGTCGACCGCCCGGGCCCGCATGGTCACCGACAGGTCGAGCGTGACGCCCTCCGGGATGGTCAGGTGCTGCCCGTCGAGGCGCACCTGCTCCCAGGTCGGCGGGCGGTAGACCGCCAACTGCCCGACCTGGACGTGCCGGGTGGCGCCGGTCGTCACCAGCGCGCCGAAGTCCGGGTCGTAGCCCAGGCTGGTGAGCATCGCGCCGACCGTCGGGTCGACGTCGCCCTCGGTGTCGCGCGCCGCGGAGAGCGCCACCGCCACCAGTTCGGCCAGCAGCGGGCTGACCTCACTGCCGTCGCCGGCCGAGGCGAGTTCCGAGTCGGAGCGCATCCGGCTCGCGGCCACGTCGATCGCGTCCAACTCGCCGCGGACCAGGTCCTCCGCGCGGGCCAGCATCCCGGCGTCGGTCACCGACACCCGGACCGGCTCGTCCCACAGCGTCCACTGTGCGGTGTCGATGGTGGACGGTGCGGGGCCGGCGACGGTGAGCATCGGCCACTGGGTGAACGCCGGCGGCGGGGCCGGTGGCTCTTCCGGAGGCGCGGCCCCGGGCGGGGGGCCCTGCCCGGAACCGCGCGCGGACCCCGGCGCGGGCACCTGGCGCCGGCCGGAGTTTCCGAAGACACTGGCAACAAGAGCCACAACGAACACGCCTGCGAATACCATCGCTGCCCCCATGCGTGACGGATATCTCAGGCCTAGCGCGCATTCCTGAGCGTTTCCTGAGAGCACCCGTCCAGAGGGCCTACGCAGCGCGGGCGGTGAACCGGCCCTCCGCGCTCTGCACCACGAGCGGCTGGCCGAACGCGGCCGACAGGTGCTCCGCGGTGATCGTCTGCTCCACCGGCCCCTGTGCCACCACCGCACCCTCACGCAGCAGCAGCGCGTGGGTGAAGCCCGGCGGAATCTCCTCGACGTGGTGGGTGACCAGCACCAGCGCCGGCGCCGCCGGGTCGTCGGCCAGCGCGGTCAGCCGCTTGAGCAGGTCTTCGCGGCCGCCCAGGTCGAGCCCGGCGGCGGGCTCGTCCAGCAGCAGCAACTCCGGGTCGGTCATCAGCGCGCGGGCGATCTGCACCCGCTTGCGCTCGCCTTCGGAGAGTGTCCCGTACGTCCGGTCGACCAGCGCCGCGACGCCGAGCTGCCCGATCAGGGTGCGGGCGCGAGCCTCGTCCAGCGGGTCGTACTGCTCGCGCCAGCGGCCGACCACCGACCATGCGGCGGTGACCACGACGTCGAGCACCCGCTCCTCGCCCGGGATCCGCTCGGCCATCTTGGCGGTGGTGATGCCGATCCGGGTGCGCAGCTCCCAGACGTCGGTGCGGCCCAGCTTCTCGCCCAGCACGATCGCGCTGCCGACCGTCGGGTGCAGCTGGCCGGCCGCGATCGACAGCAGGGTGGTCTTGCCGGCGCCGTTGGGGCCGAGGATCACCCAGCGCTCGTCGGGGTAGACCGTCCAGGCGATGTCGCGCAGCAACGGGTTGCGACTGCGGGTGACGCCGATCCCGTCGAAGGAGAGCACCGCGTCGTCGATCATGTTGGTCGGCACGCGGTCATCAAATCACGCAGGCCGGCGCCGGCGGGGTGCGCCCCGCGGCCCGGCGATCCGGCACACACGTCAGCCGCCGAGCAGGGCTTCGGCGGCCAGGGTCAGATGGGCCACCGACAGGTCGGCGTCGCGCGGCGGCACGAAGACCACCGCGTCGGCGCCGGCCGCGGTGAGCCGCATGACGGCCGATCCACACTGCTCGGCGTCGCCGGTCACCGCGTAGCGGTCGACGATCTCGTCGGGCAGTGCGGCGGCGAGCGCGTCGAGGTCGCCCTTCGCGTCCGCGACGAGCTTGGCCAGCGTCTCGGCGTCGACCGGGTCGGACGGCTGCACCGGGGCGCTGAACTGCGCGGCGAGCTCGGTGCGGGCGCTGCGGGCGGCGTCGTCGAAGTCGAGGTGGGCATAGACGGTGACCCGGTGCGGGTCGGTGCGCCCGGCCTCGGCCCGGCCCTCGTCGATCCGCTCGCGGGCCCAGGCGATGTAGGCCGGCGCCGCTCCCTCGGCCAGGATCGTGCCGTCGGCGACCCGGCCGGCCAGGCGCAGCGACTTCTCGTTGCGCACCCCGGCCGAGATCAGCGGCGGCTCGGCCGGCGGGAACGCGAGCCGCACGTCGTCGAGGTCGACGTGCCGGCCGTGCATGGTGACGGTCTCGCCGTGCAGCAGCGCGCGGATCGCGGCGATGCTCTCCTCGAGCACGGCCAGCGGCGACGGGTGGTGTGCGCCGACCTGGCGGACCCACGACGGCACGCCGTGGCCGAAGCCAGGCAGGATCCGGCCGGGAAACAGGCGGCTCAGGTTGGCCAGCTCCATCGCGGCCAGCGCGGGGTTGCGGAAGGCGGCCGGCAGGATGCCGATGCCGATCTTCAGCGTCTCGGTGCTCGCGGCGGCGACCGCGGCTGCGGAGATCGCGCCGGTGAAGAAGCAGTCCTCCACGACCCACAGCTCGTCGTAGCCGAGCCGCTCGGCGAGCTGGGCGTAGGCGGGCAGGTTCTCCGGCGGGCTGTCGCAGCGGAACATGACACCGAGCGGCGGATTGTCCATGAGGAGCAGCCTGCCAGAGAACGCATACACTCGCCGACTATGAACCGGGCCCGGGTGGTCGTCGTCGGCAGCACCAATATGGATCTGGTCGCGAAGGCGCCCGTGCTGCCGAAACCGGGGGAGACCGTGCTCGGCGGGGAGTTCGCCACCATTCCCGGTGGAAAGGGCGCCAACCAGGCGATCGCCGCCAGCCGCGCGGGCGGGCAGACCCGGTTGCTCGGCGCGATCGGGTCCGACGCGTTCGGCGTGACGCTCAAGGCCCGCATCGACGCGGCGGGTGTCGACACCGGTCTGTTGCGGGTGCGCTACGGCGCGTCCGGGGTCGCGCTGATCACCGTCGACGCCGGCGGTGAGAACACGATCGTGGTCGCCCCGGGCGCCAACACCCAGTTCACCGACCTCACGGGTCCGGAGCGCGCGGCCCTGGCCGACGCCGATGTGCTGATCGCGCAGCTCGAGATCCCGGTGGAGACGGTCACCGCGGCCGCGGTCGCGGCGCACGAGGCCGGCACCCGCACGGTGCTCAACGCGGCACCGGCCCGAGCGCTGCCGGTCGACTTGCTGGCGGCTGTCGACCTGCTCGTGGTCAACGAGACCGAGGCGGTCGCGATCAGCGGCGAGCGCCGGCCCGAACCGCTGCTCGAGTCGGTGCCGCGGGTGGTGCTCACCCTCGGCCCGGAAGGCGCCTGGTATGTCGACCGCGACGGCACCTCGGTGCGGGTGCCCGGGGTGAAGGTGGCGACCGTCGACTCGACCGCGGCCGGCGACGCGTTCACCGGCGCGCTCGCCGTGGCCTGGGCCGAAGGCCGGGAGATCGTCGAGGCGGTGGGCTGGGCCTGCGCGGCCGGTGCCGCCTGCGCCCGCACGCTGGGCGCCTCGACCGCGCTGCCGACCCGCGAACAGATCGACGAGCTCTTCGGTCAGTCCAGGTCCTGACCGCGCTTCGTGAGCATCCGCAGCCCCGGGATGCCTTTGACGGCCAGCCGCAGGTCGCGGGTGATGTCGAGCAGTTCGTGGATGTCGGGGCCGACCCGGTCGAGGGTGGCCAGGATCGGCAGGATGTCTTCGTCCATGTGCTTCGTGAACCGGGGCAGCTCGTCGATCAGTCTGATCGCGGCGTCGACCTCTTCGTCGGAGAGTTGCTCGACGAAATGGCGGGCCATCGGCGCGCCGCGGCGCAGCGTCGGCGCGTAGACGCCGATCAGCTCGTCGGCCGTGCCGGCGGTGGCCTCGGCCTTGTCGACCACGCCGTTGGCCTTGAGGGCGACCGTCTCCGCGTCGCCGACCACCGCGCGGGCGCCGGCGACGACCGTGGCAACCAGCTCGACCTGCGCGGTCGCGGCGGCGCTGACCACCCGCGTGCTTTCCAGCACCGCCTCGGCCTCGGTGACGGCCGCGCCGACGCTGTCGATCAGCGCGGCGGCCCGGTCGGTCAGCCCTTCGAGCCGGTCGAGGAACGCCTCGGCCCGGTCGGCGATCCCGCTCACCCGCTTGACCAACGCCTCGATGTCGTCGAGCACGCGCAGGGCACGGGCCGGCACGGCGACGGCGGACCGGGTCAGGCCGATCACGTCGGCCGGCGTCGGGATGGGGAGAGCCATGCCGACCATTGTCCCTGGCCGGTGCGAGCGTCGCTGGTCAGGCCAGGTTGGACGACCGCGGGTAGGCGTCGGCCGGGTCGGTCAGCACGTTGACGAGGTAGGGCACGCCGGCCGCGAACGCCCGGTCGAGCGCCCCGCCGAGGTCGGCCGCCTTGGTCACCGTCTCACCGGCGCCGCCCAGCGCCTTGACGACGTCGTCGTAGCGCAGGCCGGGCTGGAGGTCGGCGGCCACGTCGTAGCCGTACATCGCCTGCATGGGGTGTTTCTCGAGGCCCCAGATGCCGTTGTTGCCGACCACGATGACCACCGGCAACTGCTGGCGGACCAGCGACTCGACATCCATCAGGGAGAAGCCGGCGGCGCCGTCGCCCATCAGCACGCAGATCTGCCGGTCGGGGTAGGTGACGCGGGCGCCCATGGCGTAACCCATGCCGGTGCCGAGACAGCCGTAGGGGCCCGGGTCGAGCCAGGTGCCGGGGAGCGAGGGCTCCAGATAACGGCCGGCGTACGAGACGAAGTCGCCGCCGTCGCCGATGGTCACCGCGTCCGGGGCGAGCACCCGGCGCAACTCGCCGTAGACCCGGGCCGGCTTGATCGGGTCGGTGTCGGCGGCCATCTCCTCCGCGTCGCGGGCCTTGCCGGCGTCTTCGGCCGTGCGCAGGTCGGCGATCCAGCTCTCGTGGTCGGCCCGGACGCCGGTGTGGTCGGCCAGCGCCGACAGGATCAGCCGCAGGTCACCGGCGGGGGAGACGACCGGGTTGACGTGGGTCGCCCGCTGCGTCGGCGCGTCGACGATGTGCACGACCTGGGCCGACCCGAAGTCGCCGAAGCTCAGCCGGAAGTCGAGCGGGGTGCCGACCACCACGATCACGTCGGCACCGCGCAGCGCGGCCCGGCGGGCCTTGGCGAAGGCGAGCGGGTGGGTCGGCGGCAGCGCGCCGCGGCCCATCCCGTTGGCGATCACCGGCACCCGCAGCGTCTCCGCCGCCTCGCGCAGGGCGGCGATCGCGTCACCGGCGTAGACGTCGGAGCCGGCGATGATCACCGGGCGCTCCGCCTCGGCGATCAGCCGGGCGGCCTTCGCGACCTCGTCGGGGTCGGGCTCGATGACCGCGACATCGGGCGCGCCGGGCGCGTCGGCCTCACCGTGGGAGAAGACGATTTCCAGCGGCAGGTCGAGGAAGACCGGGCCGCGGTGCGGGGTCAGCGCCGCGCTCAACGCGGCGCGCACCGCGCCGGGAATCTCGTCGGTGGCGAACACGGTGGAAGCGTGCTTGGTCACCGGGGCGACGAGCGGGACGTGGTCGAGTTCCTGCAGGCTGCCGGCGCCCCAGCGCATCGCCGGCGCCCGGCCGCCGATCACCATCACCGGCGAGGCGTTGAAGTGGGCGCTGGTCAGCCCGGAGATGCCGTTGGTGACGCCCGGCCCGGCGGTGAGCACCGCGAGCCCGGGCCGGCGGCGCAGCTTGGCGACCGCCTCGGCCGCGAACACGGCGGACTGCTCGTGGCGGACGTCGTAGATCGGGAAGCCGGTCTTGTGCGCCGCGTCGTAGAGCGGGAAGACGTGGCCGCCGGAGAGGGTGAACATCTCGTCGACGCCGGCCGCGCGTAGTGCCGCGAGGGCCAGCTCGCCGCCGTGGCCCTCGATCCGCTCGCTCATCAGAACTCCCGTCCTCGGTCCGCTGCGAGCACCTTACCGGTCGGTAGTGAGTAAACGTGAGAACGGCTCACCTAAGCCCGTCGAGCCAGCTCCGGATGCCGTCGACGATGTCGGTGTAGGAGTCACCGGTGGCGTAGTGGAACGCCACGACGGCGGCGACGACGGGCGTCGCGACCAGCAGAACGAGCATGAGCAGAGCGCGCAGGAAGCGGGCGAAGCCGCCACCGCGGCGGCGGGCCGCGGCGGGTCGGGCTGGGCGGTCGCGGTCCCCGTCGTCCCAGACTGGCGGGCGCTCGTCGCGGCGGGCCGGCACCGGGTCGGGGTAGACCTGCGGCTCGTCATAGCCGGACAGCGCGTAGAGGTCGGAGACCAGGGCCGGCTCGGCCAACGTGTCGCGGCCGAAGCGGGACGGGCGGTTGGCCTTCGCCGCCTTCACCGGCACGGCGGCCCGGCCGGGCGGGTAGGCCGCGGGCGGTGGGAGCGGCTCGGTCGGTGACGGACGGTGGCCGTTGCGCGACGGTGCGACGCCGGATCCTCCGTTGGCCGCGCCGGTCGGCGCTCCTGATGGTCCGTTGGTCGGCACCGTCGCCGACCCTGGTGGGCCGGTGACCGGCGCTCCCGATGGTCCGTTGGTCGGCACCGCCGCCCTTGGTGGGCCGCTGGCCGGCGCTCCCGATGGGAAGCTGGTGGGCGTCGCCGGCGGGCCGCTGGGCGCCGCGGCGTTCGCGCCGGGCGACCCCGCGGGCGAGACCGGCGCGATCTTGGTCGGCTGCGGTATCGGGCCGTCGGCCGGCTCGATGATCTTCGGGAACTGGCCGGTCACCGGGACCGCGCCGGCGGCGCTGGCCAGCATCGCGGTCGAGGCCAGCACGCTGCCCTCGGCCACCACGAGTTCGGGCTGTTCGATCACCACCGGGGGCTCGCCCAGCTCCCGGTGCAGCAGGGTGGCCAGCAGCGGGATGCGGCTGGACCCGCCGACCAGGAACACCCCGGCCCGGTTGCCGGCCGGCAGCGCGGCGGCCTCGATCACCGACTTGGTCACCTGCACGGTGCGGGCCAGGATCGGCGTCGCCACCCGCTCCAACTCGGCGCGGGTCAGGTGCGCCTCGACGTCGCACAGCGGGATCACCAGGTCGGCCGACGGGCTGCGGGACAACCGCTCCTTCGCGACGCGTACGTCGTCCCACAGTTGCCGCTTGGCCCGCCGGTCCTCGACCGTCGCCGGTGACCGCAGCCGCGCCCAGGCCTCGGGATGGGCCGGCGCGTAGGTGGCCGCCAGATGCTCGACCAGGGCCGCGTCGACGTCGAGCCCGCCCAGGTCGGCACGGCCGTCGACGGCCAGCACCTCGAAGCCCTCGGCCCGGCGCACCACGACGCTCGCGTCGAACGTGCCGGCGCCGAAGTCGTGCACCACCACGGCCGAGCCGATCGGCACCTCGCGGCCGAGCACCTCGGCGAAATAGGTGGCCGCGGCGACCGGCTCGGCGACCAGCCGGCCGTTGCCCAGCCCGGCCCTGGCAGCGGCGTCGGAGAGCAGCGCCCTGCGGGTCGCACCCCAGGTCGCGGGGCAGGTCAGGGTCAGCGTGGGCGGGGTCTCGGCGGTCACCTCGCCGGTGGTCAGGTCGCCGATCGTGCGGCGCCACTCCTCGGCCAGCCGGGACAGCACCGCGGCGACCAGGTCGACCAGCGGCAGGTCGCGCTCGCCGAGCAGGACGGTGCCGTCGTCGACGTGGCGCTTCGGGTTGGGCTCGAAGCGGGCCGGGTCGAGCCGGGAGCTGTGCACCGCGTCGCGGCCGGCCACCAGCGGCGCGTCGCCCGGCGGCGCGTAGACCGCCGAGGGCAGCAGCGGCGAGCCGTCGACCAGCAGCGGGCGCACCCGGCCGTCGGGCCAGCGCACCACGGCCACCGTGTGCGAGGTCCCGAAATCGACCCCCAGCGCGGCCCCCGGTGACATGCAGCCGAGCCTACCGGTGCCGCGCCCGTCGCCCGGCGATGTCGATCAGGGTGGTCAGCGGCCGGTGAAGTCCGGTTTGCGCTTTTCGACGAAGGCCGCCATGCCCTCGCGCCGGTCGTCGGTCGCGAACAGCGCGGCGAAGAGCTGGCTCTCCCAGGCCAGGGCCGAGGTGAGATCCATCTCCAGGCCGCCGTCGATCGCCACCTTGGCCGCCCGGATGGCCTGGGCCGGCCCGGAGAGGTAGGGCCGGATCAGCTCGACCGCGGCCGGGTAGACCTCGGCGGCCGGCACGACCTGGTCGGCCAGCCCGATCCGCAGCGCCTCGGCGGCGTCGACCATCCGGCCCGACAGGACGATGTCTTTGGCCCGGGCCGGGCCGACCAGCCGGGCCAGCCGCTGGGTGCCGCCGGCGCCCGGGATGATGCCCAGCTTGATCTCGGGCTGGCCGAGCTTGGCGTCGTCGGCGACGACCCGCCAGTCGCAGGCCAGGGCCAGCTCGCAGCCGCCGCCGAGGGCGTAACCAGTGATCGCGGCGACGACCGGCTTGGGGATGCGGGCCACCGCGCCGAGCGCCGCCGACAGGTCGGCCGCCCGGCTCGACATGTCCACGTAGGACATGTTGGCCATCTCCTTGATGTCGGCGCCGGCGGCGAAGACCTTCTCGCCCCCGTACACGATGACGGCGCGGACGCTGTCGTCCGCGGTCGCCTCCGTGGCCGCGGCCCGGATCTCCTCCTGCACCTGGGTGTTGAGCGCGTTCATCGGGGGCCGGTCGAGCCGGATCGTGCCGATGCCGTCGTTCTTCTCCAGCCGGACGAGATCGCCCACGTCACACCTCCATGTGCTTCTGGCGTTCGAGACACATTACGGGGTCCGCGGTTGGGTACCTTTGAGGCACGGCCCTTTCTGGTGGGTAGGGATGATCATTTATTACCACGACCGCGCGGTGCGGGTCACGTCGCAGGCGATCCAGGTCGCCGGGCGCAGCTACCCGCTGACCACGCTGTCGCGGGTCTGGCACCGGCGCGGCGAGCGGTCGTGGGGCACCGTCGCCGGCCGCGGCGCGATCGGGGTCGCCCTGATCGCCCCGCTGGTCGCCGCCGCGATCGGCATCGTGATCGCGTTGCGCCTGCACACCTCGACCAGCACCACGGTGTTGATCGTCGGCGGCTCGGTGCTGGTCGGCCTGGCCGCCGCTCCGCTCGCCGACTTCCTGCTCGGCCGCCTCGACCTGTCCTATTCGAAGGGTGCCCGGCCGCTGGAGATCTGGGCCGAGGTCGGCGGCCGGCCGACCCTGCTGGTGCGCACCGCCGACGCGCTGAAGTTCGGGCAGATCTACCGGGCGCTGCAACGGGCGATCGAGGCCGCGCCGAGGTATTGACGGAGGCGGTTTTGCTGGAGTGGTGACCGTCTACTTCCGCGATCAGAGCGTCCAGGTGACGTCCGATGCGGTGCGGGTCGACGGCACCACCTATCCGGTGGCGGCTTTGCAGATGGTCTGGCACCGCCGTGGCCCCGGCACGACCCGCACGATGTCTCGCCGGTTCGGCCGGGGCGTCCTCATCCTGGTCATCTCGATCCTGCCGCTCGCGGCGATCGTGTGCGCCATCTCTCTCGTCTACTCCGCTACGGACCGGTCGGCCTGGGGGCTGGCGATCGTCGTGCTCGCCGCGGGGTTGGTCGGCGCGCTGGTGCTGGCCCCGTTCGCCGAGATCCCGCTCGGCTGGCTCGACCGCTCCTACGACCGCGGCACCGTGGTCAGCGAACTCTGGGTGCGTTACGCGGGGGAAGACCGGTTGCTCCTGCGTACGACCAACACGCTGCGCTTCGGTCAGATCTACCGTGCCGTGCAGCGTGCCGTCGAACAGCACCACCCCCGTTAGGCGTGCGCCCGGCTCAACCGCGCCTGTGCGGCGGCCGCCAGGGGTGAGGCGAGGTCGGTGTAGAGGTTGCGCGCCTTGATCCACATCTCGGTGCCCGACTCGACGTCGCCCCACTCGACCAGCAGGTCGCCGAGCAGCAGCAGGGCGGCCGCGATGCCCGGCCGGTGGCCCGCCTTCCGGTGGATCGCCAGAGCGCCGCGCACGTGTTGGACGGCGACCGGTGGCACGCCCAGGTCGTGTGCGCAGCTCGCCAGCACCCGCAGCGCCTGCCCTTCGAGGATCCGGAAGCCGGACTGGCGGGCCAGCTCGAGCGCGGTCTCGGCCAGTTCCTGACCGTCGGTCGGGCGGCCCTGCTCGCGGCGCACGTCGGCCAGCGTGGCCAGCGCGCCGATCTCGGTGTGCGGGTAGGCGGCCCGGCGCGCCAGCCGGATCGCCTCGTCGAGCGCGTCGGCGGCCAGGTCGAGGTCGTCGTGGCCGTGGTAGGCCACCCCGAGCGCCTTGTGCGCGTCGGCCAGCAGCCGGGACCGCTCGGTCTCGACGCCGATCTCGACCGCCCGCCGGGCCGTGCGGATCGCTTCCTCGCCCTCGCCGCAGGCGGCCTGCACCTGGGCGATCGCGCACAGGACGTCGCCCTCGGTTCGCCGGTTGCCGTTGCGGGTGGCCATCCGCAACGCCCGGGTGAGCGCGCGCCGCGCCTGCTTGTAGCGGCCCTGCTCGGAGCGGATCAGGCCGAGGCCGAGGAACGCGATCGCCGACGACTGGGGCCAGCCCGCGGCCCGGTGCAGCCCCAGCGCGCGATGCAGCACCTGGGCCGACTCGTCGAGCCGGCCCAACGCCCAGTAGAGGCCGGAGAGGTTGCCCAGCACCGTCGCCTCGGCGGTGCGGTTCTCGTTGCGCTGCGCGACCTCGATGCTGCCCTGGAACAGCTCGATCGCATCCAGCAGCCGGCCGTTGCGCCAGTAGAGCAGCGCCAGGTTGCCCATCACGCCGCCCTCGCCGGTCTGCCAGCCGCTGGACCGGGCCAGCTCGAGCGCGCGGCGGTAGTGCGGCTCGGCGGCCGGCAGGTCGGAGCGCTGTGCGTGCAGGTCGCCCAGGCTGATCTCGGCGGACGCGGTGCCCATCGGGTCGTCGTCGGCGGTCGCCGCGGCCAGCGCCGCTTCGGCGATCGCCCGCCACTCGGTCGGGCTGCCGGTCGACCAGAGCAGCGGGCGCAGCGCGTCGGCCAGCCGCACGGCCACCGGGCGCGGGCCGTGTTGCGCCGCGACCGCCACCGTCGGGACCAGGTTGGGCAGCTCGGCGGTGATCCAGTCGACCGCGTCGGCGGCGCTGGGGAACGCGGTGGGCGGCGTCGCCCGCGCGGTCGCCGGGAGCCGGGAGAACTCCGGGTAGACCAGCCTGCTGGCCGCGTCGACGTGGTCGAGGTACCAGCCGAAGAGCCGGGCGCGCGCGGCGTCGTGGTCGGGCTCGTCGGCCGCCAGCCGGCCGCGGGCGTATTCGGCGACCAGGTCGTGCAGGCCGTAGCGGCCGGTGCCGCGCTCGGTGACCAGGCTGGCGGCGACCAGCGGGTCGAGCGCCGGGCCGACGTCGGGGGTGTCGGCCAGAGCGGCCGCCAGCTCGGCACCGAACTCGGCGCCGGGCACCAGGGCGAGCAACCGGAACAGCCGCCGGGCGGGCTCGGCGAGGGCCGCGTAGCTCAGGTCGAACGCGGCCGAGACGGTGGCCGCGGCGTCGTGCTCGATGCCGAGGCCGGCCAACCGGTCGCCGGCGCGCAGCCGCTGGTTGTAGGTCGCGATCGGCGCCCGCTTGCCGGTGTCGACCTGTGCGGCGGCGATCCGCAGCGCGAGCGGGAGGTGCCCGGCGAGCGCGGCGAGGTCGGCCGCGGCAGCGGGCTCGCGGGCCACCACGTCGGCGCCGAGCAGGCGGCCGAGCAGCGCGCTGGAGGTGGCCGGGGGCAGCACGTCGAGGGGCAGCGCGACCGCGCCGTCGACCGCGACCAGGCCGGCGAGACGGTTGCGGCTGGTCACCAGCGTCACGCTGCCGTCGCCGGCCGGCAGCAGCGGCCGCACCTGGTCGGCGTGCTCGGCGTTGTCGAGCAGCACCAGCAGTCGCTTGTCGGCGGTGACGGTGCGGTAGACCTGCACCGCCTCGTCGAGGTCGGCCGGCGTGCTGGCCGCCGGCACGCCGAACGCGGCCAGGAACCGGCCGATGACCTCGACCGGGCGCAGCGACCGGGCCTGGGCCCAGCCGCGCAGGTCGATCGCGAGCTGGCCGTCGGGGAACCGGCGGCGGACGCGGTGTCCCCACTGGACGGCCAGGGTGGTCTTGCCGACCCCGGCCATGCCGGAGACGACCACCGCGACCGGTGCGCCTCCCTCGTCGCCGACCAGCGTGTCGAGCCGGCGCAGGGCCTGGTCGCGGCCGAGGAAGGTGCGCGCCGGCGCTGGGAGCTGGGCCGGCGCGGTGCGCTCGTGGGCCGCGGCGCGGAGGATCCGCCGGTGCAACTCGCGCAGGTTGTCGCCGGGGTCGACGCCCAGCTCGTCGGCGAGCAGCCGGCGGGTCCGCTCGTAGGCGGCCAGCGCCTCGCCGCGCCGGTCGGCCCGGGCCAGCGCGGTCATCAGCTGGCCCTGGAGCCGCTCGCGCAGCGGGTGTTGCTCGGCGACGGTGCGCACCTCGGCGACGATCTCGCGGTGCAGCCCGAGCTCGATCTCCAGCTCGAAACAGTCTTCATAGGCCGCCAGCCGCAGCTCGTGCAGCCGGGCCGCCTCGGCGCGGACCCGGTCGCCGTAGTCGTCGCCCTCGTAGGCCGCAGTGCCACGCCACAAGCCGAGCGCCTTGCGCAGCACCTTGCGGGCGTCTTCGCCCGCCGAGTCGAGGTGCAGCCGCCGGGCCTGCGCCAGTAGCGTCTGGAACGCGTCCGCGTCGAGCCGGCCGGGCGGCACGACGAGCTGGTAGCCGGCCGGTTCGCGGTGCAGGGCCTCGTCACCGAGCGCCTTGCGGAGGTGGTGGACGAGCACCCGGATCGCACCGCGCCGGGTCTCCTCGGCGGCACCCTTCTCCCACAACGCCTCGGCCAGCGCGGCGACCGACACGGTGCGGTTGGCGTCGACGAGTAGGTTGGCGAGCACCACGCGAACCTGGCGGGCGGCCAGCACGACCACCTCTGGATCGGCACGCTGCGTGTGCGCATCAGGCTCTGCCCGCAGCACGCGCAGCGGGCCCAGCACTTCGAACCGCATGGGCATCTCCCAGTTGTTACCATGGCAAAGACGGCTACTCACGTTAGCGCACGCGCGCTACCTCTTGCCGGTTCAGCCAACGCAGAACCAACGCCGGCCCTGCACAGTGGGCACTGGCCGCACCGCCCTGGGCGCAACCGGCCGCCGAGGGGGGTGACGCGGCCAACGGGGGGCCGCGTCTTCCCTCTGCCCGCCGCCGGGTCAGCCGCGCGGCGGGTCTTCTTTTTCCCGCCGCAAGTTTTCCTCGCGCCTGCGTAGGTCGGCTTCCCACCGCTCGAACATCTCGCGGTCGCCGGTGGGCGCATTGATGGAGCGCAGGAACTCGGGATCGTCGTCGGGCGCCTTCTGGCGCGGCCGCTCGGACTCGGGGAAGCCGTTGCCGGCCCGCCACTGGCCCGCCGGCCGGTGCCCGTCGTGGCGACCCGCGACGAACCACGCGATGCCGCCGACCAGGGGGAAGAACAGGATGATGAGCACCCACGCGACCCGCGGCAGGGCGCGGATCTCGCCCTCGTCGGCCGAGAGACAACTGATCAGCGCCGCGACCGCCAGCACGAGCTGGGCCACGAAGAGAAGACCGTAGAGGCGCACCATGCGGACATGATGGACCGTCGGCACCCACCGTGGCGACCCCGTACCGTTGCCAAAACGGTTGTCAAAGCGTGAAGACCATCAACAAGCCGAGAATCGCATAGCCGGGTACGAGCAGAGCGGCCGTCACCAGCACCCGCGGCGTCACCGGCGACACCGGCCGCGACCTGCCGGTGAGCTGGCGGATGCGGCGCAGTGTCCACAGCCCGCCCAGCGCCCAACCGGCGATGGCGACCACGGCGAACACCGCACCCGGCGCACCGTGCCGGACCCCGAAGCGGGCGGCGAGCACGGCGGTCACGGACAGGGTCAGCACCGTGCGGCTCCACGCCAGCCGGGTGCGGATCCACGCCACCCCGGTGTCGCGGATCCGGAAGTCGGCCGACTCCGGGGCACCCTCAGGCACGGGCGGCCTGCACCAGCACGGCGGCCACCAGCAACAGCGCGCCGATCGCGACCAGGATGGACAGGAAGGCCGGGAACCGGGAGGGCGGCAGGTCGCGCTTCTGCCGCATCGCCCGCTCCGTCCGGGCCCAGTGGTCGACGGCGCGCAGCGCCACGAAGCCGCCCAGCACCAGCAGCGCCACCGCGATCACCTCGCGCAGGTGTGCGACGCCGAGCACCGGCAGGAACTGGGCGGCGGCCAGTCCACCAGCCACCAGCGCGAGGGCGGTGCGGATCCAGGCCAGGAACGTGCGCTCGTTGGCCAGCGAGAACCGGTAGTCCGGCGTCTCGCCCACGTCCTGGGGGTCGAACCACCGCTTGATCACGTTTCGATTATCTGTCGACGGGTGCCATAACCTGTACCAGTGACGGATCTCGACGCCGCGACGCTGCGCGCCGCCTATGACGCCCAGTTGCGCACCGTCGACCCCGACGTGCCCGGCGTGACGTTCGAGGTGGACGGTCCGGTGCACCGCGGCTACGGCTCGCCCGGCGGCGGGTTCGTGGTCTACCGCGACCTCGGCGGCCTGGCCGGCGCCGACCTCGACGCGCTGATCGCGCGGCAGCGCGACTTCTTCGCGGCCCGCGGTGAAGCGGTCGAGTGGAAGCTGCACGCCCACGACGAGCCGGCCGACCTGGGCACCCGCCTCGAGGCGCACGGGTTCGTGCCGCAGGAGCGGGAGACCGTCGTGATCGGCGCGATCGCGCCGCTGGCGGCCGCCCTGCCGGTGCCGCCGCCCGGCGTCCGGTTGCGCGAGGTGAGCGAGCGCGCCGACCTCGACCGGATCGCCCGGCTGGAGGCCGCGGTCTGGGGCGACGACCGCGGCTGGATCGCCGACATGCTGGCCGACGAGATCGCCGGGCATCCCGCCGCGATCACCGTCGTCGTGGCCGAAGACGAGCAGACCAACGAGATGGTCAGCGCCGGCTGGATCCGGTTCGTGCCGGGCACCGCGTTCGCGACGCTCTGGGGTGGCAGCACGCTGGCCGCCTACCGGGGCCGCGGCATCTACCGGGCGCTGGTCGCACACCGGGCGCGGCTGGCCGACGCCAACGGCTACACGCTGCTCCAGGTCGACGCGTCCGACGACAGCCGGCCGATCCTGGAGCGGCTGGGTTTTGTGGCGGTCACCACCACGACCCCCTACGTCTACCATCCGTGATCGTGACTGAGCTGACCGATCACGAGCGGGCGACGCTGAAACGCGCCGCCTTCGGCGTGGTCTATCTCGTTTCCAGTGCCGATCCGGGTTTTCTGTCGATGGTGCGCGAGAGCGTGGCCGCCTCCGGCGCTTTCACCGGCGCCCGGGGCCTGGCCCGCGACGTGCTGACCAGCGGCGCGCTGCCCAGGCTGCCGCGCAAGGACCCGGGCCGGGTGGAGGCCGAGGTGCTGCCAGCGTTGACCGAGTCGCTGGCGATCCTGCGCGCGAAGGCGCCCGACGAGGTCGACAACTACCGCGACGCGGTGCTCTCGGCGGCGCAGCGGGCGGCCGAAGCGGCCCGCGGCATCAACCCCTCGGAAGCCGCGGTCCTGGCCAAGGTGCGTGCCGCGCTCGCCTGACGGCCGTGAGCCGTGTCACGCTGATGCCCTGCGAAGCGTAAGCTACTGGCGGGTAAGTTAGCTCTCGGTGGCAGGTGGGCAACTCCACACCCCCCTGCGATTGACCGGGCATTCCGGCGCCCGGCAGGCTGCGGCCTAGCGTGCGTTAACCAACCAGGAGGGTCGTCGAAACGCGATGAACATCGTCGTCCTCGTCAAGCAGGTGCCTGACTCCGGCTCGGAGCGCAACCTGGCTGGCGACAACACGGTCGACCGCAGGTCGGCCAACAACGTCATCAACGAGATGGACGAGTACGCCATCGAGGAGGCGTTGCGGATCCAGGAGGCGCACGGCGGCGAGGTGACGGTCCTGTCGATGGGTCCGGAGCGGGCCGCGGAGTCGATCCGCAAGGCGCTGTCGATGGGCCCCGACAAGGCGGTCCACGTGATCGACGACGCGCTGCACGGTTCCTGCGCGGTGGCCACCTCGAAGGTGCTGGCCGCGGCGCTCGGCACGCTCAACCCCGACCTGATCATCGCGGGCGCGGAATCGACCGACGGCCGGGTGCAGGTGCTCCCGCACATGATCGCCGAGCGGCTCGGCGTCGCGGCGCTGACCGGCGCCCGGAAGCTGACCGTCGACGGCGGCACGCTGACCATCGAACGGCAGACCGAGGAGGGGTACGAGATCGTCACGGCGTCGACCCCCGCGGTGGTGTCGGTGTGGGACACGATCAACGACCCGCGCTACCCCTCGTTCAAGGGGATCATGGCGGCCAAGAAGAAGCCGGTGCAGACCCTGGCCCTGGCCGACCTGGGTGTCGACGCCGGCGAGGTGGGCTTCGCGGGTGCGACCTCCGAGGTCGTCGAGCACGCGAAGCGCCCGGCCCGCTCCGGCGGCCAGAAGGTCACCGACGACGGCGCCGGCGGCACCGCGCTCGTCGAGTTCCTGTCGTCCGAGAAGTTCGTCTGAGGAGGCGCAGTCATGGCTGAGGTACTGGTCCTGGTCGAGGCCACCCGCGAACACGCCGTCAAGAAGGTCACCCTGGAACTGCTGACGCTGGCCCGTACGCTGGGCTCGCCGTCGGCCGTCGTGTTCGGCGCCACCGGCGCCGCCGCGGCGATGGCCGACAAGCTCGGCGAATACGGCGCGGAGAAGATCTACGCCGGTGAGGGCGACGACATCGACGGGCACCTGGTCGCGCCGAAGGCCACCACGCTGGCCGAGCTGGTCAAGCGGGTGCAGCCGGCGGCGGTGCTGCTGCCGTCGACCCAGGAAGGCAAGGAGATCGCCGGCCGGCTTGCCGTCAAGCTCGACAACGGCCTGCTCACCGACGCGGTCGAGCTGACCGCCGAGGGCGTCGCCACCCAGCCCGCGTTCGCCGGTCAGGTCATCGTCAAGTCCCGGGTCACCCGGGGCATCCCGCTGGCCACGATCCGGCCGAACTCGTTGACCCCGATCCCGGCGGCGGCGACGCCGCAGGTCGAGGCGCTCGAGGTCACTGTCGGCGACGCCGACAAGCTGGCCAGGGTGGTCGACCGGGTGGTCGAGCAGAAGGGCTCCCGGCCCGAGCTGACCGAGGCGTCCGTGGTCGTCTCCGGTGGTCGCGGTGTCGGCAGCGGCGACAACTTCAAGCTCGTCGAGGAGCTCGCCGACCTGCTCGGCGGTGCCGTCGGCGCGTCCCGGGCCGCGGTCGACTCCGGCTTCTACCCGCACCAGTTCCAGGTCGGTCAGACCGGCAAGACCGTCTCGCCGCAGCTCTACGTCGCGCTGGGCATCTCCGGCGCGATCCAGCACCGGGCGGGCATGCAGACCTCGAAGACCATCGTGGCGGTCAACAAGGACCCCGAGGCACCGATCTTCGAGCTGGCCGACTTCGGCGTCGTCGGCGACCTCTTCAAGGTGGTTCCGCAGGCCGCCGAGGAGATCCGCAAGCGCAAGTAGCAGTCCCACCGCCCGGCCACGCCAACGTGGCCGGGCGGTGCGGGTGGTAAGGACCGCGCGGGGCTACGCTGAACCGTGATGGCATACCTGGACCACGCCGCCACGACGCCGATGCTCGACGAGGCCATCGAGGCCTACGCCGCCACGGCTCGGGAGGTCGGTAACCCCTCGTCATTGCACGCCGCCGGGCGCTGCGCCCGCCGGCATGTCGAAGAGTCGCGGGAACGGATCGCGGCCGCACTCGGCGCCCGCCCGTCCGAGGTGATCTTCACGGGCGGTGGCACCGAAGCCGACAACCTGGCCGTCAAGGGCATCTTCTGGGCACGCCGGGCCGAGCGCCCCGGCCGGATCCGGGTGATCGCCAGCTCGGTCGAACACCACGCTGTGCTCGACTCCGTCGAGTGGCTGGTCCGCCACGAGGGCGCGGCCGCCACCTGGCTGCCGGTCGACGACGCGGGCCGGCTCGACCCGGCCGCGCTGGCCGAGGCCCTCGACGACGATGTCGCCCTGGTCACCGCGATGTGGGCCAACAACGAGGTGGGCACGCTCCAGCCGATCGCGGAGCTGGCGGCGCTCGCGGCCGGCCGGCGGGTGCCGTTCCACACCGACGCCGTGCAGGCCGTCGGCCAGGTGCCGGTCGACTTCGCCGCCAGCGGCGCGGCCGCCCTCACCGTGACCGGCCACAAGCTCGGCGGCCCGGTCGGCGTCGGCGCGCTGCTGCTCGGCCGCGACGTCGCCTGCACGCCACTGCTGCACGGCGGCGGCCAGGAGCGCGACGTCCGGTCCGGCACCCTCGACGCGCCCGGCATCGTCGCGTTCGCGGTCGCGGTCGAACACGCCGCCAAGACCCAGCGGGAGTACGCCGCCCGCGTCGCCGCCCTCCGCGACGAACTCGCCGCCGGTGTCCGCCGGGTGGTGCCGGACGTGATCTACAACGGCGACCCGGTCGACCGGCTGCCGAGCAACGCGCACTTCTCCTTCCCCGGCTGCGAGGGCGACGCGCTGCTGCTCCTCCTCGACGCGCAGGGCGTCGCCTGTTCGACCGGTTCGGCCTGCTCGGCCGGGGTGGCCCAGCCGTCACACGTGCTGATCGCGATGGGGGCCGACGACGACCGGGCCCGGTCGTCGCTGCGCTTCACGCTCGGCCACACCTCGACCCGGGCCGACGTCGACGCGCTGATCGCCGCGCTGCCGGCGACCGTCGAGCGAGCCCGCCGGGCCGGGATGATCAAGTCCTCGCGCTGAAACTCGGCCCGGGACACCGCGTACCCTTGCTGCCGTGAGGGTTTTAGCAGCCATGTCCGGCGGGGTCGACTCCGCCGTCGCGGCCGCGCGCGCCGCGGCGGCCGGGCATGACGTCACCGGCGTGCACCTGGCTCTGTCGCGCAATCCGCAGACCTACCGCTCCGGCGCGCGCGGCTGCTGCACGCTCGAAGACTCCCGCGACGCCCGGCGCGCGGCCGACGTGATCGGCATCCCGTTCTACGTGTGGGACATGGCCGACCGGTTCCACGAAGACGTCGTCGACGACTTCGTCGCCGAGTACGCCGCCGGCCGCACCCCCAACCCGTGCCTGCGTTGCAACGAGAAGATCAAGTTCGCGGCGGTGCTCGACCGGGCGATCGCACTCGGCTTCGACGCCGTCGTCACCGGCCACCACGCCCGCCTCGGCGCCGACGGCCTGCTGCGGCGCAGCGTCGACCTGGCCAAGGACCAGTCCTACGTGCTGGCCGTGCTCAACCGCGAGCAGCTCGACCGGTCGATGTTCCCCCTCGGCGACACGACCAAGGCCCAGGTGCGCGAGGAGGCCGCCGCCCGGGGCCTGTCCGTCGCGGCCAAGCCCGACTCGCACGACATCTGCTTCATCGCCGACGGCGACACCCGCGGCTTCCTGGCCGACCGGCTGGGCGAGGAGCCGGGCGACATCGTCGACGCGCTGACCGGCGCGGTGGTCGGCTCGCACGCCGGCGCCTACGCCTACACGGTTGGCCAGCGGCGCGGCCTCAACATCGGCGTCCCGGCACCCGACGGCCGGCCCCGCTACGTCCTGTCGATCACGCCCGTGACCAACACGGTGACGGTCGGCCCGGCCGAGGCGCTCGAGGTGTCGACGGTGACCGGCGAGCGTCCGGTGTGGACCGGTGGCGCCCGTCCCGACGGCCCGGTCGAGTGCGAGGTGCAGCTGCGCGCCCACGGCACGCCGGTGCCGGCCGTGGTCAACCTGGCCGACGGGTCGCTCACGGCCGAGCTGCGCACGCCGGCCCGGGGGATCGCGCCGGGCCAGGCGGTCGTCGCCTACCGCCCCGACCCGGCCGGCGACATCGTGCTCGGCTCCGCGACGATTCGTTAGTCGCCCGCCAGGGCGAAGCGCTCGGCGTGCACCTGGCGCTTGGGCACGCCGGCATCGCGCAGCGACCGGAGCACGGCCGAGGTCATCGCGGGCGGGCCGCAGACGTACACGTCGCGCTCCCTGATGTCGGGGACCAGTGACATCAGGTTCTCCGGCGCGAACGGCATGTTGGGCGGGTCACCGGCGCCGGTGCGGCCGGTGAGCAGGTGCAGCGTCACGCCGCGGGTGTGCACGTAGTGCTCGAGCTCGCCGAGCAGCACCGCCTCGGCCGGGCCGGGCACCCGGTAGAGCACCGTGACCGGGCCGTCGAGCTCGCCGAGCAGCGAGCGGATCGGGGTGATGCCGACCCCGCCCGCGATCAGCAGCGTCGCGTCACGGGTGCGGTGCAGCGTGGTGAACGCGCCGTAGGGCCCCTCGACGAAGACCCGCGCGCCGACCGGGAGGTGCCGCAGCCCCGCGCTGGTCCTACCGACGGCCCGCGCGGTCAGCCGCAGCGACTGGCCGTCGGGCGTCGACGAGATCGAGAACGGGTTGGCCTGCCACCACCGCCCCGGGGTGAGGAAGCGCCAGATGAAGAACTGGCCGGCGCGGGCCCGCAGCCCGGCCAGGTCGTCCCCGGTCACGTAGACCGAGGTCACGGTCTCGGACTCGGGCACGACGGCGGCGACCCGCAGCTTGTGCCGGGCGTTGCGGAGCAGCGGCGTGACCACCCGGCCGTGCAGCAGGGCCACGATGGTCAGACCCCAGAGCGCCCACCAGTAGGCCGTGGTCAGCGTGTTCGCCCGGAACGTGGTGCCCTCGTAGAGCTGGTGCAGGATCGCCAGCGTGACGGCGGCGTAGAGCAGCAGGTGGATCGTGTGCCAGGCCTCGTAGGAGAGGCGGCGGCGGGCGAACCGCACCGACAGCGCCACGACGACCACGATCAGCGAGACGGCCAGCATGCCCAGCAGGGTCGGGAAGACGCCGAGGAACGTGTCGATCTGGGCGAGCACGGAGATGTCGCTGAGTCGGGCGTACCCCGTCAGGATGAAGCTCGCGTGCAGCACGACCGCCCAGAACAGGGTGAACCCGGTCCACCGGTGCCAGGCGGTCAGCTTGTCGGCGCCGATCCAGGTGTCGAGCCAGGGCAGCCGGGCCACGAGCAGCAGTTGCAGCATCATCAGCAGCGCGGCGTGCAGTGCGATGAACTTGGCGATGCCGATCAGGTCGTTCTTGGCGGGGTCGCCGGTGAAGAACAGGATCTCGACGATCACCACGTTGAAGGCCAGGGCGCCCCACACCGCGTAGCGGGCCGCGCGGGCCTGGTTGGGCGTGGCACGGCCCGCGCGGGCCGTCGGCGACGCCGTCGCGTCGGCAGCGGTCATCAGCTGGCCTCCTCGTTCGGAAATGGGGCTCCTCGATCTGACTACGGAACTGCCGGGAGACTAGTTCAGCTAAGGTCGCAGGATGCTCACCCGCGCGTGGGGAATCGTCCGATCGTTGGTCATCTATCATGGCCAGCCCGGTCGGCACCGCCGGCTCGTCCGCTTCTACGGCCAGTTCCTCGGTCCTGATGATGTCGCCTTCGACATCGGGGCGCATGTCGGCAGCCGGGTGCGGGCGTGGCGGGCGCTCGGCGCCCGGGTCGTCGCCGTCGAGCCCCAGCCCGACTGCCTGCGCGTGCTGCGCCTGTTCTTCGGGCGGGACCCCAAGGTGACCATCCTGCCGGTGGCGATCGGCGCGAAGCGCGGCACCGCCCAACTCGCGCTGTCGACCGCGACGCCAACCGTCTCCACGCTCTCGACCGAGTGGATCGACACGGTCTCCGCCGACCGCAGCTTCGCCAAGGTCCGCTGGGACCGCCGCGTGGAGGTGCCCGTCTCCACCCTCGACGACCTGGTCGAAGAGCACGGCGAGCCGGCGTTCTGCAAGATCGACGTGGAGGGCTTCGAGGCCGAGGTGCTGGCCGGCCTGTCCCGGCCGGTGCGGGCGCTGAGCTTCGAATACCTGCCGATGGCGCACGACGCCGGGTTGGCGGTGCTCGGTCAGGTCGAGTCGCTGGGCGACTACGAATACAACTACTCGCCGGTCGAGACCATGCGCTGGGCCCGCACCGCCTGGATGAGCGCGGCCGAGCTGGTCAGCCTGTTCGCGGAGATCCGCCCGACGGGCCGCTCCGGCGACGTGTACGCCCGCCTCCGGGCGTCGTGATCTGTCCGCCGGCGCGCCCGGCGGGCAGGTACGGTCAAGTCCGTCTCGCGACGAGGTTCGACAGACCGGTACGTTGACCGGTATGGATTCGCTGCCGCGCACCATGTGGAGCCTCTTCGAGCCGATCCACGCGGTCACCTATTTCACACCGCAGGCCCGCGAGGCGTTCGAGGCGGCCAACCTGCGCGGCTTCTGGCGCGGCTACTTCGCCGGCCGGGCGGCGCCGCTGGGTGCCATCGGCCCGGCCCCGGTGACCGCGCTCTTCTTCGGCTTCGCGCCGAGCATGGTCACCCGGGCTCTACCCGACGTGTGGTCCAGGGCCACGCCGGCCGAGTCGCTGGCCGCCCGGTTGGCCGGCGCCCGCGCGTCGCTGGGCCCGTTGCTCCGGGTCGCCGGTCCGGTCGACGAAGCGGCCGAGCTGCTCCGCGCGGCCGCGTCGGCGGTGCCGACGGTGGGCCGCGCGCTCGCAGCGGCCAACGCGGCGCTGCCCTGGCCCGACGACGCGCTGGGAACCCTCTGGCACGCGGCAACGATCCTGCGCGAACACCGCGGCGACGGCCACGTCGCCGCACTGCTGGTGTCGGGTCTGGACGGCGCCGAAACGGGCGTCTGGCGCGCGGCGATCGACCAGCGCCGCAGCTACCTGCAGCCGGCCCGCGGCTGGACCGACGAGCAGTGGGCGGCCGCGGCGGGGCGCTTGCGGGAGCGTGGCTGGCTCGACGAGACCGGCACCGCGACCAAGGCGGCCCGCGACGCGCACGACGAGATCGAAGACACCACCGACCGGCTGTCCGCCGCGCCATGGGACCACCTGGGAGAGGAGCGCACGGCCCGCCTGCGCGAGGTCCTTTACCCACTGGCCCGCGCGGCCCGCGCCGCCCTGCCGGACGAGACCCCGATCGGCCTGCCCGTCCTGCGCTGACCCTGCCCGGCCGCCGGCGTTCGAGCGGCCTGCGCCGGCCCGCGCATGTGAGGCGCCAGACAGCCGCGGCGGGCAAGAAAACGCCTGGTCGTGGAGGTTTTCCAGATCGGGCACCGCGGATGGTCGCGGAACCCGACGAGCCGTCCCGGGTACTCCCGCCTCGACCCGCCTCAATGCACTGCGGCGCCACGGTGGCGTGGCGCCAAGGAGGGGTCAATCATGAAACTCACGCCGCGCTTCGCCTTGGATCTGTTCTACCTGGTCGGTGGCGTCTTCCTGTTGGTGGCCGCGATGACCTACACGTCGGGGACGGCGGGTTGGCTCGCCTTCGGTGTGGCCGCCGGGCTGACGGGCGTCGCGGGCTTCAGCGCGATCCGCACGACCCAGCCGGGGGTCAAGGTCGGCCACGGGCTGGTCGCCCTCGCGAGCGTCTGGACGCTGGTCGCCGCCCTGACCTTCACGGGCGCCACCCAGACCTGGCTGGTCTTCGCCAACGCGGCCCTGCTGGGCCTGCTGGCGATCGCCGACCTGGTCGGCCACGAGGTGACCACCGAGCGGGTGGTACACGAGCTGGTGGTCAACAGCGCACCCCGGGACCAGCAGGCGACCAAGCCGTTGGCGGCCGCCTGACCGAGCAGCGCGAACGGTGGCGGGCCCGAGGGCCCGCCACCGCCGTCTACGACGACGGGTTGATGGGCCGGTAGCGGCCGAGCCACTCGGCCAACTCGTCGGCCGGCATGGGGCGGGCGTAGAACCAGCCCTGGGCCACGTGGCAGCCGACCGCGCGCAGGAGGCGCCAGGTGCGCTCGTCTTCGACGCCCTCCGCGACGACCCGCAGGCCCAGCGCGCCGGCCAGGTCGATGACCGTGCGGACGATGGCGTGGTCGTCGGCGTCGGTCGCCATGCCCAGCACGAACGAGCGGTCGACCTTGACCTCGGTCAGCGGGAGGCGGCGCAGGTGCTGCATCGACGAGTAGCCGGTGCCGAAGTCGTCGAGCGCGATGGCCACGCCCAGCTTGGCCAGCTCGGAGATGGTGGCCAGCACCCGCCGCGGGTCGGCCATCAGCGCGCCCTCGGTGATTTCCAGTTGCAGCTGGTCGGGCGAGACCCCGAAGCGGGCCAGGCGTTCCTTGATCTGGTCGACGATCTCCAGGGTGTGCAGGTCGCGGATGCTGACGTTGACCGCCGCCCGCAGTTGGACGCCCGCGGCCTGCCACTTGGCCAACTGCTCGACCACGTCGTCGACCACCCGGCGGGTGAGCAGGCGCATCACGGCGCTCTGCTCGGCCACCTTGATCAGTTCTTCCGGGTCGACCATGCCGCGCTTGGGGTGCCGCCAGCGGAGCAGGGCCTCGACACCGACCACCGCGCCGGTCTGGATTTCGATCTGGGGCTGGTAGTACATGGTGATCTCGCCGGCCGCCGGTGCCGCCACGTCGGGGTCAAGGGCGCGACGGAGGTCGCCGAGCAGGCTCAACCGCTCCGGCGTGTTGTGGTCGGATTCCGGCGCGTAGACGACCACCGTGTCACGGCGGTGCTTCGCGTCGTACATGGCCACGTCGGCGTGCCGCATCAACGTCGCGAAGTCGTCGCCGTGCTCGGGGAACAGGGCGATGCCGATCGAACCGGCCACGTCGAGCGGGAGGCCGTCGAGCGCGACCGGTTCGGCCAGCGCCGCCACGATCTGGTCGGCCAACGCCCGGGCGCCGGCCGCGTCGGTCAGCCGCGGTGTGATGATCGCGAACTCGTCGCCGCCCAGCCGGGCGACCACGTCGGCCGGCCCCACCGCTTGGACCAGCCGCTCGCTGACCTCGATCAGCAACTGGTCGCCGACCGCGTGGCCCAGGGCGTCGTTGACGTGCTTGAACCGGTCGAGGTCGAGCAGCAGCAGCGCGAAATGCCGGTCCGGTGCGCCGGCCGCGGCCCGCGCCGCGTGCAGCGCCGCCTGTTCGTGCACCTCGGCCAGCAGGGCCTTGCGGTTGGCCAGCCCGGTCAACGGGTCGAGGCGGGCGAGATGCTCCTGCTCGGACGACAGCCGCGACATCCGGTAGACCGCGAACAGCGGCACCAGCATCAGCGGGATCAGCGCGACGCTCTCGGCGGCCGGACCGCCGACCAGGAGGGGCGCCAGCAGCAGCAGGGCACCGATGGAGACCGACTCGAAGGCCAGGCCGTGGCGGAAGGTGGTCCACCAGTCGCCGCCGGAGTGCAGGCGGACGGCGATCGTGACGGTGCCGTATTTGACGACGAACCAGGCCGCCGCGGCGGCCGTGGCCGCGACCACGTCGATCCAGGATGGACCGAAGCCGGAGGCGAACGCGTCTTCGCCGAAACCGCGCAGCACCGCTTCGGCCGCACCCAGAGCCAGCGCGTATTGCGCGACGTTGAACACCGCCCGCCACGCGGCGTGACGCAGCTGGATCGACGAGGAGACGACGGCGGCCGCCTGCACCAGGATCGCGGGGCCAAGACCCCAGGCGAGCAGGATCGCGAACGTGAAGCAGATCGACGGGAAGACCGCGGAACTCTGCCGGCGGCCGGGCGGCGCGAACGGCCGGTAGTCACAAAGGACGGCCAGCGCCGCCATCACCCAGAATGCGGCGGGCAGCGCGGGAAGCCGTTCCGGAAGGTCGCTGATCGGGGCAGCACAGACAAGAACGGCCACCGTGATGACCGTTCCTACGAACGTGTAGAACGACGCCGCCCGTTCGGCGGGAACGGTGTTACGCCGCACGGCAGCGTCCATCCCACCTCCCCGCTCGCCCCACTACGCCCCCCAGCGCCCGGCCTGACCGTCCACTAAAGATCCCACCCTATGGGCGCCGTTTGCCAACCGAGCGAAACGGACAGAGTCGTGATTAAGTTGGTATACACGGCAAGCGGGCAACTATGGGCCAATAGCCGTCGGCTCAGGCCTCGTCACTCAGCGCACTCGCGCGGGCCGCGTCGGGCCCGTCGGCGAGAAGAATCCGCAGGCCAGCCTCGTCGATGACGGGCACCTTGAGGGACACGGCCTTGTCGTGCTTGGAGCCGGGATTGTCGCCTACGACGACAAAGTCGGTCTTCTTGGATACTGAACCGGTTACTTTGCCGCCGCGGCTGGTGATCGCCTCGGTGGCCTGGTCGCGGGAGAACTCGCTGAGCGTGCCGGTCACCACGACCGTGATGCCTTCGAGCGGCCGCGGGCCGTCGTCGCCGCGTTCGTCGGCCATCCGCACACCGGCAGCGCGCCATTTGCGCACCACCTCGCGGTGCCAGTCGACCGCGAACCATTCCTTGAGGCTGACCGCGATCGTCGGGCCCACCCCGTCGACACCGGACAGTTCCTCGACCGGTGCCTCGTCGATCCGCTCGATCGAGCCGAAGTGGCGGGCCAGCGCCTGCGCCGCGGTCGGGCCGACGTGGCGGATGGAGAGCGCGACCAGCACCCGCCACAGCGGACGCTGCTTGACCTCGTCGAGGTTGTCGAGGAGCCGGACCGCGTTGCTGCCGAGGGTGCCGTCCTTGTTGACGAAGAAGGGGCAGTCGCGCAGCGCCAGCGCGTCGATGTCGAACAGGTCGCCCTCGTCGGTGATCACGCCGCACTCGAGCAGCGCGCTCGCGGCCTTGTAGCCGAGCACCTCGATGTCGAACGCGCCCCGCCCGGCGAGGTGGAACACCCGCTCGCGGAGTTGGGCCGGGCACGACCGGGCGTTGGGACAGCGGATGTCGACGTCGCCCTCCTTGGCCGGCGCCAGCGTGGTGCCGCAGGCCGGGCACTCGGTCGGCATCACGAAGGGCCGGGCGTCGTCGGGCCGCAGCCCGATCACCGGCCCGAGCACCTCGGGAATCACGTCGCCGGCCTTGCGCAGCACGATGGTGTCGCCGATGAGCACGCCCTTGCGCTCGACCTCACGGGCGTTGTGGAGGGTGGCCAGCGCGACCGTCGAGCCCGCCACCTTGACCGGCTCGAGGACCGCGAACGGGGTCACCCGCCCCGTGCGGCCGACGTTGACCTGGATGTCGAGCAGCTTGGTGTTGACCTCCTGCGGCGGGTATTTGAACGCGATCGCCCAGCGCGGCGCCTTGCTGGTGGAGCCCAGCCGCCCCTGCAGCGCGATCTCGTCGACCTTGACCACCACACCGTCGATCTCGTGCTCGACGTCGTGCCGGTGCTCGCCGTAGTAGGCGATGTAGTCGTCGACGCCGGCCAGATCGTCGACCACCTTCCAGCGGTCGCTGGTCGGCAGCCCCCACTCGCGCAGCGACTCGTAGGCCTGTGACTGCGACGCCGGCGTGAAGCCCTTGCGGGCGCCGATGCCGTGCACCACCATCCGCAGCGGCCGGGACGCGGTGATCCGCGGGTCTTTCTGGCGCAGGCTGCCCGCGGCCGCGTTGCGCGGGTTGGCGAACGGCGCCTTGCCGTCTTCGACCAGGCCGGCGTTGAGATCGGCGAACGCGGAGACCGGGAAGTAGACCTCGCCGCGCACCTCGAGCAACTCGGGCACGTTCTTGCCGGTCAGGCGCTCCGGGATGCCCCGGATCGTGCGCACGTTGCCGGTGACGTCTTCGCCGGTGCGCCCGTCGCCGCGGGTCGCGCCGCGGACCAGCCGGCCCTTCTCGTAGGTCAGGTTGATCGCCAGGCCGTCGACCTTGAGCTCGCACAGGAAGCGCACCGGGCCGCCGGCGTCGCGGACGGCGCGCTCGGCCCAACCGGCCAGCGCCTCGGTGCTGAACACGTTGTCGAGGCTGAGCAGCCGCTCGAGGTGCTCGACCGGGCGGAACTCGGTGGTGAAGCCGCCCACCCGCTGGGTCGGCGACTCGGGCGTGCGCAGCGCCGGATACTCGTCTTCGAGCGCGATCAACTCGCGCATCAGCCGGTCGAACTCGTCGTCGGACACGGTCGGCGAGTCGAGCACGTAGTAGCGGTAGGTGTGCCCGTCGATCTCCTCGGCCAGGGCCGCATGCCGCGCGCGGGCCTCGGCCGGCGGCTCGGCGCCGGCGGCCGCCTCCTGCGCGGCGGTCACCCGCTGGTCAGGAATTTCTTCCGAGGACACCGAAAACCTCCGGACGACTAGACCCCATCATCAGCAACCTAGCCCGCCCGTACGACAAAGTCTCAGACCTCGAACACCAGACAGAAGGGATGCCCCGCGGGATCCTCGAAAACCCGGAAATCCGCCCCGCCGCCCGGCAACCGCTTCGCGCCCAGCGCGACCGCGGCCGCCTCGGCCTTGTCGGGGTCGTCGACCATCACGTCGAGGTGCATCTGCTGGGGGCGCTCCGGGTCGGGCCAGTGCGGCTGGTGCAGGCCGGGCGCCACCTGGAACGCGATCCGCACGCGGTCATCGGAGATCACCACCCAGCCCTCCCGCTTGTGCACCACGGGCATACCCAGCAACTCGCTGTAAAACCCGGCCAGAGCGGGCGGATCCGGACAGTCGATCACGAGGTTGTAGAGGCGGCCGATCATGCCGGCCATTGTTCCCCACCACGCTGGAGGCTATTCCTCGACCAGCCGCCGACCGGCGTCACGGCAGGCCGCCAGCACGTCCTTCGCGTAGCTGAGTGAGGCGCCGGCCAGCCCGCAGGTCGGCGTGACCACGACCTGGCGCCGGAGCAGGTCGGCGCCGAAACCGAGCTGGTTCCAGACCCCGCGTATCCGATCGACGAGGTCCTTGTGACCCGGCGCGCGCGCACCGCTGGTCGCGGCCACGCCGGCCAGCAGCCCGACACCGGCGTCGATGGCTTCGCCCAGCGGGTCGAGCGCGGTGACCAACGAAAGATCAAGAGAAAGGGCCGAGGCGCCGGCCGAAACCAACAGCGAGATGGGTACGTCGGCCGCACAGCAATGGAACGTCACCGGCGCACCGACCCCGCTGACCAGGCCACGCAGCGCGTCCGCGGCCGTGTTGGCATCCACCGGCCGGTAGGCGCTGAACCCGCTCTCGGTCGGCACCCGCCCGGCCAGCACCGTCGGCAGGGCCGGCTCGTCGACCTGGAGCAGCACGGTCGCGCCGGGCAGCCGGCGGCGCACGTCCTCGACGTACCCCCGCAGCCCTTCGGTCAGCGACGTGGTGAGATCGCGGACCGCGCCCTCGTCGCGGAGCAGGCGGCCCCCGACCGGCAGGTCGACGCCGGCCGCCATCGTGTAGGGGCCGGCCGCCTGCACCTTGACCACGCCGGTGTAGCCGTCGCCCTGCTCGGTCAGCTGGTCGAGGTCGCGTTCCAGCAGGTCGTGCGCGCGGCGCAGGTCGCGCCCGGGTCGCGCCGCGACCCGCCAGGCGCCGACGTAGAGCTCGACCGGCAGGTCGACCAGGAACGCCGAGGTGCGGCCGATGATGTCGGCGCCGGGGCCACGGTCGGGCAACTCGGCCAGGTGCGGCAGGTCAGGCAGCTCCCCGAAGACCACGCGTTGCGCCTCGGCGATGTCGTCGCCGGGCATCGAGCCGACACCCGTCGCGCTGCCTTCGGGCCAGGGCCATTGCTGCTGCTCATTCACGAGGGAGGAGCCTACCGATCACCCGGGTGCGGGTGACCGGGTGACCGTCGCGCCACAGCCAGAGAACGTCGCGACCGAACGATTCGAGCAGCAGCGCGAACGCGACCAGCAGGAGCACCAGGGTGGCCTGGAACGGCAGGATGCCCGCGGTCGCGGTGACCAGGGCGACGCCCTGCGTCGCGGCGACCACCTTGCGCCAGTAGCGGGGCGGCAGCGTGCCGCGCATCCAGCGGGTCGACCAGATGCCGAGTAGGAACGCGTAGCGCATCGCGCCGATCGCCAGCACCCACCAGCCGGCCGTGTGTGCCACGTAGGCGCTGAGCAGCAGGACCAGGAACGAGTCGGCCTCCATGTCGAACCGCGCCCCGAACGCCGAGGTGGTGCCGGTGCGCCGGGCGACCTGCCCGTCGACGCCGTCGAGCAGCAGCGCGACGACCACCAGGCCGACCACCATCGCGACCGGCGGCGTGCGCTGGATGCCGTCGACGACGAGGGCGGCGACGGCACCGATCAGGGTCGTCCGGGCGGCCGTCACCCAGTCGGCGGGGCCGTACGTGCTGAGTCCGGATGACGACAGTCCGTGTTCGAGAAGGATCATCGTGATGATCGCGAACGCGGCGCCGGCGACCCAGCCAAGTGGGCCGAGACCGACCGCCGCAGCCACCGCCGCAAGCACAGTGAACTGGGCAAACATGCCGACCAGCGGGCCGGACCGAACCATGCGCATCGTTCCTCCGTGTCATTAAGCGGCACACGGGGGTACGGGAGATGGGATCGTTCGGTTCATGAAGATGACGGAGAGCCACGGATGAGCCCCACCGAACGCGCGTTCTGGGTGGTCGCACCCGGCGCCGGCGAGGTCCGCCCGGCAACCGTCCCGGAGCCCGGTCCCGACGAGGTGAGGGTGCGCACGATCCGGACCGGCGTGAGCCGTGGCACCGAGACGCTGGTGTTCCGCGGCGCGGTGCCGCAGAGCCAGCACACGGCCATGCGGGCGCCGTTCCAGGAGGGCGATTTCCCGGGTCCGGTCAAGTACGGCTACCTCAACGTCGGCGTCGTCGAGCGGGGGCCGGACGAGTTGCGCGGGCGCACCGTCTTCTGCCTCTATCCCCATCAGACGGGGTACGTCGTGCCGGCCACCGCCGTGGTGGTGGTGCCCGACGACGTGCCGCCGTCGCGCGCGGTGCTGGCCGGCACGGTGGAGACCGCCGTCAACGCCCTCTGGGATGCCCCGCCGCTGGTCGGCGACCGCGTCACCGTGGTCGGCGGCGGGATGGTCGGCTGCGGCGTGGCCCGGTTGCTGTGCCGCTTCCCGGGCGTCGCGGTCGAACTCGTCGACGTCGATCCGGCCCGGGCCGCGACGGCCGCCGCGCTCGGCGTCGAGTTCGCCCACCCGCACGACGCCGCGACCGGCCGTGACCTGGTCTTCCACGCCAGCGCCACCGAGGCCGGGCTGCGCCGGTCGCTCGAGTTGCTCCGGCCGGAGGGCACGGTCGTCGAAATGAGCTGGTACGGCGACCGCGAGGTGAGCGTGCCGCTCGGCGCCGGGTTCCACTCCGGACGGCTGGCCATCCGGGCCAGCCAGGTGGGCATGGTCGCGCCGGCCCGCCGGTCGACCCGCTCCTACGCCGACCGCCTCGGCCTCGCCCTCGAGTTGCTCCGCGACCCGGCGTTTGACGCGCTGGTCAGCGGGCAGCACCCGTTCGAGCGTTTACCCGAGGTGCTGCCGGCCCTCGCCTCTGGCAACCTGGCTGGGTTGTGCCACGTCATCACCTACGGAGAGTAGAGAAACACATGTTCAGCGTTACGGTGCGCGATCACATGATGATCGCCCACAGCTTCCGCGGCGAGGTCTTCGGCCCGGCGCAGCAGCTGCACGGAGCGACTTTCCTGGTCGACGCCACGTTCCGCCGCGCCGAGCTCGACGCCGACGGCATCGTGGTCGACATCGCGCGCGCGTCCGACGAGCTCAAGGCCATCGTGGGGCAGTTCAACCTGCACAACCTCGACGACGAGCCGACGCTCAAGGGTGTCAACACGACGACCGAGGTGCTCGCGAAGGTGATCGCCGACCGGCTGGCCGAGCGGGCGAGCGCCGGCGAACTCGGCGAGGGCGGCCGTGAGCTGGCCGGCATCACCGTGACCCTGCACGAGTCGCACATCGCGTGGGCGAGCTACGAGCGATCGTTGTGAACCTTTCGCCGCCGGGCGGCGTACACGTCATCGTGCCTGACGACATCGACGACCCGACCGCGCCGAGCGGCGGCAACGCCTACGACCGGCGGGTCTTCGACGGTCTGGCGGCGCTCGGCTGGACGGTCCGGGAACACCCGGTCCCGGTCGGGACGCCCCTGGGTCCGGTGCTCGACACGCTGCCCGACGGCGCGCTCGTCGTGGTCGACGGCCTGCTGGCCACCTCCGTCCCGGTCGACCGGGTCGGTCGCCTGCGGCTCGTCGTGCTGGTCCACATGATCTTCGGCGAGCCGGGCGAGCGGGAGGTGCTGGCGGCCGCCGACGCGGTGCTGACCACCAGCGAATGGAGCCGGCGGCACGTGTTCGAGCGCTACGGGCTGCCGGCGTTCGTGGCCGCGCCCGGCGTCGAGCCGCGGCCGGTGGCCGCGCACGGCGACACCGGCTCCCGGTTGCTCTGCGTCGCCGCCGTGCTGCCGCACAAGGGGCACGACGTGCTGGCCGAGGCGCTGGCGATGTTGCCGGACGCCGGTTGGAGCTGTTTGTGCGTCGGCTCGTTGGAACGGGCCCCGGAGTTCGCCGCCGCGGTGCGCGGGCGCGCGCCGGCCGGGATGCGCTTCGCCGGCCCGCGCACCGGAGCCGACCTCGACGCCGCATACGCGGACGCCGACCTGCTCGTGCTGCCGTCCCGGGCCGACTCCTACGGGATGGTCGTGACCGAGGCGCTGGCCCGCGGCATCCCCGTGCTGACCACGACCGCGCAGGGTCTGCCCGACACGCTGGGCCGGGCGCCGGACGGCAGCCGCCCGGGGATGCTGGTGCCGCCCGGCGACCCGGCCGCGCTCGCCGCCGCGCTGCGGCGCTGGCTCACCGAACCTTCCGCCCGCGATGCGCTGCGCGCGTCGGCCCGGCTGCGTCGCACGACGCTGGCGGGCTGGCCGGTGACGGCGAAGCTGGCGTCCGATGTCCTGTCCACGGTCGCGATGCGGGAGAGCACGAGCAGATGACGAGCGCCCTGATGCCCACCGTCAGCCCCGAGTGGCTGCGCCTGCGCGAACCCGCCGACGCCGCGGCGCGCGCCGCGGACCTGGTCGACGACCTGCGGTCGCGGCTCGGCGACGCGCCCCGGCTGGTGGTACACGACCTGGGGTGCGGCACCGGCTCGGCCGTCCGCTGGCTGGCGCCCCGGCTGGCGGCCGCGCAGCACTGGATCATGTGGGACCGCGACCCGGACCTGCTCGCGGCCGCGCTGGCCGGCAAGCCGGACGGGATCACCGTGACCACCCGGCAGCGCGACATCGGCACGCTGACCGCTGCCGACCTGTCCGGTGCCGGGCTGGTCACCGCGTCGGCGCTGATCGACATCCTGACCGTCGAGGAGGTCGACGCGATCGCGGCCGCGTGCGCCGGTGCCGGCGTACCCGCGCTGATCATGCTCTCGGTCGTCGGCCGGGTGGAACTCACGCCCGCGGACCCGTTCGACGCCGAGGTGGCCGCCGCGTTCAACGCGCACCAGCGGCGCGCGGTCGGCGGGCGCCGGTTGCTCGGCCCCGACGCGGTCGCGGCGCTGGCCGACGCGTTCGGCCGGCACGGGGTGGCGACCACGCTGCGGCCCAGCCCGTGGCGGCTGGCCGCCGACGATCGGGCGCTGCTCGACGTCTGGTTCCGCGAGTGGCTGGCGGCCGCGGTCGAGCAGGTCCCGGCGCTGGCCACCCCGGCCGGCGGGTACGCCCGGCGGCGCACCGCGGAGATCGCCGAAGGCCGGCTCACCGCTAGCGTCGACCACGTCGACCTGTTGGCCCTGCCGTGACCAAGGCGCAGATCTGGGGCTGGGTCCGGCTGGCCGGCGGCGCCGCGCTGCTCGGCGTGCTGGTCTGGCGGCTGGGCAGCGGCCCCTTCCTCGACGGCATCCGCGGCGTCGACGCGACCGCGCTCGGCACCGCCTTCGGGCTCGGCGTGGTGACCACGGTCGCCTGCGCCTACCGGTGGGCGCTGGTGGCCCGGGCGCTCGGCGTGACGTTGCCGCTGCGCGAGGCCGTCGGTGCCTACTACCGTGCCCAGTTCCTCAACACCACGCTGCCCGGCGGGGTGGTCGGCGACGTGCATCGGGCCGTCCGGCACGGCAAGGACATCGGCGACGTCGCCCTCGGCGTACGCGCGGTCGTGGTCGAACGGATGGCCGGATTCGTGGTTACGATCGCGCTTTCCGTGGTAACCCTCGCCGTGTTCCCGTCACCGGTGCGCCGGCACATGCCGCTGGCCGTCGCCGCGCTAGCCGTCGTGGCCCTGGTCGCCTACCTGGCCAAGGGCCGGTTGCGGCTGCGCACCGGGCTCGCCTCGCCCGGCACCGGGATCGGCGTGGTGATCACGACGGCCGTGGTGCTCGGTGGCCACCTGGTCACCTTCCTGGTCGCCGCCCGCACTGCCGGGGCGACCGCCCCGCTGCGCCTGCTGGCCCCGCTGACCCTGCTCGCGCTGCTGGCCATGGCCCTGCCCTGCAACATCGCCGGCTGGGGCCCCCGGGAGGGCGTGGCCGCCTGGGCGTTCGGCGCGGCCGGCCTGACCTCCGCGCAGGGGGTGTCCACGGCGGTCGTGTTCGGCGTGTTGGCCCTGGTGGCGAGCCTGCCGGGGGCCGTGGTGCTGGTGCTGCGTTGGGCGGACGCCAGGCGCGCCGCCGAGAAACCGGTAATGCTGGAGCATGACCTACGGGAGTCCGGCGTCCGACGGCAACCGGAGTACAGCCATGGCTGAGCGACCCTACGTCCTGCTGAGCTGCGCGATGTCGATCGACGGTTATGTCAACGACTGCCTCGACGAGCGCCTGCTCCTGTCCAACGAGGCCGACTTCCTGCGGGTCGACGAGGTCCGGGCCGGCTGCGACGCGATCCTGGTCGGCGCCGAGACGGTCCGCCGCGACAACCCCCGCCTGGTGGTCAAGTCGCCTGAGCACCGGGACGCCCGGGTGGCCCGCGGCGAGCACCCCTCGCCGCGCAAGGTGACGGTGACCGAAGGAGCCGGCCTCGACGCGGACGCGGCGTTCTTCCAGGCCGGCGACGCGGAGAAGCTGGTCTACTGCGCGAGCTCCACTGTGGAACAGGCCACGGCGCGGCTGGGTGCCCACGCCACCGTCGTCGACGGGGGGCAACCGGTCAACCTGCGCCGGGTCACCGAAGACCTCTACGCTCGCGGAGTCGGCCGGCTGATGGTCGAGGGGGGCAGCACCATCCACACCCAGTTCCTGACCGAGGAACTCGCCGACGAGTTGCACCTCGTGGTGGCGCCGTTCTTCGTCGGCGACTCCAAGGCACCCCGCTTCGTCGGCGACGGTGACTTCCCCTGGAGCCAGGAGCGCCGGGCAACGCTGGCCGAGGTCCGCCAGGTCGGCGACGTGGTGCTGTTGCGCTACGGGCTCTCGTCCCGGTTCGGCACCGTCTGATGAGGAGATTGATGGACGACGCGACGATACGCACGCAGGTATCGGTCCCCCTTCGGTTCCCTGACGGCTACAGCACCACGGCGGAGGTGTTCTCGTTCACCGGGCTGGCCGACGAGCGCGAGCACCTCGCGCTCGGGCTCGGCGACTGGCGCGGCACCCTGGCCCGCGACGAGGCGCCGCTGGTGCGGCCGCACAGCGAGTGCCTGACCGGTGACGTGTTCGGCAGCGAGCGCTGCGACTGCGGCCCCCAGTTGCGCGAGGCGGTCGAGCGGATCACCAACGCCGGCGGCCTGCTGCTCTACCTCCGGCAGGAGGGGCGGGGCATCGGGCTGTACGCCAAGCTCGACGCGTACGCGTTGCAGGACACGGGGATGGACACGTACGAGGCGAACCTCGCGCTCGGGCACGCGGAGGACGAGCGCGACTACACCGTCGCCGCGCAGATGCTCGGGGCCCTCGGTGTGGGGCGGATCGCCCTGCTGACCAACAACCCCGACAAGGAAGAGCAGCTCACGTCGCTCGGCGTGACGGTGACGAAGCGGGTGCCGACCCGGCTGCACCTGTCCGCGGCCAACGCCGGTTATCTGGCCGCGAAGGCCCGGCACGCCCGGCGGACCATCGAACCCGACTGGCTCGCGTCGTGAAAAGCCGCATCGTCACCGGGCTGGCCGCCTTCTTCGTGCTGGTCCTGCTGCTTCTCCCCGACGACTACGCGTCGCTGACGCCGTGGAGCATCGTGGTGATCCCGCTGGAGGCCCTGATCGGGGTGGCCATCGTGGTGCTGCTGCCGGCCCGGGCCCGCACGGTGGTCGGCATCGTCGCCGGCGTGCTGCTCGGCGTGGTCAGTATCCTCAAGGTGCTCGACCTCGGTTTCGGCGTCACGCTCTCCCGGCAGTTCGACCCGCTCTCCGACTGGTCGCTGTTCCGCGCCGCGGAGGAGTGGGTCTCCGAGTCGTTCGGCAAGCCCGGCGCGATCGGCGCCGTGATCGGTGCCGTCCTGGTCGCCGTGGCCATCCCGGTGCTGGCGACGCTGTCGATCCTGCGACTCTCGCGCGTGGTGGCCGTGCGCAAGGCCCTCGCGCTGCGGGTGGTCGCGGTGCTCGGCGTCGTCTGGGTCGCGCTGGCGGTGCTGGGCGTGCACGTGGCGCCCGGGGTGCCGGTGGCGGGCCGCAACACCGCGTCGGCCGCCTACGGGCATGCCGCCCAGCTTCGCGAGGACATCAACGACCAGGCCGCGTACGCCCGCGAAGAGGCCACCGACGCCTACCGGGACGTGCCCGCCTCGCAGTTGTTGCAGGGGTTGCGGGGCAAGGACGTCATCTTCGCGTTCGTGGAAAGCTATGGGCGCGACGCGGTCAACTATCCGCAGACCGCCTCGCTGCTCTCGGCCCGATCGCAGTCGCTCTCCGCGGCCGGCTTCCAGACCCGCAGCGGCTGGCTCACGTCGTCGACCATCGGCGGCGGGAGCTGGCTCGCCCACTCGACGTTCCAATCCGGACTGTGGATCAACAGCCAGCGGCGGTACGGGAAGTTCACCGAAGGGTCGCGCTACACGCTCACGACGGCGTTCGACAAGGCCGGCTGGCGCACGGTCGCGGTGATGCCGGCCAATCGGCGCGACTGGCCCGAGGGCAAGGTCTACGGCTTCGACAAGGAGTACGACGACCGCACGCTCGGCTACAAGGGCCAGGGCTACGCCTTCTCGTCGATTCCCGACCAGTTCACGATGCAGTCGTTCCAGCGGTCGGAGCTCGCCCGGCCGCTGCCCGGCCGCCAGCCGGTGATGGCCGAGATCGACCTGCTGTCCAGCCACGCGCCGTGGGACCCGGTGCCGCCGATGATGGACTGGGACGCACTGGGCGACGGCTCCACGTATCCCGGCAACGAGGGTCGGGGCGGCAATCCCGACGAGATCAACAACGAAGACGTGAGCAAGGTCCAGGACAACTACCGCCGGACGGTCGAGTATTCGGTCGACAGCCTCGTGTCCTATATGGAGAAATACGGCACCGAGAACACGGTCATGGTGATGCTCGGCGACCACCAGCCGTCGCCCGTCATCACCGGCGCCAACCCCAACCGCGACGTGCCGATCACGGTGATCGCCAAGGATCCGACGGTGATCCCGAAGATCGACAGCTGGGGCTGGGCGCCGGGCCTGGCGCCGGCGGCCAACTCACCGGTCTGGCGGATGGACAGCTTCCGCGACAAGTTTCTCGCCGCTTTCGCCAAACCCTGACCGGCCGGGGCGCTCGAGCAGGCCGGTCAGCACGGAACGCAGGGCGCGCTCGAAGAGGTCGCCCGCGGGCGGTGGGCCGGGCCTGGCCAGTGCCGCGGTCAGGTGCGGATAGGTCGCCGGGTCGAGGCCGGTGAACGGGGTCGCGCTCGCGGCGGCGGCGTCGCGGTCCCGACTGAAAAGAATGACCGTGCCGGTGACGACCGCGATCGCTTCGAACTTGGCCGTGGTCGGCGCCCCGGTCGGCGCGAGGGTGCCCAGGCAATGGTCGAACCAGGACAGCGTCGCCGGGCCGACCGACGACGGCCGCTGAGCGACGTCGCTCAGCCAGCGGTGGCGGCGGTGCAGGTCGAGCTGCCTTAGGGCCAGCCGCAGCATCTGGTCGAGCCAGTCACCTTCCGGCTCGGGGTAGGGCTTCAGCTCGCCCACGGCGTGGTCCGTCATGAGGTCGAGCAGGTCGTCGCGGGACGACAGGTAGCGGTAGAGCGAGCCGCCCGTCGTGCCCAGCGCGGTGGCCACCGCACGCATCGAGACCGCCGGCAGACCCTGGGCGTCGGCCAGGGCGATCGCGGCTCGCACGATCTCGTCGCGGCTGTGTCCGGGGGTCGGTCCGCGGCTGCCGCGTGCGGGCCGGGTCCAGATGGGTTGCGCATCGGTCACCCGACAACTGTAAACTGCGAACAGCGTTTGCAGTTAACGATCTCGATTCGGGGGAGGGGCCATGGAGCGGATCACAGCGCGCCACGGCGCGACCATCGTGCTGCACAGCAGCGGAGCCGGGCCGGGCGTCGTCGTGGTGCACGGCGGCGGCGTCGACATCACGACCTACCGCCGGCTGGCGGCGGCGCTGGCCGACCGGTTCACGGTGCATCTCTACAACCGGCGCGGCCGGGCGGACGCACCACCGCGGACGCTGCCCTACACCTTCGACGAAGACATCGACGACCTCGCCGCGGTGCTCGACCACACCGGCGCCGGCAACGTCATCGGCCACAGCTCGGGCGGCTTCATCGCGCTGACCGCCGCCCTGCGGCTGCCGATCGCGCGGCTGGCCCTCTACGACGCGGCCATCTCGATCGACGGCAGCTTCCCGGCGGCCTGGCTCCCCGCGGCCCGGGCCGCGGCCGACGCGGGCCAGATCGCCCGGGCGATGGCGCTGACGGCCGGCGGCATCAACACGCACCAGGCCACCTCGAGGTGGCCGCTACCCGTGCAGACCGCCATCTGCCTGCTCTTCCTGCGCACCCCGATCGGCCGGATGATGGGCGACCTGCTGCCGATGACCCTCGACGAGTCGGCGCTGATCGCCGCGGCCGATGGCCCGGCTGACCGCTGGGCCGGTGTCACCGCGGAGGTCCTGCTGGCCTGCGGCGCCACGGGCCCGCGCTATTACGCGCCCGCCAACGAGGCGCTGGCCCGAGCCATCCCGCGGGCCCGCACGCTGCTGATCCCCAACAGCGGCCACGATGCCGTCAACCGCGCCCATCCCCGCATGGTCGACCCGTTGGCTGCTTTCTTCGGCGCCGAAATGCCCGAACCGCAAACCAATCCCGACGCGCTGAAAGCCTGACCCCACCCGAGGGCGCCACGCCACCCCCGAACCACGAGCAGCCCGCCGCTGGCACGGCGGCCCGACTCCATGTCCTGACGACGCCGGCGGCAGGCGGCGCCAGGACCGGCCGCCGGGCAGGTTTGTCGCCGGCGGCGGCCCGACTCCGTGTCGTGGTGGCGCTGGCGGGAGGCGGCGCCAGGACCGGCCGCCGTGCCGGTTTGTCGTGGGCTCCGCGAGCCGTACATGTTTTCGCGCGTAACCACATGCGAAAACATGTGCGGCGCCGGCGGCGGGCGCGACTCCGTGTCATGGCGGCGACGGCGGGAGGTGGCGCCCGGGCAGACCCTCGGGCCGCTCTGTCGCCGGGCGCCCGGGGTCTGGTCCGTGTCGGCTCGGCGCCGGCGGGAGGTGGTGTCAGGACTGGTCGCCAAGCCGGTTTGTCGCCGGGCGCCGGCGGTCTGGTCCGTGTAGCCGGGGGTGGTCGGACTGGCCGCCAAGCCGGTTTGTCGCCGCGCGGCGGCGGTCTGGTCCGTGTAGCCGCGGGCGGCCGGGGGGACTGGCCGCCGGGCCGGTTTGTCGCCCGGTGGTGGCGGTGCGGTCCGTGTCGTGGCGGCGCTGGCGGCCGGGGGGTGGTCGGACCGGCCGTCGGGCCGGTTTGTCGCCGGGCGGAGGCGGACTGCTCCGTATGGTGGCGGCGATGGCGGGTTGTGGTCGGATAGGCCGTCGGGCCGGTTCGTTGCCGCCGCGCGGTGGCCTGGCTCCCGACGCGGCGACGCCGGCGCCGGGAGCCGAACCTTCCGCCATCGGTGCCGCGCGGTGGCCTACCCGGGAGTCAGCCAGCGACGGCGCGGTGGGCGCGGTCGGTCAGCGTTGCCAGCACGCGGTGTGCGGTCGCCAGGTCGTCGGCGTCGAGGCCCGCATAGAGGGTCTGTGTCGTCTGCCGGACCGTGTCGTTGAGCGACTCGAACAGTCGCAACCCCTGCGGGGTAAGGGCAACCGGACCGTCGGCCGCCACGAGTCCCTTTTGGACAACACCGGCACAGAGCTGCGCGGCACCCGCCCCGTCCAGGCCGAGTTGCGGCTGTGTGGCGAGATAGGCCGCCAGGTCGTCGAGCGACGCCCATGGCCCGCGGACGGTGATCACCCGGAACGTCACGTATTCGTTGCCCGACACGTCGGAGGCGGCCAGCACGTTGGATAGCAGGGCGCTCAACGCGCCCTGGGCCTCGCCGATGTCCTGGCCGGTCAAGGTAGGAGTCGCGGTCATGGCTGTGCTCCCTTCGGATGCGCCCGGCACGCCGCCGAGCAAGGCTCTGAGACTGCTGATCAGCGCCCGGTTGCGCGGGCCCGACGGCCCGCCGATCGGGGCGGTCAGCTCGCGTTGCAGGGCGTGGACCACGCCGACGGCCGCTTCCGTCACCTCGACGCCCTTGGGTGTCAGGGACAGTTGCCGGGCCCGCGAATCGGCCGGGTCGGGCACCCGCGTCACCAGGCCCGCGTCGACGAGCCCGCGGATCAGCTTCGAGACGTAGATCTGCTCCAGGCCCGCGAAGTCGGCCAACTCCCGCTGCGATGGGCTGCGGCCCTGCCGGGTCAGGCCGTAGAGCGACCCGATCAAGCTGTATTGCGCGTGGGTCAGGCCGAGCGGCGCCACCGCGCGGTCGACCGCCGCCCGCCAGCGCAAGGTCACCTGCCACAGCAGCCGCCCGGTCGCGGTGTCGTCGTCCACGAGATTTACTCTACAAGTAGATAGTAGCTATGGAAAGTATCAATCGCGGACCTGGCAGCGAAGCGAAGCGAGCGGTCCCCGGCGGGAGCGACGGTCGTGCCGCCCGCGGACCCGGGAACCGCTCTTAAAGATCAGCTTCCGCTGAGGCGCTGCAGGATCAGCTCGCGCACCGACTTCGCGTCGGCCTGGCCCTTGGTCGTCTTCATGACGGCACCGACCAGGGCGCCGGCGGCGGCCACCTTGCCCTCGCGGACCTTGGCGGCCACGTCGGGGTTGGCGGCGATCGCCTCGTCGACGGCCGCCGTCAGCGCGCCCGTGTCGGAGACGACCGCGAGGCCGCGCGCCTCCATCACCTGCGCCGGCGAGCCCTCGCCGGCCACGACGCCCTCGAGCACCACGCGGGCCAGCTTGTCGTTGAGCTTGCCGCTGTCGACCAGCGTCTGCAGCTCGGCCACCTGGGCCGGTGTGGCGCCGACCGCGGACAGCTCGATGCCGGCCTCGTTGGCGCGCCGGGCCAGCTCGCCCAGCCACCACTTGCGGGCGCCCGCCGCGGAGGCGCCCGCCGCCACCGTCTGCTCGATCAGCTCGACCGCGCCCGCGTTGACCACCGACCGCATGTCGAGGTCGGACAGGCCCCACGCGTCCTGGAGGCGCTTGCGGTGCACCCGCGGCGGCTCGGGGAGGGCGGCCTTCAACGACTCGACCCACTCCGGCTCGGGCGCAAGCGGCACGAGGTCGGGCTCGGGGAAGTAGCGGTAGTCGGTCGCCTCCTCCTTCGAGCGGCCGGGGCGGGTGTCGCCGGTCTCCTCGGAGAAGTGCCGGGTCTCCTGGACGATCCGGCCGCCGCCCTCGAGGACGCCGGCCTGCCGGATGATCTCCGACCGCACGGCCCGCTCGACCGAGCGCAGCGAGTTGACGTTCTTGGTCTCGGTGCGGGTGCCCCACTTCTCGCCCGGGCGGTTGAGCGACGTGTTGACGTCGCAGCGCAGCGAGCCCTCCTCCATGCGGACGTCGGAGACGCCGAGGCCGCGGAGGATGTCGCGCAGCTCGGTCACGTAGGCCCGGGCCACCTCGGGGGCGAGCGCACCGGTGCCGGGCACCGGCTTGGTGACGATCTCGACCAGCGGGATGCCGGCGCGGTTGTAGTCGACCAGCGACTCGGTCGCGCCGTGGATGCGACCGGTCGCGCCGCCGACGTGCAACGTCTTGCCGGTGTCTTCCTCCAGGTGGACCCGCTCGATGCCGATCCGCACCGTGCGCCCCTCGACCTCGACATCGAGGTAACCGTCGACGCACAGCGGCTCGTCGTACTGGCTGATCTGGAAGTCTTTCGGCATGTCCGGGTAGAAGTAGTTCTTCCGGGCGAACCGGCACCAGGTGGCGATCGAACAGTTGAGCGCGAGCCCGATCCGGATCGTCGCCTCGATCGCGGCCTTGTTGGCCACCGGCAGCGAACCGGGCAGGCCCAGGCAGACCGGGCAGACCCGGGTGTTGGGCTCGCCGCCGAAGTCGGTCGGGCAGCCGCAGAACATCTTCGTCTTGGTGCCGAGTTCGACGTGGGTCTCCAGGCCGATCACCGGCTCGAAGCCGGCGACGGCCGCGTCGTAGGTGGTGGGCAGCGTCGTGGTGGTCATCAGCCCTCCAGGGACGGCGGGGTCAGCGTGCCGACGGCGGACTCGAGGGCGGCGGCGACCCGGTACATGCGGTCGTCGGCCATCGTCGGGGCCATGATCTGGAAGCCGACCGGCAGCCCCTCGGACAGGCCGCAGGGCACCGAGATGCCGGGGCCGCCGTAGAGGTTGGTCGGGATCGTGAACAGGTCGGCGAGATACATCTGGTAAGGGTCGGAGGTGCGCGACCCGAACGGGAACGCGACGAACGGGGTGGTCGGCGCGACCAGCACGTCGACCTGCTCGAAGGCCGCGTTGAAGTCCTGCGTGATCAGCGTGCGGACCTTCTGCGCCTGGCCGTAGTAGGCGTCGTAGTAGCCGCTGGACAGCGCGTAGGTGCCCAGCATGATCCGGCGCTTGACCTCGGGGCCGAAGCCGGCCTCGCGGGTCAGCGACATCACCTCTTCGAGCGACCGGGTCCCGTCGTCGCCGACCCGCAGGCCGTAGCGGACGCCGTCGAAGCGGGCCAGGTTTGACGAGGCCTCACTCGGCGCGATCAGGTAGTAGGCCGGCAGCGCGTACTCGAAGTGCGGGCAGGACACGTCGACGATCTCGGCGCCCAGCTTGGTCAGCGCGGCCAGCGCGTCGCGGAACGCGGCCATCACGCCGGGCTCGGCGCCCTCGCCGTCGAACTGGGTGACCAGGCCGAGCCGCATGCCGGTCAGGTCGCCGGTCAGGCCGAGCCTGGCCGCCTCGACCACCGGCGGCACGGGCTGCGGAATCGAGGTCGAGTCGCGCCAGTCGTGCCCGGCCATCACCTCGTGCAGCAGGGCCGCGTCGAGCACGGTGCGCGCGCACGGCCCCGGGGTGTCGAGGCTCGACGAGAAGGCGATGAGCCCGTAGCGGGAGGTGCCGCCGTAGGTCGGCTTCGACCCGACCGTGCCGGTCACCGCGCCCGGCTGCCGGATCGAGCCGCCGGTGTCGGTTCCGATGGCCAGGGGCGCCTCGAAGGCGGCGATGGCCGCCGCGCTGCCGCCACCCGAGCCGCCGGGGATCCGGCCGAGGTCCCACGGGTTGTTGGTCGGCCCGTAGGCCGAGTATTCGGTGGACGAGCCCATCGCGAACTCGTCCATGTTGGTCTTGCCGAGGATCACCGTGCCGGCGTCCCGCAGCCGCTCGACGACGGTCGCGTCGTAGGGCGGCCGCCACCCTTCGAGGATCTTCGACCCGGCGGTGGTCGGGACACCGCGGGTGGCCATCACGTCCTTGACGGCGACCGGCACGCCGGCCAGCGGCCCGAGCGACTCGCCGCGGGCCCGCCTGGCGTCGACCTTGCGGGCGGCCTCGACCGCGCCGTCGGCGTCGACGTGCAGGAACGCGTGCACCTGGCCGTCGACGGCGGCGATCCGGTCAAGGTGCGCCCGCGTCACTTCCTCGGCGGAAACCTCGCCATCGGCCACCTTCGCGGCGATCTCGACGGCGGTCATCCTGGTCAGGTCGCTCACTGTCACGCCTCCTCGTCCAGGATGCGCGGCACCCGGAACCGGTCTTCGGCCACGTCGGGCGCGCCCGCGAGGGCCTCTTCCCGGGTCAGGCAACTGATCACGACGTCTTCCCGCAACACGTTGGTCAACGGCACGGAGTGCGAGGTCGGCGGGATGTCCGCGGCCGCGACCTCACCCACCCGCGCCACGGCCTGGAGGATCACGTCGAGCTGGCCGGCGAACGTGTCGAGCTCCTGCTCGGTCACGGCGAGCCGCGACAGCCGCGCGAGATGCGCGACCTCGTCGCGGGAAATGGCAGCCATCGGTGCCCCCTTGCGTCGTGTGGGCGATTCGGATTGGGTCAACGGAGAGCGTGGCACGCTTCGCGCGGACCGAGCGAGTCTATTTGTCCGGCGCGCGCGATCACTGAGCGGCCCCTCCGAAGAAGTTCAGCCAAAAGCAGATCAAGTTCATTCCTGCCCGGGTTCGTCGTGGGCGCGCGCCGTTGCTCCCGCCGGGGGTGTGCTTCGTCGTTGGTTGCGGTCCGGGCGCTGATCGGTCCTTGCTATCCGTCGGCTTTCGGCCGTCGCTGGTTGCGGTTTGGGTCCGGGGAGGGTGTCATGCGCTGGAGCTACGGGCTGGGGGGGAGGGGCTGTTAGGGGCCGCGGAGGGGACCCGACACGGCGCAG